>NZ_MKKH01000055.1 GCF_001942335.1 Cellulosimicrobium sp. CUA-896 | reverse complement strand
CGTCGACGCCAGCGAGCCCTCGGCAAGCTCACCCCCGTCGAGTACGAGCTCGCCTTCACCGCCCAGAACGCCGCGCTTGCGGCATGATCACCACTAACCCCGTGTCAACGGATCCGGCAGCAGTCCCGAACTCGGAGGATAGGGCTTGGGCACGAGGGACATCCTTCCAGCGAGAACGACAGTCCTCACAGGTCAGGAGTCAACCGATCCTGGGGCAGTGCCCAGCGTCTGACGCGAGATGGCCCACGACGCCGCGACCTCGGTGATCGAACGGCCATCACCGATGACCGCCACCACCGCCTTGTACATCTGCTCAGCCACGCTCAACTCCCTCATGAGCGAGCGTCAAGCGTCAGCCGAAGCAGGTGTCAAGCATCAGCTGCCACACCGTCAACCATCAGCCGAACCCGAACCGTCAAGCATCAGGCGGAGTCATACACCGACTCGGTGCGCCTGGCCAGATTCGAACTGGCGACACCCGCTTTAGGAGAGCGGTGCTCTATCCCCTGAGCTACAGGCGCGTGGCCCCGGGGCAGGGCCGCAGCACAGCCTAGCCGCCGCGGGTGCCCGGACGCGAAGCACGCCACGCGTCGTCGGGCACTGCGAGCGGACACAGGCTGCCGAGCAGGGGTCCGCACGCGAGGATGGGCGCGTGCTCACCGGTGACTCCTCGCTCCCTCGCAAGGTCGTCCTCGACTGCGACCCCGGCCACGACGACGCCGTCGCGATGCTTCTTGCGCACGGCTCCCCCGCGATCGACCTCGTCGCGGTGACGACGGTCGCCGGCAACCAGACGCTCGAGAAGGTGACGCGCAACGCGCTCGCCGTCGCGGAGGTCGCGGGGATCGACGTACCGATCGCGGCGGGCTGCGACCGTCCGCTCGTCCGGCCGCGGATCGTCGCGCCCGACATCCACGGCGAGACCGGCATGGACGGGCCGGTCCTCCCGTCGCCTCGCGGCGTCGTCGACGACCGGCACGCCGTCGACCTCATCATCGAGACGGTGCTCGACGCAGAGCCCGGCGAGATCACGCTCGTCCCGGTCGGGCCGCTGACGAACATCGCCATGGCGGCCCGCAAGGAGCCGAGCATCGTGCCGCGCGTGCGGGAGATCGTGATGATGGGCGGCGCGTTCCACGGCGGGAACCGCACGCCCACCGCGGAGTTCAACGTTTTCGCCGACCCGGAGGCCGCGCACGTCGTGCTCAACGAGGCGTGGCCGGTGACGATGGTCGGACTCGACGTCACGCACCAGGCCGTGGCCACGCCCGACGTCCGCGACCGCATCGCCGCGCTCGGCACCACCCCTGCCCGCTTCGTCGGCGAGCTTCTCGACTTCTACAGCAGCACCTACCGCTCGGCGCAGGCCTTCCCGCACCCGCCGGTCCACGACCCGTGCGCCGTCGCCTACGTCGCCGAACCAGCAGTCATGACGACGCGTCGCGCCCCGATCGACGTCGAGCTCGCCGGCACCCTCACCACCGGCATGACGGTCGTCGACCTCCTCGGCGACGAGCCCGCCGAGTGCCGCACCCAGGTTGGCGTCACCCTCGACCACGACCGCTTCTGGACCCAGGTCCTCGACGCCCTCCACCGCATCGGCGACCCGGCCTGACCCCGAGCACACGTATGGCCCGCCCGGAGTACCGGACGGGCCACAGGCGTGCTGTCGACGGTGCAATGAGCGGTCGACGGTGGAGCGAGGGGTGGGGCGGGTCGTGGTGGGTCTGGCGGGAGCCGCGAGGAACGAGCGGCGGATGGTAGACCCGCCCCGCCCCTCGCGGAACCGTCGGCCGCGGACCCACCACCACCAGAGGACTCAGCCCAACACAGCCTTCAGGAACTCCTGCGTGCGCTCGTGCTCCGGGGCGGTGAACATCGTCTCGGGGTGAGCCTCCTCGATGATCCGCCCGTGGTCGAACATGAGCACGCGGTTCGACACCTCGCGGGCGAACTGCATCTCGTGCGTGACGAGCAGCATGGTGATGTCCGTGTTCTCGGCGACGTCCCGCAGCACGCCGAGCACGTCGGCGACGATCTCGGGGTCGAGCGCCGAAGTGACCTCGTCGAGCAGCAGGATCTCGGGGTCCATGGCGAGCGCTCGCGCGATGGCGACGCGCTGCTGCTGACCGCCGGAGAGCTCGGTGGTCTTGGCGTCGCGCTTCTCGGCCATGCCGACCTGCTCGAGCAGCTCCTCCGCGCGGGCCGTGGCCTGCTTTCGATTGTGCCCGAGCACGTGCATGGGCGCCTCGATGATGTTCTCGAGCACGGTCATGTTGGGGAACAGGTTGAACTGCTGGAACACCATGCCCACGCGCTTGCGCACGGCGCGGCGTCGCTTCTCGGGGATCTCGACCCACTTCTGCCCGCGGTACTCGTGGGTGTAGGGGTCGCCGTCGATGAGGATGAGCCCGCCGTCGGCCTCCTCGAGCGTCATGAGCAGGCGCAGGATCGTCGTCTTGCCGGAGCCCGACGGGCCGATGAGCGTCACGCGGTCGCCCTTGGCGACGCTGAAGCTCAGCCCGTCGAGCACGACGTTGTCGCCGAAGCGCTTGATGACGTCGCGGAACTCGATGGCGGGGGTGGTGTCCGGCGTGGTCGACACGCTGTCCTCCGGGTGACTGGCTGGGTCGGTCGTGGGGTCGATCACGTCAGGCAAGGCGCTTCTCCATCCGTCGCACGAGGAGCGAGGTCGGGTAGCTGGCCGCCAGGAAGAACAGGCCGACCATGGTCAGCGGCTCGATGTAGGAGAACGTGTTGGCGCCGTAGTTCTGCGCCGCCGCGAACATCTCCACGATGGAGATGGCGAACAGGAACGGCGTCTCCTTGAACATCGAGATCGCGTAGTTGCCGAGACCGGGGAGCGTCTTGCGGATGGCCTGCGGCAGCACGACGTCGCGCCAGGTGCGCGAGCGCGGGAGGTTGAGTGCGGTGGCGGCTTCCCACTGGCCGCGCGGCACGGCGTCGATCCCGGCGCGGTACACCTCGGACATGTACGTCGCGTAGTGCACGCCGAGCACGGCGCACCCGACGACGATCCCGGGGACGGTCGGCAGCGCGAGGTAGACGAACACGAGCTGCACGAGCAGCGGCGTGGACCGGATGAACTCGACGACCACGCCGACCGGGACGCTGATCCACCGGACGCTCGAGCGTCGGGCGAGCGCGACGAACAGGCCGAGCACGGCGGCGATCGCCGTGCCGACGACGGTCGCGAGGATCGTGAGGCGGAACCCGTAGAGCAGGTCGGGGAGCACCTCCCAGGCGCGTTCCCAGCTCCAGATGTCGTTCATGCCGCACCTCCCTTCGCCGACACGGGGACCGGCGCGAGGTTGAGCACCTCACGCAGGCTCGGCCCGGCGCCGAGACGGTTCTTGGCCCGTACCTCGAGCGCGTTCATGCCCAGGGTCAGCACGTACGCGATGGCGAAGTACACGAGCAGGCCCACGGTGTAGGAGAAGAACACGTCGTTGGTGCTGCGGCGCAGCTGCTCAGTGAAGAAGTTCACGTCCTGGAGGAAGATGAAGGTCGCGAGCGCGGAGCCCTTGAGCAGCTGGATCAGCAGGTTGGTGAGCATGGGGATCATCAGCGCCCACGCCTGCGGGAAGATCACGCGACGCACGCGGTGGATCGGGCCGAGGTTGAGCGCCGTCGACGCCTCCCACTGCCCCACCGGGACGGAGTTGATCGAGCCGCGGACCACCTCGCGCCGTACGCGCCGTAGTTGAGCCCGAGCGCGACGATGCCGACGGCCAGCGACTCCATCTTGAACCCGAACACGGGCAGCACGAAGAAGAGCCAGAAGAACTGGACGACGAGCGACGTCCCGCGGAAGAACTCGACCACCACGCGGGCCGGCCGCGCACCCAGAGGGACTGGGTGCGCGAGCCGAACCCGAGAAGCAGCGCGATCAGCATCGCCAGGACGGCGCCGCCGAGCGTCAGCTGCAGCGTGACGAGGACGCTGTCACCGAGCTGCGGGAGCCGGGTGACGAGCGTCTCGAGATCGTCGGCCATCGACTCAGGCGTCCAGGCCGAGCTCCGGGCCGAGCTCGTCGGCGATGGCCTCGAGGTCGCCCTCGCAGAGCATCTCCGCGGTCAGGCCCTCGACAGGACGCTCGGCCTCGGTGAACCCGAACGGGCCGAGGATCTCGGCGTAGCGCTCGGGGTCGGAGACGATCGACTCGAGCTCCTCGTTGTACGCCTCGAGCAGCTCGGTGTCCTCGTCGCGGAACACGGTCGCGCCGGCGCCGATCTGCGGGACGCCGTCGATGACGGCGACGAACGCGTCGGTCGCCTCGACCGGGGCGTCGGTGTTGTCCGCGAGCGCGCGCAGCGAGATGCCGGTGAGCGCGAACGCGTCGGCGCGGCCGGAGGTGACGGCGTCGAGGCCGTCCTGCGGGCTGCCGACCTGCGTCGTCTGCACGTCGGTCTCCTCGGCGTAGCCGGCCTCGATCGCACCGGACATGACGGCGAGGTTGATGTCCGCGTCCACGGCCGACTGCCAGTCGGTGAGGTTCTGCGGGTTGCCCTCGGGCACGAGGAACGCCGTGGTGTACATGATCTCGGGCTCGCTGAACGCGGCCTGCTCGCAGCGCTCGGGCAGGATCGACATGCCCGCGCTGATGGAGTCGAAGCGGTCCGCGTTGAGGCCGGGGATGAGCGAGTTCCACTCGGTGAGCGTGCCCTCGACCGAGTCGATGCCCAGCTCGCCGTAGATGGCCTCGTTGAGGGCGACAGCCGCGCCGGTGAGCTCGCCGCTGTCGTCCTGGAAGCTGTAGGGCTCCTCGCCGGCGAAGCCGACGGTGATGGTGCCGGAGTCCTGGAGCTCGGTCAGCGTGCCGCCGCCCGCGGTGTCGTCGCCGCCGGTCTCGTTGCCGCCGTCGTCGACGCTCGAGCAGGCGGTGGTCACGGCGAGCAGGCCGACGGCGCTGGCCGCCAGGAGCGCGCGACGCCGGGGCGCGGTGGTTCGCGTGGAAGTCATGATTCCCTTCGTGCCCGTCGACGCGAGCGGTCGCGGACGGTCGGTGGGGTCGTTGGACGTTCCACGACGTTAACCGGTCGTCGACCATTCAACAATGTGACCGTCCTACCGTCCGATTGTCTACAATCGGACAGCAGACGGGTCGCAGCGGCCCGTCCCACCGGACGGCCACGGCGCGTGACACACGCTCTGACCAGGGCAGACGCGCGACGCACCCCCGTCCGGCCCGCAGACAGAAGACCGCGTCCCCGGCGGACGCACCACGCCGTCGGCAGGGGATGATGTGATACCGGATCGTGACCTCGACCAGCGCACGACCACCTCGGGAAGGGAGAGCCGATGAGCCCGGCCTCGCGCGCCCCGCTCGGCGCCGCGCCGTTCCTCTCGCCGGTGACGCGGCCGTCGACGGTCGACCTCATCGCGCGCGAGCTGCGTGACGCGATCTACTCCGGCGCGCTGCGCGTCGGCTCGCCGATCCGCGAGGTGGAGATCGCGAACCAGCTCGGCGTGAGCCGCGGCCCGTTCCGCGAGGCCGCGCAGCGGCTCGTCCAGGAGGGTCTGCTCAGCGCGACCCCTGGTCGCGGCCTGAGCGTCATGACGATCGGCCGCGACCGCATCCCCGCCCTGTACGCCGCGCGCGCGAGCGTCGAGACGACGGCGGCGCGGATCGCCGTCGCCTCCGCCGGCGAGGCCAAGGCCGCTGCCGTCCGCACCGCGTACGACGCGCTCGTCGCCGCCGGCCGCTCCGAGGACGCCCGGCGCATCGGCGACGCCGACCTCACGCTGCACTGGACGCTCGTCGCGGCGGCCCGCAACCCGTGGCTGCTGCGGTGGATGAGCACGCTCATCGTCGAGGTGCGCATCGCGAGCTTCACCGTCAGCGACGAGTACGCGGTGCGGCGCGACTCCGCGGTGTCGCACGCCGACCTCGTCGAGCGGTTCGAGGCACGCGACGCCGACGGGCTCGTCGCCGCGATCACCGCCAACCTCGACGCCGCGGTCGAGCGCCTCACCGCGCCGCTCGAGACGCACGTCGAGACGCTCGAGGAGCCGCACCCCGTGCCGCCGCCGCGGCTGGAGCCGATCGAGCCGACCGGGCTCTGACGCCCCGGGCCCGGGCCGCCGTCGGGTCGGCCCGGTCAGCCCGGTCAGCCCGGTCAGCCCGGTCAGCGCCCCTCGAACGCCCTCGCCATGGCGCGCTGGCTCTCCAGCACTTCGCTCATACGCTGCTGGACCTCGTCGATGCGGCCGATCGTGTCGTTGATCGCCTCGATCCCGCGCGCCACGGTCGCCGTGTTGGTCTGGATGTCCGCCACCTGCTGGCCGACCTTGCTCGTGGCCGTCGTCGTTCCGCCCGCGAGCTCCTTCACCTCGGTCGCCACGACCGCGAACCCGCGGCCCGCCTGACCCGCGCGCGCCGCCTCGATCGTGGCGTTGAGCGCCAGCAGGTTCGTCTGGTCGGCGATGGTGGAGATGATCTTGATGCGTCCGCGATGGCCGCCGAGGACTCGCTCAGCGCCTGCACCTCGGCCGCGATCTCGGACGCCTGGGCGACCGCGCCCGCGGCCACGGTCCCCGCCTCGGCGGCGCTCGCCGAGAGCTGCTCGACGCTCCCGAGCAGCGCGGCGGCGGCCTCGGCGTCACGCGCGGCGCGGCGCAGGATGTCCAGGCGCTGGGACACGAGCCGGCCCACGTTGCGCAGCGCGTCGGCGCGGCTGGCCGAGAGCTCGATCGTCTCGGTGGTGAAGAAGTCCATGGTGCCGATGACCTGGCCGTCGATGACGATCGGCAGGCACACCCCCGAGCGGACGCCCGCACGCTGGGCCGCGGGAGCCCGCACGCAGTCGGTGAGCTCGGCGAGCTCCCGCACGAACACCAGGTCGCGCGCCTTCCACGCGCGGCCCGACAGCCCGACCCCCTCGGCGAAGCTCGCCGCCAGGGTGACCTGCCGGAACTCCTCCCCCGCCGTCCCGGACTCGACCGCGAACCGCAGCACGCGGTCGCTCTCGTCGAGCCTCCAGAAGGACCCGTACGCCCAGCCGAACTCCTGGCGCACCGAGTCGAGCGCGGTCCGCACCGCCGACTCCTCGTCCGTGCACGACCCGACCTCGGCGACCACGGCGGTCACCGCCTGCTGGTCGCGCACCGCGTCGCGGACCTGGGCGCCCGCATGCATCGCGGTCAGGGACTGGGAGACGGCCCGGGACAACGCGTCGAGCACGAACGGCCGCGTCGGGCTCGGTGTGCCGACGCGCTTCGTGACGAAGTCGAGCACCAGGGCGATCTTCCCGTCGTGCCAGAGCGGCAGCGACATACCTGCACGGGCACCGGCCGCGAGGGCCGCCACGCCGCGGGCGCAGTTGGGCGCGTACTGCGTGAGGTCCGGCACGTCGACGACGCGGCCGCGCTCCCAGGCGATGCCGCACATCCCGTACCCCTTGCCCGGGCGGTGCGACGGCGTGATCTCGTCCAGCTCGGCGCCGAAGGACCCGACCTGCGCGACGAACTCGAGGTGGTCCGCCCCCTCGCGCACCGCCCACGCCGACGCGTAGTCGAACCCGAAGGCGCGCCGGGTGCCGTCGAGCACCGCCTCGATGCCGGTGTGCACGGAGGTCGCGCACGCCACCTCGCCGAGCCGCTCCATGACCTGGTCCAGCGCCTGGATCTCGGCGGTCATGACCTCCTGCTCGTCGGCCACCGCGTCGCCGTGCGAGCGACGCCCCGTCAGTACACCCACTCCACGCCCCCTTGCTCGTCCACCCCTGGGTGGTTGCCCGGGGCAGAGGGCTCTATCGACCGGGCACGGCCGGGCGTGAGGATCGCGGCCGGGTGGTTTGCGCCCGGTCAGCGCCCCTCGAACGCCCGGGCCATGGCGCGCTGGCTCTCCAGGACGTCGCTCATGCGCTGCTGGACCTCGTCGATCCGCCCGATCGTCTCGTTGATCGCCTCGATGCCCCGCGCCACGGTCGCGGTGTTGGTCTGGATGTCCGCGACCTGCTGGCCGACCTTGCTCGTGGCGGTCGTCGTCCCGCCGGCGAGCTCCTTGACCTCCGTCGCCACGACAGCGAACCCGCGCCCGGCCTGGCCCGCGCGGGCGGCCTCGATCGTGGCGTTGAGCGCCAGCAGGTTCGTCTGGTCGGCGATGGTGGAGATGATCTTGATGACGTCCTCGATCGCGGTCGAGGAGTCGCTGAGCGCGCGGACCTCCTCGGCGATCTCGGAGGCCTGGGCGACGGCACCGGCGGCCACGGCCCCGGCCTCGCTCGCGCTCGCCGAGAGCTGCTCGACGCTGCCGAGCAGCGCCGTCGCGGCCTCCGCGTCGCGAGTGGCGCGGCGCAGGATGTCCAGACGCTGGGACACGAGCCGACCCACGTTGCGCAGGGCGTCGGCGCGGCTCTCCGACAGGGTGGTCGTCTCGGTGGTGAAGAAGTCCATGGTGCCGATGACCTGGCCGTCGATGATGATCGGCAGGCACACCCCCGAGCGGACCCCCGCGCGCTGCGCGGCAGGGGCGCGCACGCAGTCGGTCAGCTCGCCGAGGTCGCGGACGAACACCAGGTCACGCGCCCTCCACGCGCGCCCCGACAGCCCGACGCCCTCGGCGAAGCTCGCCGCCAGCGTCACCTGCCGGAACTCCTCGCCCGCCGTCCCGGACTCGACCGCGAACCGCAGGACCTGGGCGTCCTCGTCCAGGCTCCAGAACGAGCCGTAGGCCCAGCCGAACTCCTGGCGCACCGAGTCGAGCGCGGTCCGCACCGCCGACTCCTCGTCGGCGCACGACCCGACCTCGGCGACGACGGTCGTCACCGCCTGCTGGTCGCCGATGGAGTCCCGGACCTGCACCGCGGAGTGCATCGTGGTCAGGGACTGGGAGACGGCCCGCGACAGCGCGTCGAGGACGAACGCGCGCGTCGGGCTCGGCGTGCCGAGCCGCGCCGAGAGGAAGTCGAGCATGAGGACGATCTCGCCGTCGCGCCGGACGGGCAACGACATGGCGCCGCGGGCGCCGGCGCGCAGACTGGCTTCGCCGCGCGCGCAGTTGGCCGGGTGGTCCGCCAGGTCGACGAGGTCCACGATCTCCCCGCGCTCCCACGCCACGCCGCACAGCCCGTAGCCACGCGTCATCGTGTGGGTGGGCGTCATCGCGCTCAGCTCGGACCCCAGCGACCCCACCTGCGTGACGAACTCGAGCTCCTCCGAGCCCTGGCGCACCGCCCACGCGGAGGCGTAGTCGAAGCCGAACGCCCGGCGGGCGCCGTCGAGCACCGCCTCGATGCCGGCCTCCTCGGAGTCCGCGCCGGCGACCTCGCCGAGCCGCTCCATGACGTGGGCCAGCGCCTGGATCTCGGCGGTCATCACCTGCCGCTGGTCGGCCAGCACGTCGTCCTGCGTACGACGCCTCGTCAGTACACCCACGTGACACTCCTCCTGTCGTGACCCGGACGAGTGTCCAGGCGGAGTGTTCTATCGGTCGGGACGGGCCGGTCGTGAGGGCGACATCAGAAGATCCCCCGCACCGATCGTCGACGCGGGCGCTCCCGTGACCTGGGACGACGCGTGGTTGACATTGCGGAAAGCGCATACCGCGCATTCGCCAACGGTTTTTGCGAAAATGCGCGGACGGCCCTGCGCGATCACGTGGCGAGCCACCCGAGCAGCACCCCGACGACGAGCGTCCAGGCGGGCACGAGCAGGGCGGCGAACAGCCCGACCCGCCGGCTCTCGCGACGACGACGCGTGGTGGTAGCAGCGTCCTGCAGGGGTGCGAGGACCGGGTCGGCACCGTCCGGCCGTCGCGCGCGCACCAGGTCGGCGGCCGTGCCCACGACGAGCAGGGCGATGCCGACGGCGCACGTCGCCCCCGCGGGCAGCAGCACGAGCGTCGCGCGCAGCAGGAGGAGCGGGACGACGAGCGCCGCCGACGCCGCCCCGAACGCGACGGTCCCCACCACCGGGCGGCGCACGAGCGCACGCAGCACGGGCTCGGGCCGCCGGGCGAGGAGCACGAGCGCGCCGACGAGGACCACGCCCGCGAGCACCTGACCGACCGTGATCTCGACCGCGTCCCCGGTGACCACGGCGGGCACGGACCACAGCGTGAGGAACATGCCCGCGAGCTGGACGAGCGTCGGCAGGACCGTCCGCACGACCGCGCCCGCACCCTGGTCGGGGCTGCGGGGAAGCCCGAGCGAGCGCGCGTAGGCGACGGGGTCGCCGAACGCCTCGTCCGCGCTCTCCCCGCTCTCCGCGCAGTGGGAGTCCACCTCGCCGAGCGCCTCGCCGATGAGGTCGCCGGCGACGCCCTGGATGCGCAGCTCGAGCAGCACTCCCTCGGCCCACCGGGGGTCGACGTGCGGGGCGAGCTCGCGCTCGATCGCGAACCGGCGGGCCTCGCGGCGCTCCTGAGCGGTGGTGGTCATGCGGGCTCCTCCTCGGCGGGCGCGGTCGCGCCGTCGGCGACGATCCGGCGGGTCGTCGTGGTGAACGCGTCCCACCGGGCGGCGGACCGGCGCAGCTCGTCCGCTCCCGCACCCGTCAGCACGTAGTACTTGCGGCCGGGCCCGCCCTCTCCGGGCCGCCACTCGGCGACGACCCAGCCCGCGTCCTCCAGACGCTTGAGCAGCGGGTACAGCGTGCCGCCCTTGAGCGGCCCGAGACCGCTGTCCGCGAGCGCCGTCGCGACGGCGTAGCCGTAGGTGGGTCCGTCGGCGAGGACGCGCAGCACGCACAGGCCGAGCACGCCGCGCAGCCACTCGCTGGGCCAGTCGCGGTCGTCGTCCACGGCTAGACAGTATGCCTGACTAGATAGGCGGTCAACCTAGTGGCGCCGGTAGGTCACCATCCGGTACCGCAGGCCGGTCGACGACGTCGCCCACTCCCCCGCCTCGGCCCGCCACCCGGCAGGGACGGCCGGCGCGAACGTGTCGCCCTCCAGCTCGGCGTCGATCTCGGTGACGACGCACCGGTCGGCGTGCTCGATCGCCGCCGCGTAGAGCTGCGCGCCGCCGATCACCCAGGTCTCGCCGTCCGGCCCGGCCGCCTCGCGGGCGAGGGCGAGCGCGGCGTCCACGGACCCGGCCACGCGCACGGGTGCCCGTGACTCGTCGGGCGCGCGGTCGCCGTCGGGCACCCAGCCCGCCTGGCGCGTGACGACGACGTTCGTGCGGCCGGGCAGGGGGCGGAACCGGGGCGGCAGCGAGTCCCAGGTGCGGCGGCCCATGACGACGGGGTGGCCCGACGTGACGCGGCGGAAGTGGGCCAGGTCCTCGGGCAGGTGCCACGGCATCGTGCCGCCCGCGCCGATGACGGGCCGCCCCGCGGCGTCGCGCGCCTGGGCCCAGACGAGCCCGATCACCGGGCGACCGGTCCCGTCATACCGCGATCGGGGCCTTGATCGTGGGGTGGTGCTGGTACCCGACGACCTCGATGTCCTCGTACTCGTACGCGTCGATCGAGTCGCGCGGTGCGAGGCGCAGCGTCGGGTACGGGTAGGGCACGCGCCCGAGCTGCTCGCGCACCTGCTCGACGTGGTTGTCGTAGATGTGCACGTCCCCGCCCGTCCACACGAAGTCACCGACCTCGAGGCCCGTCTGCGCGGCGACCATGTGGACGAGCAGCGCGTACGACGCGATGTTGAACGGCACGCCGAGGAAGAGGTCGGCCGAGCGCTGGTAGAGCTGGCACGAGAGGCGGCCGTCGGCGACGTAGAACTGGAACATCGCGTGACAGGGCGGCAGGGCCATCTGGCCGAGCTCGCCGACGTTCCACGCCGAGACGATGTGGCGGCGTGAGTCCGGGTTGCTGCGGATCTGCTCGATCACCTGCGCGATCTGGTCGACGTGGCGGCCGTCCGGCGTCGGCCACGAGCGCCACTGCACGCCGTAGACCGGTCCCAGCTCGCCGTCGGCGTCCGCCCACTCGTCCCAGATGGTGACGCCGCGCTCCTGGAGCCAGCGCACGTTCGACTCGCCGCGCAGGAACCACAGGAGCTCGTACGCGATCGACTTCAGGTGCACCCGCTTGGTGGTGATCAGCGGGAAGCCCTGCGACAGGTCGAACCGGATCTGCCGGCCGAACACGCTGCGCGTGCCCGTCCCCGTCCGGTCGCCCTTCGGCGTCCCGTGCTCCAGGACGTCGCGCAGCAGGTCCTCATACGGGGTCGGGATCGGTGCCGCGGACGGCGCGTCGGTAACCACGGGCGCCAGTCTAGGCGCGCGTCGCCGACGGCGACGGGGCACGCCCGACGCCGTCGGCCGACTCGTGGACCGGCAGGTCAGCGGCTCAGGCCGCGGCCTCCCCGACCGCCCGGACGGCGTCGAGCACGACCTGCGCGACGACGTCCGGCCGCGAGACCGCGAGCGCGTGGGATGCGCCCGGGACCTCGGTCGTGCCGCGCGAGCCGGCCCGCTCGGCGACGAACCGGAGCACCGCGGCCGGGATGTTCCGGTCCTCGGCGCCGTGGACGAACCACGACGGGACGTGCCGCCACGCCGGGTCGCGGTCGCGAGCGGCTCGTTGAGCGCCGCGGCCGTGACCGGACGCTGGGCGACCGCCATGAGGGCCGCCGTGTCGGCGTCGACGTCCGCCACGAACTGCTGGTGGAACGCGTCCTGGCGGATGGTGAGCTCCTGCCCGCCGTCCGCAAGGGGTGTCGGCACGACGGCGTCCCCGAGCGTGCTGCCGGGGAACTTCGCCGAGAGCTCGAACGCGCTCTCTCCGGTGTCGGGCGCGAACGCGCCCACGTAGACGAGTCCGACGACGTTCGGTGCGCCCGCGGCGCCCTGCGTGGCGACCATGCCGCCGTAGGAGTGCGCGACGACGACGACGGGGCCGTCGATCGCGGTGAGGACGTCGCGCAGGTACGCGGCGTCGCCGGACAGGGAGCGCAGCGGGTTCGCGTTCGCGACGGCGGGCACGCCGGCGTCGCGCAGGCGCTCGACGACGCCGTTCCAGCTCGTGGAGTCGGCGAACGCGCCGTGGACGAGGACGACCGTGGGAGTGGACATGGATGTCTCCAGGAAGGTGTGGATGCGCGATGGGTACGGCCGCGGGGCCGGTGTTCGGCTCAGCGGGTGCCGAGCGCGGTGCGCAGCGTGTCGATCGCCTGCGCGACGGCGCCGCTCGCGGCGGCGGTCGGGCGGATCGGGTTGAGCATCATGAAGTCGTGGAGGATGTGGTTGTAGCGCAGGCTCGTCACCCGCACCCCCGCCTCGAGGAGCCGGCGCGCGTACGCCTCGCCCTCGTCGCGCAGCACGTCGTTCTCGTCGACGATCACGAGCGCGGGCGGCAGCCCGGCGAGGTCGTCGAGGCTCGCGCGCAGCGGGGACGCGGTGAGGTCGTCGCGCTTGTCGACGTCCGGCTGGTAGCAGTCCCAGAACCACGCCATGGCCTTGGCCGTGAGGAACGGCCCGTCGGCGAACTCGCGGTAGGAGGCGGTGTCCTGGCCGGCGTCGGTCACCGGGTAGTACATCGACTGGTGGACGAACGTGACGTCGCCGCGCTGCTTCGCGAGGAGCGCGAGGACGGCGGTCATGTTGCCGCCGACGGAGTCGCCCGCGACGGCGAGGCGCGACGCGTCCAGCCCGTGCGCCGCGCCCTCGGCGGTGATCCAGCGAGCGGTCGCGTACCCCTGCTCGACCGCCACGGGGTGCTGCGCCTCCGGCGAGCGGTCGTACTCGACGAACGCCACGGCGGCCTGGGCGCCGACGGCGAGCTCGCGCACGAGTCGGTCGTGGGTGCCCGCGTTGCCCAGCACCCAGCCGCCGCCGTGCATGTAGAGGACGACGGGCAGCGGGCCGGTCGAGCCGGCGGGCCGGACGATCCGGACCGCGACGTCGCCGACGTCCGCCGGGACGGTGCGCCACTCCTCGTCGACGTCAAGGAGGTCGACGGGCGCGGACTGGACGTCGTCGAGCACCTTGCGGGCCCGCTCCGGGCCCAGCTCGTAGAGGAACGGCGGCGTCGAGGTCGCCTCGGCGAACTCCTGGGCCTGCGGTTCGAGGACGTGATGGCTCATGCTCGTGCTCCTTGCTCGAAGGACGGTCCACGAGGGGCCGGGCGGCCGGCGGATACCGGCCGCCACTGGTCATGACCGAGGCCGTGACCGTTCTGTGACATCACGGCGCACGCGTCTTGCATCCTGGTCGCGGCGCGCGGGCGTCCCGCCGTCAGCGGTCGCGACGTCGGGCACCGGCGCGTAGTCACGGTGACCGGCCACCTCGGCCTCCGGGACCGCCTCCGCGAGGCGCCGCAGCTCGTCGCCCGAGAGCCGCACGCGCGCGGCCGCCGCGTTCTCCTCCAGCCGCTCGCGCCGTCGCGTCCCCGGGATGGGGACGGCACCCTGCGCGACCACCCACGCGAGCGCGACCTGCGCCTCGGTCACGCCCCGCTCGGCCGCGACCTCGCGCACCCGGTCGGCCAGGCGCAGGTTCGCTGCGAACGCCTCGGGCTGGAACCGGGGCAGGCCGCGGCGGGCGTCATCGGGGGCGAGGTCGTCGAGGCTGCGGACGCTGCTCGTCAGGACGCCCCGACCGAGCGGCGAGAACGCGACGAACCCGATGCCGAGCTCGTCCATGACCGCCTTCTCCCCGTTGCGCAGCACGTCGGGCGAGAACAGCGACAGCTCCGACTGCACCGCCGCGAGCGGGTGCACGGCGTGGGCGCGGCGGATCGTGTCGGCGGACACCTCGGACAGGCCCAGGTGCCGCACCTTGCCCGCCGCGACGAGCTCGGCCATCGCCCCGACCGACTCCTCGATCGGCACGGCCGGGTCGGCGCGGTGCAGGTAGTACAGGTCGATCACGTCGGTGCCGAGGTGGCGCAGCGACCGGTCGGCGGCGCGCCGGATGTACTCCGGCGTGCCGTTGCGGCCGTGGACGGTGCCGTCGTCGTCGGTCTCGGCCGACGCCTTGGTGGCGAGCACGATCTCGTCGCGGCGGTCGCCGAGCGCCCGCCCGATGAGCTTCTCGTTCTCGAACGGCCCGTACGCCTCCGCGGTGTCGACGAACGTCACGCCGAGGTCGACGGCGCGGCGCAGCGTGGCGACGGCCTCCGCCTCGTCGGTCGGGCCGTAGTACGCGCTCATGCCCATCGCGCCGAGACCGATCGCGGAGACGTGCAGGCCGTCGCCGAGGGGGACGGTGGGGACGGTCGTGCTGGTGCTGGTGCTGGTCATCGTGGGCCTTCTTCCTGGTCGTCCGGGGAGTGCGGGGAGTGCGGGGATGCGTCGTAACCGCCTGACGCCGCGCGGTAGGACGCGATCTTCGTGTCGAGCGCGGCGAGGTGGCGGCGCGTGCGCTCCATCTCGGCGACGACCCGCTCGCGGTGCCGCTCGAGCACGACGAGGCGCTCGGCCTCGGTGCCCGCGCGGCGGCTGAGGTCCGCCATGACGCGGACGTCGGCAATCGACATGCCCGTCTCCCGGAGCATGACGAGGCCGGCCAGCCACGCGAGGTCGTGCTCGCCGTAGCGGCGCCGACCGCCGCCGTCGCGGGGCGCCGGGTCGAGGAGCAGTCCCTCCTTCTCGTAGTAGCGCAGCGTGTCGACGCTCAGGCCGACCGCGCGCGCGGCGTCGCCGATGGACAGGCCTTGCGGCGGCACCGCGACGGGCGGGGCGGGGATCAGCACGTCCGACATGACTCGAGCATGCGACCTGGAGCGCGCTCCAGGTCAAGCCCCGTCCTGCGCACACCGCCCCGAGCGCTGTCACGGATCGAGGTGCTGCGCGGTCGAGAGGTCAGGAGCGCGCAGACGGCGCGCCGCACAGGAGGCGGTCATGGGACGCATCGTCATCGTCGGCGGGGGCTACGCCGGGTTCACCGTGGCGCGGGAGCTCGAGAAGCACCTGCGGCGCGAGCTGCGCCGCGGCGAGGTGGAGCTGGTCCTGGTCGACCCGCGCCCGTACATGACCTACCAGCCGTTCCTGCCGGAGGTCGTGGCGGGGTCGGTCGAGGCGCGGCACGCCGCCGTCGCGCACCGGCGCCACCTGCGTCGCACGCGCCTCGTCGACGGCACCGTCACGCGTGTCGACCACGCGGACCGCTCGGTCGTCGTCCGGCCCCGCTCGGGCCCCGAGCACCGGCTGCCGTACGACACGGTGGTCGTCACCGCCGGCGCGGTGACGCGCGTCTTCCCGGTGCCGGGCGTCGCCGAGCACGCGATCGGCATGAAGCACGTCGAGGAGGCCGTCGCGATCCGCGACCGGCTGCTCACGTCGTTCGACCGCGCGGCGAGCATGCCCGCCGGCCCGGAGCGCGAGCGCCTGCTCACCGTGACGTTCGTCGGCGGCGGGTTCTCCGGCGTCGAGGGGTTCGCCGAGCTGCTGTCGCTCGCGCACGACCTGCTGCGCCTGTACCCGGAGATCGACGCGTCCGAGGTGCAGTTCCACCTCGTCGAGCGCAACGCGCGCATCCTGCCGGAGGTCACCGAGCGCCCCGGGCGCTGGGTGGTCGAGCAGCTGGAACGTCGCGGCGCGCACGTCCACCTGGGCGCCGGGCTCGACTCGGCGGAGGGCGGCGTCGTACGCCTGACGACCGGCGAGGAGTTCGCCTCGGGCCTGCTCGTGTGGACGGCGGGCAACGCGGCGAACCCGGTCGTGGCCACCCACACGGACCTGCCCGTCGACGCGCGCGGCTACGTCGTCGTGCGGCCCGACCTGCGCGTCGGGACCGTCGAGGAGCCGGTCGAGGACGCGTGGGCCGCCGGGGACGGCGCCGCGGTCCCCGACCTCGCCGTCCCGCGGCCGGGCGCGCTCACCGTGCCGAACGCGCAGCACGCCGTGCACCAGGGACGACGTCTCGCGCGCAACCTCGTCGCGGTCCGGCGCGGCCGGGTCACCCGCCCGTACCGGCACGGCAGCCTCGGCGTCGTGGCGACGCTCGGCATCGGCTCGGGCGTCTTCGAGTACCGCCGGATCGTGGTGCGCGGGGCGCTCGCGTGGCTCATGCACCGCGGGTACCACGTGCTCGCGATCCCGACGTGGGAGCGGAAGGTCCGCGTCCTCGCGGTCTGGCTCACCGCGGCGCTGTTCGGGCGCGACGTCGTCTCGCTCACCGCCGTGCAGCGCCCCCGCGCCGCGTTCGTCGCGGGCGTGCCGCGCGCCGACGCGCCCACCGCCGAGGTGAGCACCGCCGTCGGGCACGACGGCGCGTCGACGGGCGCGGCGACCGGGACCACCCCCGACGGACCGACGACGCGCGAGGCCGAGCCCGCCCGCGTCGCCTGAGCCGTGCGCAGCGGCGCGGTCCGGACGGTCAGGTGCCGGCGACGAGCGTCCGCGCCACGGCGCGCGCCGTCCGCGTGGTCGTGCCGGGCACCCGCAGCCGCATCGCGAGGTAGCCGGAGACGACGAGCAGGAGCTGCTCGGCGAGCTCGTCGGCGCGGCGAGGGTCGACGGCGGCGGCGAGCTCGACGAGGCGGGCGCGCAGGGTCTCGGTGTCGGTGCGGATCGCCCGCTCGACCTCGGCGGGCGGGTCGACGAACTCGGCCGCGGAGCCGAGGAAGGCGCACCACCGTGAGCCGAGCGGCCGGGAGCGGAAGGCGTCGAGCGCGTCGAAGACGGCGAGCAGCCGCCCCTCCGCGGTGCGCTCGGCGGCGACGGCCGCGTCCCAGGTGTCGAGCACTCGCGGTGGCGCCGCTCGAGCGTGGCGGCGAGCAGCGCCTCCTTGCTCGGGTAGCCACGGTAGAGCGTCGCGGCGGACACGCCGGCGCGCTCGAGCACCGCGTCGACGGACGTCGCCGCGATGCCGCGCGAGAAGAACAGCTCGTCGGCGGCGTCGAGCAGCTTCGACTCCGTGCTCGTGCGGATCGCCATGCCTTCACCCTAGACTCGCCAATGTGAAACGCTCGTTTTCGTTTCGGACGTCCTCGGCAGTACCCCTTCTCGCGGGCGGCACCGCCCTCATCGCCGCGACGTACGGCCTCGTGCGGCTCGCCTACGGGCTGTTCCTCCCCGACGTGCAGGCGGACCTCGACCTGGGCGTCGCCGCCGCCGGCGTGGTGTCGAGCGGCGCCTCCGTCGCCTACGTCGTCGGGGCGCTCGTGGGGTTCTCCGCAGCGGCCCGCCACGCACGGGCGCTCGTGGTCGCCGCGGCGCTCAGCGCGGCCGGCGGGGCCCTGGGGATGGCGCTCTCACCCGACGCCGGGAGCTTCGCCGCCTTCGCGATCGCCGGCTCGGCCGGGGCAGGGCTCGCGTCCCCCGCGCTGGTGTCCACGCTCCAGCGCGATCCGACGACGCAGGAGATGCCACGCGCGCAGGCGGTCGTCAACGCCGGCACCGGGCCAGGACTCGTCGCGGCCGGCGTGCTCGCCCTGCTGCTGCTCCCGGACTGGCGGCTCGCCTGGGGCCTCGCGGCCGTCGTCGCGGTGGCGTCCGGGGCCGTCGTCGTCGCGACCGCCCGCACGCGCGGCCCCGCCCCCGCGCGGGCGTCGATGCCACCGTCCTCCTGGTTCGTCGCCCACGCGACGGTGCTCGCGGCCGCCCTCCTCATGGGTGCGGGCTCCGCGGCGGTCTGGAACTACGGCCGCACGCTCCTCGTCGAGTCGGGCACCGCCGAGACCACCTCGGTCCTCGCCTGGGTCGCGATCGGCGCGGGCGGCACGGCGGTCCTCGCCACCGCCGCCTGGCTGGAGCGCCGCGGACCGCGCACCTCCTGGCTCGTCACGTCGGGCACCGTGGCGGTGGCCTCCGCGACGCTCGTCGCCGCCGCGGGCAGCGCGCCGCTCGCGCTGGCCGCCTGCGCGGCGTTCGGCTGGGGCTACACCGCCGGGACCGGCGCGCTCATCGCGTGGACCGCGCGGATCGACGCCCCGCGCGCGCCGTCCGGCACCGCGCTGCTGTTCGTCGTTCTGGTCCTCGGCCAGGCCCTCGGCGCCGCTGCGGTCGGGGCGCTGGTCCCCGTGGCCGGCTACCCGACGGCGTTCCTCGCCGCCGCCGGCGCGGCGGCCGTCGCCGCCCTGCTCGCGCTCGGACGGCGCGACCGTCAGGCCGCGGCCGCGTAGCCGCCGAGCTTGTCCGGGTTGACCTGGACGTACACGTGCTCGATCCCCGCCGGGGAGACGTCGAGCGACACGAGCGCGAACGGCGTGCCGTCGCGCAGCACGAGCAGGGCGGGGAGCCCGTTCGCCTCGACCACGCGCAGCTCGGCGTCCGCCCAGTACTTGCGCCACACGTTGTCGAAGAACAGCGACACGCGAGCCACGCCCACGACGCTCCTTGCGCGACGCGTGCACGCGCCCGCCGCCGTGGGGCGCGCCACGACGTCGTCGGCGAGGAACCGCTCGAACCGGGCCAGGTCGCCGTCGTGCGCCGCGGCGACGAACTCGTCGAGCAGACGCCGGTGCTCGCCCGGGTCGACGGGCACCGCGGGACGCGTGCCCAGCCGCTCGCGTGCGCGGCGCGCGAGCTGGCGCGCGTTCGACTCCGTCATGTCGAGGATCTCCGCCACCCGGCGGTGCGGGTACCCGAACGCCTCGCGCAGCACGTAGACCGCCCGCTCGACCGGGGTGAGGCGCTCGAGCAGCACGAGCGTCGCGACCTCCAGGGCCTCGGCACGCTCGGCGCCGAGCGCGGGGTCGTCGCTCGTGTCGACGGGCTCGGGCAGCCACGGGCCCACGTACGTCTCCCGGCGCGCCCGCGCGGAGGTCGCGGCGTTGATCGCGAGGCGCGTGGTCGTCGTCGTGAGGAACGCCGCCGGGTTCTCCACCCGCGAGCGGTCGGCGCCCTGCCACCGGATCCAGGCGTCCTGCACCACGTCCTCCGCCTCGGCGACGCTCCCCAGCATCCGGTAGGCGATCCCGAACAGCTGCGGCCGGACGGCGAGGAACGCCTCGAGCGCCCCGGGGTCCTCACGGACGCCGGCGCGCGGGCGCCGTCGGGTGCGACGTCATGCGGTCACGGTACGCCGCCGCGCACCGCGGCGTCTGCCCCCCGGGGCGAGGCCCGCGCTCAGGCGGAGGTGAACTGCGCGAAGGTGACCCGGCCGGTGGCCGACTCCCCCTGCGGCACGATCGAGTCCTCGGCGAGCCGCGCCCCGAAGTACGTCGCGTCCGGGTCGCCGACGACCTGGCGGGTGTCGCCCCGGGCGGCCAGCGCGTCCCGGACGAAGCCGTCGAAGCGCACGCGCTCCGGGCCGGCGATCTCGACGACGGCGTCCCGCGGCTCGCCCACCGCGGCGTCGGCGACCGCGCGCGCGACGTCGGCCGACGCGATCGGCTGGAACGCGACGGTCGGGATGCGCACGACGCCGTCCACGGTGGAGCCGTCCGCGATGGCCTGCGCGAACTCGAAGAACTGCGTCGCGCGCACCACCGTCCAGCCGCGGCCGGACCCGCGCACCAGCTCCTCCTGCGCGACCTTCGCGCGCATGTACCCGGCGTCGGTGCGGTCGACCCCGACGATGGACAGGATGACGTGGTGCCGCACCCTGGCCCGCGCCTCGGCGTCGAGCAGCGTGCGCGTGGACGTGGTGAAGAACGTCATGACGTCCTCGTCGGCGAACGACGGCGAGTTCGACACGTCCACGACGACGTCCGCGCCCGCGAGCGCCGCGTCGACGCCCTCGCCGCTGAGCGTGTCCACGCCCGTGCTCGGTGCGGCGACGACGGTCTCGTGGCCCTGCTCCTGCAGTCGTGCGACCACCTGGCTGCCGACGAGCCCGGTCCCGCCGACGACGACGATCCTCATGAGGTCCTCCTCCGATCCCTGGGTGCGGCGCGTGGCCGCCTGACACCTGCTCGACCGGACGGGCCGCGCGGACGTGACACCCGATCCACAGGGAGGACGGCGGTCACCAGGAGGTGGGCGCGGGTGCGAGGATCGGGCCATGACGACCGAGCCTGCCGAGTCCTCCCTCAGCCCCGCCGCCGAGGCCGACCGCGACGTGCCCCCGGCGTCGCCCGCCCCGAGGGACCCGCTCTGGGTCGAGCGCACCGGGAACCGCACGTACACGGGGTTCTCCGCGCGCGGCGCCCAGGTGTCGATCGGGCCGGCGAGCGAGGGCGCCGTCTTCACGCCCGGCGAGCTGCTGAAGATCGCGCTCGCGGCGTGCGCGGGCATGAGCACCGACCGCACGTTCGCCCGTCGGCTCGGGGACGACTACCAGCTGACGATCCGGGTCTCCGGCGACAAGCTCGTCGAGGAGGACCGGTACCCGAAGATCACGGGCACGTACGACATCGACCTGTCGGCGCTCGACGACGACCTGCGCGAGCGGCTCGTCACGGTCGCCGAGCGAGCGATCGACAAGGCGTGCACGGTAGGACGGACGGTCAAGGCCGGCGCGGAGGTCGAGTACCTCTTCCAGCCGGAGGGCGCGGGCCCGGTGCTCGAGTCCGACGTGTGAGCGACGGGAGACGCGATGGCGGACGAGCACGACGCGGTGGGCCCGGGGCCGGCGCGCGCCCCGGCGGGGAACCGGGCGGCGCGACGGCCGGACGTCCCGGACTACGGAACGCCACCGGGTGGCGGCCTGCCCGTCGAGGTCTCGGACGCCGCGGCGTCGACACGTGACGCCGTCGACTGGACGGCGTACCGCCCCACCCCGCTGCTCGACGCCGCGCTCGACAAGGCGGTGACGATCCCGTCGCAGGCGATCCGCGCGCACGTCGACTCCGTGCGCCGCCGGAACCCGGAGGCAGGCCCGGCCGGGATCATCTCGATCCTCGAGCGGGAGTACCTGCTCGTCGTCCAGGCGGCGGGCGGCGCGGTCGGCGCGGCCGCGGCGTTCCCGTCGGTCGGCACGGGGGTGGGGATCGCCCTGACGTCGAGCGACATCGCGACGTTCTTCGCGTCGTCGGCGGCCTTCTCGCTCGCGGTGGCGGACGTGCACGGGATCGCCGTGGACGACGTCGCCCGCCGCCGCGCCCTGCTCCTCGCCACGGTCCTCGGCGAGAAGGGCGCGCGGGACGTCGAGCGGGCGGCGCAGGGGTCGGGCACGGCCTGGGGCAAGGTCCTGCTCACGCGCATGCCTCCGGGACCCTGACGAAGGTGAACAAGGCGCTCGCCAACCGCTTCCTGCGCACACAGCTCGCGAAGCAGTCCGGGCTGGCGATCGGGCGGCTCGTGCCGTTCGGGATCGGGGCCGTCGTCGGCGTCGCGGGCGGTCGCGCGCTGGGGCAGGGCGTCGTCGCGCAGTCGCGGCGTGCGTTCGGCCCGCCGCCGTCGGTGTTCGGGCGCGTGCTCGAGGTCGTCGAGGCCGCGACCGAGGACGCCCGGCCCACGCTCGTCCCCGTGCCCGAGGACGCGGTGCCCCCGCGCCGCCGTCGCCTCCTGTCGCGGCGGCGCCGGGGCGGGCCCACCCGGGACGCCGACGCGTGACGGGGAAGGACCACCGCGTCGCCGTCGGGCGGGAGCTGCCCGTCGACGCGTCCGTCGCGTTCGCCTGGGTCGCGGACCCGCGCACGCACCCGCGGTTCATCCCGCTCACGCGCATGGCGACGCCCGCGCTGCGCGGCCCGGACGTCGGCGACCGGTTCGCGATGGTGAGCGGCCCGCTCGCGCGCCGGGGCGCGCCGGGGTTCGTCGACCGCATGGTCGTCGAGTCCCTCGACCGGCCCTCCGCGGCGACGGGGCGCGTCGGCAGCACGAGCGTGCGCAAGCTCGGCCCGGTGCTGCTCGGCGACGCCGGGTTCGACGTCGAGCCGCTCGGCCCGGGCCGGTGCCGCGTCGTGTGGTGGGAGGACGCCTACCTCGCCGGCCCCCTCCCCCGGCGCGTGACGGCCCCGCTCGTCGGCCTGGCCCTGCGCGGCATGATGCACGTCTCGCTGCGCCGGCTCGCGGAGCGGCTGGAGCGCCGCAGCGCCTGACCGCGCGCGCGGGGGTGCCGAACCCCGGGTACCAGCCCCACTCGACGCGCCGAACCCCGGGTTATCCGCCATTCGACGCGCCGAAGATCGGTCGGCGTCCGATCAGTCGGCGTCGGGTCGGTCCTCGACCGGCGCGTCCTCGACGGACTCGTCGGCGGGTGCGTCGTCGACCGGGGAGCCCGACGACGGAGCGGTCGCCCCGGCGTCGGCGGTCGCCGTCGGCGCCGGGCCGGCCAGGACGAGGTAGAGCTCGCGCCGGGTGCGCTCGAGCAGGTCGGCCGCGGCCTTCGCCTGCTCGTCGGTGCCCGTGCGCGCGACCTGGTGCACCGCCGCGGCGACGGCCTCGACGCCGGCGCGCAGCGCGTGCCGGGAGCGCCCGCCGCGACCGGCGGCCTCGGCGAACGGGTCGCCGAGCCGCTCGGCGTGCTCCGCGACGTGGGCACGCCCGGCCTCGGTGAGCGAGGCCATGCGGCGCCCGCCCTCGGACGACAGCTCGACGAGCCCTTCGTCCTGGAGCAGGTTCAGCGCCGGGTAGACCGCGCCCGGGCTGGGACGCCACTGGCCCTCGCTCCGGTCGGCGATCTCCTGGATCAGCTGGTAGCCGTGCTTCGGCTCCTCGGCGAGGAGGAGCAGGATCGCGGCGCGCACGTCGCCGCGGCCTGCGCGGCGGGGGCCGCCGTGCCGCCGGCCGCCGCCGCGCCCGCCGGGTCCGAAACCGGGACCGAAGGCCGGGCCGAAGCCGGGACCGGAACGTGGGCCGCCGTCGCCGGGACCGCCGAACCCGCCCCGGCCGGGACCGCGCGGGGCGCCGCGGCCGCCGGTGCCGCGGCCCGGGGCCCCACGACCGGGACCGTCGCCGCGGAACCAGGCCGCGTCGTCGGGCACGGGCGGGAATCCCCCGCGACGGCGACGAGCGCCCGCGGGGTGAGAGTCATGGTCGTGAGAGTGGTCGTGAGCGCGGCCGCGGCCGCGGTGGTCGTGTGCGTGGTTCATGGGAAGTCTCCGAAAGAGGGTGAGCACGGGTGGTGGCGCCCGGGCGTTCCCGGTCGGGAGCAGCGGCCGACAGGTCGGGCTGCCGAGCGGGTCGCGCGGCGTCGCGGCGGACCCGGGACGTCGAGGCGAGCCGGACCGGCCGCCGTCGACACGCTCACGATATATCGCTGACGTATCGTCGTCAATGCTCGGCATGCACTTCCGCGCTGCCGGGACCGGTGCGCGGTCCGGACGTACGCTGACGTCCAGCACGCCGTCCGGCCGAACACCCACGGCCCGGGCGACACCCGGCACCGCACCACCCGTGCGCGCGGGCCGACGAGATCGGAGGCGACGATGCACCCCAGGCACTACCTCATGTGCCGGCCGACGTACTTCACCGTCAGCTACGAGATCAACCCGTGGATGGACCGCAGCAGCCCGGTCGACACGCCCCACGCCGTCGCGCAGTGGGAGCGCCTGCGCGACACGTTCCGCGACCTCGGGCACGTGGTCGAGACGATCACCCCGCTGCCCGGCCTGCCGGACATGGTGTACGCGGCGAACGGGGCCACCGTCGTCGACGGCCTGGTCTACTCCGCCCGTTTCCACCACGCTGAGCGCGGACCCGAGGGCCCGGCCTACCTCAAGTGGTTCGCCGACCACGGGTACGTCACGCACCTCGCCGAGCACGTCAACGAGGGCGAGGGGGACCTGCTCGTCGCGGGCGACGTCGTGCTCGCCGGCACCGGCTTCCGCACGACGCGCGCGGCGCACGCCGAGGCCGCGGCGCTCTGGGGCCGCGAGGTCGTCACGCTCGAGCTGGTCGACCCGCGCTTCTACCACCTCGACACCGCGCTCACCGTGCTGCGCGGCAACGGCCCGGGCGCCGCCACGTCAGGCACCGAGCGCCCCGAGGGGCGCCGCGGCGCACGCACGGGCGAGGCCCTCGGGGCCGGCGTCGACGTCGTCTACTACCCGGCCGCGTTCTCGGCGGCGTCGCAGGAGGTGCTCCGCGAGCGGTTCCCGGACGCGCTGCAGGCACGGGAGGAGGACGCCGTCGTGCTCGGCCTCAACGCCGTGAGCGACGGCCACCACGTCGTGCTCAACCCGCGGGCCGAGCATCTCGCCGGCGCCCTGCGCGAGCGCGGCTACGAGCCCGTGCCGGTGGACACCTCCGAGCTGCTGCGCGGCGGCGGCGGCGCGAAGTGCTGCACGCTCGAGATCCGACCTCCGCACCGCGGCGGTGCGTCATGACCGCGCAGGGGCTGCGGTCCGGGACGCCCCGGGCCGACAGCCTCGCGCACAACTACCACCCGCTGCCCGTCACGGTCGCGACGGCCGAGGGTGCATGGGTGACCGACGTCGCGGGCCGCCGCTACCTCGACCTGCTCGCCGGCTACTCCGCGCTGAACTTCGGGCACCGCCACCCCGCCCTCGTCGACGCCGCCGTCCGCCAGCTCGGCCGCGTCACCCTGACGTCGCGGGCGTTCGACCACGACCTGCTGCACCCGTTCGCGGACGCCCTCGCCCGGCTCGTCGGGCCGCTGACCGCCGGCGGCGGGCCCGAGGGGCGCGGCGCGATGGTCCTGCCGATGAACACGGGCGCCGAGGCCGTCGAGACCGCGATCAAGACCGCGCGCAAGTGGGGCTACGACGTGCGCGGCGTGCCGCCCGGCGAGGCGACGATCGTCGTCGCCACCGGAAACTTCCACGGCCGGACCACGACGATCGTGTCGTTCTCCGACGACCCCGACGCGCTGCGCGGCTTCGACCCGTACACGCCCGGCTTCCGCACGGTGCCCTACGGCGACGTCGACGCCGTGGCGGACGCGGTCGACGACACCACGGTGGCGGTGCTCATGGAGCCGGTCCAGGGCGAGTCGGGCGTCGTCGTGCCGCCGGACGGGTTCTGGCCCGCGCTGCGCGAGCTCACGGCGGCGCGGGACGTGCTGCTCGTCGCGGACGAGGTCCAGTCCGGGCTCGGCCGGACCGGCACCACCCTCGCGTGCGAGCTGTGGGGCGTGCGGCCGGACCTCGTGACGCTCGGCAAGGCGCTCGGCGGGGGCATCCTGCCGGTGTCCGCGGTCGTCGGGCGTCGCGACGTCCTCGAGGTCCTCACCCCGGGCACGCACGGCAGCACGTTCGGCGGCAACCCGCTCGCGTGCGCCGTCGGGCTCGCGGTCGTCGACCTGCTCGCCACGGGCGAGCCGCAGGCGCGCGCCCGCGCGCTCGGCGAGACCTTCCACGCCCGGCTCGCCGCGCTCGTGGGTGCCGGGCTGCTCGACGGCGCGCGCGGCGTCGGGCTCTGGGCGGGCCTCGACCTCGATCCGGCCCGCGGCACCGGCCGCGACCTGTGCGAGGCGCTGCTCGCGCGCGGCGTGCTCGCCAAGGACACGCACGGCTCGACCATCCGGATCGCCCCGCCGCTGACCGTCTCCGCCGAGGACCTCGACCTCGGGCTGTCCGCGCTCGAGGACGCCCTGACGTGGCTGGCGAGCCCTCGGTAGAGTCCTGGGGATGACCACCGCGCAGCCGTCCCAGCCCCACGTCCCCGCCGCCGCGCCGAGCGGGACGGGCGAGCGCCCGGAGCTCGCCGCGTCCCTCGACGACCTGCGCCGCGCCTACGCCGAGCTGCAGTCCCTCGGGCTGCGGCTCGACCTCACGCGCGGCAAGCCGTCGGCCGCGCAGCTCGACCTGTCCGAGGCGCTGCTCGCGCTGCCGGGCGAGGGCGTGCACACGGACGACACCGGGACGGACGTGCGCAACTACGGTGGCCTCGACGGCCTGCCGCAGCTGCGGCGGATCTTCGCCGAGCTCCTCGGGCTGCCCGTCGAGCAGCTCCTCGCGGGCGGCAACGCGAGCCTGACGCTCATGTACGACACGCTCGTGTACGCCATGCTCTTCGGCGTCCCGGGCTCCGAGTGGCCGTGGGGCCGCGAGGAGCGCGTGCGCTGGATCTGCCCCGTGCCGGGCTACGACCGCCACTTCACGGTGTGCGAGGAGCTCGGCATCGAGATGGTCCCGGTCCCGATGACGCCCGCCGGGCCCGACGTCGACGCCGTCGCCGCGCTCGTGGCGGACGACCCGAGCATCAAGGGCATGTGGGTCGTGCCCACCTACGCCAACCCCGACGGCTCCGTCGTCTCCGAGGACGTCGCGCGCCGCCTGGTGTCGATGCCGACGGCCGCGCCCGACTTCCGGATCCTGTGGGACAACGCGTACGCGCTGCACCACCTCACCGAGGAGGAGGTCACGAGCGCCGACGCGATCCGCATGGCCGCCGAGGCCGGGAACCCGGACCGCGTGGTGCTGTTCGCCTCGACGTCGAAGATCACGTTCGCCGGTGCCGGCGTCGCGTTCCTCGGCTCCTCCCCCGCGAACGTCGCCTGGTTCCGCAAGCACCTGTCCGCCCAGTCCATCGGCCCGGACAAGGTCAACCAGCTGCGCCACGCCCTGTTCTTCGGCGACGCCGACGGCGTGCGCGCCCACATGCGCGAGCACCGCCGCATCCTCGCGCCCAAGTTCCAGGCGGTCACCGACACGCTCGCCGAGCGCCTCGGGCCGTGGGACGTCGCGTCGTGGAACGCGCCCCGCGGCGGCTACTTCGTCAGCCTCGTCGTGCCGTCGGGGACGGCGTCGCGCGTCGTGGAGCTCGCGAAGGGCGCGGGCATCGCCCTGACCCCGGCCGGCGCCGCCTACCCGTACGGCAAGGACCCGGAGGACAAGGTGCTGCGCCTGGCGCCGTCGCTCCCGCCGCTGGAGGAGGTGCGGGTCGCGATGGACGGCGTCGCGACGTGCGTGCTGCTCGCCGCCGCGGAGCAGGCCGCGGCCCGGTGACCCGTCGGCGCCGCACGTCCTGAGAAAACTCACTGGTCCCGTGTCACCCCCGGGGAGCACGATGGGGTGCGGGCACCCCGATGAGTTCTCCGCCCCGTCGCGGTCGGAGCGTGGGTGTGCAGCCACGTGAGCGCGACGACCCGCGCTCCGCGACCAGAGGAGGGGACATGAGCTCATCGCCGAGCGGCGGCCTGGCGATCGAGGCCCGCGGGCTCGTCAAGCACTTCACGTCCGGCAAGTCGGTGACCAAGGCGGTCGACGGCGTCGACCTGGCCGTTCCGGAGGGCACGGTGCTCGGGGTGCTCGGGCCGAACGGCGCCGGGAAGACCACCGCGGTCCGCATGCTGGCCACGCTCCTGCAGCCCGACGCGGGCAGCGCGACCGTGCTCGGCCACGACGTGGTGCACGACGCCGACAAGGTGCGTTCCGTCGTCGGGCTGACCGGGCAGTACGCGTCCGTGGACGAGGACCTCACCGGTACCGAGAACCTCGTCATGCTCGCGCGGCTCTACGGGTTCCTCGGCGGCACCGCGCGGCGGCGGTCGCAGGAGCTCCTGGAGGCGTTCGGCCTCGGCGACGCGGGCGGCCGGCAGGTCAAGACGTACTCCGGCGGCATGCGCCGCCGCATCGACCTCGCGGCGAGCCTCGTCATGAGCCCGCGCGTGCTGTTCCTCGACGAGCCGACGACGGGCCTCGACCCCCGCAGCCGCAACCAGGTCTGGGACATCGTGCGCGTCCTCGTGGCCGACGGCGCCACGGTGCTCCTCACGACGCAGTACCTGGAGGAGGCCGACCAGCTCGCGGACAAGATCGCGGTCATCGACCACGGCAAGGTCATCGCGGAGGGCACCGCGACCGAGCTCAAGCGGTCCGTCGGGGAGGGGTCGGTGCAGCTGCGGCTCGCCGACTCCGCGCAGCGCGCCCGCGCCGCGGAGCTCGTCGGGGTGCTGCTCGGCACGGAGGTCGCCCTCGCGAACGACCCGTACGCGTTCTCGGCCCGCGTGCCGGACGACGGCGGCCCGGCCGTCGCGCGCATCCTGCCCGCGCTCGCGGACGAGGGCATCACGGTCCCGGAGTTCACCCTCGGCCAGCCGAGCCTCGACGAGGTGTTCCTGGCCCTCACCGGCCAGCCCGTCGAGGACGCCGACGAGACGATCGAGGAGGTGGCCTGATGGCGACCGAACCCACCACCGCCGCCGAGCTGCGCGCGCCCGAGGCGAGCGCGCTCCGCGAGGCCGTCGCGCTCGAGCACCGCCCGAGCCGGCCGTCGCCGGTCTCGGCGACCCTCACGTACACGTGGCGCGCGCTGCTGAAGATCAAGCACGTGCCCGAGCAGCTGTTCGACGTCACGGTGTCGCCGATCATCTTCACCCTGATGTTCACGTACCTGTTCGGCGGTGCGCTGGCCGGCGACGTGCAGAGCTACCTGCAGTTCCTCCTGCCCGGCATCCTCGTGCAGGCGGTGCTCTTCACGACGATCTACACCGGCTACACGATGAACACCGACATCTCGAAGGGCGTCTTCGACCGCTTCCGGTCGCTGCCCGTGTGGCGGCCCGCGCCGATCGTCGGCGCGCTCTTCGGCGACACGGTGCGCTACACCATCGCGTCGCTCGTCACCCTCGCACTCGGGCTGGTCCTCGGCTTCCGGCCGCCGGGCGGCGTCGTCGGCGTCGCGCTCGGGATCGTGCTGCTGCTCGTCTTCGCCTTCGCGCTCAGCTGGGTCTTCACGGCGCTCGGGCTCGTGCTGCGCTCCCCCAACGCCGTCATGGGCACGTCGATGCTCGTCCTCATGCCGCTGACGTTCGCGTCGAACATCTTCGTCGACCCGTCGACGATGCCGTGGTGCTCCAGCGCTTCGTCGACGTCAACCCGGTCACGCACCTGGTCACGGCCGTCCGCAGCCTCATGGGAGGCGACCCGGACCTCACCGGCATCATGTGGGTGCTCGTCGCGTCCGTGGTCCTCACAGCCGTGCTCGCACCGATCACCATGCGGCTGTACCGCAACCGGAGCTGACCCGGCCTCTCCTGCTCGGCGAGACGGTGCACCAGGCGGGCGGACCGGGGGCGGCGGCGGGTCGTGGCGGGTCTGGCGGGAGGACCCGAGGGACGAGGGTCCGGATGGTAGGCCCGCCGCCGCCCCGGTCCGCCCGCCGCCACGCCCGACCCGCGTCAGCTCGCCTGCGCCGACTCCTCCGCGTCGTCGTCGCACTTCTTCGTCACGACCATCACGGGGCACGCCGAGTGGTGCAGGACGGCCTGGCTCGTCGACCCGAGCAGCAGCCCGCGGAACCCGCCGCGGCCGCGCGAGCCGACCACGACGAGGTCGGACGCGATCGAGAACTCCGTGAGGAGCTCGGCCCCGGTGCCGTCGAGCACGATGCGCTTGATCGTCAGGCCGGGGTTGTCCGCCTCGTGCCGGTCGATGATGACGTTCAGCCCCTCGGTGACGTCGGCGAGGACCTGCTCGTGGTCGATCGACGCCGGGAGCCACGCGAGCAGCCCCGCGCCCGCCCCGACCGGGACGCCCGCGACGGCGACGAGCTCGGCGTCCCACGCCCGCGCCTGCCGGATCGCGTGGCGCACCGCGATCTCCGCGGACGGGGAGCCGTCGACGCCGACGACGATGCGCCGCAGCGGCCGCACCGGCGGCAGCTCCGCGCCCGCGTCGGCACCGGCGTCGGCACGAAACGGCACGACGACGGTGGGGCAGTGGGCGTGCGCGGGCAGGGCGGAGGAGACCGTGCCGAGCAGACGCTCGGTGAAGCCGCCGCGACCGCGCGTGCCGACCACCACGAGCGAGTGCTCGCGGGACATCTCGACCAGGACTCCGGCGGCGTCGCCCGTCGTCACCGTCGCCGTCGTGCGCACCCCGGCGGCCTCGGCACGCGCCCGCGCCTCCTCGAGCACGGCGCGCGCGCCCTCCTGGATCGCCGAGTCGTCGAGAGCGGCGTACCCACCGTCGAGGGAGGCAGCCGTGAACGACGGCAGCGAGTACGTGCACACCACGTGCAGCGGCCACCCGACCCGCCGGGCGTAGGCGGCCGCCCAGTCGAGGGCGTGCAGGCTGGGCGCCGACCCGTCCACACCGACGAGGACCGTTTCCGTGCGGGTCATCGTTGACTCTCCTCTCGACGGCCGGGTGCCGTCCGGCGACCAACCTAGCCGAGGTGTACACGGCGCCATGCCCACGGCAGGTCACGAACAAGTCAAGAATGCCACGGACCGCCCATCCGCGACGATGTCGCGGGGGACGGGGTCCGAGGTGAGCCGTGGTCGCGCGACCCGGAGGACGCGCGGCGTGGCGTGGATCAGGCGACGCGGATGAACGTCGGGTTGGACTGCCAGATCTGACGGAACTGGATGGTCTTGCCCGGACGCGGGGCGTCGATCTGCATGTTGTCGCCGGCGTAGATGGCGATGTGGCCGGGGGTCCAGATGAGGTCGCCGGGCTGCGCCTGCGAGCGCGGGACCTTCGTGCCGACCGAGCCCTGCGCACCCGAGGTGCGGGGCAGGTTGATGCCGACCTGGGCGTAGACGTAGCTCGTGAAGCCGGAGCAGTCGAAGCCGTCGGGGGTCGTGCCGCCGTAGACGTAGGGGACGCCGACGTAACGGGCGGCGATCGAGACGATCGTGCTGCCGTACGCCGAGGCGGGGACGGAGACCGGGGCCTCCTCCTGCGCGGGCGCCTCGGCCTGCGCGGGCGCCTCGGCCTGCGTCGCCTGGCGCTCCTGCGAGCGGCTGGTGCTCTGCGAGCGCTCGACCACGGGCTCCGGCTCGGGCTCCGGCTCGGGAGCCGGGGTCACCGTCACGGGGGCGGCCTCGATCGTGAAGGCGGCGTCCGCGGCGACCGTCACGGCCGGGGCGGCCTCGAGCGCCTGGCGCGCCTGCGCCGTCACGGCGCTGAGGTCGACGGAGTTGAGCTTGTTGGACTCGTTGTCGACGGGGGCGGCGTTCGCCGGGGCGGCCGCGCCGATCATCGAGACCACGAGGCCGGAGGACGCGGCGACGACGGCGGTCCGACGACCGACGGTCGACATCTGGTCCGACGCGGCCTGGGCGATGGTGCTGAGTGGCGTCACGGGACGCCGCGCCGCGCGGTGGCGGGCGCGAGTCGAGCTCACGGTCACTGTTTGCCTCTCCTGGACGCCTGCGAAGTCAGCTGTCGGGTTCGGGTGGGAGAAACACCCGGCCCCGCGGACCGAGGTCCGCCGGGCTTCACCCCGAGGACGCTGTCTCCAGCGCCCGGAAGTGGGTCCCCCGCCCCTGTCGTCGGGTCGTCGTGAACCTCGTGCGGTGACAGGGTTAGGCGTCCGCTCGAGGGCTCCACCGGACGGAAGTTCCGGTCGAGCAGCACTGACCGTACATGAGCCCTCGGCAAAAGTCACGTTCCCATTACGATCCGTGGCCCTCGGACGTGTCGCTGCAGGTCAGCCCGCGTTTTCCGGCTCGTGACCCGGGTCACGGCGCGCCACGAAGAGGTGCCGGGCGATGCCGTCCGGCAGGTCGAGGACCGCCGTCGCGTCTTGCTCGCGCACCGCGACGCCGCGCTCGGAGCGCCGCGCCACGAGCGTCCGCCCGGGCAGCACGCCGGCCCCGGCGAGCCGCGCGAGCAGCTCGTCGTCGACCTGCACCGGCTCGGCGATGCGGCACAGCACCACCTCGACCTCCTCCCCCGCCGCCGCGCCCGCCAGGTGTGCGGGCAGCGCGACGACCCCGTCCAGGAAGCCCACGCCGTCCTCCGGCTCCCCGAGCTCGGACAGGCCCGGGATCGGGTTGCCGTACGGGTCGGAGTGCGGGTGGTCGAGCAGCGCGACGAGCCGCTCCTCGACACGCTCGCTCATCACGTGCTCCCAGCGGCACGCCTCGTTGTGCACGTGCTCCCAGTCGAGCCGGACGACGTCCGTGAGGAGCCGTTCGGCGAGCCGATGCTTGCGCATGACCCGCATCGCCTTGTCGTGCCCGGCCTGCGTGAGCTCGAGGTGACGGTCGCCGGTGACGACGACGAGGCCGTCGCGCTCCATCCGCGCGACGGTCTGCGACACGGTCGGGCCCGAGTGCCCGAGCCGCTCCGCGATCCGGGCCCGCAGCGGGACGACGCCCTCCTCGACGAGCTCGTAGATCGTCTTCAGGTACATCTCGGTGGTGTCGATCAGGTCCGTCACGCCGCGCTCCTGCCCTCGTCGGCCAGCGGCGCCCCCGACGGCGGGCGCACCGGGGCGACCGCGCCTGCGCCGGCGGACCGCCGTCGGCCAGTCTATGGCGCTCGCGTGACGCGTTCCGGGGACGATCCCGGCGCGGGGCGGGCCCGCCCGTGACGCTCCGGCGCCGGCCGTGCGGCGGACGGGGCCTCTCGCGCGCGTCGCGCGCGTATGGTGACGGCGTGAGCGAGACCAACCCGACCCACCTGACGATCCCGGCCGACCTGCTGCCGTCCGACGGGCGCTTCGGCTCCGGACCGAGCAAGGTGCGCCCCGCGCAGGTGCGCGCCCTGGCGGACGCCGGCGTCTCGCTCCTCGGCACCTCGCACCGCCAGGCCCCGGTCCGGTCGCTCGTGCGCCGCACGCGCGAAGGGCTCACGGCGCTGTTCGACCTGCCCGACGGCTACGAGGTGGTGCTCGGCAACGGCGGCTCGACCGCGTTCTGGGACGTCGCGACCGCGTGCCTCGTGCGCCGCAGGGCGCAGCACGCGGCGTTCGGCGAGTTCGGCGCGAAGTTCGCCGCCGCGACCTCGGCGGCGCCGTTCCTCGAGCCGTCGCAGGTCCTCACGGCGCCGCCCGGGTCCGTCGCGCACCCCGAGCCGGCCGACGACGTCGACGTCCACGCCTGGCCGCACAACGAGACCTCGACCGGGGCCATGGCGCCCGTGCGCCGTGTCGCGGGCTCGCGCGAGCGCGGTGCGCTCACCCTCGTCGACGCGACGTCGGGCGCGGGGGCGCTGCCCGTCGACGTGTCCGAGACGGACGTCTACTACTTCGCCCCGCAGAAGGTCTTCGGGTCGGACGGCGGCCTGTGGCTCGCGCTGTGCTCGCCCGACGCGCTCGCCCGCGCCGACGAGGTCGAGTCGAGCGGCACGCGCTGGGTGCCGGAGTCGCTGTCGCTGCGCACGGCCGCCGCGAACTCGCGGCAGGACCAGACGCTCAACACGCCCGCGATCGCGACGCTCGTCATGCTCGCCCAGCAGGTCGAGTGGCTCCTGGAGAACGGCGGCCTGCCCTGGGCGTCGGCCCGCTCCGCCGAGTCCGCGGCGCACCTGTACGGCTGGGCGGAGGCGCGCGCGTGGGCGACGCCGTTCGTCGCCGACCCGGCGGACCGCTCGACCGTCGTCGGCACGATCGACCTCGACGCCTCCGTCGACGCGACGCAGGTCATCGCCGCGCTGCGCGCGAACGGCATCCGCGACGTGTTCCCGTACCGCAAGCTCGGCCGCAACCAGCTCCGCGTCGCGATGTTCCCCGCGATCGAGCCCGACGACGTCCGCGCCCTCACCGCCTGCGTCGACCACGTCGTCGACCGCCTGGCCTGAGCCGTACCGCGGTGCGCTCAGGCCGCGTGGTCAGATCCGCGTGCGGGGCGCCCCCGACCGCCTCCCTACCCGGCCACGGATCGTCGGCTCAGGCCGCGCGCGCGGCATCCTCCGCGTCGTCGGACCGCAGCCGGCGTCGCGTCTCGGCGCGCGCCTCGTCCTCGGCCGGCGTACCGGCGTCGAGGTACCGCACGAGCAGGTGGGGACGCTGCAGCACGCGGTACCGCACCTGCAAGTTCCAGCTCCGCACCGCCCACGCCGCGGCGCCCACGGCGACGAGCGCGGCGCTGATGGACCCGATCCCGATGGCCCACCGCGGTCCGAGCGCTCGGCGACCCAGCCGACGAGGGGCGACCCGACCGGCGTCGCGCCGAGGAAGACGATCATGTAGAGCGACATGACGCGGCCGCGCATGACGGGGTCGACGGACATCTGGATGGTGGAGTTCGCGGCGGTCATCATCGTCAGGGACGCGAGACCGACGGGGATGCACGCGACGGCGAAGCTCTCGTACGTCGGCATGAGCGCCATGACGCCGGTCGCGACGGCGAACCCGAACGCGGACCCGATGACGAGCCGCACGCGCGGGCGTTCGCGCCGGGCGGCGAGCAGGGCGCCGGTGAGCGAGCCGATCGCGAGGACGGACCCGAGGACGCCGTACTCCTCCGGGCCCTTGCCGTACTCGACCCGCGCCATCATCGCGGACGTCAGCTGGAAGTTGAGGCCGAACGTCGACACGACGCCGACGACGACCATGATGACGACGATGTCGGACCGCCGGCGCACGTACCGGATGCCCTCGCGGATCTGCCCCTTGCTCCGGGGCGCGCTGGGCATGGTGTGCAGCTCGCGCGCGCGCATGAACCCGAGCGCGGCGATGGTCGCGGCGAACGTCACGCCGTTGATGACGAAGATCCAGCCGGTGCCGACGACGGCGATGAGCAGGCCGGCGCGCCCGGGCCGATGAGCCGCGCGGCGTTGAACGACGCGCTGTTGAGCCCGACGGCGTTGGAGAGCCGGTCGGACGGCACCATCTCGGCGACGAACGTCTGGCGCACGGGGTTGTCGAACGCCGTCACGACGCCGAGGAGCGCGGCGAAGAGGTAGACGTGCCACAGCTGCACGTGCCCGGAGAGCACGAGCGCCCCGAGGCCGAGCGCGAGCAGGCCCATGGCGCCCTGCGTGACCATGAGGAGCCGGCGGCGCGGGAGCCGGTCGGCGAGCAGCCCCGCCCAGGCGGACAGCGCGATGACGGGGGCGAACTGAAGCGCGGTGACGACGCCGACGGCGATGCCCGAGTCGTCGGTGAGGTCGGTGAGGACGAGCCAGTCCTGGGCGATGCGCTGCATCCACGTGCCGATGTTGGCGACGAGGGCGGCACCGAACCAGACGCGGTAGTTGAAGTAGCGCAGGGAGGAGAAGGTCGCGCTCATCGGGCGGCGATCCTGATCATCAGCTCGCTGGCGCGGGCCAAGGTCTCCCTCTCGTCCGGGGTCAGGGCGGTCAGCTGCTGCGTGAGCCACGCGTCGCGGCGGCGCCGGGTCTCGGTCACCTCGTCCTCGCCGGCGGCGGTGAGCCGCACGACGACCTGGCGGCGGTCCGTCGCGTGCTCGACCTTCTCGACGAGGCCGAGCTCGACGAGCCGGTTGACGGCGCGCGTCATCGACGGCGGCCGGACGCGCTCGTGCGCGGCGAGCTCGCCGGGCGACATGGCGCCCTCCTTGTGCAGGACGGTGAGGACGCCGAACTGCCCCTCGGGCAGGTCGGCCTCGCCGCGCTGGGCACGCAGGCGGCGGGAGATCCGGGTGAGCGCGACGCGCAGCTCGCCGCCGAGCGTCGCGGGCCGGCACCGGTCACGATCGGGCGTGGGTTCCGCAACGGGCATGATGATTACCCTAACTCATTACCCGGGGTAATGAAGGGTCGGGATCGCCGCCGTCAGTGGTGCAGGGACAGCTTGAGCACGATCATCGCGACGCCCAGCAGCCCGGCGCCCGCCGTCGTCAGGACGCGCCGGGCGCCTCGCAGCCCACCCGCCGTGCTCATGCGCCACCCGACGACCACGAGCAGTCCGACGTTGACCGTCAGCGCGACGTCGACCGCGAGGGAGGGCTCGACCTGCAGCAGCGCCTCGACGAGCAGGACGACGACGGGTACGGCGCACGCCGCGACGAGCGGCAGCCCCCCGGTCGCGACCTCGCGGCGTTCCGTCCCGGTCAGCGCCCGGCCGGCCAGCGTCCGCGCGGCGATGAGGTGCGCGTAGGTCTCGGCGCACCAGTAGACGACGAGCGTGCCGCCCAGCAGCGCCGCGACCCGCACCAGCCCGAGCCCTGTGGGGGCGGCCGCGAGGACGGAGCCGGTGATCACGAGACCGTACAGGTAGGCCGAGCGCCGTCGGACGGTCTCGCTCGGGGCGTGGTGCAGGTCGCTGTGGTGCCCCGCGCTCCCGTCCGGCCTCCCGGTCGTCGCCTCCTGCGGCGTGCTCATCGTGCCTGCCCGCCGTCGGGGTCGACCGGACGCTCGCCGGGATCGACCGGACGCTCGCCGCCGGGCACCGCCGGTGTCGACGAGCGCTCCCAGGCCGTGGCGAGGAGCCGCGCCAGGTCGGCGCCCTCCACCGGTCCGGCGGACAGGGTCCCCGGGGTGGAGCGGCCGTCGCCGACGACCACGCCGCGGGCGAGGGCGCCGACGGGGCCGCGGACGAGGATCGCGACCTCGGGCGGGTCGCCGGCGTGCGCGGTGCGCAGCTCCAGGAGCTCCAGCCCGAGCGCGGAGAGGCGCTGGAGGAGGCCGTACAGGGCGGCCTGGTCGCGGACCGTCGTCTCGAGGAGGGTGCACGCGACCGTCCGGTGCACGCCCATCTCCGCGAGCTCGAGGTCGAGGGCGTCGACGGGCCCGAGGACCACCAGCTCGACCGCCGTCGTCCGAGCCACGCCGCCTCCCTCCGCCACGTCCGGACCGCCCGCTCCGGGCATCCCGCCCAGCATGCGCGGGCGGCGGGACCGGGAGATCACCCGGCGCGGGTAGCGTCCGCGGCTCGCACCGTCTACCGGTCGACGACCACCCGCGGCGGGTGAGGACCCGCCACGGCTCCGGGCCGACCGTGGAACCGTCACGGACGGCAGTGGCCCGAGACGGAGGTGCGCCCGATGGACTCGTTCTGGGAGTGGTTCTGGCTCGTGGTGTGGTGGTTCTTCGTCGTCGCGTACCTCGTCGTGCTGTTCCAGATCGTGGCCGACCTGTTCCGCGACAGGCAGCTGAACGGCTGGTGGAAGGCCGCGTGGGTGGTCGCTCTCGTCGTCGTGCCCTACCTCTCCGCCCTCGTGTACGTGATCGCCCGCGGTCGCGGCATGGCCGAGCGCCACGCCGTGGAGGCCCGCCAGCGGCGCGAGATCATGGACGACTACGTGCGCGCCACCGCCGGCGGCGGCCGGTCGCCCTCGTCCGAGATCGCGGACGCGAAGGCGCTCCACGACGCGGGGACGATCGACGCCGACGAGTTCCGCCGCCTCAAGGCGAGGGCGCTCGCCTAAGCATGCGGCGGTCGACACCTGCCTCGCACGGCTCGCCCCGCGCGCGTAGCCTGCCGCCATGGCCTCGGTCGAGGAGCGAGCCGAGCCGGAGGTGCTCGTCCGCGCGCCGGGTGCCCCCGCATCGGTCCACGCCCGGACGACGGTGCCGCGGATGCGCGGTCCGACGGTCGCGCGACCCGGGGTCGAGGCACTCCTCGCCGGGTCGGCCTCCCGGCGGCTCACGCTCGTGTCCGCCGGACCCGGGTGGGGCAAGACCACCGCGGTCGCGCGGTGGGCGCGGTCCTCGGCGGGACCGCGGACCGCGTGGCTGACTCTCGAGCCCTCCGACGAGCGCCCCGCCGTCTTCTGGTCCGACCTGGTGACGGCCCTGCGGGACGCCGGCGCCGTGCCCCGCGGTCACCCGCTGGACTCGATCCGCGTCTCGGGACGGCTCCAGCCGGGGGTGCTGCGTCGCGCCCTCGCGGCGCTCGAGGCGCTCCCCGCGCCGTCCGTCCTCGTGCTCGACGACGTCCACCACGTCGGGCCGGACGTCGCCGCGACGATCGACGACCTCCTGCGCTACCCGCTGCCCCTCCACCTCGTGGTGCTCACCCGCGCCGACCCCCCGCTCGCTCTCCACCGGCTCCGCGGACAGGGCGAGGTGGCCGAGATCGGAGCCGCCGAGCTCGCGTTCGACGCGACCGAGGTCGAGTCGCTCGCGACGGCGCACGGGCGGTCGCTGCACGGCGCGGAGCTGGGCCGGCTCCTCGACGAGACCGGCGGCTGGGCGGCCGGGGTCCGGCTCCGGATCGAGGCGGCGGCCGACCTGCTCGAGCGCGTCCGTGCGGACCGGTCCGCCGCGGAGTTCCTGCTCGCCGAGGTGCTCGACCTGCAGCCCCCGCCCGTGCGCCGGTTCCTGCTGCGCACGAGCGTCGTGCCGACGCTGTGCACCGGGCTCGCGTCCGCGCTGGACGCGGAGACCCCTGCCGCGCACCTGCTGCCGGCGCTCGCCGCCGCCGACGGGTTCGTGACGAGCTCGGGCGAGGACGGCGTCTGGTACCGCTACCACCCGCTGCTGCGCCAGATGCTCGAGGCGGAGCTCGGCGCGCAGGACCCCGTGGCGCTGCGCGAGGCGCACCGGGCGGCCGCACGGTGGTACGCCGCGCACGACGAGCCGCTGCAGGCGCTCGACCACGCCGCCACCGCCCGCGACTGGCACCTCGTCGGCGACGTGCTCGTCGAGGGTGCCGCGGCCGAGCTCGCGGGCCCGCACCGGGAGGCGATCGCCGCCGTCCTGGCGACGGTGCCCTACGAGCGCCTCGACGCGGACGTCCGGCTGCACCTGTGCGCCGGGGCGCTCGCGATCGTCGACGAGCGGTACGACGCGGCGCGCGAGCACGTCGCCCGGGCCCGGGCGCTCCTCACCGGGCACGACGGACGCACCCCCGACCGCGTGCTCCTTGAGCTGCTCGACGCGTCGGTCGCCCGCGCGACGGGCGACGTGGGGGCGCTGGCGACCGCCGCCGGCGCGGCGCTCGCCCTCGCCGACGGCGCCGCGTACCCGTTCCCCGCGCTCGGCGTGTACCGCGCGGTAGCCTCGGCGCAGCGCGCGACCGGGCTGGCCTGGTGCGACGCCGGGGCGGGCGACGGCGGCGGCGGGGCTTCCCCGGCCCGCGAGGTCCGCGCGAGCGCGACAGGTGCCGCGCTGGTCGACCTGGGCGCGCGGGCCGCGGCGGCGCTGCGCTCCGTCGCCGACGGCCGCCTCGACGGGGCCGCCGCATCGGCCCGGGACGTCGTCGCGCTCGCCGAGGCCCGCGGCTGGGACACGTACCCGCCCGCGCGCGCGGCTCACGCGGCTCTCGCCTGGGTGGACCACCTGCGCGCCACGGACGACGGTCCCGACCGTCGGCTCGCCCTGGCGCTCGCGGCCGACGCCGGTGGCCGGGAGCCGGCCGCGGAGGCCACCGTCCGGGTGCTGCAGGCGCACGCCGCGGCAGCCCGGGGGCACGCCCGCACGGCGGTCCGGGCGCTCGCGGCCGCGGACCGCGCGCTCGGCCCCGCCGGGGTGCCGCCCCTGCTCGCCGACCTCTGGCTCCGCGCGGCCACGGAGGTGCGGCTGCTCGGCGCCGCGGCGGACACCTCACCGACGCGTGCGGACCGGGAGCCGCTCGGGTCGCCCGCCGTCGTCGCGGTGCAGCGCGCCCGCGAGCTGCTCGCGGCCGACGACCGGGGCCGCGCTGCACGCCGTGGCGGGCTCGCGGCGGCGGGCGACGACGAGACCGACGACCTCGTGCGCGTCGAGGCGGCGCTCGTCGAGGCGTCCGCGTCCGCGCGGAGCGACGCCCGCCGCGTCGGCGCCCTCCTGGCGCGTGCACTCGACCTCGCGTCCGCCGAGCAGCTCGCGCGCCCGTTCCTCACGATCCCCGTCCCGGCGCTGCGGCCCGCCCTGGTGCGGGCGGTCGCCACCCGGGGCGACGCGATCGCCCTCCGGCTGCGCGCGCACCTCGAGGGAGCGGTCCCGTCCCCCGAGCCCGCGCCGCTCGTGGAGCCGCTCACCGACCGTGAGCTCGCCGTCCTCGCCGTCCTGCCGACCATGGAGAGCAACGCCGAGATCGCGGCGGACCTCTTCGTGTCGGTCAACACGGTCAAGGCGCACCTGAAGTCGGCCTACCGCAAGCTCGGCGTCGGGACGCGACGCGACGCGGTCCGGCGCGGGCGCGAGCTCGGCCTTCTCCCGTAGCGGGGGCCGCCGACGCGATCCTCACAGTCAACCGAGCGACGGCGCGGCCGCTCCCTGCGGCGGGTCCGGGAGCCGGCGCATCCTCAGGGCCTGCCCGACGCCGAGCAGCCCCGCGACGAGCGGCACGAGCAGCGCGACCTGGAGCGCCCGGGCGCGGACCTCGTCGTTGATCCGCAGGACCTCCGCACGCACGTCGGGCGGCTCGTCGACGAGCAGCGTCTCGAGCTGGGCGTCGCTCATCACCTCGGCGTCGTCCTCGAGGACCTCGCTCACCCGTGCCTTGTCCTCGGGCGGCAGGACCGTGCTGGCCTGCGCGTCCGCCGTGAAGCCGGCCGCGAGCGACGCGAGCATGACGGCGCCCGCGAGCGCCAGGCCGAACGACAGCCCGAACGACCCTGCCGCCGAGTTCACGCCCGCGGCCTCGCCCACCCGCTCCTCAGCGACCGGCGAGAGCGTGTACGCGTTGAGCTGGCTGACGAGAAGGCCCAGCCCGCACCCCGCGACGACGAGCGGTGCGGCGAGGTACCAGCCGGACGTCGCGCGCGGGACCACGGGCAGGAGCAGCAGCACGCCGACCACGAGGAGGGCGAAGCCCGCGAGCACGAGGGACGCGGGCCGCCGTCGGCCTGCCCGCCGTCCCGCGACGACCGCGGCGGCGAACATGCTCAGCGACAGCGGTGCGAGGGACAGGCCCGCGAGCATCGCGTCGTAGCCGAGCGCCATCTGGAGGTACACGGGCAGCGCGATCATCGCGCCCCCGAGCGCGACCTGCTGCAGCGTCTGCTGGGACACCCCGACGCGGAAGGGGGGCGAGCGGAACAGGTCGGGCTCGAGGAGACGCGCGGCACCGCGCCGCTCGCGCACGACGACCCAGCGTGCGAGGCCGACGAGCGCGACGACGCCGACCGCGACCGTCAGGCCCACGGCCTCGCCGCCCTCCTGCCACACGAGCACCCCCAGGACGACGCCGCCCATGCCGAGCACGGACAGCACCGCCCCGACGACGTCGACGGCGCGGTCCCCGGTGAAGGGCACGTCGCGCACGAGCCGTACCCCCAGGAGGACGACGAGGACCACCACGGCCTCCAGCCCGAACGCGACGCGCCAGGAGAGGGAGGTCGTGATGAACCCGCCGAGCAGCGGTCCGACGGCGGCCGCGACGGACGCGGACGCCCCGACGAGGGCGTAGACCTTGGTCCGCGCCGCGCCCTCGAAGCTGCCGTGGACGAGCGCCTGCATCGACGGCAGGAGCAGCGCCGCGCCGAGGCCCCCGACGACCGACCAGAGCACGACGACGGCGGCGAGGCTCTGCGCGAGCGTCATCGCGACGGCCCCCACGCCGTAGCCGAGCAGGCCGAGCACGTAGCCACGCCGCCGGCCGACGAGGTCGCTCACCCGGCTGCCGATGAGGATGAACGCCGCCGACACGAGCGCCTCGAGCGCGATCGCGGTCTGGACGCCGCTCACCGTGGTCCCGAGGTCCTGGACCACCGCCGAGATCGACACGTTCATGAACGACGTGTCGACCACGAGGACGAACATCGCCATCGCGAGGAGCACCGCGAGGCGGCGGTCGACGCCCGCCGGCGCGTCACCGTGGGCGCCGCCCGCCGCGGTGCCGGCCGCTCCGCGGCGCGCCACGGTCAGGCTCGCGGGTCGTGCGCGGTGTCGTGCTCGTCGGCGGACCACCGCGCCGGGAGGTGGCGCAGGAGGAGCTTGCCGAGCTCGACGAGCACGAGGAACGCGAGCGCGACGAGCGCGCACACGCCCCACTGCGGGCCGTCGAGGCTCACCGTGCCGAAGATCCGCTCGAGCCCGTCGAGGGTCGTGACGAGGAACGTCAGGCCCAGCGAGGCGAGGAGGAGCACGACGAACCGCCCGTTCGCGAGCGTCTCGTACGACAGGACGCTCGCCCGCGGGTCGCGCCACTCGAGCGCGGCGACGACGTGCAGCAGGGACATCGTCGTGAGACCCATCGTCGTCGCGACGACGAGGTCGGCGTTCGCCTCGCCCCACGCGACGGCCACGAGGGTCCCGACGGCGATGAGCACGCCGCCGACCGCGAGCCGGACCCCGAGGGCACGCCCGATCACCGGCTGCGACGGCGGCCGGGGCCGCCGGCGCATGAGCCCGGCTGTGGCGGCGTCGAACCCGAGCCCGATCGCGAGCAGCACGTCGATCGCGAAGTTGATCCACAGGATCTGCAGCGGCGTGAGCGGCGTCCCGGCCGCGATCATGAAGACCCCCGCGCCGACGAACGTGAGGACGAAGCCGACGAGCACCACCATCTGGAAGCGGATGTACTTCATGAGGTTGTCGTAGAGCCCGCGGCCGCCCTCGACGGCGGCCACGATCGTCGCGAAGTTGTCGTCCGTGAGGATCATCTCGGCGGCGTCCTTGGTGACCTCGGTCCCGGTGATCCCCATGGCGACACCGATGTCGGCGCGCGCGAGGGCGGGTGCGTCGTTGACGCCGTCACCCGTCATCGCGACGATCTCGCCCCGCCGCTTGAGCACGTCGACGAGGCGCACCTTGTCCTCGGGGGCCACGCGCGCGACGACGCCGATGCCGTCGACCTCCGCCTCGAGCTGCTCGTCGGGCATCGCGGCGAACTCCGCGCCGGTGAGCGCCCGGCCCTCGATCCCGAGCTGCCCGGCGATCGCGGCCGCCGTCGTCACGTGGTCGCCCGTGATCATGCGCACCCGGATGCCGGCCTCCTTGCACTCGGCGATCGCGTCCCGCGCCTCGCGCCTCGGCGGGTCCACGATGCCGACGAGCGCCAGCAGCTCGAGGTCGCGCACGAGCGCCAGGAGGTCGCCCCCGAGGTCGGCGCGCGCCACGTCGCGCTGCGCGACCGCGAGGACGCGCATCCCCTCCCCCGCGAGCGCGTCGTTCTCCCGCGCGACGAGCGCCCGCGCGTCGTCGTCGAGCGGGGCGGGGTGGCCGTCGGCCGTGCGGTACGACGTCGACCGGGCGAGCAGGACGTCGGGCGCACCCTTGACGTAGCAACGGACCACGCCGTCGATCTCGTGGAACGTCGCCATGAGCTTGTACTCGGCGTCGAACGGCACCTCGGCGACGCGCGGGTGCTCCCGTCGCGTCTCCTCGACGTCGAGCCCGGCCTTGGCGGCGAGCACGACGAGAGCGCCCTCGGTCGGGTCTCCGAGGCACTCGCCGTCGCGCACCACGGCGTCGCTCGCGAGGGCCATGGGCAGCGCGAACGGTGCGAGCGGGATGTCGGTCGAGCCCGCGGCGGCGAGGACCCGGCCCGTCGTCGAGTAGCCCTCGCCGTCGACCGAGAACCTCCGGCCCGCGAGCACGAGGCGCCGCGCCGTCATCTGGTTGAGCGTGAGGGTCCCGGTCTTGTCCGAGCAGATCGCGGACGTCGAGCCGAGCGTCTCGACCGACTTCAGGCGCTTGACGATCGCGCCCTCGTCGGCGAGCCGGCGCGTGCCGAGAGAGAGCAGCATCGTCACGACCGCGGGCAGGCCCGTCGGGATGGCGGCGATCGCGAGGCTGATGCCGACGACGAACAGGCTGTCGAAGTCCTCGCCGCGCGCGAGGCCGAGCACCACGACGACGACGAGCGCGACCGCCGCCATCACCGTGATGATCACGGTGATGCGGTCGAGCTGGCGCGTGAGCGGCGTCCTGTCCTGCTCGACGCCGCTGAGCATGCCCGAGATGCGTCCGACCTCGGTCGTCATGCCGGTCGCGGTGACCACCATCTCGCCGCGCCCGCGCGTGACCTGCGAGTTCATGTAGGCCATGTCGGTGCGGTCGCCGAGCGGGGCGTCGTCGGCCGCGACCGCCTCGACGCTCTTCGCCACGGGCGTGCTCTCGCCCGTCAGGCCCGCCTCCTCGATCTCGAGCGACGCCGCGACGAGCAGACGGCCGTCGGCCGGGATCTTGTCGCCCGCCTCGAAGCCCACGACGTCGCCCGGGACGAGCTCCTCCGCCGGCACCTGCACCTCGCGGCCGTCGCGCCGCACGCGCGCCGTCATGACGAGCATCTCCCGCAGCGCCGCGACGCTCTGCGCCGCCTTGCCCTCCTGGTGCAGGCCCATCAGCGCGTTGAGCACCGTCAGCGCGAGCACGACGACGCCCGTCGTCACGTCGCCCAACGCGACGATGCTCACGACCGCCGCCCCGACGAGCACGAGCTGCATGAGGTCCCGGTACTGCCGCAGGAACGCCTGCCAGGGCCGCTCCGTGCGCTCCTCGGCGAGCGCGTTCGGCCCGTACCGGGCGAGCCGCTGCGCCACCTCCTGCGACGTCAGCCCGACGTCCGGGTCGACCCCCAGCCCCGCGCACACCGCCCCTGCCGTCGCCGTGTGCCACGCCCCGGCGTCGGGAGGGACCTGCTGCCGTGCGACCTGCGCAGCCGTCATCGTGGGCTCCTCTCCGGTGCTCCCGCTCCACGGTCACAGCCCGAGAGGCCAGTGGCCTCACCCCCGGCGGGTGAGGGTCACGGCACGTACGCCACGACGACGTGCCCGTCGCCCCGCGCGGACAACGGCCCCGCCGCGTGCGGGACGAACACCGACTCGCCCTGCTGCAGCCGCACCTCGCCGTCGGCGCCGGCGGCGAGCACGAGCCGACCGGTCCGGCACAGCACGACGCGGGGGCCGACGTCGGGCAGGTCCACCGCCGCGCCGGGCCGCACGTCCCCGGCCCGCAGCGCGAACTCGGCGACGGGGGGCCGGTACGTCGTCAGCCCGGACGCGGGGTCGACCGTGACGCGCGGGCGCGCCGCCGGCCCCGGCGTGCACGTCGCGCACTCGAGCAGCGCGTCGACGTCGACGAGCTTGCTCGTCAGGCCCGCGCGCAGCACGTTGTCCGAGCTGGCCATGACCTCGACCGCGCACCCCGACAGGTAGGCGTGCACGTGCCCCGACGGGACGAACATGGCCTCGCCGGGCTCGAGCGTCACGCGGTTGAGCATGAGCGAGACGACGGCGCCCGGGTCGCCCGGGTGCTGCTCCGCGAGGGCGAGGACGGTCGCGTCGGCGCGACGGGACCGGGCGCCCGGGCCTGCGGCAGCCCCCGCGCCGTGGCGAGCGCGCACCGACGCGACGGTCCGCGCGAGGTCCGCCGCGACGTCGGGCTCGGTGCGGGCGTGGAGCACGAGCGTCAACGCCTCGCGCACGCCCGCCTCGGTGGGGCTCGCGGCGAGCACGGCGCGCACGCGGGCGACCAGGTCGCCGTCGAGGCCGTCCAGGAGCTCGAGGACCCGCGCCGGGCGCGGAAGCCGGACAGCCCCTCGAACCGCGAGACGGCGACGACCATCTCCGGCTTGTGTTGGTCGTCGTGGAAGCTGCGCAGCGGCGAGTCGCGCGGCACACCCTCCCGGTTCTCGCGGTTGAAGCCCGCGCGGGCGCGGTGCGGGTGCGGGTGCACCTGCAGCGAGAGCGCCCGCTCGGCCGCGAGCACCTTGAGCAGGAACGGCAGCCGCGGCCCGTACGCGTCGAGCACCCGCGCGCCCAGCACGGCCTCGGGCTCGGACCGGACGAGGTCGAGGAGCGTGCCCGACGGCGCGTCCGCACCGTCCGGGGCGCCGTCGACGGGCACGACGACGGAGGGCGCGAGCGGGTGGGCACCCATCCACAGCTCGGCCGCCGGGCGTCCGTCCGCCTCCACGCCCAGGAGCTCCTGGATGGCCGACGTCGAGCCCCAGTCGTAGCGCTGGACGGTGTTGCGCAGGCGGAAGAAGGCCGCCGCCGCCCCGACCGTCGTCATCCCCGTGCCGCGCGCGGCCCTACAGGCCGAGCGCCTCCTGGATCGGGCCGAGCAGGAAGTACACGACGAACATCGCCGAGGCGACCCACATGAGCGGGTGGATCGCGCGCACCTTGCCCAGCGCGAGCTTGATGAGGACGAACGCGAGGAACCCGGCGCCGATGCCGTCGGCGATCGAGTACGTGAACGGCATGACGACGATCGTGAGGAAGGCCGGGATCGAGATCTCCACGTCGCGCCACGAGATGCCCGCGATCTGCGTCATCATGAGGAACCCGACGAACACGAGCGCGGGCGCGGCCGCCTCGTACGGCACGAGCGCGACGAGCGGCGACAGGAACGTGGCGAGCAGGAACGCCACACCGGTCACCACGGACGCGAGGCCCGTGCGGGCGCCCTCGCCGGCTCCCGTCGTCGACTCCACGAAGCTCGTGTTCGACGAGACCGAGCCCGCACCACCGGCGGCGGCGGCGATCGAGTCGACGACGAGGATCGCGCGCGAGCGCGGCGGGGTGCCCTCGGCGTCGAGCAGCCGGGCCTCTGCGCCGACGGCGACCATCGTGCCCATCGTGTCGAAGAAGTCGGCGAGCAGCAGCGAGAACACGAGCAGGACCACGGTGACGGTCGCGATGCTCTCGAACGAGCCCAGCAGCGAGAACTGCCCGATCAGGCCGAAGTCCGGCACCTGCGCGACGCCGTCGAACGTCGGCGCGTTGAGGTTGAAGCCGTTCGGGTTCGAGCCGTCGGGCGCCTTGGCGCCGATGTTCAGCGTGTTCTCCAGCACGACGGCGAGCGCCGTGGCCGTGAGGATCGCGATGAGGAGCGCGCCCTTGATCTTGCGCACCCACAGCACGATCGTCAGCACGAGACCGACGACGAACACGAGGATCGGCCACGTGCCGAGGTTGCCGAGCGCGAGGAGCGTGCCGCTGCCGGCGGTGACGAAGCCGGCGTTGACGAGGCCGATGAGCGCGATGAACAGGCCGATGCCGACGCTGATCGCCGTCTTGAGCTCGACCGGGACCGCGCGGAACACGGCCTCGCGGAAGCCGGTGAGCACGAGGACGAGGATGATGAGGCCCTCGATGACGACGAGGCCCATCGCGTCGGCCCAGGTGACGCCGGGCAGCGACGCGATCGAGTACGCGACGACGGCGTTGAGCCCCAGCCCCGCCGCGAGGCCGAGCGGGAAGTTGGCGAACACGCCCATCGCGATCGTCATGACCCCGGCCACGAGCGCCGTCGCCGCGGCGACCTTGCCGAAGTCCGGCTCGGCGCCGCCCCCGAGGAACGCGCCCGTGCCGTCCTGGACCGTGCCGATGATCAGCGGGTTCAGCACGACGATGTACGCCATCGCGAAGAACGTGACGAGGCCGCCGCGGACCTCGGTGCCGATCGTCGAGCCACGCTCGGTGATCTTGAAGAAGCGGTCGATCGCGTTCGGGGCGGGCGAGGACGCGCGCGTGTCCTGGACCGAGCTCGGGGAGGCCATGGGGAGAATGCTGCCAGAGACGCGTGTCGGCGACGTAACGCGGTCCACCTCAGGCGACCCCGGCGGTCGCGACGGAACGGCCGGCAGTGCCGGCACCGGGCGACGGGAGCGGCGGCGCGGCGGCGCCGCCGAGGCGCTCGGCGGTCGCGAGGTCCGTCGTCGTCCGGGGCGTACCCGCCGCGAGCTGGACGACGTGCAGGGCGTCGAGGATCCCCGTCGCCCGCTCGCCGCGCTCCCCCGCGGGCACGCCGTAGAGGAGGCGCGCGGGACGCAGGGTGTCGAGGACGGCGTGGCCCGGACGGTGCTCGTCCGGCACCCAGACGAGGCCCGCCGGCACGCCGTCGGCGGCGAGCGTCGCCGCGAGCCACGCCGCCGTCCCGGGCGAGACGCGCTCGCGTCCCACGACGAGGTCGCCGGGACCGAGGTGCGGCGCGAGGGCGTCCAGCGCCGCGAGGAGCGCCTGCGACCGCAGGGCGTCCCGCACCTCGGCGTCGGCGGCCGTCCGGCGGACCCCCGGGTCCGTGAGGCCGTCGCCCGCGCGGGCGGCGCCCGCGGCGTGGCGCACGGCGCCGCGGCCCGTGCACAGCAGGTGGACGCGCGCGCCGGCGGCGGCGGTGCGGTCGCCCGTGACCCGTAGGCGGCCGCTCACGAGCGCGAGCGCGAGCAGGCGACGCAGGCGCGGCTCACCGGTGGTGGCGGCACCAGCGCGCAGGGCCCGGCGCACCTCGGCGTCCGACTCGATCGCGACGACCTCGTGCCCCGCGGCCGCGAGGCACGCCGCCTGCACGACGCCGCGGCGTCCGCACCCGACGACACACACGCGCACGGGGCACCACCTCGCGACCTCAGTACGCGCCGTGGCCGGAGAAGACGGCTCGCGCGGTGCGGGCGAGGATGAGGAAGTCGCCGAAGAGCGTCCAGTTCTCGACGTAGTACACGTCGAGGCGCACGCTCTCCTCCCACGACAGGTCGGAGCGCCCGCCCACCTGCCACAGCCCCGTGAGGCCGGGCTTGACGAGGAGCCGGCGCCGCACCTTCTGCTCGTACTTCGCGACCTCGCGCGGGAGCGGCGGGCGCGGCCCCACGAGGCTCATGTCCCCGCGGAGCACGTTGAGCAGCTGCGGCAGCTCGTCGAGCGAGTAGCGGCGCAGCACGCGCCCGACGGCGGTCACGCGCGGGTCCTCGCGCATCTTGAACAGGGGACCCGCGCCGTCGTTCTGCTCGACGAGCGTGGCCACCTCGCGGTCGGCGCCCGCGCGCATCGAGCGGAACTTGAACATGGGGAACGTGCGGCCGTTGCGCCCCACGCGCTCCTGCGTGTAGAAGATGCCGCCGCGGCTCGTGAGCAGGACGGCGAGCGAGACGAGCACGAGCACGGGCAGCAGGAAGAGCGTGAGCAGGGCGGCACCGAGCCAGTCCGTCGCCGACTTCACGACGAACCGCGGCCCGGTGAACCGCGGCGCGTCCACGTGCAGGAGCGAGACGCTCTCGGCGGGCGTGATGGTGATGCGGGGGCCCGCGACGTCGGCGAGCTCGGCGGTGAGCATCAGGTCGACGCCGAACGGCTCGAGCTCCCAGCCGAGCCGCCGCACGACCTCGGCGGTGATCGCGTCCGAGCCGGAGACGGCCACGATGTCCGCGCCCACGCGCGTCGCGACCTCGCCGGCCTGGCGCAGCTCGCCCAGCACGGGGACTCCGCGGATCTCCTCGCCGCTCGCGACGACCCCCGACGGCACGCAGACCCCGACCACGCGGTAACCGGACTCGTCGCGCCCGTTGAGGTCGCGGATGAGGCGCTCCGCCTGGTCGCGGTGGCCGATGGCGAGCACGGCGGACCGCGCCCGGCCGAGGGCGCGCTCGCGGTGCAGCCACTGCCGCCAGCCGTACCGGCCGAGCAGCAGCCCACCGAGCCCGATGGGGAAGGCGAAGGCGAGGTAGCCGCGCGCCTCGGGGAAGCGCAGCAGGAAGGCCAGCACGGCGAGCACGGCGAACAGCCGCCAGGAGGCGTCGAAGACCCGGTGGTACTCCGTCGGGCCGCTGCCGACGACGCGCAGGTCGCGCGAGCGCGACACGACGAGGGAGACCGACCAGGCCGCACCGACGAGGAGCGACAGGACGACGTACGGGACGTGCACGTCCGCGCGGACGGGCTCCTCGGCGAACTGCTCCCAGCGCAGGAAGTAGGCGACGAGCACGGCGACGACGACGGCCAGCGTGTCCGTCAGGACGAGGCGCCGTCGGTACTCGGCCTCCCAGCGGTGGTCGCCGAACGCGGCGCGGACGGCGCGGACACGGGCGGCCGGGGAGGTGGAGAGGAGCGAGCGGAAACCCCGTCGCGTCTCCTCGGTGGCGCTGTGGGACATGCGTCCACCTCCGGTCTGATCAATCCCGTGCATGGCGACTCATCCTAGGGGCCAGCAAGGGGCGGCAATAGATGGTTGAACGCGCTTTCACCCGGGTGAGACGACGGGTGGCGCTTTCCCGCGCACCCGCGCCTGATCCGCCGATTTTCAACGATCTTCGGCCGCCGAGCCGGCACAAGGGAATGTGCTGGACGGATGTCCAGACTGCGTGCTGTCCAAGGATTTGCGAGAGGAGTTCCGCGCCGCGCGGAGGGCGCACCGGCCGCCCGTCGTCGGGCCGCCCGGGGCGCAAGAACCGCGCCACACCGGGCCTGCGGGCCGCTGTGGCATGGTAGCGCGCTGCTTGCGCGCCGGTGTCCCCGCTGCCCACAGCAGGGGGGACGGCCGCCGCGACATCGCTGTGACACGGGTCACCGGGTGAAAAGCGCGGGCGCTACGATGCGCACGTGCCCTCGACCGTCGCGCTCCTGCTCCACCCCGAGCGTCGCCGCCCGGACCCGACGCCCCTGCGCGTCGACCTCCGTGTCGTGATCCTCGCCGGGATGGCCCTGTGGGCCGTGGCGCTCGTCGTGTGCGCCGTGCTCCTGGTGACCGGCACGATCGGACCCCGTGCGGTCGCGACGTGCGCCGCCGGCCTCGTGCTCGGCGTCGCCGGCCTGTGGTGGGAGAAGAGGCACCGCGACACCGCGTCCTCCGTGTCCTGACAGGCCCCCGCGGTCGGGTCCGCGACACGTGGTGAGCGGTCGTCCGTCAGCGGTCGTCCGTCAGCGGTCGGCCCAGACGGCGCGCGCGAGCACTGCCTCCACGGCGTCCGGGTCGCGCAGCACCTCGCCGACCACGTGCCGCAGCGCGAACCTCCCGGCCGCGGCGGCGAGCGCGCTCGCCAGTCCGTGCTCGTCCGTCGCGTGCGGCCTCGCGTCCTCGCCCGCACCGACCACCCACCACGGCACGGCGACCCCGCCGACCCGCAGGTCGGCGTGCTGCCACCACGTCGACGGCAGCCCGGGCGCCGTCCTGCGCACGGGCTCGGGGACCGCGCGACGCACGCCCCCGCCGTCGGGCTCCCGGTCCCCGGGCGCCACGTCGAGGTCGAGGAGGTCCGCCACGTCCTCGACGAGACCGGCCGGTGCCGGGACCACGCGGTGCAGCGGCGCCCACATGGGGTCGGCGGCGACGACGACCTCCGCGGCGTCCGCCACGACGACCGCCGCGCTCCCCGGGCCGAGGGCCGGGACGCGCTCCGGCGGCGGTTCGAGCGTCTCCCCCCGCGTCGCGAGGACCGCGAGCGCCCGCCAGACCGCGACGGCGTCCTCGGCCGGGAGCGGCGTCCCGACGGGCGGCAGGTGCTCGAGGAGGTCCGGCCACTCGTCGGCGGCGAGAGCGGCCAGGTCCCGCACCCCGCCGAGCGCGACCAGGACCGCCTCGTCCAGCCCGCGCACCTCGTCGGGCACCTCGCGCAGCACGGGGACGCCGCCGAGGGCGAACGGGCCGCCGAGCTCCTCGCGCAGCCACCACGCGGTGTACGACGCCGCGCGCGACGCGCCGGGGCCCCGCACGGGCTCCAGGAGCGCGGCACGTGTCTCCGGGTCGGCGGCGAGCGTCCCCAGCACGTCGCGCCAGGCGTCGTCCACGACGCGTCCAGGTCGGCGACGGCGGGGAGGTCCCCCAGGTGGACGCCCGGACCGAGCACGTCCGCGAGGTGCTCGACGTAGCCCGACCAGTCCGACAGCCACCCCTCGGGCGCGTGCGGGTCGAGCTCGGGCTCCTCGCCGGGCTGGGGCGTGAGGACGTCCCGCACCTGGAGCACCGCCGGCCCGGCGGCGACGCCGACCGCTCGCAGGACGCTCTCGCCCCAGCGGTCCGCCAGCGCCGGGTCGACGACCGCGAGGTCGAGCACGCGCGCCGCCCACGACCCCGGGACGGCGAGGGACCGGGCCGCCGACGTCGCGCCGTCGGCGGTCGGCAGCGGCAGCTCGCCCCACCAGAACGGCGCCTCGTCGAGCCCGTCCGCGACCGCCGCCGCGACGAGCACGAGCAGGCGTTCGACGAGGCTCTCGTCCCGGTCGGCGTCGCCGTCCTCGGCCGCGCGCGCGGCGTCGAGGACGCGCTCCCGCACGACCGCGTCCGCCGCGATGGCGCGCGGCCCGCCCCGGCGGGCACCGAGGCGCTCGAGCACCTGGTGGTCGGCCGCGGGGTGGACGACGCGCAGGCCGAGACCCGCGACGACGTCGGCCGTGAGCACCGGGCGGGGGCCCGCCGCGTCGCCCCGCGCGGGCACGCCGTCGAGGACCAGGAGCCCACGGGCGCCACGGGCGGTGCCGCCGTCGGCGAGCGGGACCGGGACGGCGGCGAGCGCCTCGAGCACACGGCGGTCGCCCGTGTACGGGGCGAGCGCGTCGTACAGCTCGCGGCGGCGCTCCGGAGCGCCGGCGGCCGGCAGGGACTCGACCGCGTCCGCGAGCTCGACCGGCTCGACCCCGAGCGAGCGCGCGACGCCGAGCAGGCGGCTCGGCACGACGACCAGGTCCGCGGCACCGAGCGCGTCGCGCACGCGCGGGTCCGCACCGGCGTCGCCGACGAGGACGCGCGCGCGGTCGGGGCGGATCCGCCGGCGCGCGTCCGGCACCGCGTCCGGCACCGCGTCGGGACCCCCGGGGACGCCGTCCGGCGCGGGCAGGAGCGGCGTGCGGCGCAGCGCCTCGGCCGCGGCGTCGCGCACGAGGGCGTCGACCGTCCCGCCGGGCAGGCCGGTCGGCACCAGGTCCAGGACCTCGACCCCGCGGGCGGGGGCGACCGACGCGAGCAGCTCCGCGTACGCCTCCCCCGCGCGTCGCGCGACGTGCTCCGTCAGCGCGCCCGGGACGACGTGGCGGCGCGACGGTTCGAGCGGGAACGACGCGAGCAGCAGGGCGGGGAAGGTCGACGGCTCGTCGGTCGGCGTCGGCGCGTGCACCACGCGACGGTCCGCGCCGGCCCGCTCCGCGTCGTCGGGCACCGCGCCCGCGCGCGGCAGGGCCCACGCCACCGACCACCGGTCCCGGCCACGCTCCTCGACCGGCCTGTCCGCGAGCAGCAGCGGGTCGAGCCGCCCGTCGCGACGCACGACGGCCCACCGGTCGCAGAGGTCCGCCACGCGCCGCACGGACCCGGCGTCGTCGACGACGACCTCCGCGAGCGCGGGCAGGGCGAGCAGCACCGCGTCGCCCACCCCGGCGAGCTCGGCGCGCACCGCCGCGAGCGCCGCGTCGTCGCGCAGCTCCGCCTCGACCACGGTGTCGAACCCGTCCGGGACCGGCACCGTGGCCGGGAACGGCAGGCGCAGGACGGGCAGGCGGTCGCCGCGCCGCGCGACCTCCGCGGCGAGCGCGGGGACGTCGCGGACGACGGCGTCGAGGGCGGCGCGCGTGCGCGCGAGCGAGAACCCGACGGCTCGGTCGCCGGCGCCGATGCGGATGTCGTCGGCGACGGAGCGCAGCGCGGCGAACCCCACGCCGAACCGTCCGACCGGCCCGCCGTGGCCCGGGCCGGGGCCGTCGTCGCCGGCTCCCGCGCCCGTGGCTCGACGGCCGGCGGCGCGTCGGCCGTCGCGGACGCGCGCATCGCCGCCAGGGACGCGACACCGGCGGCGTCGAGCGGCGCCCCCGTGCTCGCCGCGCGCAGGAGCCACCGCTCCCCCGGCCCGGACGGCGCGTGCAGGCTCAGGAGCAGGCGGCCCGGCACGCCCGCGCGCGCCGCGGCGTCGGCGGCGTTCTGCGCGAGCTCGACGACCGCACGGCCCCGGTAGGACCCGTGGGCGTGGTCCTCCTCCGTGTTGGCGTCCTCGCGCAGCCGCGTGGGCGAGGACCGCCACGCCTCGAGGACCGCGCCGCGCAGCGCGGCCGTCCCGAGGGGGTCCAGGGTCACGCCCCGGGCTCGTCCGCGGGGTCGCCGGCGGACGAGGCCGCCTCGAGGATCGACACGACCTCGACGTGCAGCTCGTCGATGAGCGGCTCGGCGTCGGGCCACTCGCTCGGCACCTGCTCCACGTCGGTCTCCGAGTGCGCGCCGCAGCCGTGGTCGAGGCTGACGACCTTGCCGTCGTCGGGCGACCACTCGTTCGCGCACACGCCGAACACCTGGCCGAGCGCGCCCTGCAGCAGCACGAGGAAGCCGCACGAGCCGCAGTCCGCGCTCGACGCGACGGCGCCCCGCGACGTCGGGCCCCGCGAGCCGCGGTACCAGCGCTCGGCCGCCTCGTCGCGGCCCCGCGGCGACAGCACGCGGGCGCGGGCGAGCGCGAGCTCCTCGATCGCGACGGCGTCCTGCTCCTCGTCGCCCGACGGCGTCCAGCCGGGCTCGAGGCGCGGGTCGTCGGCGCGGAACGGCAGCACGTCACCCGGGCCGACGTCGCCCGGCCGCAGGCGCTCGGACCACGGCAGCCACTCCGGCGGGAGCAGCGCGCCGTCGCCGGGCAGGAGCGCGACCTCGCACACCGTCGCCGTGCGGCCGCGCGGCACGCGCGCGAGCGTCACGGTCCACTGCCAGCCCGTGTAGCCGCGCAGCGTGCACGCGAACCGGTGCGAGATGAGGCGGTCGGCCTCGGCGACGGTGCCCAGGTGCTCCCCGACGTCCTGCGGGCGGTCGGCCACCTCCTCCGCCGCCGCGCGGGCGAGGTCGACGGCGCCCGTGAGGACGGCGTCGCGCGCCGCGCGGGCGGAGACCCCGCGCGCGCGTCCCTCAGCGGCTGCGACGGTCATGCTCAGGCCTCGATCTCGTCCGCGACCGCGCGCAGCACGGCGGCCACCTTCGTGGCCTTGCCCTTCTCCGGGTAGCGGCCGCGGCGCAGGCCGCCGCCCATCCCGTCGAGCTCCTTGATGAGGTCCTCGACGATCACGGCCATCTGCTCCGCGGGGCGGCGCTTGGCCTTCGCGACCGAGGGCGCCGGGTCCAGGACCGTGACGGCGAGCGCCTGCGGTCCGCGGCGGCCGTCGGCGACGCCGAAGTCGACGCGCGCCCCGGGCTTGGGCGCGGGCGCGCCCGCGGGGAGCGCGGACGCGTGCAGGAAGACCTCGCCGCCGTCGTCCGCGGCGATGAAGCCGAAGCCGCGCTCGGTGTCGAACCACTTGACCTTGCCGGTGGGCACGTGGACCTCGTTCGTGCTCGTAGGGACCAGAACCCCCAGGTTACCGGCCGCCCAGGCCGGGCGTCGCATCCGGCTCCCCCGGCAGGGTCGCGCTCAGCGCGGGTCGGCGTGCGCGCCGGGGGGACGGCCGACGACGCCGAGGTCCGCGCCGACCCGTCGCGCGACGGCGTCGAACCAGCGCGCGTGGTCGGCGACGGTCCGCTCGAGGTGGCCGAAGAGCTCGAAGGAGACCGTGCCGAACAGCGTCGTCCAGGCCATGAGCGTCCGTGCGACGCTCTCCGTGGGTGCGTCCGGCTCGATCAGCCCGTGGGCCGCGACGTAGGCGCGCGCAGGCGCGACGAGCGCGGTCGCGTCGTCCGCACCCGGTGGCGCGGGGACCGGTCGCGCGCCCTGGCTGCGGCGTCCGCGACGACACGCACGAGGGCGCGCACGACGCGCGTCGCGGGCTCGACGGTGTCGCGCGGGGCCGCGTACCCGGGCACGGGCGTGCCGTAGAGCAGCGCGAAGTCGCCCGGCCGTCCGACGCACCATGTCCGCAGAGCGCGGCACGCGGCGAGCCAGCGCCCCTCGACGTCGTCGCGCACGACGGCCGCCTCGGCCTGCTCGACGGCGGCGCCGAGCTCGTCGTAGCACTCGACCAGCAGCGCGGTGAGGAGGGCGTCACGGCTCGGGAAGTAGCGGTAGACGGCGGACGAGACCATGCCGACGTCGCGAGCGACCGCGCGCAGGGACAGCTCGGCCGGCCCCGTGCTCGCGAGCCGCGCCCGAGCGGCGTCGAGGATCTCGCGCGTCAGCGTCTCGCGCGCGAGGGCGCGGGCCGTGCGGGGTGCGGGCATGCCCTCAGGGTGCCAGTCGAGATCGCCGCCCACAAACGAGAGCACCGCTCTTGTCATCGTCGGGTCGACGTGCGACGCTGCTGCTCGACGAGAGCACCGCTCTCGGAAATGGAGGAGCGCCATGCCCAGCACGTCCCACGACCACCACCTCGTCGTCGGCGCCGGCCCCGTCGGCCGTGCCGTCGCCGCACTGCTCGCCGCCCGGGGGTCCTCGGTCACCGTCGCCACGCGCAGCGGCCGTGACACGGGTGTCGCCGGGGCGCGTCACGTCGCGCTCGACGCGTCCGACGCCGACGCCCTCACCCGGGCCGCGGACGGCGCCGCCGCCCTGTACAACTGCGCCAACCCGGGCGACTACACGCAGTGGGAACGCGTGTGGCCGCCGCTCGCCGCGTCGCTGCTCACCGCCGCCGCGCGCACGGGAGCCGCGTACGCGATCACCGGCAACCTCTACCCGTACGGCCCGGTGGACGACCCCATGACGGAGGACCTGCCCGACGCGGCGACCGACCACAAGGGCGTCCTGCGGGCCCGCCTCTGGGCCGACGCCCTCGCGGCGCACCGAGCCGGGCGCGTGCGCGCGGTCGAGGTCCGCGCGTCCGACTACGTGGGCCCGGGCGTCGGGGCGAACGGGCACGTCTCGCGCGTCGTGCCCGCCGCGGCGCGCGGACGGGGCGTGTGGATGATCGGCCGCACCGACCAGCCCCACACCTTCACCGACGTGCAGGACGTCGCACGGACCCTCGTCGCCGCCGCCGACGACCCCGGCGCCCACGGCCGCACGTGGCACGTGCCGAGCAACCCGCCGCGCACGCAGGCGCAGGCGCTCACGGACGTGCTCACGAGCGTCGGCCTGCCGCCCGTGCGCGTGCGGTCGCTGCGCGGGCCGGCTCTGGCCGCCGCGGCGCTCGGGTCACCGCTGCTGCGGGAGCTCCGCGACCTGGCGTACCAGTGGGATCGCCCCTACGTCCTCGACGACACCGCCGCGCGCGCCCGGTTCGGGATCGAGCCGACGCCGTGGGACGAGGTGTGCCGCCGGACGGCGGAGAACCGGGAGCCCGCGCCCGCGCCGGGGCTCCGGCCCGCCCGTGAGCCCGAGGGGCGCCGGGCCCCGCGTAGCATCGAACGGATGGCCACCTCCCCCTCCGGACGGTCCGCGTCCTTCGGCGACACGCTGCGGTCGCGCGACGACGCGCGGCTCGTCGCGCTCCTCGCGCGCCGCCCCGACCTGGCCACGCCGTCACCGTCGACGCTGCTGTCGCTCGCCGCGCGCGCGTCGAGCCGCACGAGCCTCGAGCGCGCGCTGGCCACGCTGACCGCGTTCGAGCTCGAGGTGCTCGAGGCCGTGCTGGTGCTCGACAGCGTGGGGTCGTCGCCCGCGGCGCCCGACGTCGCCGACGCACTCGGGCTCGGTGCCGCGCGCACCCGGCCCGGGGTCCCGGAGCAGGAGAGGGCCGCGGGCACCGCCGGGCCCGACGTGGTCGCCGCGGCGCTCGCCGGGCTCGAGGAGGCGGCGCTCGTCTGGGCGCCGGACGAGGCGGCACCCGGCGGGCTGCGCCCGGCCCCCGGCGTCGCGGACATCCTCGGCCCGTACCCCGCCGGGCTCGGTCCCGCGACGGGCACGGACCCCGCCGCGGTCGCCGTGCCGCTCGCCGCGAGCGCACCGCCCGGTGCCGCCGCGATCCTCGACGCGCTCACGTGGGGGCCGCCGGTCGGCGTCGCGCCCCGCGCGGACCCGGCGGCGCGCCGCGCGGTCACGTGGCTCCTCGAGCAGAGGCTGCTGCAGGCGACGGACGACCGCCACGTCGTCCTGCCGCGGGAGGTCGGGCTCGCCCTGCGCGGCGGTCGCACGCACCGGGACGTGCACCCCGCCGCACCCGTCCCCGACGTCCCCACGGTCCCGGCCGCGACCGTCGACGCCGAGGCCGCGGCCGCCGGGCTCGAGACGGTACGGCTCGTCGCACGGCTGCTCACGGCATGGCAGGAGACCGCGCCCGGCGTCCTGCGCGCGGGCGGGCTCGGCGTGCGGGACCTGCGGCGGGCCGCGACGACGCTGGAGGTCGACGACGCGACGGCCGCCGCGGTCGTCGAGCTGGCCGCGGCCGCCGGGCTCGTGTCCGACGACGGGGACGACCCGCCGTCGTTCACGCCGACGTCCGCGGCCGAGGACTGGCTGGACGACGGCCTCGGCGACCGGTGGGCGGCGCTCGCCCGCGGGTGGTGGCGCTCGCGCCGCACGCCCTGGCTCGTCGGCAGCCGGGACGAGAAGGGGGCGTTGCGCGCCGCGCTGGACCCGGAGCTGTGGCGGCCGTGGGTGCCGCGCCTGCGCGCCGCGGTGCTCGACGTGCTGGGCTCGGTCGAGGGCCGCGGCCCCGGCGCGGACGGCGTCGTCGAGGTGCTGCGCTGGCGCACCCCGCGCTCGGTGCCGCCGGAGCAGGCGGTCGCGGGGCTGCTGCGCGAGGCGGCGCTGCTCGGCGTCACGGGGGCGGGCGCGCTGTCCGGCCCGGGGCGCGCGCTGCTCGACGCCGCGGACGAACCGCTCACGGCCACGGACCGCACGGACCTGGGATCGGCCTTCGTGGCGGTGCTGCCGCCCGAGGTCGACGAGGTGCTGCTGCAGGGCGACCTGACGGGGATCGTCCCGGGCCGCGCGTCGTCCGCCCTCGAACGACTCCTCGAGGTCTCCGCGGACGTCGAGTCGCGGGGCGCGGCCACGACGGTGCGGTTCACCGCGGCGTCGGTGGTCCGCGCGCTCGACCACGGGCGCACGGCCGACGAGCTGCTGGCGGAGCTCGCCGCGCACTCGCGCACGCCGGTGCCGCAGCCGCTGGAGTACCTGGTGCGCGACGCCGCGCGCCGGCACGGTCGGGTCCGGGTGGGCGCGGCGTCGAGCTACGTCCGCGCCGAGGACCCGGCGCTGCTCGCCGGCCTCGCCGAGGCGCCGGCCCTGCGCCACCTCGGCCTGGTGCGGCTCGCACCGACGGTCCTCGTCGCGACCGTGCCGGCGGGCGAGCTGCAGGCGGCGCTGCGCGAGCGCGGCGTGGTCTCGGCGGTCGAGGGTCCGGACGGCCGGGTGCTCGTCGCGGACGGCGCGGGACGGCGCGGCACGGTGACCGGCGGGCGCACGGTCGGGGGACGACGACGCGCACGGGGCGTGGCCGGCGTCGGCCCCGACGACTCCGCGCCCGCCTCGTGGGAGCGCGGCGCGACGGGACGTGCCGGTCGCCACGCCGAGCTCGTCGCCCGTCTGCGGGCCGCCGACGCGGCCGGCGGGACGAGCGGGGCGGGCACGGCCCGCGCCGTCGGCACGGACGGGCCGCGGGACGGCGCGCAGGGACGAACGGTCCCGGACGAGGAACGCCCCGAGCCGGCGGCGACCGGAACAACCGACCCCGGCGCGGCGTTGGGGCTGCTGCGCGAGGCGATCGCCGACGCGTCGATGGTCTGGCTCGAGGTCGTCGGCCCGGCCGGGTCGCCGACGCGGCGGCTCGTCCGCCCGCTCACCCTCGACGGCGGCAGGCTGCGTGCCCAGGACCCGGCACGGGACGCAGAGCTGACCGTGGCGGTGCACCGCATCGCGTCCGTCAGCCCGGCACCGACCGGGTAGGCGGCGAGCCGTTCCACGCGACGAGACGCCCCGACGAGCAGCTCGCGACCAGGGACTCCCCCGGCGAAGAAGGAGACGCATGACCGACGGCCCTCTCATCGTGCAGAGCGACAAGTCGCTCCTGCTCGAGGTCGACCACCCCCGCGCGGACGACGCGCGCCGTGCCATCGCGCCGTTCGCGGAGCTCGAGCGCGCTCCCGAGCACGTGCACACCTACCGCCTGACGCCGCTCGGGCTGTGGAACGCGCGCGCCGCGGGCCACGATGCCGAGCAGGTCGTCAACACGCTCATCGAGTACTCGCGGTACCCGGTCCCGCACGCGCTGCTCATCGACGTCGCGGAGACGATGTCGCGCTACGGACGGCTCACGCTCGCGCAGCACCCGACGCACGGCCTCGTGCTCGAGGCGACCGACCGCGCGGTGCTCGCCGAGGTGCTCAAGTCCAAGCGCACCGCCGGACTGGTGGGCGAGCGGGTCGACGACACGACGGTGCTCGTGCACCCGTCCGAGCGCGGCCACCTCAAGCAGGTCCTCGTCAAGCTCGGGTGGCCGGCGGAGGACCTCGCCGGGTACGTCGACGGCGAGAAGCACCCGATCGCGCTCAGCCCGACGACGCCGCCCCGCGCCGAGGGCGACGAGCCGAAGCCGTGGGAGATGCGCCCCTACCAGGCGCAGGCGGTGGACGGGTTCTGGCACGGCGGCAGCGGCGTCGTCGTGCTGCCCTGCGGCGCCGGCAAGACGATCGTCGGCGCGGGCGCGATGGCCCGGTCCGGCACGACGACCCTCATCCTCGTGACGAACACCGTCAGCGCGCGGCAGTGGCGCGACGAGCTCGTGCGCCGCACGACGCTCACCGAGGACGAGATCGGCGAGTACTCGGGCGCGCGCAAGGAGATCAAGCCGGTCACCATCGCGACGTACCAGGTGCTGACGACGAAGCGGAAGGGCGTGTACCCGCACCTCGAGCTCCTCGACGCGCGCGACTGGGGCCTCGTCGTCTACGACGAGGTCCACCTTTTGCCCGCGCCCATCTTCCGCATGACGGCGGACCTCCAGGCGCGTCGGCGCCTCGGGCTCACCGCGACGCTCGTGCGCGAGGACGGCCGGGAGGACGAGGTGTTCTCGCTCATCGGCCCCAAGCGCTACGACGCGCCGTGGAAGGACATCGAGGCGCAGGGGTACATCGCGCCGGCCGACTGCGTCGAGGTGCGTCTCACGCTCCCCGAGTCGGAGCGCATGACGTACGCCGTCGCCGAGCCGGAGGACCGCTACCGCCTCGCGGCGACCGCGTCGGGCAAGAACCGGGTCGTCGAGGAGATCGTCGCGCAGCACCCCGACGACCAGGTGCTCGTCATCGGGCAGTACCTCGACCAGCTCGAGGAGCTGTCCGAGCACCTCGACGCGCCCCTCATCACGGGTGCGACGACCGTCCGCGAGCGCCAGCGCCTGTTCGACGCGTTCCGCTCCGGCGACATCTCCCGCCTCGTCGTGTCGAAGGTCGCGAACTTCTCCATCGACCTGCCCGAGGCGTCGGTCGCCATCCAGGTGTCGGGCTCGTTCGGCTCGCGCCAGGAGGAGGCGCAGCGCCTGGGACGCGTCATGCGCCCCAAGGCGGACGGCCGGACGGCGCACTTCTACGCCGTGGTGGCGCGCGACACGGTCGACCAGGACTTCGCCGCCCACCGGCAGCGTTTCCTGGCGGAGCAGGGGTACGCCTACCGCATCGTCGACGCGGAGGACCTGGGGGTCGTGAAGTAGAGGGTGGGCGTCCCGCGACGCAGGAGCGCGGCGTCCGCCCGGCACGCAACGCCCCCCGGGTCCGACCAGGAGCACGGAGGACCTGGGGGTCGTGAAGTAGAGGGTGGGGGTCGCCCCGGCCTGACGCCCCTGCGACCGCCGAGAAGTGCATCCCTGCCCCGGAACTCGCCGGATCCGGGGCGCGGATCCACTTCTCGGCGCTGCTGGGTAGGCTCGGGTCGCCCGGCTCGATCGGTGCGCAGCCCGATCAGCGGGCAGGAGTGCGCTCGCGCAGCGCCGCTCGCACCCTCTGGACGAGCCGCTCCGGATACCGGTACACGTCGTCCGCCGTCACGACGAACACCCGCCAGCCGAGCGCCTCGAGCGCCTGCTTGCGCGCGATGTCCCGGAGCCATGTGCGACGGTCGGTGCGGTGCACGTCGCCGTCGTACTCGACGGCGATCCGCTGCTCGCGGTACGTCATGTCCGGCATCGCGACGAACCGGCCCCGCGCGTCGAGGACGGGCACGTTGACCCCGGGCGACGGCAGACCGGCGTGGACCAGGAGAAGGCGTGCACGGGTCTCCATGCAGGAGTCCGTGCCCGCGCGAGCGAGCGTCAACGCGATGCGCATGCCGGCGAGGCCACGCGTACCCCTGGGCGTCCCGGTGACGGTACGCCGCAGCTCCTCGAGGGTCGACAACGGCCGTCTGCGACGCAGCAGCGCGTCCGCGAGCACGACCACCTCGTCCGGCGGCAGGGTGCCCGCGAGCTGTTGCCACGTGTGCTCGGGCGTCACGACTGGCAGCCCGTCGACACGGCAGACCGGCAGCACGGGTGCCGCGTAGGTGTGGCTCACGATGCCGGCTCGTCGGGGGACGACTGCGCGTACCGGCACGGTGAGGTGGACCTGGTCGTCCGCGTCGAGCCGTGCCGGCAGATCGGCACCGTGCGCGCGCAGGGCGGTCGAGTGGCTCAGCGCGGACCCGGCGGGCGCCACGAGCAGGGCGGCCTCCGCCCGCGCGCGCAGGTCCGTGGCGAGGTGCGCCGGTAGCCGTACGCCCGGCGTCGGGATCGCGAACCGCGGATGTCGCATGGCCTTCGGGGACAGTCCCGCCTGCCGTCCTCGCGCGGTCGTGAACGCCCGGTCGACGGGGAGCGGACGAGGGGACGTCGCCGGGTGGGATGCTGCTTCTCGCGCGTCGTGGCCGTCGCGCCGGGTGATGTCGTCGAGCACGCGCCGAGCATCCGACCTCCGAGGTCTCGTCGGATCTCCGAGCTGGCACCGCTGTGGACGACGGTCGACCGCCCGCCGCCTGTGGACGCGCACACGCCCTCGGCGCGGTGGGGGCGGCACGAGTCGGGTCGCGAGATGCCGCACCCCGCCGACACGTGGATCCGCGCCCCGATCTCGCGCACGATCGGCGCGGATCCACGTGTCGGCGGGTAGGGCGCGCCCAAACCCGGTGTCGTCGCGTTGCAGGGCCCGGGCGGCTGGGACAGGATCGCGGCGTGAGCCAGCAACACCGCTCGACCTCTTGCCGTGCCCGCGCCGCCGCGGGGCGGTTCTCCCGGGCGGTGCTGGTCGCCGTCGTCGCGTTCGCGGCGGCCGTCGGACTGGTGGTGCCCGGGGGCGCCGCACACGCGGTCCCCCCGACCGACGTCGACGGCGAGATCACGGACCCGGAGGGCGTGCTGGGCGACCGCACGGACGAGGTCCGGCAGGCGCTGGACCGGCTCGCGCAGGACACGGACCTGCAGCTCTTCGTCGTGTACGTGCCCGACCTGGACGGCATGGACGGCATCGACTGGGCCAACGCGACGGCGACGGCGTCGGGCCTGGGCGTGGACGACCTGCTGCTGGCCGTCGGCACGGAGGACCGGCGCTACGGGCTGTCGTACGACAACAACGTCGGATTGAGCGACGCCGAGCTGGACCGGATGGTCACGACGGTCGAGGACCACCTGCGGGACGACGACTGGGCCGGTGCCGCGATCGCCGCCGCCGACACCGCGCACGACGCGGCCGCGGGGGGCGGGGGCGTGAGCGGGTTCCTCCTGCTCGTCGTCGCCGGTGTGCTCGTCCTCGTCGTGGTGCTGGTGGTCCGGGCTTTCGTGAACCGGCGTCGTGGCACGGCGGGCGCTCCGGCCGGGGCGGGCGCGTCGCCGTCGGGCCTGGAGGCGCTCCCCACCGAGGAGCTGGACCGGCGGGCCAGCGCAGCGCTCGTGTCGATCCACGACGCCATCACGACGTCCGAGCAGGAGCTCGGCTTCGCGCAGGCGCAGTTCGGCGTCGAGGCGACGCGCGAGTTCGCGGCGGCGCTGGCGGACGGCCAGCGCCGGGTCGCCGAGGCGTTCGCGCTGCGCCAGCAGCTCGACGACGACCGCCCCGAGACGCCGGCCGAGGCACGCCGGCTGATGGCGCGCATCGTCGCGGTGTGCGACGAGGTCGCCGACGACCTCGACGCCCGCACGGCGACGTTCGACCAGCTCCGGGAGCTGCACGCCCGCGTCCCCGAGGTCCTCGACGAGACGGAGCAGCGCGCGGACGAGGTGCTGGCCCGGGTGGGCGCCGCGCGGGCGACGCTCGACACCCTCGCGCGCACCTACCCCGCGACGGCGCTCGCCTCCGTCGCCGACAACCCGGACCAGGCGGAGGCGCTCGTCGCGGGCGCCGTCGAGTCGGTGGGCCGCGGGCGCGAGGCGCTCGGGTCGCGCGACCGCACGTCGGCGGTGGCGCTCGCCCGCGCGGCGCAGAACGCCGTCGGGCAGGCCGTCACCCTGCTCGATGCGGTGGACCGTGCCGGGACCGACCTCGCGGAGGCGGGCGTGCGTCTCGAGCGCGGGCTCGCGTCGATCCGCGCGGACGTGGCCGACGCCGCCCGGCTCGCGCCCGACGACCCGGCCGTCGCCCCGGCGCTCGCGGAGGCCCGGTCCGCCGCGCAGGAGGCGGCGTCGGTGGGCGACGGCGGCGACCCGCTGGCCGCGCTGCGTCGTCTGACCGAGGCGGAGGCCGCGCTCGACGCCGCCCTCGCGCCGTCGCGGCAGCACGCGGAGCAGGCGGCCCGGGCCAACGCCCTGCTGCGCGACACGCTCGGGCGCGTGGACTCCCAGGTGCGCGCGACGAGCGACTTCGTCAGCACGCGCCGCGGTGCGGTCGGGCCGGAGGCCCGGACGCGGCTCTCGGAGGCGCTCCGCCTGCTCGGCGAGGCGCGTGCCCTCCAGCCGACGGACCCGGTGGCGGCCCTGCAGCGTGCGCAGCAGGCGGACGCCCTGGCCCAGGACGCCGCCCGTCTCGCGCAGCAGGACGCGTCGCGCTGGGACGCCCAGCAGGTGGGGCGCGGCGGGTACGGGGGCGGGTACGGCTCGCGCTCCCCCGACGTCGGCGGGATGGTGCTCGGGGGGATCCTCCTCGACTCGATCCTGCGCGGCGGTGGCCGCGGCGGGCGCAGCGGCGGTTTCGGGGGCGGCTCCTTCGGCGGAGGCTTCGGCGGCGGAGGCTTCGGCGGCGGTCGGGCCGGGGGCCGTCCAGGCGGACGGTCGGGACGCGGCAGGCGCTTCTAGGCAGGATCCCCAGCACGACGGCACGAGGACGACGGACGACGGACGACGGGAGAGGACCACGATGGCGGAGAAGCAGACCATCTTCGGGCGCGTCACCCAGCTCGCGCGGGCGAACATCAACGCGCTGCTCGACGACGCGGAGGACCCCCAGAAGATGCTGGACCAGCTCGTGCGGGACTACACGAACAACATCGCCGAGGCGGAGCAGGCCGTCGCGCAGACGATCGGCAACCTGCGCCTCGCGGAGCAGGACCACGACGAGGACGTCGCGGCGGTGCAGGAGTGGGGCCAGAAGGCGGCCGCGGCGTCGGCCCAGGCCGACCGCTACCGGCAGGCCGGCGACGCCGAGAGCGCGGACAAGTTCGACGCCCTCGCCAAGGTGGCGCTCGGTCGCCAGATCAGCGCGGAGCAGGAGGTGCGCCAGGCGGAGCCGCTCATCGCGTCCCAGCGCGAGACCGTGGAGAAGCTCAAGTCGGGCCTCGCCGCGATGAAGGGCAAGCTCGGCGAGCTGCGGTCGCGGCGCGACTCCCTCGTCGCACGGCAGAAGAGCGCGCAGGCCCAGCAGACGGTGCAGGGCGCGCTCAGCTCCATCAACGTGCTCGACCCGACGAGCGAGCTCTCCCGTTTCGAGGAGAAGGTGCGCCGCGAGGAGGCGATGGCCATGGGCCAGGCCGAGGTCGCGGCGTCGAGCATCGACGCGCAGTTCGCCGAGCTCGAGTCGTCCGGCGAGGCCGTCGAGATCGAGGCGCGTCTCGCCGCTCTCAAGCAGGGCTCCGCCCCCGCGTCGCAGGTCTCGCGACGCGTGTCACGCCGGAGATCGGCACCGGCACGCAGGACGCGCCCAGCTCGGGCCGGTGACTCGGGTCCGGTCCGCGGCGGGGGCGTCGCCGGCGCTCGGGCTGCCGCGCCCTCACCCCGGTCGGTCGATCGTCGGTTCGCGCGCGCGGCTCTGACGCCCTTCGCCCCCGACGTCGCCCCCACCGCTCAGCGGTCGGCTCGCCCGCGTCCGGCCGGGACACGACGTGGCGCGTCAGGCCGAGACGGACCCGCGGACGACGGCGGCACGCACCTCGGCGACGAACGACTCGACGAGGCGGCGGCCGCCGTCGGCGATCTCGGCGGCGTGCGCGTCGAAGCCCGCCAGCACCTCGGCGGTGTCGACGTCGTCGTGGCGGTCGCACCACCCGGCGAGCGACGCCCAGGACGCCTCCGGCCGGAACTGGACGCCGAGCGCCGAGCCCAGGCGGAACGCCTGGTACGGGTACATGTTCGACGACGCGAGCCACACGGCCGACGGCGGCAGGTCGACGATGGCGTCGCCGTGCGCGCTCGCCACGCGCTCGACCGGGGCGTCGCCGCCGGCGAGGGCGCCGAGGACCGGGTCCTCGAGGGCCTCACGGCGCCAGAAGACCCTCGTCACGCCGACCTCGCGCCCGGGCGGCGCCGCGACCTCGACGTGGCCGCCGCCGGCGACGGCGAGGAGCTGGGCCCCGAGGCAGATCGCGAGCGTCGGGACGCCGGAGGTCGCCGCGGCGAGGAGCAGGTCGCGCAGGGCGGGCAGCCACGGTGCGCGGGCGTCGTCGTGGGCGGACAGGTGCCCGCCGAGGACGAGGAGGCCGTCGCCGACCTCGTCGAGCGCGGGGAGGGGGTCGCCGTCGAACGCGCGCACGACGCTCAGGTCGGCGCCGAGGAGGTCGGCCCAGGTGTCGAGCGAGACGTCCGGAGAGCTCTGGACGACCGTCAGCCGCGCCCCGCCGGGGGCGCCCGTCGTGGTGTCGAACGTGATCACGAAGGAGGACCGTACCCAGTGGTCCCCGGTGCGGCGCAAACCGCGCGCGCCGTCCACCACCGTCCAGCGCCGTCGCGTCCCCCGTCGTGGACGGCGGCGCGGAGGGCTGTCGACGGATCTGCGGAGATCACCCATCCGTCCGGAGGAGGGCGCCGAACCCCTTCTACGGCCGCGAGAGTCGCGGCCGTGGAAGGGAGCACGAACCATGCGCACGCGAGCACGCACGGCACTGGCAGTCCCCGCCCTCTCCTTGGCCGCGGCCCTCGCCGTGGCCGCCCCGGCGGCCGCCGCCGACACCACGCAGGGCGAGCTCACGCCCGTCCCGCTCAACGGCGTCGAGGGCAGCGGCACCGCCATGGTGTGGGTCGACGGCACGACGCTGAACGTCGAGGTCGAGGCCACCGGCCTGCTGGCCGACAGCCCGCACGCGGCCCACATCCACTTCGCGCCGGACGCCCGGCACGAGTGCCCCGCGGCGAGCGACGACGCCGACGGCAGCGGGACGCTCACGACGAGCGAGGGCGTCCCGGCCTACGGGTCGGTCCAGGTCTCGCTCACCACCGAGGGCGACACGTCGGCCGACTCCGCCCTCGCGGTCGACCGGTTCGACACCGCCTCCGGCGGCGACATCATGTACGAGCGCGGCTCGATCGAGGTCTCGCAGGAGGTGGCCGACGCGATCGCCGGCGGCGAGGCGGCGGTCGTGCTGCACGGCGTCGACTACGACGCAGCGGCGCCTACGACGGCGACACGATGTCCGACCTGGACCCGTCGCTGCCGGCCGAGGCCACCGACCCCGCGCTGTGCGGGATCATGACCGTCTCGCAGATGTCCGAGATGCCGCAGGGCGGCGTCCAGACCGGCACCGGCTCGACCGCTGGCGTCGAGAACGCCGGCCTCATCGCGGGCGGCGCGGCGGCGCTCCTCGCGGGCGGCGCGCTCGTCCTGCGTCGTCGTCACGCGGCGGCCCAGGACTGATGTCCCGCGACGTCCGACGCGGCGTCGTCTCGGCCGCCGCCGCCGTGCTCCTCCTCGGAGGGGGCGCGGCGGTGGCGGTCGGGATCGCCGGCCAGGAGCCGGCGCCGCCGCAGGTGCCCACGACGACGTCTGCCGCCCCCTCCCCGGAACCCGAGCCCTCGTCGTCCGCCCCGGAGCGCACGGGCGGGCTGCCGGCGCCGGAGAGCCCGAGCCCGGCACCGTCCGCGGAGGCGGAGCAGCCGCTGCCCACGACGGTGCGCATCCCGGCGCTCGGCGTCGAGTCGGACCTCATCACGCTCGGCCTGCAGGCCGACGGCACGATGGCGGTCCCGGAAGGGGCGGACGTCGACCGCGCGGCGTGGTTCGACGGCTCACCGCGGCCCGGGGCGACCGGGCCCGCCGTCATCGAGGGCCACGTCGACACCCAGAACGGCCCGTCGGTCTTCCACGAGCTCGCCCGCATGGCCCCCGGCGACGAGATCGCGGTCGACCGCGCAGACGGGTCCACCGTGACGTTCGTCGTCGAGGAGGTCGAGCAGTTCCGCAAGGACGCGTTCCCCACGCTCACGGTGTACGGGAACACCGACGGGCCGGAGCTGCGCCTCATCACGTGCGGCGGCGCCGTCGACCCCGCGACCGGGCACTACACCGACAACACGGTCGTCTCCGCGCGTCTGGCGTGAGCGGCCGCGACTAGGCTGAGCGCCATGTCCGACCCCCAGAGCGCCGCCGCCCTCGCGCCCCCGCGGCGCACGTACCTCGTCGTCGACGGGGAGAACATCGACGCGACGCTCGGCATGAACGTCCTCGGGCACCGCCCGGCGCCCGAGGAACGACCGCGGTGGGACCGGATCGTCGACTTCGCGCGGCAGGCGTGGAGCCAGGACGTGACGCCGCTGTTCTTCCTCAACGCGTCGTCCGGCCAGATGCCGATGTCGTTCGTCCAGGCCCTGCTCGCGATGGGCTACCGCCCCATCCCGCTCGCGGGCTCGGCCCACGAGAAGGTCGTCGACATCGGCATCCAGCGCACGCTCGACGCGCTGCGCGACCGCCCGGGCGACGTGCTCCTCGCGAGCCACGACGGCGACTTCCTCCCGCAGGTGGAGGCGCTGCTCGGCGACGAGGACCGCCGCGTGGGCGTGCTCGCGTTCCGCGAGTTCGTCAACGTGCGCCTGTCCGAGCTCACGGCGCGCGGCCTCGAGATCTTCGACCTCGAGGACCACGCCGGCGCCTTCACCGCGGTGCTGCCGCGCGTACGGATCATCCCGCTCGAGGAGTTCGACCCGCTGCGCTACCTGTGACCGCCGCCGCGGGCTGCGCGCTCACGCGTGCAGCTCGCGGTACAGCGGGGTGGGGAACGAGGCGGTGGTGCCGTCCCCGCCGAGCAGGCCCGCGATCCGCGCGGCCTCGGTCGCGACGGCCGCCCCGGCGTCCGCGCCGACATCCTCGAGCAGCCGGTGGACGGGCTCGCCCCCGCGGCGCACGGTCCACGCCCCGACGATCCGCCCCTGCAACCAGACCGTCGCGCCCGCGTTGCCGATCGTGTCGAAGATCCAGGGCCGGTGCGGCCCGAGGTACCAGTCCCGCGCGGCCCAGCCCATCGTCGTCGGGTCGAGGGAGGGCAGCAGCGCCAGGTGCCCCTCGACCGTGCCGGCGGGCAGGTCGAGCGACCCGTCGTCGAGGGCCGCGGGCAGCACGACGCCGGGCACGACGGCGACGTCCCCCGACCCGTCCGCGGCGCCGACCTCGAGCTCGACCTCCCGGACGCCGACGGCCGCGAGCGCCGCGCGCGTGTGCCCGAGGTTCCACCCCGTCCACCACTGCAGGTCCTTCTCCGTCGCGGGCCCGAACGCCGCGAGCCAGGCGCGGGCGAGCTCCGCGCGCGCCGTCGGCTCGTCGACGGCCGGGACGCCGTCGGGGAACCAGTCGTCCATCGGCGACCAGACGTGCCGGTTGGACGACCACGAGCCGCGCGGCTCGCCGCGGACGATCGTGCCCTCCGCGGAGAGCATCGACAGCAGCTGGCTCGTCGCCGTGCGCCGCACGTCCCACGACCTGTCCGTCGTCGGGAGGAACGCCGTGCGCAGCGCGGGCGCGGCGCGGGACAGGCTCGCGCCGTCGAGCGGGCCGTGCTCGAGCAGCGCCGCGTGCACCTGCCGCTCCGCCTCGGCGAGGAACGCCGCCGCGTCCCCGACCGGCGGGTCCGTCGGCAGGGTCGCGAGCTCCTTGAGCAGGCGCGCGCGCAGCCGGCGCCCCACCGCCGCGCTCGCCGCGGCGTGCACGACGGGCACGAGCTCGCGGCGCACCACGAACATGGTGCGGCGCATCGCGAGGACCTTGACGAGGGTGCGCCGGCCGTAGAGCGCGTCGCGCACGTCGGGGACCGTCAGCCCGGGGTGCCGCGCCAGCACCGAGAGGTACACGCTCGGCGCGTCCGTCGCGTGCAGCGCGAGCACCCGGTCGACGACGTCCTCGACGGTGCGCGCGGCCGGCGTCCCCGGCCGTTCGGCCGTGACGGCGAGCTGGCGCGCGACGAGCAGGCGACGACGCTGGTCCACCGTGATCCGCACGCCGCCATCCTCCCCTGCACCGCCCACGGCGCGGCCCCGCGGCGCGGTCTAGATGGAGTCGCCTCCCAGGCGGCTCCCAGAGGACGCGCGCACACTGGTGGCATGAGCACCCCCGAGGCACGTCTCGTGGTCGTCGACGACGAGCCGAACATCCGCGAGCTCCTGGCGACGTCCCTGCGCTTCGCCGGGTTCGAGGTGCACGCCGCGGCGGACGGGCAAAGCGCGCTGAAGCTCGTGCGCGACGTCGACCCGGACCTCGTCGTGCTCGACGTCATGCTCCCCGACATGGACGGGTTCACCGTCACGCGCCGCCTGCGCGAGAAGGGGCAGCACACGCCCGTCGTGTTCCTCACCGCGAAGGACGACACGCGCGACAAGATCACGGGCCTGACCGTCGGCGGCGACGACTACGTCACCAAGCCGTTCAGCCTCGAGGAGGTCGTCGCGCGCATCCGGGCCGTGCTGCGCCGCACGCACGCCGAGCCCGTCGACGAGGCCGTGCTGCGCTTCGCCGACCTCGAGATGGACGAGGACTCCCACGAGGTGCGCCGCGCCGGGATCGACGTCGACCTGTCCCCCACCGAGTTCAAGCTGCTGCGCTACCTCATGCTCAACGCCGGCCGGGTGCTGTCCAAGGCGCAGATCCTCGACCACGTGTGGCAGTACGACTGGGGCGGCGACGCGAACATCGTCGAGTCGTACATCTCCTACCTGCGCCGCAAGATCGACAACCTCACCGTGCCCGGGCCCGACGGCGAGCCGGTCGCCCTCCCGCCGCTGATCCACACCAAGCGCGGCGTCGGCTACCTCCTGCGTCAGCCGCCCCCGGCGGAGACGACCCGGTCCTCATGACCTCGGGCCCCGACCGCACGACGGCGGCGCCCGCCCGGACGCCCCTCCCGCTCCCCCCTCTCCCGAGGACGACCACGCCCCGGCCGACGACGCGCCGTCGGGCACGCCGGTCCCGCCCGCGCACCCCGGCGCGCGGGACGGCGACCAGGGCCTGACGGCGCCCCGACCCTTCGGCCGCCACGTCCCCACGGGCGACTGGGGCTGGTTCGCGCGCGTGCCGCTGCGCGCGCGGCTCGTCACGATCATCGCGCTCCTGCTCGCCGCGGGGCTCGGGATCGCCGCGCTCGCCACGACCACGGTGGTATCGCGGTACCTCGTGGACCAGGTCGACGACCAGCTCAAGCGGTCGGCCGGCGACGTCGCCACGGCGTCGATCATGGGCCGCGACTCCGGCAGCAGCGTGCTCCCCAGCGACTACTACGTCCTGGGCCGCGACCTCGAGGGCAACGAGTTCCCGGTGAGCTGGTCGGCGACCGTCTCCCTCTACGGCGAGCCCCAGATCCCGGCCTACTCGAACCAGGAGATCGAGCGCATGGCCGGGGAGCCCTTCACCGTGCGCTCCGCGGGAGGCACCGAGCCGGCGCAGTGGCGCGTCGTCTCCGGGTTCGTCAACCTGCGCGGGCAGACGGTCGGCACGGCGTTCGTCGCGCTGCCGCTCACCGGCATCCACGAGACGGTGAAGATCCTCGGTCGCACGCTCGCCCTGTCGGCGCTCGGGATCGCGCTGCTCGGCGGCGCGGTGGCCTACATGGCCGTGCAGCGCGCCCTGCGGCCGCTGCGGGAGATCGAGGAAACCGCCGCGGGCATCGCGGCAGGCGACCTCGCGCGGCGCGTGCGCCCCGCTCCCCCGACGACGGAGGTGGGCTCGCTCGCCGCCTCCCTCAACGCGATGCTCGCGCAGATCGAGGAGGCGTTCGCGGCGCAGGAGGCGTCCGAGGCCCGCATGCGACGCTTCGTGTCCGACGCCAGCCACGAGCTGCGCACGCCCCTCGCCACCATCCGCGGCTACGGCGAGCTGTACCGGATGGGGGCGCTCGACAGCCCGGACAAGGTCGAGGACACGATGGTGCGCATCGAGGACTCCGCGACCCGGATGGGCGCGCTCGTCAACGACCTCCTCGCGCTCGCGCGGCTCGACGAGGGACGCCCGCTGCGGCACGAGCCCGTCGATCTCGCCGCACTGGCCCGGGACTCCGCGCAGGACCTCCACGCGCTCGACCCGTCCCGCGCCGTCGACGTCGTGGGGCTCACGACGGGTTCCGACGCACCGGCCGGGCTGCGCGTGGTGGGCGACGAGGACCGGCTGCGCCAGGTGCTCGCCAACCTCATCGGCAACGTCGCGCGGCACACCCCGGCGGGCACGCCCGCGCAGATCGCGCTCGGGGTGGTGGACGCGCCACCACCCCCGGGACCCGCGGCGGGCGACGGCGCGGGCGGCACCGCCCGGGCCGCCGGGCAGGGCGCGACGGCCGTGCTCGAGGTCCGCGACCACGGGCCGGGGGTCCCGGCAGGTCAGGAGGGCCGCGTGTTCGAGCGGTTCTACCGCGCCGACTCGTCGCGCAACCGCGCCTCGGGCGGGTCGGGGCTCGGCCTGGCGATCGTCGCGGCGATCGTCGCCGCGCACCGCGGCCACGTCGCCGTGCGCGCGACCGAGGGCGGCGGCCTGACCGTGCGCGTGGAGCTCCCGCTGGCACCGTGAGCCGGTGGAGCGGTGAGCGCCGCGGAGAGCAGCAGACCCGACCGCGGCCGTGCCGTGATGCCTTCGTGACCGTACCGTGACGCCGAGGCGGCTAGCATGACGCGTCGTCGTCGGCGGACCGTCCTAGGCTGGGACCGAGGTCCCGGCACGGAACGCTGACGACGTCGGGCCTCCCGCCGGGACCCCCGGCCGGCCCGCACTCCTCCGTCGTCGAAGAAGGCTGAGTTCATGGGCGTCACCAGTGTCGACGCACCGCAGTGGTTCCTCTCGTCGTTCGTCCGCAGCGCCCGGGGCGCCGGCGCGACCGCGTCGGACGACGACCTCCGCGCCGTCGGGCAGGGACTGCTCGACCGCTGGGACACCCCCGGCCGCCACTTCCACAACCTCCGGCACCTCGCGACGTCCTCGGTCGCGTCGACGAGCTGTCGCAGGAGACCCACGACCCCGACCTCGTGCGGCTCGCGGCCTGGTACCACGGCGCCGTCTTCGACGCGAAGGACGGCGCCGCGTACGCGCGCAAGGGCGGTGAGGACGAGTCGGCGAGCGCGGCGCTCGCGCTCGGGGAGCTCTCCGCGCTCGGCGTGCCCGACGACGCGGCGCGGCGCGTGGCGCAGCTCGTCAACGCCCTCGTGCGGCACGCGCCCGACCCGGCGGACTTCGACTGCGCCGTGCTCTGCGACGCCGACCTCGCGATGCTCGCCGCCGAGCCGCAGCGCTACAAGGAGTACCTCAAGGACGTCCGGGACGAGTACGCGCACATCCCGACGGAGGACTACGTCCGGGCCGCATCGCGATCCTCGGCAAGCTCCTCGAGCGCCCGTCCCTCTTCTCGAGCCCGCTCGGGGCTGCCTGGGAGGAGGCCGCGCGCCAGAACCTCGACGCCGAGCTCCAGCGGCTGCGCAAGCAGCAGAGCAAGCTGGCGCAGGCGTCCTCGGCGTCCACAGCCCAGCCGGTCTGACCGCTCGTCCACAGGCATCTCGACGTCCGGGGCCGACGGCGCGCGCCGCCGCTAGCGTCTCGCCGAACCCCGGCGACCGGTCCGGGACCGCGCGGGCCCGGCAGGGTCCGGACACGACGGAGGTCGAGATGAGCAGGTACGAGGTCGACAGCGCACGCGTCGCCCAGGCGAGCACGGCGGTCAACGGGTCGGTCACCGCGATCCGCGGGGAGGTCGCGGCGATGATGCGGCACCTGACCGACCTCCAGGCGTCCTGGCGGGGCGGCGCCGCGACGGCGTTCACCGGCGTCATGGCGCAGTGGCAGGGCACGCAGACGCAGGTCGAGACCGCGCTGGACGCCATCACCGCCGCGCTCGGCTCCGCCGCGCAGACGTACGCCGACGCGGAGTCGCAGGCGTCGCGCCTCTTCGCCACGCGCTGACCCGGAGGTCCGACGGCGAGCGCCGCGCGCGACAGAGCGCTCGCCGCCCGCTCGACGACGACCTCGGGCGAAGCACCGGCGTGCACGTGGAGGGCGGCACGGGCTCGACCGGTCCCGGGTCCGGCTGCGGCGGCTCGGTCCGCAGCCGGACCCACCGGGAGTGCTCAGCCACGAGCGCGTCGGTGTCGTACCCCAGGCGTACGCGGCCTCGCGCGGGGAAGGCGCGCCGCGCTCGGGCGCGGCCCCGGAGCGCCGGCCGTCCCCAGCCGGGTGCGTCACACCGCCATCGCGGCGCGGACCCCCGCCTCCGCTGCCTCGCCCCCGGCACCGCGGCTGGTCACGTGCCCCGACTGCAGCACGACGTAGGCGCTCGCCGCACCGAGCGCGAACCCGACGTGCTGCTCGACGAGGAGGACGGACAGTCCCCCGCTGCCCGAGAGCTCGAGGATCGCGTCCTCGATCTCGGTGACGACGGACGGCTGGATCCCCTCCGTCGGCTCGTCGAGCACCAGGACGCGCGGCCCCGTGATCAGCGCACGGGCGATCGCGAGCTGCTGCCGCTGGCCGCCCGAGAGCAGGCCCGCGCGACGGCCGAGCAGACCGCGGAGCGCCGGGAACACGTCGAGCGCCTCGTCCATGCGACGGGTGCCCTCGCGGCTCGTGTCGGCGACCAGGAGCAAATTCTCCCGGGCTGTGAGGTCGCCGAACGACTGCTGCCCCTGCGGCACGTACGCGAGCCCGCGCCGCACCCGCTGGTGCGTCGGCAGCCGGGTCACGTCCTCACCGTCGAGCAGCACCGTCCCCGACCGCGGGCGGATCAGTCCCAGCGCGGTCCGCAGGAGGGTCGTCTTGCCCGCGCCGTTGTGCCCCAGGACGGCCGCGACACCGCCCGCAGGAACCGTGAGCTCGACGCCGTGCAGCACGAGCGTCCGGCCGTAACCGGCGTGCAGGTCCTTGAGCTCGAGCATCACGCCTCCTCGTCGTCCGTCGTCGTGGGCCGCCGGGTCCCCCTGGTCGCGCCCGCGCTGCCGAGGTAGACCTCCTGCACGCGCGGGTCCGCCTGCACCTCTGCGTAGGTTCCCTCGGCCAGCACCTGGCCGAGGTGCAGGACCGTCACGGAGGAGGCGAACGCCCGCAGGAACTCCATGTCGTGCTCGACGACGACGACGGTGCGCTGGGCGCCGATGCGCTGCAGCAGCTCCCCGGTGGCCTCGCGCTCGGACTGGCTCATGCCCGCGACGGGCTCGTCGAGCAGCAGCAGACGCGCGTCCTGGACGAGCAGCATCCCGATCTCGAGCCACTGCTTCTGCCCGTGGGCGAGGACGCCCGCCGAGGTGTCCCGCAGGTGTGAGAGGCCGACCGTCTCCATCGCGTGCTCCACGGCCTCGGACGTGCGCCCGCGCCGGCGCAGGAGTGCCAGCGGGCCGCGGGAGGCGCCGGCCGCGATGTCGAGGTTCTGCAGGACGGTCAGCTCCTCGAACACGCTCGCGGTCTGGAAGGTACGGCCCACCCCGGCGCGCGCGATGCGGTGCGTCCGCATCCCGAGGAGCTCGACACCGCCGAACTGCACGGAGCCGGAGGCCCTCGCAAGACCGGTGATCGCGTCGACGATCGTCGTCTTGCCGGCCCCGTTCGGCCCGATGAGGAAGCGCAGGTCGCCGGCCGTGACGGTGAGGTCGACGCCCTGGACGGCGACGAAGCCGTCGAACTCGACGCGGAGCCCACGGATCTCGAGGTAGTCGTGGCGGAACCGTGCATCGTCGGCGCCGAGGGCGGCGCCCGCCGCGCGGAGGTCGAGCCCGTCGCCGACGACGCCCTCCTCGAGCGTCGCCCCGTCTGCGGTGTGCTGCTCGGTCATGAGATCCTCCCCGAGGGTGCGGGCTCGGTGCCGACGGTCGGCCCGTCGTCCGTCACGACGTCGTTCCTCGCGACGTCGCCGCCCGTCGGTGCGCCGTCGTCGGTGGACGAGGCACGCGCACGCCGCCAGCGTGTGACGAGCTCGGCGAGACCGCCGGGCAGGAACGCGACGACGAGGATGAAGAGCGCGCCCTGCGCGTAGATCCAGCCGGACGGGAACTGCTCGGACAGGCTCGTCTGCGCCCAGCTCACCGCGACCGACCCGAGCACCGGGCCCAGGAGGGTCGCGCGGCCACCGATCGCGACACCGATGAGGAAGCCGATCGAGGGGACGACACCGACGTCGGCCGGCGAGACGATGCCGACGATCGGGACGAAGAGCGCGCCCCCGACCGACGCCATGAGCGCGGCGACGGCGAACGCGACGACCTTGATCCTCGCCGGGTCGTAGCCGAGGAACCGCACGCGGTTCTCCTGGTCGCGCACCGCGACGAGCAGCTCGCCGTAGCGGGACACCATGAGCTGGCGAGCGACGGCGACCATGACGAGCAGCGTCCCGGCGGCGATGAAGAACAGCATGCGCTTGTTGACGGGGTCGGCCAGGTCGTAGCCGAAGAACGACCGGAAGCCGTTGAGCCCGTTGGTGCCGCCGGTCGTCGCCTGCTGCCCGACGAGGAAGATCGCGAAGGCCGCCGCGAGCGCCTGCGACAGGATGGCGAAGTACGCGCCCCGGACGCGGCGCGTGAAGACGGCCCAGCCGAGGAGCGCCGCCAGCCCGGCAGGGAGCAGGAGGATGGCGAGCACGGTCATGACCGGTGAGCGGAACGGTTCCCACCACCCCGGCACCACGCCGGAGCCGTAGAGCATCATGAAGTCGGGCACACCGCCCGGGCCGGACGACTGCTCGGCGTCGGCGAGCTTGAGGTGCATCGCCATCATGTACGCGCCGAGGCCGAAGAACACGCCCTGGCCGAGGGTGAGCATCCCGCCGCGGCCCCAGGCGAGCCCGATGCCGATCGCGACCATCGCGAGGCACAGGAACTTGCCGAGAAGGCCGAGACGGAACGTGGAGAGCGTCGCCGGCGCGACGGCGAAGAGGAGCACTGCCGCGACGGCGAACCCGATGACGACGCGGGCGCGCGACGAGCGGTAGAGGTCGCCGGCCCGAGCGGCGACGGCGCTCACGCGAGGCTCCTCGTCCGGACCGACACGAGGCCCTGGGGGCGCACCTGGAGGAACGCGACGACCGCGACGAAGACGAGCACCTTGGCGACGCTGGCCGTCGTGGAGTACTCGAAGGTGGCCTGGAGCAGACCGAGCGTGAACGCCGCGATCACGGTGCCCTTGATCTGCCCGATCCCGCCGGCGACGACGACGAGGAACGCGTCGACGATGTAGCTCGTGCCGAGCGTGGGGCCGATCGAGCCGAGCAGGGTGAGCGCCACGCCGGCGATGCCCGCGAGGCCGGAGCCGATGAAGAAGGTCAGACGGTCCGTCGCACGGGTGGAGACCCCGCTCGCCTCCGCGAGGTCCCGGTTCTGGACGACGGCGCGGATCCGCCGCCCCAGCGGCGTCGCCTTCAGCACGACCCCCAGCGCGACGACGGCGACGACCGCGAGCGCGAGGATGAACAGCCGCGTCTTCGGCACCGCGAGCCCGAACACGTCGACGGCCCCGCTCAGCCAGGCCGGCGCGCGGACGTCGACGTTCGGCGCGCCGAAGACGTCGCGTGCGACCTGCTGCAGCACGAGCGCGACGCCCCAGGTGACGAGGAGCGTGTCCAGCGGACGTCGGTACATCCGGTGGATGAGCGTCGCCTCGAGCAGGAGCCCGAGGAGCCCTCCGACGAGGAAGCCGAGCGGCAGCGCCACGAGCAGCGAGACGCCGGCGTTCCCGACGAGCGCCTGCGCGACGAACGCGGTGTAGGCGCCCGCCATCATGAACTCGCCGTGCGCCATGTTGATGACGCCCATCTGGCCGAACGTGAGGGCCAGACCGAGGGCGGCGAGCAGCAGGACGGAGCCGAGGCTCAGCCCCGCGAACAGCTGGGAGAAGAGCACATCCATGGGCGGTACGCCTTCCGGTCGGTGCGTGCGAGATGGGCAGGAACGCTGAGCACGAGGCCTCGTGACGCCACGGGAGAGGTGGGGGCCGGGGGGTGTGGGCGCGCGCACCCCCGGCTCCCGCCGGACCCGACCTCGGCAGGCGGCTAGGACAGGCCCTCGGCCCAGTCGTAGCCCTCGAGGAACGGGTCGGGCTCGATGGGCTCCGTCGGAGCTCCACTCGGTGTGGATGAGGCCGTCGCTGCCGATCCGGCCGACGAGCGCCGTCTTGGCGATGTGGTGGTTCTCGCCGTCCACGGTCACGGACCCTCGGGGCGTCGAAGCTCACGCCGTCGGCGGCCTCCTGGACGTCGGCGACATCGAAGGACTCAGCCTTCTCGACCATGCCCTTCCACAGGTACAGCGAGGTGTACGCGGCCTCCATCGGGTCGGACGTCACGCGGTCCGCGCCGTACTCCGCCTGGAACGCCTCGACGAACGTCGCGTTCTGGGGGCTGTCGATGGTCTGGTAGTAGTTCCAGGCGGTGAGCTGGCCCTCGACGTTCTCGACGCCGATGCCGCCGACCTCCTCCTCGGCGATGGACACGGACACGACGGGCATCGTGTCGGGGCCGAGCCCGGCGTCTTGTACTCCTTGAAGAACGCGACGTTGGAGTCGCCGTTGAGCGTGTTGAACACCGCGTCGGCGCCGGCGGACCGCACCTTGTTGACGATGGTGGAGAAGTCGGTGTGGCCGAGCGGCGCGTACTCCTCGCCGAGGACCTCCATGTCGTTCGCCTCGGCGTAGGCGTTGATGATCTTGTTCGCCGTGCGGGGGAAGACGTAGTCGGAACCGACGAGGAAGATCGTCTCGGTCCCCTGCTCCTTGAGGTAGTCGAGTGCGGGGACGATCTGCTGGTTCGTCGTCGCGCCCGTGTAGAAGATGTTGGGCGACGCCTCGAGACCCTCGTACTGGACCGGGTAGAACAGCAGGGAGTCCTGTGCCTCGAAGACGGGCAGCATGGCTTTGCGGGAGGCGGAGGTCCAGCCGCCGAAGACGGCGGCGACGCAGTCGCTCGTGATGAGCTTCTCGGCCTTCTCGGCGAAGACGGTGGGTTCGGACTGGCCGTCCTCGGCGACGATCTCGAGCTGCTTGCCGAGCACGCCGCCGTCGGCGTTGATTTCCTGCGCGGCGAGCTGGAGGGAGTCGTGGACCGTCTGCTCGGAGATGGCCATCGTCCCGGACAGGGAGTTGAGGAAGCCGACCTTGACGGTGTCGCCGGAGGTGTCGACGCAGCTCTCGGCGGCGCTCGTCTGCCCGCCGGTCGTCTCGCCCGAGTCGGTCCGGGCGCCGCACGCGCCGAGCGTGAGGGCGAGGGCGACGAGGGCGGCGGCCGGGGCGAACCGGGTCGTGGCGCGGGTAGGTGTCACCGGGAGGTCCTTTCAGCGGGTTCGGCGCGGTGCCGGCAGGCGGCGGCCGCGGGCCGCAGGCGCCGGGTGCACGGGTGTCCCTGGTCGTGCGCCCTGGGCGGCGCCCGCTGGCGAGGACGCTACGGATGGCGTGTTTCGCGGAGGTTCTCCGTTCTGTGAACGGCGCGTGTCCGAGGGTCACGGTCCGGTCACGCCGGGACCGCGGCGGTCTTCGACGAGGACGTCGTCGGCTCGCGCGCAGCACGCACCGCGCCGGCCCATCCCGCGGCGACGGCGGCGAGCCCGCTGTCGTGCGTGCCCGCGCCGAGGTGCCGGGCCACGGCGCCGGGTCCGTCGAGGTCGAGCCGCAGAGGGTCCGAGCCGGCCGCCGCACCCGCCGGGGAACCGTCGCCGGGATCCGGCGGCCGTGCGCCGACGAGGAGCACGGAGTCGACGACGCGCGCAGTCCCGAGGATCCCGGGGAGCGATCGGTCGCGGCCCAGGTCGAGGTCCTCGACGAAGAGCTCGCCGTCGTGTGCCCGCTCCGCGCGCGTGCGGGTGCGGACCCGACCGCCGGTCTCGCCCGTGCGACCGAGGACGATCGTCTCGCGCAGCAGCGCCGCGGCGTCCCGCCCGAGCTCGACGTCCGTGCGGCGGTCGACGTCGGCCTCCTGCGCGACGACGAACGGCAGCGCGTCCCACACGAGGAGCCCGCCGTCGGCGACACGCACGTCGACGTGCCACGACGCCGCGCGACCGCGACCGGGATAGGCGACCGTGCCGGAGACCTCGACGAGCTCGAGCTCGACGCCCTCCCCCACGCAGACCTCGACGCGCACGTGGTCGCCGCCGAGCAGCAGGGCGCGCGTCGCGACCAGGGCGACGCGCGCGACGCCCGGGCCGGTGGACAGCACGCGCGGGCTCAGCGGGCCGAGGTGCAGGTCGCAGCGCACGCGTCCCGCCGACGCGCGCACCGCGACCCGCGTGACGTCTCCCGCGCCGGCGGCCCTCAGGCCCGGCTCCGCGGCGTCCCGCCGGCCGCGGCGCCCGCGTCCTCGCCGTGGCGCGCGCCGTCGCCGTCGTCGCCGTGGTCGTGGTCGTGAGCCGCGTCGCCGTCGCCGTGCGTGTGGAGGTAGCCGGTGCCGTCCTCGTCCGCGTGGAAGTGCGGCGCCATCGGGCCCGGGTCCTGCGGCACGTGCGCCCCGGAGCGGTGCGCGGCGAGGATGGTGTGGAGCCATGTCGTCAGGGCGCCGATCGCCTCGCGGTCGTCCCGGGACAGCGCCAGCACGGGGGCGCCGTCCCGGGCCGCCGTCGCGTCGGCGACCATCTGCGGCACGTCGACGCCGACGTGGGGCGCGAGGTCGGTCTTGTTGACCACGAGGAGGTCCGCCCGGGCGATGCCCGGCCCGCCCTTACGGGCGACGTCTCCGCCGCCGGCCACGTCGAGCACGAAGATCTGCGCGTCGACGAGCGCCGGGGAGAAGGTCGCCGTGAGGTTGTCCCCGCCGGACTCGACGAGCACGACGTCGAGGGGCGCGAAGTCCTCCTCGAGGTCCTCGACGGCCAGGAGGTTCGCCGTGACGTCGTCGCGGATGGCGGTGTGCGGGCAGGCGCCCGTCTCGACGGCGCGGATGCGCTCGGGATCGAGCACGCCCGCGGAGCGCAGGAAGCGGGCGTCCTCGTCGGTGTAGATGTCGTTCGTGATGACGCCGAGCCGCAGCTCGGCGGACAGCTCGCGGCACAGCAGCGCGATGAGCGAGCTCTTGCCCGTGCCGACAGGGCCGGCGACGCCGAGGCGCAGCGAACGGGTGGACGCGGGCGCCGTGGTCGCGGCGGGTGCGGGGGTCGTCTGGTCAGGCACTGAACAGCCTCTCGGTGGTGCGGGCATGGGTCTCGGCCCACCGCTCGACGAGCGGTGCGCCGTGCGCGGGGATCGCGCGGGGGTCGGTGAGCCCGGCGACGTCGCGGGCGAGCGCGTCGATGCGGCCGTGGGCGGCGATCACCCACGCGGTGGCGACGACGGGGTCGACGGGCTCGAGCTTGAGCGTCGCCGCGGCGACGGTCTGCACGTCCTCGTAGCCGACGAGCCGGGCCACCTGGAGAGCGGACAGGCCGGCGCACGCGGCCGTGACGCCGAGGACCAGCGGGCGAGGGGCGCGGCACCGCGCCGATCCCCGTCCGAGAGCGCGCGCGCCGCGCCGTCCAGGGCGGCGACGGCCGGGTGGCCGGCCCACAGCTGCCGCAGGAGGCGCACGTAGCCACGCCCGAGCCGCTGCGACGTGTCCCGCAGGGCGGGCGACGGCGTCCGGGCGGCCCAGGCGCGCCACGTGCGGACGAGCGCGTCGGTCCCGGGCGAGCCGTCCCCGGGAGCATCGATCGGCTCGTGGGCACCCCGCCCCGCGGCGAGGACCGCGTGGCGCGCGACGACCGCCGTCGCGGCCTCGACGCGCGTCACCGTGGCGAGACGCGCGGCCACGTAGTCGGGGACGCGCGCCGGGTCCATGCCGGAGCGCAGCGCCGGCTCGAGCCCCGCGGACTGCGTGTGCCCGCCCGTGGGCAGGCGCGCGTCCGCGAGGAGCGCGAGCATGAGCTCGGCCTTCCCGTCGTCCGCGGCCCCGTGGCGGTCGTCCATCGCCGTGCTCCTAGAACAGCGAGTAGAGCTGCGCGAGCGGCAGCCGGTCGGCGGGAGCGGGCACGACCAGCTCGCCGTCGACCTGGATCGCGAAGGACTCCGGGTCGATGTCGATGCGGGGGAGGTAGTCGTTGTTGCGCATCTGCGCCTTGCCCACCGCACGCGTGTCCGCGACGGCGACGAGCCGGCGGGCGAGCCCGAGCCGCTCGGCGAGCCCGTCCTCGAGCGCCGCGGGCGACACGAAGGACATCGACACCTCCGCGCCGATCGCGTCGGTGAACGCCGGCCGCATGAGCACCGGCTGCGGCGACGGGATGGACGCGTTCGGGTCGCCGAGCGCGCCCCAGACGAGGGCGCCGCCCTTCATGACGACGCTCGGCCGCACGCCGAACAGCTTGGGCTCCCACAGCACGAGGTCGGCCACCTTGCCCGGCTCGACCGAGCCGACGAACGCGTCGATGCCGTGCGCGATAGCGGGGTTGATCGTGTACTTCGCGACGTAGCGCCGTGCACGCAGGTTGTCCGCGGGGAGCGTCGGCCCGGTGGCGCCGCCGGGGTCCGCGCCGCGCTGCGCCTTCATGACGTGCGCGACCTGCCACGTGCGCGTGACGACCTCGCCGATGCGGCCCATCGCCTGCGCGTCGGACGACGTGATGGACACGGCCCCCAGGTCGTGGAGCACGTCCTCGGCGGCGATCGTCGTGCCGCGGATGCGCGACTCCGCGAACGCGAGGTCCTCGGGCACCGCGGGGTTGAGGTGGTGGCAGACCATGAGCATGTCGAGGTGCTCGGCGACGGTGTTCACGGTGTGCGGGAGGGTCGGGTTCGTCGAGCCGGGGATGACGTTCGGGTGGCTCGCGACCGTGAGGATGTCGGGCGCATGGCCGCCGCCGGCGCCCTCGGCGTGGAACGCGTGGATGGACCGTCCGCCGATGGCGCGCAGCGTCGACTCGACGAAGCCCGCCTCGTTGAGCGAGTCGGAGTGCAGCGCGACCTGCAGTCCCCAGTCCTCGGCCGCACGCAGGGCGGCGTCGATCGCGGCGGGCGTCGAGCCCCAGTCCTCGTGCACCTTGTAGCCGCCCGCGCCGGCCATGGCCTGCTCGCGCAGCGCCTCGGCGCTCACGGTGTTGCCCTTGCCGAGCAGCAGGACGTTGACGGGCAGGTGGTCGAGCGCGCGGTGCATCGTGCCGAGGTGCCACGCGCCGGGCGTGACGGTCGTGGCCTTGGACCCCTCGCTCGGCCCGGTGCCTCCGCCCGCGACCGTGGTGATCCCCGTGGCGAGCGCCTCGTGCACCTGCGACGGCGAGATGAGGTGCACGTGGGAGTCGATGCCGCCCGCCGTGAGGATCCTGCCCTCGCCCGAGACGACGTCGGTCGACGGCCCGATGAGCAGGTCGGGGTGGACGCCGTCGGCGACGTCGGGGTTGCCGGCACGCCCGAGCGCGACGATCCGCCCGTCGCGGATGCCGACGTCCGCCTTGACGATCCCCCACCAGTCGAGCACGACGGCGTTCGTGATGACCGTGTCGAGGGCGCCCTCCGCGCGCGTCGCCGTGCCCTGACCCATCGACTCGCGGATCGACTTGCCGCCGCCGAACACGACCTCCTCGCCGCCGACCGTGCGGTCCTCCTCGACCGCGATCCACAGGTCGGTGTCGCCGAGGCGCACCTGGTCGCCCGTCGTCGGCCCGTACAGCGCGACGTACCGCTCGCGCGAGATCTCCACCATCGCTCAGCCCTCCTCGCCGGTCGTGGTGCCGGTCGCCGTGCCCGGAGCGGGCCCGTCACCCGGGTCGAGCCGCCCGTCGTCGGGCTTCCCGGCCTGGATGCCCGGCACGCGCCGCCTGCCGCGCAGCGCGACCGCCTGGACCTCCGCCGACGCACCCGGCTCGAACCGCCGTGACGTGCCGGACGGGACGTCGAGCCGGAAGCCGTGCGCCGCCTCGCGGTCGAGGTCGAGCGCCGCGTTGGCGTCCGGCAGGTGCAGGTGCGAGCCGACCTGGACAGGCCGGTCTCCGGTGTTGGTCACGACGAGCGTGATCCGCTCGTCGTCCGTGCGGTCCCCGTTGAGGACCACGGGGACGTGCTGCGCCCGTGCCGCGAGCCGGATCGCTCCCGGCCCGCTCGTGCTGATTCCCGCCATCGGTCTCTCCGTCTGGTCGCGCGTCCGTGCCGCCGTCAGGCGATCGGGTGGTGGATGGTCACGAGCTTGCGCCCGTCGGGGAAGGTCGCCTCGACCTGCACGTCCGGCAGCATCTCGGCCACGCCGTCCATGACGTCGTCCCGGCCGAGGACGTCGCGGCCGGCGACCATGAGCTCCTCGACCCCCGCGCCCTCACGCGCCCGCTCCACCACCCACGTCGTGAGGAGTGCCACGGTCTCCGGGTAGTTGAGCCGGACGCCGCGCGCGTGCCGGTCGCGCGCGACCATCCCCGCGACCGCGAGGAGCAGCTTCTCGGTGTCAGCCGGAGTCAGGTGCATGGTGGCGATGGTGCCTTCCTCGTGTGTCCGGCATGTTGCGTGGTCGCCCGCGGCGCCCCGCACCGCGGGCGACCCGCGTCACGTCGTGACCGGCGCGACCCCGCCGAGGGCTGCCTCCGCACCGGCGCCGAACCCGGTGTCGTCGTCGTGCAGCGGGCGCAGGACGGCGCCGTCGGCGCGCGGGCGCAGCGCGAGCACGCGGTCGCACACGGCACGCAGGCCGCGACGTCGTGGCCGACGAGGAGCACGCCCGCGCCCGCGGTGGCCTCGTCCGCCACGACGTGGAGGACGTCCGTCGCCGTCCGGGCGTCGAGCATCGACGTCACCTCGTCGAGCACGAGGAACTCGGGCGCCAGGGCGAGCGCACGCGCGACGCACGCGCGCTGCAGCTCGCCGCCGGAGACCTCGTGCGGGCGTCGGTCGAGCAGCGCGGTGCCGAGCCCCAGGCGCTGGGCGAGGGCCGTGACACGCGCCGCGACGTCCGTGCCGGGTGCCGCGAGCCGCGTCGGCAGCTCGATCGTCCGCCGCAGCGTGAGTCGCGGGTCGACGGCGAGGTGCGGGTGCTGGGACACCCATCCCACCCGGCGGCGCTCGGTCGGCGGGAGGTCGAACCCGGCTCGCGGCGCCCCGGCGACGCCGGGGAGCGCGACCTGTCCCCCGTCGGGCGGGTCGAGCCGCGCGAGCAGCGCGGCGAGCGTGGACTTGCCGACGCCGGACGGGCCGGTGAGGCCGACCACCTCGCCCCGGCGCACCGCGAGGTCGGTCGGCGCGAGCACCGGGCGCCCGCCGCGCCGCGCGGTGATCGCGCTCGCGACGAGGGCCGGTGCGTCGGCCGCGACCGTGCGCACGGGCCGCAGTGCCGGAGCGGTGTCGACGAGGACGTCTTCCGGCGCGCCCTGCGCGACGACCCGGCCGCGCGCGACCCGCGTCACGACGTGGGCGATCTGGCGCGCGAACGCGTCGTCGTGGGTGATGACGAGCACGGTGTGCCCGGCCGCCGCGTAGGCCGCGAGCAGCGCGCCGACGGTGCGCGTCGCCTCGGCGTCGAGCCCCGCGGTCGGCTCGTCGGCGAGGAGGACCGGCGGGTGGTCGACCATCGCCGCGACGAGCCCGAGGCGCGAGAGCTGCCCGCCGGAGAGCTCGTGCGGGTGGCGCCGGAGCCAGGCGGGTTCGACACCGGCGGCGTGCGCGAGCTCGACGAGCTGCTGGCGAGGGCTCGTCCCGAGGTGCGGGTGGGCGACGCCGAGCCTCGGACGACCGCGCCCCGCGACGCGCTGCACCTCGCGCAGATGGGCGCCGACGGTCATCGTCGGTGTGAACGCCCCGCCCGCGCCCTGCGGCGCCGTCCCGACGACCCGGCCGGCGAGCCGGCGGCGCCGGACCCGCCGCGGCACGCGCAGCAGGTCGACGGCCGTGCCGTCGGTCTCGAGCACCGCGACGCCCTCGACGCGCGCACCCCGCGGCAGGGTGCCGGTGAGGGCGGCGACGACGGTGGACTTGCCTGCGCCGGACGCACCCAGCACGACGTGCGTCGTGCCCGGGACGAGGTCGAGGTCGAGACCGTCGAGCACGACGGCGTCCCCGTGGGCGACCGTCAGGCCCCGGACGCGGACGGATGCGGACGCGTGCGCGTGCGGGCCGGGGCCGGCGCCCGAGCCGTGGTGACGCAGGCCGGAGAGCGACCCGGTGGCCGTCGTGTCACCCACGGCGATCCCCCGTCCGCCCGGCGAGGCTCCCCGCCAGGCACAGCGTCACGGCGACGAGCAGCCCGGCGGGCGCGGCGAGCGTCCACCACGCGCCCGACAGCAGCGCCTGCTGCCCGAGGTCGAGGAGCGCGCCGAGCGACGGCTGGTGCGGCGGCAGCCCGAGGCCCAGGAACGTCAGCGTGGACTCGTGCCACACCGCGTGCGGCACGAGCAGCCCGAGCGCGACGGCGAGCTGCGCGGCGAGGCGGGGTGCGGCGTGGTGCCGCAGCACCTGGCGCCGCGTGAGCCCGAGCGACACGGCGGCGCGGTAGAAGTCACGGCTGCCGAGCGCGAGCAGCTCGGCGCGCACGAGCCGGGCCGTCTGCGTCCAGTGCGTCGCGGCGACGACGAGCACGATCGTCAGCAACGACCCGCGCAGCGCGGCCGCGACCACGATGCCGAGGAGCAGGTGGGGCACGGCGTTGACCCCGTCGACGAGACGCATCCCCCACCGGTCCGCGCGACCGCCGGCGAGCGCGCACGTCGCGCCGACGAGGCATCCCAGCACGACCGCTCCCGCCGCGCCCGCGAGCGCCGCGACGAGGGAGACCCGCAGCCCGTGGGCGCCGCGGACCAGCAGGTCGCGACCGGCGAGGTCGGTGCCGAACGGGTGCGCGAGCGAGGGCGGCGTGGGACCGGTCACGTAGTCCACGTGGTCGAGGTCGACCGGGACGAGCACGGGCACGAGCACCGCGTAGAGCACGAGCAGGACGAGGCCGCCGACGGCGACGACCCGGCCGAGAGGGAGGGTACGACCGCGCACCACGCCGAGCACGCGAGTCGGCCCCCGGGGTGCCGCGGCGGTCGGCCGGGACGCCGGTCTCGCGGCCGGGAGCAGGTCAGAGGGCATCGGGGTCGGTCCTCGGGTCGATCCGGACGAGGGCGAGGTCGGCGAGCAGACCGCCGAGCACGGCGACCGTCGTGAGGAGCACGGTGGCGCTCGCGAGCAGGGCGAAGTCCTGGGCGAGAGCGGCCTCCACGAGCCCCTGGCCAAGGCCAGGCCACCCGAACACCTGCTCCACGAGCACCGACCCCGCGACGACCTCGGGGAGTCGCGCCCCGGCGATCGCGAGGGTCGGCACGGCGGCTCCGGGCAGGACGTGCCGGGCCAGGACGCGCCCTTCCGGCACGCCGCGCAGTCGCGCGGCCTCCGTCGCCGTGGTGCGCAGCTGCGCCGTGGTCGCGCGGTGCAGGTGCAGCGTGATCCACGGCAGCTGGGACAGCGCGACCGCGACCACGGGCAGCACGAGGTGCCGCCCGACCTGCCCGGCGGTGAGGGAGGCCCCCGGATTGGTCAGGCCGCCGGCGGGCAGCCACCCGAGCCCGAGGGAGAGCACCGCCATGAGCGTCGTCGCGACGAGGAACGACGGCACTGCGGACAGCACCCACAGGCTCCCCGTGAGGACGCGGGCGACGAGTCCGCCGGGGCGCAGCGAGGAGACGAGAGCGAGCACCACGCCGGCGCAGGCTGCGAGCGCGAGACCGAGGACCATGAGCAGCAGCGTCCACGGCAGTCGCGCCGCGACGACGACGCCGACGTCGGTACGCGTCGTCGTCGACCACCCGAGGTCGCCGCCGAGCGCGCCGGACACCCAGTGCCACCACGACGCGAGCCAGTGCCGGTCGCCGAGCAGGTCCTGGACGCCCTGACGGGCCGCGGACCCGGCGAACTCGTCGCGCGCGCGAGGAACGACGCCGCGGCGTCCGTCGGGGAGACGGCGGCGAGCGCGAACACCGCGAGGCTGATGACGACCACGAGCGGGACGGCCCAGGCGAGCCGCCTGCCGGCGAGACGCAGGGCTGCGGACGCGCGCGATCCCGGCGCCCGCGCGAGCGCGTTCAACGCGCCGTCCACTCCTGGACGTTCCACCACGGCCCCCACGCAACACCGTGCTCGTGGGGCTCGACGACCGGGACGATCCCGTCCCAGGCGTCGAGCCCGCGCGCGACGTAGGTGTGCTCGAGCGCGAAGACCGTGACCATCGGCGGGTCAGCGACGAGGCGGTCCTGGAGCTCGCGGTACAGCCTGTCGCGCGCACCGGTGTCCTGCTCGCGCCGCGCGTCGTCCAGGAGTGCGTCGACCTCGCGGTCGGCGTACATCGACGGGTTGGAGTACGCGTCGTCGGGGTCGTACGCGGCGAAGGCCGAGTGCAGCACGCGGTAGACCTGCGCGTCGGGGTCGTAGGGCATGTCACCGCCGCCGAGGACGAACGCCTTGTCCCGCATGCCCGTGACGGCCTGCGGGCGGTCGACGCCCTCGAGGCGCACGTCGACGCCGATCTGCGACATGTCGGACGCGAAGGCCTGCGCGACGTCGCGGCGCAGCGTGTCGTCCGCGAAGTACATGAGGTCGAACGCGAGCGGCACCCCGTCCTTGGCACGCACCCCGTCCGGGCCGGGCCTCCAGCCGGCGTCGTCGAGCAGGGCGGCCGCGGCGTCCGGGTCGTGCTCGAAGGCGGCGTCGGGCGCGAAGGCGTCGCCCTGCGCGGGCGTGAAGGGCGTGGACACCGCGACGCCGTTCCCCTGCAGGACGCCCTCCACCATCGCGTCACGGTCGGTGGCGAGGTTGAGCGCGACGCGCACCCGGGAGTCCGCGAAGAACGGCAGCGTGGTCGGCAGCGAGATCGCCCGGAAGTCGGCGGACGGGTTCGTGACGACCTCGATCCCGCCGGTGCCGTCGAGCGAGCCCGCGGTCAGGGGCGACAGCTGCGCGCCGTCGACCTCGCCGGACCGCACCCGCTGGGCGCGCGCCGTCTCGTCCGGGACGAACACGAGGTGGATCGTCGTGACCTGCGCCGTCCCGCCCCACCAGTCGTCGCGCGCCTCGAGCGTGAGCGAGTCGCCGCGACGCCACTCGGCGACGTCGTAGGGGCCCGTCCCCACCGGCTGCGACACGAGCGACGAGTCGGCGACCGACGTCCCGAGGGCCTCGGCCGCCGGCACGCCGAGCGTGAGGCGGGCGGCCAGGCCCGCGTAGGGGTACGACAGCTCGAAGACGACGGTCGTCGGGTCCTGCGCCGTGACGGACTCGACCATCGCGTAGTCCGCGGCGAGCGGGGAGCCGTAGCCGGGGTCGCGCACCGCCGTGTACGCGGCGACGACGTCCTGCGCGTCGAAGACCGAGCCGTCCGAGAAGGTGACGTCCTCGCGCAGCGTCACCCTCCACGTCGTGAGGTCCGCGTCGGGCGAGGGCATCGCGCTCGCGAGTCCCGGCTCCAGCACCCCGTCCGCACCGACGCGGACCAGACCGTCGTACATCTTTCCGGTGATGCCGAGCGGCTGCTCGAGCGGGTTCAGCGTCGTGTACTCCGCGGACTCGGCGAGCGCGAGCGTCGACGACGCGTCCGAGGCTCTCGCCGGCGTGGCAGGGCCGGCCGTCGAGCACCCGGCGAGCACGACGGCCAGCGCGACAGCGGAGGCCGCCCCGACCGCACGGGTGGTCGACGCGGACGGTCCGGCGTCGGCGACGGCACGGGACGGGGCGGGACGGTGGGGCACGAGCAGCTCCGGCTCTCTCGGGGACCTCGGTCGTGACGAGCGTGGTGCGGCGGCGCCCCGGGGCCGTCACCATCGGCAGCCGTTCGTGATCGGCGTACGGACGCGTCCGGCCCGTCGAGGGTGACCGGTCGACGTCTCGGACATGCTTCGCGCACGTTTCCACGTCGTTACGCGGGCCCTTTACCCCCGGGCGCGTGGTCGCCGGCCGGGGACCGCGTACGACGAGGGCCGCCGGCCGGGAGTCCCGGCCGACGGCCCTGCGTGCTACCCCCGGCGGACCGGGCGGGTCAGGCGTGGATCAGAAGTCCACCTTCATGGTCCTCCTGCCGCTGCACCGGGCGGGACCGAGGCCTCGTACCTCACCCTGGCCCCACCCGGCTCCGCGTCAGAAGTCCATGCCGCCCATGCCCGGGTCGCCACCCGGAGCCGCCGGAGCCTTCTCCGGCTTGTCCGCGACGACGGCCTCGGTCGTGAGGAACAGCGCCGCGATGGAGGCGGCGTTCTGCAGCGCGGAGCGCGTGACCTTGACCGGGTCGTTCACGCCGGCGGCGAGGAGGTCCTCGTACTCACCGGTCGCGGCGTTGAGGCCCTGGCCGGACGGGAGGCCCTTGACCTTCTCCGCCACGACGCCGCCCTCGAGACCGGCGTTGATCGCGATCTGCTTGAGCGGGGCCGAGATCGACGCGTTGACGATCTGCGCACCGGTCGCCTCGTCGCCGTCCAGCTCGAGCTTCTCGAACGCGGCGGCACCGGCCTGGATGAGCGCGACGCCACCACCGGCGACGATGCCCTCCTCGACGGCGGCCTTCGCGTTGCGCACGGCGTCCTCGATGCGGTGCTTGCGCTCCTTGAGCTCGACCTCGGTCGCGGCACCGGCCTTGATGACCGCCACGCCGCCGGCGAGCTTCGCGAGACGCTCCTGGAGCTTCTCGCGGTCGTAGTCGGAGTCCGACTTCTCGATCTCGCCACGGATCTGGTTCACGCGACCCGCGATGAGGTCGGCGTCGCCCGCACCCTCGACGATCGTGGTCTCGTCCTTGGTGACGACGACCTTTCGCGCCTGGCCGAGCAGGTCGAGCGTCGCGTTCTCGAGCTTGAGGCCCACCGTCTCGGTGATGACCTGGCCGCCGGTGAGGATCGCGATGTCCTGGAGCATGGCCTTGCGGCGGTCGCCGAAGCCCGGGGCCTTGACGGCGACGGACTTGAACGTGCCGCGGATCTTGTTGAGCACCAGGGTGGCGAGCGCCTCGCCCTCGACGTCCTCGGCGATGATGAGGAGCGAGCGCCCTGCTTCATGACCTGGTCGAGCACCGGGAGCAGGTCCTTCACGTTCGAGATCTTCGACTCGACGATGAGGACGTACGGGTCCTCGAGCACGGCCTCCTGGCGCTCGGGGTCCGTCTCGAAGTAAGCGCGCGAGGAAGCCCTTGTCGAAGCGCATGCCCTCGGTGAGCTCGAGCTCGAGGCCGAAGGTGTTCGACTCCTCGACCGTGATCACGCCCTCCTTGCCGACCTTGTCCGAGGGCCTCGGCGATGAGCTCGCCGATCGCCGGGTCGCCGGCGGAGATCGCGGCCGTGGCGGCGATCTGCTCCTTGGTCTCGACGTCGACCGCAGCGTTGAGGAGCTGCTCGGTCACGGCGTCGACGGCCTTCTCGATGCCGCGCTTGACGGCGATCGGGTTGGCGCCGGCGGCGACGACGCGCAGGCCCTCGCGCACGAGCGCCTGGGCGAGCACGGTGGCGGTGGTGGTGCCGTCACCCGCGACGTCGTCCGTCTTCTTGGCGACCTCCTTGACGAGCTCCGCACCGATCTTCTCGTACGGGTCCTCGAGCTCGATCTCCTTGGCGATGGAGACGCCGTCGTTCGTGATGGTGGGGGCGCCCCACTTCTTGTCGAGCACGACGTTGCGGCCCTTCGGGCCGAGCGTGACCTTCACGGTGTCGGCGAGCTGGTTGAGCCCGCGCTCCATGCTCCGACGAGCGTCCTCGTCGAACGCGATGATCTTGGCCATGGGGAATGATCCTCCGCTGGTGGCGTGTGGCGGTCGGCCGGCGCCCGCGACGGACGACCCGCGCCGGGCGACGTTCATGTCACGCCGCCGGTGGGGCCTCACCTGTCGACCTGGTTCGTGCGCCGCGGCCGCGATGAGACGGCCGCCTGCGCTGGTCACTTCTGTCACTCTCGCACGGAGAGTGCTAACGCCATTATTGGCACTCGGGCCCGGCGAGTGCAAGGCATCCGGTGGTCCGCGATATCGCCCTGCGCGAACCGCGCCCTCCGCCGGGTCGCACGCGATCCCTTACGATGCGCGGTGTGATCCGCGCAACAACGACGTGGCGCCTCGGGGCCCTGGCCGGGTTCGTGCTCGTCCCCGCCCTCGGCCTGACGGCGGCGACGGCCACCGCCGTCCCGACCGGCGAGCACATCGACCTCTACCAGGACGGTATCGCCGTCACGGAGCACGCGCTCCTGCGGCTGCCTCCCGGTGCCGCCGCCGTCTACCTCGACGGCAGCCGGGTCCTCGACCCCGCGGGCCTCGACCCGGCGGGCCTCGTGGACGGCGTCGACCCGGCCGACGGCGAGGCGCACCGGCTCGCGCAGGTCGCCGGAGCGCCGATCGACGCCGCGCTCCTCCTCGACGACGCGGCCGCGCACGACGCCGCCGCGTCCTCGCGCGCCTGGCTCGCGTCCGGTGTCGTCCCCGGCGCGGGCGGGCGGTTCGAGGAGCTCGGCGAGGCGGCGCTGCTCGACCTGCGCTCCTTGGTGCTCGACAACGGCGCCTCGCTCGCCGCGCCCCGCCCAAGTGGCGCTACGTGTGGCCCGCGACGCGTCGTTCGCCGCGGCGGCGTTCGCGCGCACCGGTCACGTCGACGACGCGCTCGACGTCCTGCGCTTCCTCGCCCGGGTGCAGGAGGACGACGGGTCCTTCCACGCGCGCTACCTGCCCGACGGGTCCGGCGTGCCCGACGACCGCGGCCTCCAGTCGGACGGCGTGGGCTGGGTCCTGTGGGCGGCGGACGTCGTGCTCGCCGAGGCCCCCGCCGACGACCGCGCCGCCGTCGCGGCGGTGCTGCGCCCGCTCGTCGACGCCTGCGCCGACCACGCGCTGTCCCTCCTCGCGGAGGCGTCGCTGCCGCCCGCGTCGAGCGACTACTGGGAGGTCGAGCCGACGTCGCTCACGCTCGGCACGGCCGGTCCGCTGCTCGCCGGGCTCGAGGCCGCCGCCGACTTCTACCGGCTCGCGGGGGCGGACGCCCCGTCCGACCGTCCGGCCGTCGTCCCCGCGCTCGCCGTGGACCCCGGCAGCGCGACCGGCGAGGCGACGCGTGCTGCCGACGCGGCGCTCGCCGCGACCCGCGCGCGGCAGGGCGCGGCGGTCGGCGCGGCGGGCAGGCTGCGGGCCGCCGTCGAGGGCGCGTTCGGGGACCAGGGCTACCCGCGCCACGTGACGGGCGGCGCACGGGACGCCTCCACCGCGTTCGTCCTCCCGCCGTTCCAGCCGGAGCCGCTCGACGGCGCCCACGACGCGTGGCTCGCGTCCGTCCGGGAGATGCTGCGCCCCGCGGGCGGTCTCGCGCCCGGCGCCGGGTGGCGTGAGGACGGCATCTCGTGGACGCCGCAGACGGCGCTCTACGCGCTGGCCGCGGCGTCGTCGTCCGACCCCGACGACCGCGCGGACGCGCGCGAGTGGCTGCGCTGGCTCGACGAGCACCGGACCGCGTCGGGCGCGATCCCGGAGAAGGTGCTCGCGGACGGGTCGCCGGCGGCCGTCGCGCCCCTGTCGTGGAGCTCCGCGCTCGTCGTCCTCGCGCTCGTCGAGCTCGAGGACGCGCCGCGGTAGGACCGTCCCCCGGCCGTGGGACAGGGCTACCCCGGCGCCGGAACGGGTCCGCGGTCGGGGCCGAGGTCGGGGTCGTCGCGGACGTCGAACTCCCGGCGCAGCACCCGCCGCGCGGCGTACCAGCCGCCGAGCCCGTGCACGCCCGGCCCCGGCGGCGTGGAGGCGGAGCACAGGTAGACGCCCTCGAGCCCGACGGCGTACGGGTCCGCCCGCAATGCGGGCCGGGCCACCATCTGCCACATCGTCACCGCGCCGCCCGCGATGTCGCCGCCCACATAGCTCTCGTCGTGCTCGCTCATGCCGGCGGCGGGGATGCAGCGAGACGCCACGACGACGTCACGGAACCCCGGGGCGAACCGCTCGATCTGCGCCACGACGTCCTCCGTCACGTCGCGGCCGGACCCGGCGGGCACGTGCGCGTACGTCCACAGCGGTCGCAGGCCCCCGGCGGCACGGCCCGGGTCGGCGACCGTCGGGTCGCTGACGAGGACGACGGGGCGCTCCGCGTGCCGCCCGGCCGCGACGTCCGACTCCGCCTGCGCCATCTCGGCGCGCGTCCCGCCGACGTGCACCGTGGACGCGCGGCCGACCTCCGGGTCCGCCCACGGCACGGGACCGGACAGCACGAGGTCCACCTTCGCCGCGGCGTCGCCGTGGCGGAACCGGCGCAGGCCGGCCTCCGCACGTGCCGAGAGCCGGTCCGCGAACACGTCCGCGACGACACGCGGCGCCGTGTCGAACATGTAGGCGCGCGCGGGCGGCAGGTCCGCGCGCGAGGCCACACGGTGGCCGGTGACGACGTCGCCGCCGTGGGCGCGCAGGTCGTCGACGAGGGCGCGCACGATCTCGCCCGACCCGCCCCGCGGGATCGGCCACCCGCCGGGTGCGTGGCCGAGCGCGGCGAGGAGCAGCGCCGTGCCCGCACCGCCCAGCGAGGGCAAGGGGGTGATCGCGTGCGCCGCCACGCCGGTGAGCAGCGCCGCGGCCTCCTCCGTCGCGAAGCGGCGGCCCCAGGCGGCGGTGCCTTGCTCCAGGACGGCGGCCCCGAACCGCGCCGCGGTCGCCGCGCCCTCGGGTCGCAGCACCCGTCCCGGGACCGAGCGCTTGTCGCCGAGCGCGACGGCGACCGTGTCCCGCCACCGTTCCGCCAGCGGTCCCAGCAGGCCGCGCCACGCCGCGCCGTCGGGCGCCCCCAGCCGCTCCGCGGTGCGCGCGACGTCCTGGTACGCGACGCCCGCGCGCCCGCCGTCGAGCGGGTGCGCGTACGACACGTCGGGCGCGACGAGCTCCACGCCCCGCGCACGGAGGTCGAAGGCCTCGAAGAAGGGGGACGCCCACGCGAGCGGGTGCACCGCCGAGCAGACGTCCTGGACGATCCCCTCGGCGAGCCCGAGGTCGAGCGTGCGGGAGCCGCCCCCGACGGTCGGCTGCGCCTCGAGCACGCGCACGTCGAGGCCGGCGCGCGCGAGCGTCACCGCGGCGGCGAGGCCGTTCGGCCCCGACCCCACGACGACGGCGTCGAGGTGCTCCGTCACGGGTCAGAGCCCGTCGTGCGACGGGCTCAGAGCGGCCGCACCTGCTCGGCCTGCGGGCCCTTGGTGCCCTGGCCGAGCTCGAACTCGACCTCCTGCCCCTCCTCGAGCGTGCGGTAGCCGTCGGTCTGGATGGCGCTGAAGTGGACGAACAGGTCCTGCCCGCCGCTGACGGGCGTGATGAACCCGTACCCCTTCTCCGCGTTGAACCACTTCACGGTGCCCTGAGCCATCGAGGTCTCCTCGTGCGTCGTCGCCCGCGGGGCTCCCTCGGCCCCGCGGTACGCCGAGCCTAGCGGCGACCGTGCGCCCGGGGAAGGTCGGAGCGACGTCCGGACGGACGGGTGCGAGATGGACGAACGTCCTGGTCAGGGGGTCAGCCCGCGGGAGTGAGCTCCGACTTGATGATGACGACGACGTCGCCCGAGCGCAGCGGCTGCTGGCTGACGTTCTCCTCGGGGATGCCGAGGACGGCCGCGACGGCCGCCGCCGTCTCGGCACGGTTCTCGCCGTACCAGACGGTGGTGACGGCGACGTCGTCCGGGCTGCCCTCGTAGTCCGCCGCCTCGACCTGGGTGAAGCCGCGCGCGTCGAGCGCGTCCTTGCCCGTGCCCGCCATCCCGGTCAGCCCGCTCGCGTTCAGCACGCGGACGTAGGCGCTGGGGTCGGCGGCCGCGAGCAGCGCGTCGACGTCCGGTGCCTCCGGCGTCTCCTCGGCGGGCGGCTCCTCCTCGGCGGGAGGTGCGTCGGTCTCGGCCGGCGGCTCCGTCGTCTCCTCGGCGGGCGGCTCGGCCGACTCCTCCGCGGCGGGCTCCGTGGACTGCGCCTGCGGCGGCGCCTCGTCGGACCCGCCGGACAGCAGCGTGACGCTCCGTAGGCCAGGCCGGCGAAGACCACGGCGACCAGGAGGAACGGCCACGTCTTGCTCCACCCGCTGCGCGGCGTGCGGTGCACGCCGACGGGGGCGCCCTGCGGCGCGGGAGCGTCGAACTCGTCGGGCGCGTAGGGGTAGCGGCTCTTCGTCACGGCGACAGGGTAGCCCGGTGGGCGCCGTTGGCTAAACGCCCTGTTCGCCCGGCTTTCACGGAGCGCGACGGCCGGATCGTGGCCGGACGGGGGTCAGATCCCGCCGAGCCGACGTGCCGTGCGCGCGCGCTGCCGGGTCGAGCGCATGCGCCGCAGCCGCTTGACCAGCATCGGGTCGTGCGCGAGCGCGGCCGGGGAGTCGATGAGGGCGTTGAGCACCTGGTAGTAGCGCGTCGCCGACATGTCGAACAGCTCGCGGACTGCCTGCTCCTTGGCTCCCGCGTACTTCCACCACTGCCGCTCGAACGCGAGGATCTCGCGGTCCCGCTCGCTCAGCCCGGTCGCCGCGTCCGCGCGGTCCGGACCCTGCGTCGCGTCGGGGCCGTCGAGCACGTATGCCGCCTCGCCCATCGGTCGCCTCCTGCACGTCGTCCTCACCGGGCCTGCCGCCGCGGTCGCGGCGGCGACGCTCCGGCGCGTCGGGCACCAGGGTATACGGCGCGAACGACAGCGGTGTGATTCGCCCCGCCGGTGCGGGCTACGCTCGGTGACCGTGGAGAGCGCCGCCGGAACGACCCGACCCCCGCTCGCGGACGTCATGGCCCCGGACTGGGCGCAGGCGCTCGCGCCCGTCGAGCCGCAGATCCACGCGATGGGCGACTTCCTGCGCGCCGAGGTCGCCGCGGGACGGGAGTACCTTCCCGCGCCGTCCGCGATCCTCCACGCGTTCTCGCGGCCTCTCGCACAGGTGCGGGTGCTCGTCGTCGGGCAGGACCCCTACCCCACCCCCGGGCACCCGATGGGCCTGTCGTTCTCGGTGCAGCCCCACGTGCGCCCGGTGCCGCGCTCGCTCCAGAACATCTTCGCCGAGCTCGCCGACGACGTCGGCGCCCCCACGCCCGCGAACGGCGACCTGTCCGCGTGGGCCGACCAGGGCGTGATGCTGCTCAACAGGGTCCTCACCGTCCGGCCGGGCGAGCCGGGCTCGCACCGCGGTCAGGGTTGGGAGGCGGTCACGGAGGCCGCCATCCGCGCGCTCGTCGCGCGCGACGCCCCGCTCGTCGCGATCCTGTGGGGCCGCGACGCAGGCACGCTGCGCCGATGCTGGGCGGCACGCCCGTCGTCGCGAGCGCCCACCCGAGCCCGCTCAGCGCGCGTCGCGGGTTCTTCGGCTCGCGCCCGTTCTCGCGCGTCGACGCGCTGCTCGCGGAGCAGGGCGCACCCCCGGTCGACTGGCGGCTCCCGGCGGCACCTGCCCGCTGAGAGCACCGAGGAGCACAATGGCCCCGTGACGACGCAGAACCCCACGACCTCTCCGCACGCCGGCAACGCCTCGACCACCCCCGAGGGCCCGCCCCCGTGGACGAGCTACGTGGCGATCGGCGACTCGTTCACCGAGGGCCTGTGGGATCCGTACCCGGGCAAGGAGGACCACCAGCGCGGGTGGGCCGACCTCCTCGCCCAGCACCTCGCCGTCCGCCGGGTCGACGCCGGGGCGGAGCCGCTGCGGTACGCCAACCTCGCCATCCGCGGCCGCAAGCTGCCCGCCATCCTCGCCGACCAGGTCCCGGCCGCGATCGAGCTGCGCCCGGACCTCGTGAGCCTCGTCGGCGGCGGGAACGACATCCTGCGACCCAGCGCCGACGTCGACCGCCTCGCCCGCGACCTCGAGCGGCAGGTCGCACGCCTGCGTGCGGCGGGGATCGACGTGCTCCTGGCGACCGGGTTCGACTCGTCGCGCTCCCCCGTCGTGAGCCTGACGCGCCCGCGCGTCGGTGTGTTCAACGCGCACCTGTGGGCGATCGCCCGCCGGCACGGCGCCTACGTCCTCGACCTGTGGGGCATGCGCGCGCTCCAGGACTGGCGCATGTGGTCCGACGACCGCATCCACCTCACGCCCGACGGCCACCGCCGCGTCGCCCAGGCGGCCCTCGTGGGCCTTGGCCAGGAGCCCGACGACGCGGCGTGGGACGACCCGCTCGCTCCCCTGCCCCCGGCACCGGCCCTCGACCGTGCACGGCAGAACGCGCAGTGGGTCCGCACGCACCTGCTGCCGTGGGCGCAGCGACGGCTGCGGGGGACGTCGTCGGGCGACGGGCGGATGCCGAAGGCCCCGGAGCTGCTGCCCGTGCCGCTCGCCGAGGACTGACGCGGTTCGCGCACGACGACGCCGGCCGCCGCACGACGAAGCCCCCCGACCGGACGGGTCGGGGGGCTTCGTGCGGGAGCCGCCTGTCGGAATCGAACCGACGACCGTTCGCTTACAAGGCGAGTGCTCTACCAGCTGAGCTAAGGCGGCGGGCCGGGCTGCCGGACGAGAGAGCAGACTACCCGCTCGCCCGGCGCGCCCGTCCGGTGTCGTCCGGCGTCAGCCCTGCGCGGCCTGGACGGCGGACGTCAGCGCGGTCGGGTCGGACCAGTTGCCGTCCCAGCGCTCGCCGTCGATCGTGATCGTCGGCGTGCCGAGCCGCCGCCCGACTGCGGGTTCGCGAGCGCCTCGTCGTTCGTGGCGAGGCTCGTCGCCGTCGCGGCCCAGTCGCCGAAGGTCTCCGCGGCCGTCCCGTCGGCGATGCCCTCCGCGACGTCCGCCGGGACGCCGGCCTGCTCCGCGAGGTCGGCGATCTGGTCGTCCGTGAGTCCCTCGGTCTGCTCGGCGGGCTGGTTCTCGAACATGATCGTGTTGAACTCGGCCATCGCCTCCGGAGCCTGGTCGGCGACGTAGGCCGCGGCCGCCGCGGCCCGCGTCGAGTACTGCGTGCCCTGGGAGAAGCGGTCGAGGATGGAGACCGGGTGCAGCACGACGGTGGCGTCACCGGACTCGCGCAGCGCGTCGAGCGAGGCGCCGTTCGTCTCCTCGAAGTCGCCGCAGATGGGGCACATGTAGTCGAGGTACACGCCGACCTCGACGGCGTCGGCACCGTTGTCGGTGCCCGCGGCGCCGTCGGCGCCCATCGGGATGCCGCCCTCGTCGTTCGAGTTCGCCGGGCTCTCGACCTGGCTCAGGTCACCCTGCGCGACGGCGTCGAGGGTCTGCTCGCGGTCGTTCATCGCCGGGATCCAGATGGCGAGGAAGACGCCGATCAGGGCGAGGAGGCCGACGACGAGCGCGCCGATGGTGATGAGCCGGTTGCGGCGGTCGCGCTTGGCCTGCGCCTCGCGCACCGCGAGCGCCTCGGCGCGGGCGGCCTCGCGGCGCTGGGCCTTGGTCTGGGGTGCGTTGCTGGTCATGGTGGTCCTTCGGGTACGGGTACGGCGTCGCCGTCGGGGCGACAGGGGCGGGTGCGTCGTCGGCGTCGGGCTCCGGGCGAGCCGTCAGGCCAGGGCGAGCGGCGGCCCGCGCCGCGTGCGCACCACCGCGTCGGCGAGGTGGTGGAGCGGCGACGGCAGCGCGTCGCGACGCGGGAGGCGCAGCACGCGCGGGCCCGCGACGGGACCGTCGTGGCCGCGGAGGCCGCCGAGCACCCGGGCGACGACCGCACGCAGGACGCGCGCGGCGCCGTCGGACACCGCGCGGGCACGGGCGTGGGCTCGACGGGCGCGTGCGGACAGGCCCCACGCGACGAGACCGGCAGCGGCGTGCGCGACCAGCACCGGCAGCGCCAGGGCGCCGAGCACGGTGACCATCGCGGTGGGCTCGCCGCCCAGCGCCGTGCCGGACGGCAGTCGGGTGCGGCGTGGACGAGCGCGAGCCGCATGCCCGCGACGCCCCAGAGCCCCGGCAGGTCCACGCACTGGTGAACCACGGCGATCCCGCGCTCCGCGAGGTGCGTCACGACGGCCGCGGCGAGGGCGAGGACGAGGAGCACCGGCCCGAGCAGCCGGGTGGTCGCGGGCACGACGGACGCGCGGTTCACGCCGCGGGCCGTCCCGCGCTTGACCGTCCGGAGCACGCCGCCAGCGTACACAGGCCGGCTGGGACCCGGCTGACAGCGTCCGGGAGGCCGGCCGCCCGGGCCGCGCGGTGTCAGCCCAGGTCGGGAGGACCGGGGAAGGGCCACCACACGACGTCCGGACCGGACGCGAGCAGCACCACGCACACGACGGTCAGCACGACGCCGACGCCCCCGAGGACGAGCGTGCCCGTGCGGCCCGGTGCGGCCCGGGCCAGCGCGGTCCGGGTCCCGTAGCGCGTCAGGTACGTCAGCGGACCGACCCACGCGAGGACCACGGCCGCGAGCATGGCCAGGCACAGCAGGAGCGTCGTGACGACCGGTGAGTTGCCGCCGTCGGGCCCGGGGGCGACGACGACACGGTCCGCCTCGAGCAGCCACCACCCCGCCACGACGACCAGCACCCCGGCGCAGGCCGCGACGAGGAGCGACGGCAGCGCCCCCGCGAGCGCCCGCACGAGGTACCAGGCGACGCGGCGAGCGAGCGGGCCGTGTCGCTGCGCTGGACCCCGCGGCGCTCGCGCCGGGTGTGCAGCGACTCCGTCGTCACCCCGACGACCCGCGCCACGACGACGAAGACGGCGAGCACGGCGAAGGCGGCGCCCGGCGCCACCGCGGCGAGCAGCACGAGCGGGACGCCGAGCAGGGCGAGCGCCCCGCGACGCCGTGCCGGGACGGGACGCTCGTACAGCGGCTCCCCCGTCCCGAGGGGCACGGGCGCGCCGAGCTCGTCCAGCAGATCCTGGCCGTCCGTCGGCACCGCGACCGTGCGCCCGTCGTTGACCTGCGCCTGGGACGCGGGCAGGGGCGGCGGGACGACCTGCACCGGCGCGCCGTGCCCGGCCTCCCACGCCGCGGCGACCGCGGCCGGGTCCACCACCTGCGTCGCGCCCGTCGGCGGGCCGACCTGCTGGGTCGCCGCGTCGCCCGCGTCCGCGGCGTGCCGCAGCGCGGCGACGACCTCCGTCGGGCCGAGCCGCTCCGCGGGGTCGGCGTGCAGCGCACCCGCGAGCGCCCCGGCGGTGACGGGGCCGAGCCCGGCCAGGTCGGGGCTGCCGCTGCGGGCGCGCGCGAGGACGACGTCGGTCGGGCGGACCCCGAACGGCGCGCGCCCGGTCGCGGCGTACGCGAGCAGCGCGGCCCAGCCCCACCAGTCGGTGTCGGCGCTCGGGCTCGCGCCCTCGAGCAGCTCGGGGGCCAGGTATCCCGGGGTTCCCATGACGAGACCGGTGGACGTCACGCGCGCGTCCTCGAGCGCCTGCGCGATGCCGAAGTCGATGAGCACGGGCCCGCGTGCGGCGATGAGCACGTTGCTCGGCTTGAGGTCGCGGTGGACGACGCCCGCCCCGTGGACGGCCTCGAGCGCGGCGGCGAGCTGGTCCGCGAGCTCGTACAGGTCCCATGCGTCGAGCGGGCCGCGGTCGGCGATCTCGTCCTCGAGCGTCGGGCCGTCGACGAGCTCGGTGACGATGAACGCCTCCGGGCCGTCCAGCTCGACGTCGAGGATCTGCGCGACGGCGGGGTGGCGCAGCCGCCGCAGCGCGAGGGCCTCGCGGCGCAGCCGCTCCCTGCCCTGGGCCGCGGCGTCGCGGTCCACGTGCGCGTGCAGGAGCTTGATGGCGACGACGTTGCCGCCCCCGTCGTGCGCGCTGTGCACGGTGCCCATCGCGCCGGAGCCGAGCCGCGGCCCGATGAGGTAGCCCCCGACGTCGTCACCGGGGGCCGGTCCGCGGCTCCCGGGCGCCGCGACGCGCTGCGTGGACTCCTCCATGATGACAAGGTATCCGCAAGACGCGCGGCACGGCGGCCCGGGACGGTCGCCCCACCCCGGGCGCAGCCCCGGACGACCGACGAGCCGACTACCCTGGGACGACCCAGGCGTGATCCATCGAAGCTCAAGGAGAAGTCGATTGTCAGGCAAAGAAGGGTTCGATCTGGTCGTCGTGGCCAACCGCCTCCCGGTGGACTTCACGGTCGGGCCCGGGGGTGACGTCCAGTGGAACAGGTCCCCCGGCGGCCTGGTCACCGCGCTCGCGCCGGTCATGCAGGCGTCCGACGGCGCGTGGGTCGGCTGGTCCGGGGCGCCCGACCTCGCGAGCGACCCCTTCGACGCCGACGACATGCGCCTCGTCCCGGTCACGCTGAGCCAGGACGAGATCCAGCGGTACTACGAGGGCTTCTCGAACGACACGCTGTGGCCGCTGTACCACGACGTCATCTCCCCGCCGACGTACCACCGCGCCTGGTGGGACGCGTACCGGCGGGTGAACCAGCGCTTCGCCGACGCGGCCGTGGCGCAGGCGGCCGAGGGCGCCGTCGTGTGGGTGCACGACTACCAGCTCCAGCTCGTGCCGCAGATGATCCGCGAGCAGCGCCCCGACGTGCGGATCGGGTTCTTCAACCACATCCCCTTCCCGCCCCTGGAGCTGTTCCAGCAGCTCCCGTGGCGGCGGCAGGTGCTCGACGGACTCCTCGGCGCGGACCTCGTCGGCTTCCAGCGCGCGGGCGACGCGGCGAACTTCATCCGCGCCGTGCGCCGGCTGCGCGCCTACACCACGCGCGGCCCGATGATCACCGTCCCGGGGCCGGACGGCCACGACCGGCACGTGCGCGCCGCCGCGTTCCCCATCTCGATCGACTCCCGGCACTTCGACGAGCTCGCGCGCAGGCCCGAGGTGCAGCGCCGCGCGGAGGAGATCCGCGCCGATCTCGGCGACCCGGACGCATGATGCTCGGCGTCGACCGGCTCGACTACACCAAGGGCATCCGGCACCGCATCAAGGCCTACGGCGAGATCCTCCAGGACGGCCGGCTCGACGTCGAGCACGCGACGCTGGTCCAGGTGGCGAGCCCGAGCCGCGAGAACGTCGACGCCTACCAGGAGCTGCGCGAGCACGTCGAGGGGCTCGTCGGGCGCATCAACGGCGAGTACGCGGAGATCGGGCACGCGGCGATCCACTACCTGCACCACTCGTACCCGGCGGAGGAGATGGCCGCGCTGTACCTCGCGGCCGACGTCATGCTCGTCACGTCGCTGCGCGACGGCATGAACCTCGTCGCGAAGGAGTACGTCGCCGCCCGGTCGGACGACCGCGGGGTGCTCGTGCTCTCGGAGTTCACCGGGGCCGCCGACGAGCTCGCCTCGGGGGCGCTGCTCGTCAACCCGCACGACATCGACGGGATGAAGGACATCATCGTCGCGGCCTCGCACATGGACCACCGCGAGCAGCGCAAGCGCATGCGCCGGCTGCGGCGTCGCGTGCTCAACGACGACGTCGCCAAGTGGTCGGAGTCCTTCCTCGGGGTGCTCACGGCGATGCCGTCGCGCGTCCCGCGCCCGTACCGCCAGCTCGTCGAGGCACCGGTGGCCGGGCCGGCCCGCGACGCCGGGAGGGACGACGCGTGAGCACGGTGCCGACCCCGCCGCAGCACGACCTGGCCGACGAGCTCGCCGCCGCCGTCCGCGCGTTCGCCGCGCGCCCGGTGCGGCGCTCGTCGCGCTCGACTTCGACGGGACGCTGGCCCCGCTCGTCGACGACCCGACGGCCGCGCGGATGGCGTCGTCCGCCCGCGCCGCGGTCGACCGGCTCGCGGGGGCGCTCGAGGGCACGACGACGCGGCTCGCCCTGGTCTCCGGGCGCAACCTCGAGGACCTCGCGCGCTGCAGCGAGCCGCCGGCCGCGACGTACCTCGTCGGCAGCCACGGGGCGGAGACCGGGCACGTCGAGCCCCACGGGGTCGACGCGGTGCCGGTCGAGCTCACCGGCGACCAGGAGCGCCGGCTCGCCGAGCTGCGCGCGGGGTTCGCCGCCGCCGTCGCCGGCCGCGAGGGCGCGTGGGTGCAGGACAAGCCCAGCGCCGCCGTGCTCCACACGCGTCTCGCCTCGGCCGACGACACGGTCGCCGCGCAGGCGGCGGCGGACACGGTCGCGGAGCACCTGGGGCTGCACGCCATGCACGGCAAGGACGTGGTCGAGGTCGCGGTGCTCGAGACGTCCAAGGGCGAGGCGGTGGACCGGCTGCGCGACGTCGTCGGGCAGGACGCGGGGACCGGCGGCCGCGCGCGCGTGCTGTACGCGGGCGACGACACGACGGACGAGACCGCGTTCGCCGTCCTGGGCGACGGCGACCTGGGGGTCAAGGTCGGGCCCGGCGAGACGCGGGCGACGTACCGCGTCGCCGACGCGGACGGGCTGGCCGCGGCGCTGCACGCGCTCGCCGGAGCCTCGAGGAGGCCGGACGCCGATCGTGACCGGGGTGTGACCCAGCACTCACCCACGGGAGGTAGTATCGGCTCCACGATGACGTCGGGCCCCTCGGGGCCCGGCTTCTTCTGTGTCGTCGAAGACACGCTCGACCGCCATCGAGGCCTGAGCACCGTCGACAGGACACTCAACTGCACGTCACTGCACAACGGATCGTCCGGCACGTACCTGCCGGTGGAGGGATGTACCAGTCATGGCTACGGTCACCTACGACCACGCGAGCCGGATCTACCCCGGGACCGAGCGCCCCGCGGTCGACCAGCTCAACCTGCACATCGAGGACGGCGAGTTCCTCGTGCTCGTCGGCCCCTCGGGCTGCGGCAAGTCGACGTCCCTGCGCATGCTCGCGGGTCTCGAGGACGTCAACCAGGGCCACATCTACATCGGCGACCGCGACGTCACGGACGTCCAGCCGAAGGACCGCGACATCGCGATGGTCTTCCAGAACTACGCGCTGTACCCGCACATGTCCGTCGCGGACAACATGGGCTTCGCGCTGAAGATCGCCGGCACGCCGAAGGCGGAGATCCGCCAGCGCGTCGAGGAGGCCGCGAAGATCCTCGACCTCACCGAGTACCTCGACCGCAAGCCGAAGGCCCTCTCGGGTGGCCAGCGCCAGCGCGTCGCCATGGGCCGCGCGATCGTGCGCCAGCCGCAGGTGTTCCTCATGGACGAGCCGCTGTCGAACCTCGACGCGAAGCTCCGCGTGCAGACCCGAACGCAGATCGCGTCGCTCCAGCGTCGTCTCGGCGTCACCACGGTCTACGTCACGCACGACCAGACCGAGGCCCTCACGATGGGCGACCGCATCGCGGTCCTCAAGGACGGCCTGCTCCAGCAGGTCGGCACGCCGCGCGAGATGTACGACACCCCCGCCAACGTGTTCGTCGCCGGCTTCATCGGCTCCCCGGCCATGAACCTCGCCCAGTTCGAGGTCGAGGGCGGGTACGCGAAGATCGGTGACGCGCGCGTCCCGCTCGAGCGCGACGTCGCGGGCCAGCTCACCGAGGCCGACAAGAACCACGTCACGCTGGGCTTCCGTCCCGAGTCGCTCGACGTCGTCTCGCAGGCCTCGGAGTCGTCGTTCCCGGTCGAGGTCAACATCGTCGAGGAGCTCGGCTCCGACGCGTTCGTCTACGGCACGCTCGTCGGCCCCCGTGCCCTCGAGGCGCACGTCACCTCCGGTGCCGGCGAGAACCAGGTCATCGTCCGCGTCGACCCGCGCAACGTCCCGGCCAAGGGCGAGCGCATCTACGTGACGATCCGTCCGGGTCAGTCGCACGTCTTCTCCTACGCGTCCGGCAAGCGTCTCGGCTGACGTCGGCCGCTGACACCTGCACCGCCGACAAGGGCGGGTCCGACCTCCGGGTCGGGCCCGCCCTTCGTCGTCCCGGGCCGACGCCCTTCGGGCGCGCCGTCACCGGGGGTCGCCTCTCGCTCTTCCGCCGACCCCCGAGACACGCCCCGCTCGTCCCGTCGAACCCCGGCCTACGCCCCGCTCCGACCTCCGATCGGTGGGCGACCCGGGGTTCGCCGAGCACGGGGACGTGGCCGGACGAACAGATGCCGGAGCGAGGGTGGGGCGGGTCGTGGCGGGTCTGGCGGGAGCCGCGAGGCACGAGCGGCGGATGGTCGACCCGCCCCGCCCTCGCGCAGGCGTCGGCGGAGGGCGACCACGACAGGCCGACGAGCCGACGAGCCGACGACGGCGAGCGAGGCGCACCGACCATGGACAATGGAGTCGTGACCGTGCACTCCCTGCAGATCACCGCGTCTGCACCCGACCCGGCCCTGCTCGACCTCCCGTGGGCGTCCCGCTGGAGCACTGGCCCGCCGAGACGCTCGCCGCGCTGCCACGAGGCATCTCCCGCCACATCGTGCGGTTCGTGCGTCTCTCGGGCCGCGTGATCGCGATCAAGGAGATCGGCGAGTCCGTCGCGTACCGCGAGTACGAGCTGCTGCGGCAGCTGCGGCGCCTGGAGGTGCCGAGCGTCGTGCCGGTCGGCGTCATCACGGGCCGCAAGGCGCCCGACGGCGAGCCCCTCGAGGCCGTGCTCATCACGGAGCACCTGCAGTTCTCGCTGCCGTACCGGGCGCTCTTCAGCCAGGCGCTGCGCCCGGACACGGCGACGCGGCTCATCGACGCGCTGGCGGTGCTGCTCGTGCGGCTCCACCTCGCCGGCTTCTACTGGGGCGACGTCTCGTTGTCGAACACCCTGTTCCGCCGCGACGCGGAGACGTTCGCCGCCTATCTCGTCGACGCGGAGACGGGCGACCTGCACCGCGAGCTCTCCCCCGGCCAGCGCTCGTACGACGTCGACCTCGCCCGCACCAACATCATCGGCGAGCTCATGGACCTCGCGGCGGGCGAGCTGCTCGACGAGGACGTCGACGAGGTGGCGATCGGCGACGCGCTCGTGGAGCGCTACACCGAGCTGTGGGACGCGCTGACGACGTCCGAGTCGTTCGACACCGCCGACCGGTGGCGCGTCGCCGCGCGCATCGAGCGGCTCAACGACCTCGGGTTCGACGTCGGCGAGCTGGCGATCACGACGGACATCGACGGCACGTCGGTGCAGATCCAGCCCAAGGTGGTCGACGCGGGGCACCACTCGCGACGGCTCCTGCGCCTCACCGGCCTCGACGTCCAGGAGAACCAGGCGCGCCGGCTCCTCAACGACCTCGACTCGTTCCGGGCGGCGACGGACCGGCAGAACGACGACGAGGAGTTCGTCGCGCACGACTGGCTGAGCGGCGTGTTCGAGCCGACGATCCAGGCGGTCCCGCGGCACCTGCGGCGCAAGCTCGAGCCGGCGCAGCTGTTCCACGAGATCCTCGACCACCGGTGGTACGTCTCGGAGCGCGCCCGCCGCGACGTGCCGATGTCCGAGGCGACCCGGTCGTACGTCGAGGACGTGCTGCAGCACCGCCCGGACGAGAAGTCGGTGCTCGGCCTCGCGCCGGGCGAGAAGGACCCCGAGTACTACGGCTGAGGCGCCGCCTGCGCGCCGTCAGGCCTCCGCGGCACGCAGGCGGGCGACCTCGTACAGCGAGATGGCGGTCGCGACGGCGGCGTTGAGGGACTCGGTGTCGGAGTCGATGGGGATGGAGGCGACGACGTCGCACGCCTCGCGCACGAGGCGCGAGAGCCCCTTGCCCTCGGACCCGGCGACGACGACGAGCGGCTCGGTCGCGAGCGCAAGGTCCCCGATCGCCGTCGTGCCGCCGGCGTCGAGCCCGACGACGAAGCAGCCGGCCTTCTTCAGCTCGCCGAGCGCACGCACGAGGTTCGTCGCCCGCGCGACGGGGACGCGTGCGGCGGCACCCGCGGACACCTTCCACGCCGACGCCGTGACGCCCGCGGCGCGGCGCTCGGGCACGAGGACGCCGTGCGCGCCGAACGCGCCCGCGGAGCGCAGCACGGCGCCGAGGTTGCGGGGGTCGGTGACGCCGTCGAGGGCGACGACGAGCGGCGGACGGCCCGTCGCCGCGGCGGCGTCGAGCAGGTCGTCGACGTCGGCGTAGTCGTAGGGCGGCACGCGCAGCGCGACCCCCTGGTGCACGGCGCCGTCGGTCAGCCGATCGAGCTCGGGCTTGCCGACCTCGAGCAGCTCGTAGCCGCGGCCGGAGACGATGTCGAGGATCTCGCGCGTGCGGTCGTCGGCGTCGAGGCGCGAGAACAGGTAGACGGCCTCGACCGGGATCCCGGCCCGCAGCGCCTCGAGCACGGAGTTGCGTCCGGCGACCACCTCCTCGGCCGCGCCGCGCCCCTTCGGCCCCGGTCCCCCGCGCCGCCGCGCGCCGCACCGGGACGCTGCCCGGCGGCCTTCTTCTCCGCCGCGACCTTGCGCTTGTGGGCCGCGTGGTAGACGCGGTCCTCGGCCTTCGGCGTGGGCCCGCGGCCCTCGAGCGCCTTGCGCCGCTGCCCGCCGGAGCCGACGGTCGCGCCCTTCTTGCTGCCGGGCTTGCGCGTCGCGCCGCGTCGTTGTGAGTTGCCAGCCATGGGTCTACCCGTCGTGTCGTCGGTCGGTCAGGTCGGTGGTGGTGCGGGAGCCGCGCTCAGGCGAGGCTCCACCGCGCGCCGTCGGCGGAGTCCTCGACGACCACCCCCGCCGCGGCGAGCCGGTCGCGGATGGCGTCCGCGGTGGCGAAGTCGCGGCCGGCGCGCGCCTCGGCGCGGGCGGCGAGCTCGGCGCCGACCACGGCGTCGAGCGCGGCCGCGTACCGGGAGTCGCCGGCGTCCGCCCACCGCGGGTCGCCGGGGTCGAGCCCGAGCACGTCGAGCATCGCGCGCAGGGCGACGAGGTGGTGCCGCGCGACCGCGTCGGCGGCCGCCGTGCGGTCGGCGAGCGCGGAGTTCCCCGCGCGCAGGTGCTCGTGCACGACCGCGAGCGCGGCGGGCACGTTGAGGTCGTCGTCCATCGCGGCCGTGAACGCGGCGGGCAGCTCGGCGTCGCGCACGTCGCCCACGTCGCCCACGCGCTCGGTCGCGCGCTGCACGAAGCCGGCGAGCCGCTCCCACGTGGCCTCCGCCTCGGCGACCGTCGCGGGCGTCCACTCGAGCATCGAGCGGTACTGCACCGACGCGAGGGCGTACCGCACGACGACCGGGCTCGTGCTCTCCAGGACCTCGCGCACGAGGAGGCCGTTGCCGAGCGACTTGCTCATCTTCGCGCCGCCCTGCGTGACCCAGGCGCTGTGCAGCCAGTGCCGCGCGAACGCGTCACCGGCGGCGCGGGACTGCGCGAGCTCGTTCTCGTGGTGCGGGAAGCGCAGGTCGAGGCCCCCGCCGTGGATGTCGAACGTGTCGCCGAGGTACCGCCGGGCCATGGCCGAGCACTCGAGGTGCCAGCCGGGCCGGCCGCGGCCGAACGGCGTGTCCCACGACGCGGTCGCGGGCTCGCCCTCCTTCGGCGCCTTCCACAGGGCGAAGTCGCGCGGGTCGTGCTTGGCGGCCGCCTCCTCGGCGTCGGCAGGGACGTCGCCGGGGACCGGCTGGAGGTCCTCGAGGCGCTGGTTCGTCAGCGCGCCGTACTCGGGCCACGACCGCACGTCGAACCAGACGTCGCCGGGCGCGGTGACGTACGCGTGCCCGCGGTCCACGAGCCGCCGGACGAGCTCCACCATGTCGGGCACGTGGCCGGTGGCACGCGGCTCGTAGGTCGGCGGGAGGACGCCGAGGGCGTCGTACGCGGCGGTGAACGCGCGCTCGTAGGTCGCGGCCCAGGCCCACCAGGGCTCGCCGGCCGCGGCGGACTTGGCGAGGATCTTGTCGTCGATGTCGGTGACGTTGCGGATCAGCGTCACGCGGGACCCGGTGCGCCGCAGCCAGCGCACGAGCACGTCGAACGCGACGGCCGAGCGCATGTGGCCGACGTGGGGCGCCGCCTGCACCGTCGCGCCGCACAGGTAGATGCCGACCTCGCCGGGTGTCCGGGGCACGAAGTCGCGCACGTCCCGCGTGGCGGTGTCGAACAGGCGAAGGGTCACGAGCGCAAGGCTACCGGGGACGGCCGTCGGGGGCGGAACCGCGACCCCCCGCCCCGCCCGGGCGGCCGGGTACCGGCCGGTACCGGCCCTGTCAGCCGAAGGACCGGCCCTCGCCCCGGTACGTCGGGACGACGTCGACGACCTCGTCGCCCCGGACGAGGTGCACGACGTCGAAGCGCTCCATGACCTCGCCCGCCTTGGCGTGGCGGAACCACACCCGGTCCCCCACGTCGAGCGCGTCCCCCCGTCGCCCGGTGCGGTGCAGGGGCGTCTGCACCTCGCCGGCGCCCTCGCGGGGGGACAGCCCCCACCCGGGCGTCGCGACCCGCGGCAGCCGGGTGCGCGACGCGGGTCCGGACGCGACGTAGCCGCCGCCGAACGCCGTCGCCCACCCGCCGGCCGGCACGCGGACCACGTCGAGGCCGACGAAGGCCGCCGGGCGCGGCCGGAACGCGCGGTAGCCGTCGAACAGGCCCGGCACGTAGAGGCCCGAGCCGGCCGTCACCTCCGTGACCACCGGGTCGGCCGACGACGTCTCGAGGGACCCGGTGCCTCCCGAGTTGACGAGCTCCACGTCGTGCCCGACGACGTCCCGCACCGCCGCGAGGACCGCGCCGCGCCGGGTGGCGAGGTCGGCCACGGAGGCACGCTTGACGAGGCGCACCACCGGGTCCGTGTCCGGGAGGCCCGCCACCTGCGCCTCGTAGAACATCAGCCCGCGCAGGCTCGTCCCGGGCTCGGCGGCCACGCGCACGGCGAGCGCGGCGGCCGCCTCCGGGGTGCGCACGGGCGAGCGTCGCGTCCCGAGGTGGAGCGCGAACGGCCCCAGCCGAACCCGCAGCGACGCGTCGACGTCGAGGCACAGCCGCACGGGCGGCGCGTCGTCGCCGAGGTCGGCCGCGACCAGCGCGCGACGGACGAGGGCGAGGTGGGCGGGCTCGTCCACCATGAGCGTGATCTCGCGCCGCGCCACCTCGTCGTGCGCCAGATCGGCGAGCGCGCCGCGGTCGGCGCTGGGGTAGCCGACGAGCACGTCGCGCGTGCCGTGGCGCACGAGCCACAGCGCCTCGCGCAGGGAGTAGGCCATGACGCCCGTGAACCCGCGCTGTCCGGCTCGCTCGACGAGGGTGCGCACGCGGACCGACTTGGACGCGACGCGGACCGGCGTCCCGACCGCCCGGGCGAGGAGGTCGGCGGCGTTGGCGTCGAACCGGTCGAGGTCCACCACGGCCAGCGGCCCGTCCAGGCCCGCGGTGGCGCGCCGCAGCCGCGAGAGCAGCGTCGTCAGGTTCTCCGGCACGTCGACCGCACCGTGCCCGTCCTGGTCCCCGGCCCCCGCCGCGCGGCCCCCCGGCACGCGGGCGCTCCTGGCGTCGCCCATGCGAGAAAGGTACGCCAACCGCCTCTGACAGCGGTGCCACGGCGCGGCGCCGTGAGAACCTTCGTGCTGTGACGCCTGCACCGACGCCGGCGGCGCCCGCCGACGGGCCCCGCACCACGGACGACGCCGTCCGCCCCTGGACCAACTGGGCCGGGACGGCGCGCGCCCAGCCGCAGCGCCGGGCGTCCCCGCAGGACGAGGCCGAGCTCGCCGCGCACGTGGCGCGCGCCGCCGCCGACGGCCTGCACGTGCGCGCCGTCGCGCCGGGCACTCCTTCACGCCCGCGGCGGTCACCGACGGGCTGCTGCTCGACCTGGACCGGCTCGACGTCGTGGAGCGCGTCGCGCGCGTCGGGGACGCGATGCACGTCACGGTGGGCGCGGGCATGCGGTTGCACCGGCTCAACGCCGCGCTCGCCGCCGCGGGCCTCGCGATGCCCAACCTCGGCGACATCGACCGGCAGTCGGTCGCGGGCGCGATCTCGACCGGCACGCACGGCACGGGTGCGCGCCTCGGCGGGCTCGCGACGCGCGTGCGCGGCGTGCGCGTCGTCGGCGCGGACGGCGAGGTGCGCGAGGCGACGCCCGCGCAGGACCCGGGGCTCTTCGAGGCGAGCCGGCTCGGGCTCGGGGCGACCGGCGTCCTCTCTGCGGTCACGCTCGACGTCGTGCCGGCGTTCCTGCTCCGCGCCCAGGAGGAGCCGTGGCCCCTCGACCGCGTGCTCGACGGTCTCGCGGCCGCGGACGACGACCCGGACGGCCTCGTCGGCGGCAACGACCACTTCGAGTTCTACTGGTTCCCGCACACGCGGCGTGCGCTCACCAAGCGCAACAACCGCCTGGCGCCCGACGACGAGGCCGCGGAGCTCGAGCGCCTGCGCTCGTCGGGGCCCGGAGCCGTCGCGCGCGCCCGCACGTGGCTCGACGAGGAGCTGTTGTCGAACGGCGCGTTCGAGCTCGTCAACCGGCTCGCGGCCGCCGTGCCGCGCGCGACCCCTCGCCTCAACGCGGTGTCCGCGCGGGCGCTCGCCCCGCGCACCTACGTCGCACCGTCGCACCAGGTGTTCGTCACCGCGCGGCGGGTCCGGTTCCGCGAGATGGAGTACGCCGTGCCGCGCGCGCACCTCGTCGACGTCCTCACGGAGGTCGACCGCTGGCTCGACCGCTCGGGCGAGCGCGTGCCGTTCCCGGTGGAGGTGCGGTTCGCCGCACCCGACGACGTCTGGCTGTCGACCGCGCACGGGCGCGCCACCGCCTACGTCGCCGTGCACCAGTACGCCGGCCTGCCGCACGAGCGCTACTTCGACGCCGTGGAGCGCGTCGTGGCCGAGGTGGGCGGCCGCCCGCACTGGGGCAAGCTGCACGGCCTCGACGCCGCGCGCTGCGCGCCCTGTACCCCCGGTTCGAGGACTTCGTGGCCGTGCGCGACGCCGCGGACCCGGACGGCGTGTTCGTGAACGTCTACACCGACAGGGTGCTCGGCCCCGTCCGCGGGTGAGCGTTCACGACGCGTCCGCGCCCGCCCCGGCCGGCGGAACGACCTGAGTGAGCACGTAGTCCGCGAGCGCGTGGAAGCTCGCGATCGCCGCGTCGTCGTCCTGCTCGACGAGCCACGCGATCTCGATGCCGTCGATGTATCCCGCCACGAGGCGCGCCAGGAAGCGGATCTCGAGCTTGTACGTCACGCCCGCGCGGCGCGCGACCTCCTGGAGCACTCCCTCGGTCATGTTCCAGGTCTGCTCGAGGTGCGCGTGCGCGACGGACCGCAGCGCCCGGCTGCGCACGCCCGCCGTCGCGAACTCGAAGGTCAGCAGCCGCATGTGGCGCCGGGGCGTGAGCCCCTCCCAGAGCGCGTCGGCGGCGGCGTGCGCGAGCACCTCGATGTCGGTGCTCGCCTCGAGCGACGCACGGACGGGCTCGGAGGCGACGAGGGCGAGACTGTTCCCCATCGCCTGGAGCAGCTCGTCCTTGTCCTCGAAGCAGTAGTGGACGACGCCCAGCGAGACGCCCGCCTCAGCGGCGACGCCGCGGATCGTGACCGCTTCCACCCCCTCGCGGACCGCGATGGTCATCGCGGCGTCCACGAGCTGGGCCCGGCGTTCTTCGACGGACATTCGGTTCATGTGCAAATCGTTCCATATGTCGTGCTTCTCAGGGTCCAGCACCTCTATGCACTGGCGTCGAGCTAGTATTTCTGCGGGCACCTGGCACTTTCGGCGTGTCGCGATCGAAAGGTCGTCGGCTCCAAGGTCCCGGCGCGCGCGAGAATGGCGACGCGTCCCGGTGAGCGACACGCCGGGCGACCCGAGCCGACCGAACGGAGCCCCGTGCGCCGCGCCACCACCCACCGCCTCCTGACCGTCCCGGCGACGGCGGCCGTCCTGGCCGTGACGGCGGCCTGCGGACCCGCCGACGCCCCCGCGCCCGAGGGCCCGGTGACGTACGACGTCCCCGGCGTCCCGGCCACGCTCACCGCGCCCGCCGGCTGGGAGCGGTCCACGCAGGACGGGGCGTTCCTCGTCCGGTCGGACGAGGCCGGCGGCTCGCCCGCGGCCCGGGCGAACGTCGTCGTCACCGCCGAGACCGCGACGCAGTCGCTCGAGGAGGCCGGGGACGACACGGTCGGGTACGTCGAGGACCTCGCCGGGTGGCAGCAGGACGCCGACGGGCAGGGGCCCACGACGCTCGGCGAGGCACCCGCGTACCGCGTGTCGGGCACCTTCGAGGACGAGGGGGCTCTCGTCGCCCAGGAGATCCTGCTCGTCGAGGCACCCGCCGACGGCGCGACGTGGGTCGTGCAGATCACGGCGTCGTACGCGCGGGACGACGCCGAGGGTGCCGCGCAGGCGCGCGAGGCCGTCGAGAGCGTCCGGGTGGGCCCGGCGGGCTGACGTCGGCTCACGACTCGCCGCCGACGGCGACCACGAGCGCCGTCGCCACCGCGGCCACGCCCTCGCCGCGCCCGGTGAGCCCCAGGCCGTCGGTGGTCGTCGCGGTGAGCGTCACGGGCGCTCCCGCCGCGGCGCTCAGCGCCGCCTCGGCCTCCGCCCGTCGCGGCCCGACCCGCGGGCGGTTCCCGATGACCTGGACGGCGACGTTCCCGATCTCGAACCCGCCGGCGCGCACGCGTCGCGCCGCCTCGGCGAGCAGGCTCACCCCGCTCGCCCCGGCCCACTCCGGCGCGCTCGTCCCGAAGTTCGAGCCGAGGTCCCCGAGACCCGACGCGGAGAACAGCGCGTCCGCAGCGGCGTGGGCCGCGACGTCCGCGTCCGAGTGACCGGACAGGCCGCGCTCGCCGGGCCAGCGCAGACCGCCGAGCATGAGCGGCCGGTCCTGGCCGTCGGGCGCGAACGCGTGGACGTCGACGCCGACGCCGGTGCGGGGCAGTCCGGGGACCGTCATCGTGCCTCCTGGAGCGTGAGCGCGGCGACCCGCAGGTCGTGCGCGGTGGTGATCTTGGCCGCCACGCCCTCCCCGGGCACCACGTGCACGGCGACGCCGAGGTCCTCCACGAGCCCGGCGTCGTCGGTCGCGGACAGCGACTCGTCGCCGTCGCGGTGCGCGGCCGCCGCGTGGGCGCGCTCGAGCAGTGCGCGGTCGAAGCCCTGCGGGGTCTGCACGGCGCGCAGCACTGTCCGGTCGACGGTCTGCACCACGCGCTCCACGCCCCCGGCGTCCGGCAGGACCCGCTTGATCGTGTCGGTCACGGGCACGCCGGGGACGACGGCGCCGTGGCCCGCGCGCACGGCGGCGACCACGCGGCGCACGAGCTCCGGCGACGCGAGGGGGCGCGCGGCGTCGTGCACGAGGACGACGTCGACGGCCGCGCCCTCCACGGCGTCGTCCAGACCCGCGCGCAGCCCGGCGGCGACGGACGCCTGCCGGGTGCCGGCGCCCTCGACGGCGCGGACGGGCCGGTCCACCCCCGGGTCGTCGGCCAGCATCGCGGCGACGTGCTCGGCGAGGCCCGCCGGCGTCGTCACGACGAGGGAGTCCACCGCGCCCGAGGCGCACAGCCGGCGCGCCGCGTGGAGGACCAGCGGCAGGCCCTCGAGCTCGACGAGAGCCTTGGGCAGGTCCATCCCGAGGCGGGACCCGGAGCCCGCGGCGGTCAGGACGGCGAGAGTCGGCACGGCCACACGCTATCCCGGACGCTCGCCGACGACGGCCACCCGGCCGCACGACGACGGGAGGGCGACCGTCCGTGCGGACGGTCGCCCTCCCGTGGGGTCGATCCGGGCGGGGCCCGGTGCGTCAGGACGCGAGCACCTCGTCGAGGATGGCCTCGGCCTTCTCCTCCTCGGTGTGCTCGGCGAGCGCGAGCTCCGAGACGAGGATCTGGCGCGCCTTCGAGAGCATCCGCTTCTCGCCGGCGGACAGGCCCCGGTCGGCGTCCCGGCGCGAGAGGTCGCGGACGACCTCCGCCACCTTGATCACGTCGCCCGACGCGAGCTTCTCGAGGTTGGCCTTGTACCGCCGCGACCAGTTGGTCGGCTCCTCCGTGTAAGGTGCACGCAGCACCTCGAAGACGCGGTCGAGACCCTCCTGGCCGACGACGTCACGCACGCCGACGAGGTCGACGTTCTCGGCTGGGACTTCGATGGTCAGGTCGCCCTGGGCGACCTTGAGCTTGAGGTAGATCTTGTCCTCTCCGCGGATCGTGCGCGTCTTGATCTCCTCGATCAGTGCGGCACCGTGGTGCGGGTAGACAACGGTCTCGCCTACTGTGAACGTCATCTTCAGATGTCCCCTTTCGCGGAGGCCCACCTTACCACGCGGAACTGTGGACATCCGAGCCCGCCCGCGGGTGGGAGTGCCCCCGCGAGGCCCGTCCCCGCAGGTCAGCCAGCGTGTCCTCCCCCGTCGCGAACCGACCCCGCGCGCCCGCCCGACGAGCTCCCGACGGCCTCCCGACGGCCTCGCGACGGCCTGCCCAGGTCCTCGCGGCACCACCCGTTCGGCGCACGGCGTGACGCCGCTCACGGCACCGGCCCGCGCGCGGCGGCGAGCCGCCCACGAGCCCCCGACGCACTAGGCTGGGGCCGACAAGATCGCCCCTCGCGCCCCTGGAGAGCACGTGACCCGCACCACGACCACCCGAGCAGCCCGGACCCTGCGGTTCTGGGCGGTCCCCGTCGTCGTCGCGGGAGTGGCCGTCACGGCCGCGTGCGCCCCGATCGAGACCACGCGGCCGTACTCGCCCTCCGACGGCCTGCGCGTCGACCTCACGGACGACCTGCGTGCGGTCAACCTGCTCATGATCACCGCCGCCGAGGGCAAGCCGGGCACGCTCGTGGGCGCGTTCGCGAACGACTCGCGCGAGGACGTGGAGTTCGAGATCGCTCCGGAGGGCGGGGCCGCGCTCTCGATCCCGGTCGACGCCGGCGACGCCGTGTACCTCGGCGCGGACGACGGCTTCGACGCCCAGCTCGGCAGCGTGCCGGAGCCTCCCGGCGGCGTCCTGCCGATGACCGTCCGGGTCAGCACCGGGGAGGAGAAGACGGTGCCCGTCCCCGTCGTCGACGGCACGCTCGAGGAGTACGCCCCCTACGTCCCCTGACGTCCCCGCCACGCACGACGGCGCCGCACCCCGTCGGGGGGCGCGCGTCGTCGTCCGTGCGGCCCGTGCGAGGCCGGCCGCCGGCGGTCAGCCGAAGCGACCGGAGATGTAGTCCTCGGTCGCCTGCTCCGACGGCGAGGAGAACATCGTCGCGGTGTCGTCCATCTCGATCAGGCGGCCGGGCTTGCCCGTGCCCGCGATGTTGAAGAACGCCGTGCGGTCGCTCACGCGCGCCGCCTGCTGCATGTTGTGGGTGACGATGACGATCGTGTACTGGTCCTTGAGGTCCGCGATGAGGTCCTCGATGGCCAGGGTGGAGATCGGGTCGAGGGCGGAGCAGGGCTCGTCCATGAGGAGGACCTGCGGCTTCACCGCGATCGCGCGCGCGATGCACAGACGCTGCTGCTGACCGCCCGAGAGGCCCGAGCCGGGCCGGTCGAGGCGGTCCTTGACCTCGTTCCACAGGTTCGCGCCGTGCAGCGAGGACTCGACGAGCTCGTCGGCGTCCTTGCGCGACATGCGCTTGTTGTTGAGCTTCACGCCCGCCAGCACGTTCTCCCGGATCGACATGGTGGGGAACGGGTTGGGCCGCTGGAAGACCATGCCCACCTGACGGCGCACGGCGACCGGGTCGACGTCGTTGCCGTACAGGTCGACGCCCTCCATGGCCACGGTGCCCTCGACCCGCGCGCCGGGGATGACCTCGTGCATGCGGTTCAGCGTCCGCAGGAACGTCGACTTGCCGCAGCCCGACGGGCCGATGAAGGCCGTCACCGACTTCGCCTCGATCGTCATGCTGACGTCCTGCACGGCGAGGAAGTCGCCGTAGTAGATGTTGAGGTCCTTGACGTCGATGCGGTTGCTCATGGCGTGGGGTCCTTCCGGGGTCCCGGCGGCCGGTCCGGCCGACCGTCGAGGGGTCGAGGGGTCGCCGCCGGTGCGGGCGGCTGCCGACGTGCTCATCGGGTCTTCCTGGGCGAGAACCAGCGGCTGACCAGGCGTGCCGCCAGGTTGAGGAGCATGACGATGATGATGAGGGTGAGCGCGGCCGCCCAGGCGCGGTCGACGCCCGTGCCGCCCTGCGCCCACTGGCGGTAGGCGAACACGGGCAGCGTGGCCATGCGGCCGTCGAACAGGTCCCAGTTGACCGAGTTGACGAGGCCGATGGTCAGCAGCAGCGGTGCGGTCTCGCCGATGACCCGCGCGACGGCGAGCATGACGCCGGTGACGATGCCGGCCATGGACGTGGGCAGGACGACCTTGACGATGGTCAGCCACTTCGGCACGCCCAGCGGCGAGGGACGCCTCGCGCAGCTCGTTCGGCACCAGGCGCAGCATCTCCTCGACGGAGCGGATGACGACCGGCGTCATGAGCACGGCGAGCGCGACGGCGCCCATGATCCCCGCGCGGTACGCCGGGCCGAAGATCAGCGTGAACAGCGCGAAGGCGAACAGGCCGGCGACGATCGAGGGGATGCCCGTCATGACGTCGACGAGGAACGTGATGCCGCGGGCGAGGTGGCCGCGCCCGTACTCGACGAGGTAGATCGCCGTGAGGATGCCCAGCGGGACGGCGATGACCGCGCACGCCAGGGTGACGAGCAGCGTCCCGATGATCGCGTGGTAGACCCCGCCGCTCGTCATCGAGCCGTAGACGCCCATCATGTCCGTGCTGAGGAAGTCCCAGCCGAACCGGGTCGCCCCGTAGGACACCACGGTCCACACGAGCGAGACGAGCGGGATCATGGCGAGGAGGAACGCGAAGGTGACGAGCGTGGTGGCGAGGCGGTCGGCGGCGTAGCGCCCGCCCTCGACCACGCGCGACGTGATCGTCAGGCCGACCGCGTAGACCGCGGCGCCGAGCCCCAGGACGCCGGCGATCGTCGGCCCGCCGAGGACGAGCAGGACGAGGTAGGCGACGACGAGCGAGCCGCCGACGAACGCGTACGGCACCCAGCGCGGCAGCCGCGTGCCGCCCGCGGTGAGCCGCAGGGGTGTCTCCTGCACGGGGGTGGTGGCGGTCATCAGTTGGCTCCCGAGAAGTCCTTGCGGCGCGCGACGATCGCGCGGGCGGCGAAGTTGACGGCGAAGGTGATGACGAACAGGGCCAGGCCGGTGGCGATGAGGACGCTCACCGACATGCCCGACGCCTCGGGGAACTGCGCCGCGATGTTGGCCGCGATGGTCTGGTGCTGGCCCGGCTTCAGGAGGAAGAACGAGTAGAGCAGCCCGGGCGAGATGACCATGAGGACGGCCATCGTCTCGCCGAGCGCGCGCCCCAGGCCGAGCATCGCGGCGCTGATGACGCCGGAGCGGCCGAACGGGATGACGGCCTGGCGGATCATCTCCCACCGCGTCGCGCCGAGGGCGAGCGAGGCCTCCTCGTGCAGCGTCGGCGTCTGGAGGAACACCTCGCGCGAGACCGCCGTGACGATCGGCAGGAGCATGACCGCGAGCACGACGCCCGCCGTCATGATGTTGCGCGCGGGCGCTGGTACCCCTCGAACAGCGGGATGAAGCCCAGCGTCGTCGTCAGCCACTCGAAGAACGGGTCGAGGACCGGCGCCAGCCAGAGCGCGCCCCACAGGCCGAACACGACGGACGGCACGGCGGCGAGCAGGTCGACGAGGTAGCCGAGGCCCTGCGCGAGCCGGCGCGGCGCGTAGTGCGAGATGAACAGCGCGATGCCGACCGAGACGGGGACCGCGAGCAGGAGCGCGAGGATCGACGCCAGGACCGTCCCGAAGACCAGCGGGCCGATGTAGGCGAGCAGGGACCCGCCGGAGAACCACGAGATCTCCGCGAGCTCCTCGGGGCTGGCCGTTAGCGCGGGCCACGCCTCGACGACGAGGAACGCCGCGACGGCGGCGAGCGTGACGAGGATGAGGATGCCCGCGCCGTGCGCGAGCCCGGAGAAGATCTTTCCGCCGAGGCCGGACGTGCGCGTGCCGATGCGTCGCGCGGGGGCGGGCTCCGTGCGCTGCCGGGGTGGGCTGGTGACGCTCACTGGTGCTCCGTCGGGTGTGGGGATGGGTGTGCGGGGGAACCGCCACGAGCGGGCAGAGGACCTCGACGGCCCCCTGCCCGCTCGTGCGCGTGTCAGCCCTGGACGGTGATGCTGTCCAGCGCGGCCTCGACCTCGGCGCGCAGCTCCTCCGAGATCGGGGCGGAGCCGGCGACGTCGGGCTCGGAGCGCGCGCCTGGCCCTCCTCGCTGGCCACGTACCCGAGGTACGCCTTGACGTTGTCCACGTCGGCCTGCTCCTCGTACGTGCCGCACGCGATGGAGTAGGAGATGAGGACGATCGGGTAGCGCCCGACTCGGTCGTCGTGCGGTCGAGCTCGACGACGAGCTGGGTGTCGGTCGCGCTCTCGGCACGGGGCGAGGCGTCGACGACGGCCGCGGCGGCCTCGGGCGAGTACGGCACGTACTCCTCGCCGACCTTGACCGCGACGGTCCCGAGGTCACCGGCGCGCGAGGCGTCGGCGTAGCCGATCGCGCCCTCGGCACCCGTCACCGTGTCGATGAGGCCCTGCGTCTGGGCGCCGGACTGGCCGCCCTCGACCGGCCAGTCGCCGCTCGCCTCGTGCGGCCAGGCGCCGTTCGACGCGGCCGCGAGGTACTCGGTGAAGTTCTCCGTCGTGCCGGACTCGTCGGAGCGGTGCACCGGGATGATGTCGATCGAGGGCAGCTCGACGCCCTCGTTCTCCGCGGCGATCGCCGGGTCGTCCCACGTCGTGATGTCGCCGTTGAAGACCTGGGCGAGCGTCTCGGCGGACATGTTGATGTTCTCGCGTCGACGTCCGGGAGGTTGTAGACGACCGCGATGGGGCTGATGTAGAGCGGGAGCTCGAGGACGTCGCCGCCGTAGCAGCGCTCCTGCGCGTCGGCCAGCTCCTCCTCGTCGAGCGCCGCGTCGGAGCCGGCGAACTGCGTCGCGCCGGCGATGAACTGCTCGCGGCCACCGCCGGAGCCGACGGCGTCGTACGTCACCGTCACGCCGGGGGCCATGTCGTTGAAGCCGGCGATCCAGCCGGCGACGGCGTTCTCCTGCGAGCTGGCGCCCGCACCGGCGAGCTCGCCGCTGAGGTTCTCGAGGTCGGACCCCGACGAGCTCTCGGTGCCACCGGGCTCGGTGTCGGAGCCGTCGGCGCCGTCGGAGCTGCAGGCGGCCAGCGTGAGGGCGAGGGCGCCCGCCACGACCGCGGTACCGGCGCGGGAGATTCGGCTGAGCTTCACGAGTCGATCCATCCTGTTCGAAGCTGTGCGAGGCACCGGCGAGTGCCGGCGACAGCCAGGACGCTAGGAGCGCCGGGTGACGCGCGCGCCGAGTCAGGATGAACGCAGGATGAACAGTGCACAGACGTTGTCCGCGCGCCGCCGAGGGCCCGGCGGGACGCCCCGCGGGGGCTAGGCGGAGCTGTCGCCGTCCGCGATCTTGTAGCCGAGGCCGCGCACGGTGAGCAGGAAGCGCGGGGTCGCGGGCTCGGGCTCGATCTTGGAGCGGATGCGCTTGACGTGCACGTCGAGCGTCTTCGTGTCGCCGACGTAGTCCGTGCCCCACACCCGGTCGATGAGCTGCCCGCGGGTGAGCACGCGCCCCGCGTTGCGCAGCAGCAGCTCGAGCAGCTCGAACTCCTTGAGCGGGAACGCGACGGCGGCCCCGTCCACCGTGACCGTGTGGCGTTCGACGTCCATGCGGACGGGCCCGACCTCGAGCGTGCCGTCCTCCTCCGCCTCCCCCCGTGGCCTCCCCGCCCTTGCGCCGCAGGACGGCGCGCACGCGGGCGAGGAGCTCGCGGAACGAGTACGGCTTCGTCACGTAGTCGTCGGCGCCGAGCTCGAGGCCCACGACCTTGTCGATCTCCGAGTCCTTCGCGGTGAGCATGATGACCGGGACGTCCCCGCGCTGGCGCAGCTCGCGGCACACCTCGGTGCCGCTGAGCCCGGGCAGCATGAGGTCGAGCAGGACCAGGTCCGCCCCCATGGCGTCGAAGTGCTCGAGCGCCTCGGTCCCCGTGGCCGCCTCCACCACGTCGAACCCCTCGCGCCGCAGCTGGTACGTCAGCGGGTCCCGGTACGACTCCTCGTCCTCCACCACCAGGATGCGCGTCACGCGTCCACCTCCTTGCTCCGTGCCTCGTCCGTGCTCTGGTCCCGCTGGTCCTGGTCCTGGTCGCGCTCCGGGCCGTCCCGGCCCGTCGCGACCGGTGCGCCGTCGGCCGGCGGGCGGCCCTGCCCGCCCCCGGGCTCGGGGCGGCGCTCCGCGGCGGGGACGCGGATGGTGAAGGTCGACCCTCGTCCGGGCTCCGACCACATCGTCACCTCGCCGCCGTGGTCGGCCGCGACGTGCTTGACGATGCTCAGCCCGAGCCCCGTGCCCCCGGTGTCGCGCGACCGCGCCGGGTCGACGCGGTAGAAGCGCTCGAAGACGCGCGCCTGCTCGTCGGCCGCGATCCCGATGCCCTGGTCGACGACGGCGATCTCGACGAGCTCCCCGGCGCGGCTCACGCCGACGCCGACGCGCGTGTTCTCCCCGGAGTAGGCGACCGCGTTGTCGAGGAGGTTGCGCACCGCCGTGACGAGCAGGGCGTGGTCGCCGTACACCGCGGCGTCGAGGTCGCCACCCGTGGTGAGCGTGATGCCCTTGCCCTGCGCCGTCGTGCGGGCGCGGTCGACGGCCTCGTCGACCACGCCCCGCACGGGCACGACGGTGACCTCCTGGAGCGCGCCCGCGACCTGCAGGCGCGAGAGCTCGATGATCTCGTGCACGAGCGCCGACAGCCGGGTCGCCTCGGCGTGCATGCGCGAGGCGAACCTGCGCACGGCGACCGGGTCGTCGGCGGCGTCCTGCACGGTCTCGGCGAGCAGCGCGAGCGCACCGACCGGCGTCTTGAGCTCGTGGGAGACGTTGACGACGAAGTCGCGCCGGATCGCCTCGACGCGGCGGGCCTCGGTGCGGTCCTCGGCGAGGACCAGCACGTGCTCGGGCCCCACCTGGGCGACGCGGACCTGGAGCATCACCGTGCCGCGCCCCACGGGCCCGCGCGGGAGCTCGAGCTCCTCGTCGCGGATCACGCCGTCGCGGCGCACGTCGTCGATCATGTCGCGGATCGCGGCGTGCGCGACCATGTCGCCGCGGACGACGCCCAGCGCGTACGCGGGCGGGCTCGCGCGCACGACGTCGCCCTCGTCGTCCAGCACGACGGCCGCCGAGCGGAGCACCGCGAGGACGCGCACGAGACCCTCGTCGAGCTCGCGCGCGGCTCGGCGGGGGCGCGCTTCTGCTCGCGCTCGCTCAGGCGGAACGCGACCGCCGCGACGACACCCACGACCACGCCCACGATGCCCGCGAGCAGCACGGTCGCGCCTCCGATGAGGCTCTCGGCTTCCACGTGCCCAGCCTACGGTCGGCGCGGGCGCGTCCCGGCCGGACGGACCGCCGCCCCGGGACGCGGCGCCAAGAGTTCACCTCGCGGCGCACTGCCGTTCACCGCGCGGACCACCACGTTTGCGAGGCTGGCGCGAGCCGACGACGCACCCGCCCGCCCGGGCGGCCAGGTGCGCGACGGGCGGGCCCGCCGGGTGCCGCCCGGTCATGACGAGAGGGATGCGATGCGGGAGATCTTCGAGGCCGAGCTGAAGCAGGTCGGGGACGACCTGACCGAGATGAGCCGGCTGGTGGAGTCCGCGATCAGCCGCGCGGGCCAGGCGCTGCTCACGGCGGACCTGCAGCTCGCGCAGCAGGTCATCGCGGCGGACCACGCCATCGACACGCTCGAGCGCGCGCTCGACGAGCGGTGCGTGCTGCTCCTCGCGCAGCAGCAGCCGGTCGCGACCGACCTCCGCGTCGTCGTCAGCGCGCTCCGGATGAGCGCGACCCTCGAGCGCATGGGCGACCTCGCCCGGCACATCGCCCAGGTCGCCCGCGGGCGCTACCCCGCGCGGGCGATCGCGCCGTCCGTGCACCGCACGTTCGAGCAGATGAACGAGGCCGCCGACCGCGTCGCGCGACGCACGACGACGCTGCTCACGACCCGCGACCTCACCGTCGCGGCCAACATCGAGCGCGACGACGACCTGCTGGACCACCTCCACCAGGACACGTTCACGGCGCTCCTCGACAGCTCCTGGTCGGGGACCGCGCAGGAGACGATCGACGTCACGCTCGTGGGCCGCTACTACGAGCGGTTCGGCGACCACGGCGTCTCGATCGCCAAGCGCGTGACGTACCTCGTCACGGGCGACTTCGCCGACGACCGCGGCGCGCCCACGGGTCAGGCGCGCGCCAGCGTCTGACCACCCCGACGACGAAGGAGGCGCGGATGGTCGATCCGCGCCTCCTTCGTGCTGTCACGCCCTGGTGACCAGAGTCAGCGGCCCTGCGCCGCGACCGCGGCGGCGGCCTCCTTCGCGGCCTCGGGGTCGAGGTAGCGACCGCCGCGCGTGACGGGCTTCAGGTCCTCGTCGAGCTCGTAGAGCAGCGGGATGCCCGTGGGGATGTTCAGGCCCGCGATGTCGTCGTCCGAGATGCCGTCGAGGTGCTTGACGAGCGCGCGCAGCGAGTTGCCGTGCGCCGCGACGAGCACGGTCTTGCCGGCCCGCAGGTCGGGGACGATCTCGCCCTCCCAGTACGGCAGCGCGCGCTCGAGGACGTCCTTGAGGCACTCCGTGCGCACGACGGGCGCGTCCGCGTAGCGGGGGTCGGCGTCCTGCGAGAACTCGGAGCCGAGCTCGATCTCGGGCGGCGGCACGTCGTAGGAGCGGCGCCAGAGCATGAACTGCTCCTCGCCGAACTCCTCGAGCGTCTGCTTCTTGTTCTTGCCCTGCAGCGCGCCGTAGTGGCGCTCGTTGAGACGCCACGAGCGCTTGACCGGGATCCAGTGGCGGTCGGCCACGTCGAGCGCGAGGTTCGCGGTCGAGATCGCGCGGCGCAGCAGCGACGTGTGGACGACGTCGGGCGCGATCTGCGACTCGCCGAGGAGCACGCCGCCGCGCTTCGCCTCCTCGACGCCCTTCTCCGACAGCGCCACGTCCACCCAGCCGGTGAACAGGTTCTTCGCGTTCCAGTCGCTCTCGCCGTGGCGGAGCAGCACGAGGGTGTAGGTCATGCCTCCATCCTGCCGCACCCCTCGTGCCCGCGGCACGCGCGTCCCACGTCGTGGTGGCCGTCCCGGGCAGGACGGCGGAGGCCCGGCCCGCGGACGACGGGAATCACCGCGCCCGGCCGGTGGTTCCCCCGGCATGCCGATCCACGGAGAGTACGCACCCAGCACGAGCGACTGGGCCCGCCGGCAGGCCGAGCGGTACGAGGAGTCCGGGGGCACCGAGGCGACGACGCTGCGCGGCATGCCCGTCGTCGTCCTGACGACGCTCGGCCGCCGCACCGGCAAGGTCCGCAAGACGCCCCTGATGCGCGTCGAGCACGACGGCGCCTACGCGGTCGTGGCGTCGCTCGGCGGCGCGCCGCAGCACCCGGTCTGGTACCACAACGTCGTCGCCCACCCGCGCGTCGAGCTCCAGGACGGCCCGGAGCGGCACGAGTACGTCGCCCGCGAGGTCGACGGCGCCGAGCGCGAGACGTGGTGGGAGCGCGCCGTCGCGGCCTACCCGCCGTACGCGGACTACCAGGAGAAGACGTCGCGCCGGATCCCCGTCCTCGTCCTCGAGCGCGCGGGCTGACGCCGCTCAGCGCGCGGCGCGCACCTTCTTCGCCTGCGCGTAGACGTCGAGCATCCGCAGCGCGGCCTCGTCCCAGCCGAGCCGCTGGCTGACGCGCCGCGCGCCGACGCCGAGCGCGTCCCGGCGTGCGTCGTCGGCGAGGAGGTCGCCGAGCTCACGCGCCCACGTCGCCGGGTCGTGGCCGGGCACGAGGACACCGGAGACGCCGTCCTCGACCACCGAGAGCAGCCCGCCGACGGCGGCCGCGACGACGGGCGTCCCGCTCGCCTGGGCCTCGGCGGCCACGAGCCCGAACGACTCGTTGTGCGACGGGACCGCCACCACGTCGGCCGCCCGGTAGTAGCGCACGAGCTCCTCCCGCGGGACCGGCGGACGCGTGACCACGCGGTCCGCGACCCCGGCCTGGTACGCGAGCGCCTCGAGCTCGCGCACGGCCGTCGGGCGGCCGCTGGGGCCGCCGAGCACGACCAGCGTGGGGACGGGCCCGCCGCGCTCGGCGAGCGCACCGAGCGCGCGCACCAGCAGGTCCGGCGCCTTGAGGGGCTGCACGCGACCCGCGAAGAGGACGACCCCGCCGTCGAGCGGCAGGTCGAGCTCCGCGCGCACGGCGCGGCGTCGCGCCGCCCGCGCGGCCGGGTCACCGGACGGCGCGGGGCCCGGCGAGAACAGGTCCAGGTCGACCCCCGGTGGCACCACGTGCACGCGCGCGGGGTCGGCCGCGTAGTCGCGCACGAGGTCCTGGGCCTCGGCGTCGGTGCTCGCGACGAGCGCGTCGGACTCCGCGACCACCTGCTCCTCGCCGATGATCCTGCCCAGCGGCTCGGGCGCGTCGCCGGGCGCGAGCGCCGCGTTCTTCACGCGCGCGAGCGTGTGCATCGTGTGCACGAGGGGCACGTCCCAGCGGTCGGCGGCGAGCCAGCCGACCTGCCCCGACAACCAGTAGTGGGTGTGCACGACGTCGTACCAGCCCACGTGCCGGTGCGCCTCAGCCCGCAGCACGCCGGCGGTGAACGCGCAGAGCTGCCCCGGCAGGTCGTTCTTGTCGAGGCCCTCGAACGGACCCGCGACGACGTGGCGCACCGTCACGCCCTCCGCCACCTCGACGCACGCCTCCTGCGCGGACGACGTGGCGCGGGTGAAGATCTCGACCTGCGCCCCGTGCCGGGCGAGCGCGCGGGAGAGCTCGGTCACGTAGACGTTCATGCCACCCGCGTCCCCCGTGCCCGGCTGGTCGAGCGGCGAGGTGTGGACGGACAGCATGGCCACGCGCAGGTCGGCCGCCGGCGACGGCGTGCGGTCGTCCCTCACGCGCGGGGCACTTCCACGACGCAGGCCGGGGCCGGCAGGGCGAGGACGTCCAGCACCTCGCCCGCGCCGTCGGCGCGTGCGACACGCAGCAGCGCGAGGTTCGACGTCGGTCCGTCGCCGTCGCGGGCGCCCGGGTCGTCGTGCTGGTTCGCGACGACGACGAGGTCGTGGGTGCGTGCCCCGTGGTCTCCACCGGCCACGCCCCCCGCGGCGGCGGCGGCGTCGGCGGCGTCGGCGGCGTCGGTGGCGTCGGTGGGGGTCAGCACCGCGAAGTGCCGCGGCCAGGCGCCGCCGACGGGCGTGTCGGCGAGGTGCTCGAGCGTGGGCGCGCCTCCGTCGGGCGCGGGCACGACGGCGTGGACCGCGAGCACGTCCGACCCGCGCACGGCGGCGAGGACGCGGTCGCCGTCGGGCGTGACCTCGACGTGCGAGGGCTGGTGTCGCACACCCTGCGGCGCGACGGCGCGCGTGACGTCGTAGCGCGCCACGACGTCGTACGAGCCGTCAGGCCCCGGTGCGAGGACGAACAGGGCCGGGTCGAGCTCGCCGACGACGACGAGGTACCCGCCGGGAAGCACGCCCACGTGGCGCGGGCCCGTGCCCGGCGGCAGCGTCGCGGCGACGCGCGCCATACCGCTCGTGGGCGTCCGCGCGTCCCTCCGGGACCGTCGGCCGCGACGTCGTGCCGGCGCAGCTCGTCCGTACCGAGGTCCGACACGAGCACACCGCCGCGGCCGTCGTCGAGGACGAAGTGGGCGTGCGGGCCCTCCTGACGCTCGGGGTCCGGTCCGGTGCCGGAGTGCCCCTGCGGACGGACCGGCCCGGCGAGGGCACCGGAGTCGTCGGTGGGGACGACGCCCAGGACGCCGTCGCCGTAGTTCGCGACGAGCACGTCGTGGGTGCGCGCGAGCACGTGACACGGGAGCGCACCCCCGCTGGGGACGGCGCTGCCGCGAGGTGCGAGCCCGCCGTCCGCGTCGACGTCGAACGCGGTCACGCTCCCGTCCTCCGTCTCGTCGACGGCGTACAGCACGCTGCCCGGCGCGCGCCCCGGTGTCGACGGCGCGAGGGCGAGGAACGAGGGCGAGGACGTCGCGACGGCGAGACGTCCTGCGGTGAACGTCCCGCCCGTGCCGCCGTCGGTGACCTCGAGCTCGACGCGCCACACGCCCTCGCCGCCGTCCGCCGCGGGGTGCGGGTAGGTGCCGATCCACAGGGAGCGCGTCGCGACGGTCATGGCACGAGCCTAAGTCTCGCGCGCCCGCCCGCCGGACGACGCGGGGCGCCCGCGCGACGGTCGTCGGACCGTCGTGCGAGCGCCCCGCGTCGTGGAAGGTGCTCCTGGGAGAGGTCGTGCTCCGGGAAGCCCGGGTCAGTGCGCCGCGTCGTACGCGGTCTGGATCTCCTGCGAGATGCGGCCCCGGTCGTTCACCTGGTAGCCGTTCTCGCGCGCCCACTCACGGATCTCCGTGGCGCGCGCCGCGCCGGCGCTCCGCCCGCGGCGGGTCGGCTTGGAGGACGGCCGCGAGGACACCTTTCGCGCGTTCCCGACCCACGTCGCCATCGCGTCGCGCAGGTCCTGCGCGTTCTTCGTGCTGAGGTCGATCTCGTAGGAGACACCGTCGAGCGCGAAGGTCACGGTCTCGTCGGCCGCTCCCCCGTCGATGTCGTCCACGAGAATTACCTGGACTTTCTGGGCCACTGTGGTTTCCTCACGCTTCACCGGAATGAGATTGCCCTGTCAGGATGCCAGCGGTCAACAACCGCGTCAATTGACACGACGGGTGGCGGTGGAAAATTCGGGAAGCGGCGCCGCAGTTATGCGTCGGCTTTTCGCTCCCGGTCGTCGCGCGGCGCGTCCGCGGGCGATTCCTCGGAACGGTCCGGGCGCCGTTCCTCGGCGTCCAGGCGCGCGAGCGCGGCGCGCTCGTTGCGGTCCGCGCGGACGATGTAGCGCATCGCGACCCAGAACAGCAGGCCGACGCCGACCGACGGGACCAGGGCGGCGAGGACGGGCAGCACGTCGTTCACGCGTCCTCCCCCCGGTCCGTCGCCTGGGCGGGCTTCACCAGCGGGAAGAGGATCGTCTCCCGGATGCCGTGGCCCGTCAGGGCCATGAGCAGCCGGTCCAGGCCCATGCCCATGCCGCCCGACGGCGGCATCGCGTGCTCCATCGCGGTGAGGAAGTCCTCGTCGAGACGCATCGCCTCGTCGTCCCCCGCCGCGGCGAGCAGCGCCTGCGCCTCGAACCGCTGCCGCTGGACCACCGGGTCGACGAGCTCGGAGTACGCCGTCGCGAGCTCGAAGCCGCGCACGTACAGGTCCCACTTCTCCACGACGCCCGGGATGCTGCGGTGGTCGCGCGTGAGCGGCGACGTCTCCACCGGGAAGTCGCGCACGAACGTGGGCGCGACGAGGCCGTCGCCGACCTGGTGCTCCCACAGCTCCTCGACGAGCTTGCCGTGGCTCGCGCGCTTCGGGTCGTACGCGACCTCGAGCCGGTCGGCGAGCGCCACGAGGTCGGCCACGGGCGTCTCCGGCGTGATCTCCTCGCCGAGCGCCTGCGAGAGCGACCCGTACATCGTGATCGAGTCCCACGTGCCGCCGAGCTCGTACTCCGAGCCGTCCGGCAGCGCGACCGTCGTCGTGCCGAGCGCGTCCTGCGCGGCCGTCTGCACGAGGTCCTGCGTGAGGGACGCCATCGTGTCGTAGTCGCCGTACGCCTCGTACGCCTCGAGCATCGCGAACTCCGGCGAGTGCGTGGAGTCGGCGCCTTCGTTGCGGAAGTTCCGGTTGATCTCGAACACGCGCTCGACACCGCCGACGACGGCCTTCTTGAGAAAGATCTCCGGCGCGATGCGCAGGAACAGGTCCAGGTCATACGCGTTCATGTGCGTCGTGAATGGCCGCGCCGCCGCGCCGGAGGCGACGGTCTGCAGCATCGGCGTCTCCACCTCGAGGTATCCACGGCGGTGGAAGTTGTCGCGCAGGGAGCGCACGACCGCGGCGCGAAAACGCACCATGTCGCGCGCCTCGGGACGCACGATGAGGTCCACGTAACGCTGTCGGACGCGCGATTCCTCGGACAGGTCCTTGTGCAGCACGGGAAGAGGACGCAGCGCCTTCGCGGCGACCTTCCAGGAATCCGCGAAGACGCTCAGCTCACCGCGGCGGGAGCTGATGACGCGGCCGTGCGCGAAGAGGTGGTCGCCGAGGTCGACGTCGGCCTTGAAGTCGGCCAGCGACTCCTCGCCGACCACGGCCTGGCTGAGCATCACCTGCAGCCGTGCACCCTCGCCGTCCTGCAGCGTGACGAAGCACAGCCTGCCCGTGTTGCGCAGGAAGACGACGCGCCCCGCCACGCCGACCTCGTCCTGGGTCTCCTCGCCCGCCTCGAGGTGGGCATAGGAGCCGCGGACCTCGGCGATGGTGTGCGTGCGAGGGACGGAGACGGGGTAGGCCTGCTCGCCCCGCGCGAGGATCCGCTCGCGCTTCTCACGGCGCACCCGCATCTGCTCGGGGACGTCGTCCGCGGCGGGCACGTCGACGACGGGACGCCCGGTCTCGGGCACGGCGGGGTCAGGGGCACCGGCGGGGGAGGTCACACGGGCGATTCTACCGACGACGGCTGGAGGTCCAGCGCGAGGTCGAGGATCGGCGCGGAGTGCGTGAGCGCCCCGACCGAGAGGTAGTCCACGCCGGTCGCGGCGACCTCGCGGGCGCGGTCGAGCGTGAGGTTGCCCGTCGCCTCGAGCTCGACCCGCGCCGGGACGCCGTCGACGCCCTCGCGCGCGCGGACGGCGGCGACCGTCTCGGCGAGCACCGGGGTCGGCATGTTGTCGAGCAGCAGGAAGTCGGCCCCGGCGTCGAGCGCCTCGAGCGCCTGCGCGGTCGTGTCGGCCTCGACCTGCACGAGCACGTCGGGGAAGGTCCGGCGGACCGCGGCGATCGCCGCGCTCACCGACCCGGCCGCGACGACGTGGTTGTCCTTCACCATCGCGACGTCGTACAGGCCCAGGCGCTTGTTCGTCCCGCCACCGGCGCGCACGGCGTACTTCTCCAGCGCGCGCAGGCCCGGCGTCGTCTTGCGCGTGTCGAGCACCTGAGCGCCCGTGCCGTCGAGCGCGCGCGCCCAGGCGCGCGTCGCCGTGGCGACGCCCGACGCTCGGCTCGCGAGGTTGAGCAGCGTGCGCTCGGCGACGAGGATCACCTGCACGGGACCGCTGAGCGCCGCGAGCACGCGGCCGGGGGCGACCGCCTCGCCGTCGCGCGCCGTGAACGTCACCGCGACGCCCGGGAGCCCGAGCCGGTCCGCGACCTGGCGCACGACCTCCTCCACCACGACGAGACCGGCGACGACCCCGTCCGCGCGTGCCACGAGGTGCGCCGTCCCGGTGTCGGACGCCGGGACCGTCGCCTGGGTCGTGACGTCGCGACCGGGTGCGGGCCCGAGGTCCTCGTCGAGCGCGCGGGCGACGGTCGCGGCGACCCACGCGGGGTCGAGGCCGGGCTCGACGTGCGACGGTGCGCCGGGCGCCGCGGTGCCGTGCGCGCCGCCGGGCGCGTCCGCGGGCGTGCCGGCCGTCTCGGGAGTGCTCACGGTCGCCCACGGTATCCCCTGCGCGGGGCGAGCGGTCAGCGCACGACGAGGGCGCCGTCGTCGTCGAGCGACACGACCACGCGGCGCTCCCAGGCGAGCTCCGTCGTCGGGTGGTCGGTGCGGAAGTGCCCGCCGCGGCTCTCCGTCCGGAACGTCGCCGCCGCGGTGAGGGCCGTCGCGACCTGGTGGATGTTCGTCGTCTCCCACTCCGCCGCCTGCGGCTGCGCGACGACGTCGCTCGCCTCGTGCGCGTCGGTGCGGACGGCGGCGAGCCGGGCCGCGGCCCGGGCGAGACCCTCGCCGTCGCGGATGACGCCCGGGCCGGCGGACGCGACCGACTGGATGCGCGAGCGCGCGGCCGCGGCGACCAGCGCGGAGGGGCCCGGTCGCGCGGCGGGCTCGCCGAGCTCCAGGTCGCCGGTCGCGACGCGCTCCGTGATCTCGTGGGCCGCCCGGTGCGCGAACACGAGCCCTTCGAGCAGGGAGTTGGACGCGAGCCGGTTCGCCCCGTGCACACCGGTGCACGCGACCTCGCCGACGGCGTAGAGGCCGTCGAGCGAGGAGCGCCCGTGCAGGTCCGTCACGACGCCACCCGAGTGGTAGTGCTGCGCCGGCGCGACGGGCACGGGCTCCTCGGTCCAGTCGATGCCGTGGTCGGCGAGCCGCTCGGTGATCGTCGGGAAACGGGCGCGCAGGAAGTCCGCGCCGAGGTGCCGGGCGTCGAGCAGCACGTGGTCGGACGCGGTCGCGGCCATCTGCCGCACGATCGCGTGCGCGACGACGTCCCGGGGCGCGAGCTCCGCCATGGGGTGCCGGGCGGGCATGAAGCGGTGGCCCTCGGTGTCGAGGAGGACCGCCCCCTCGCCGCGCACCGCCTCCGAGATGAGCGGGAGCTGGCCCTTCGCGCCGACCCCGAGCCACAGCACGGTGGGGTGGAACTGGACGAACTCGAGGTCGCCGAGCGTCGCCCCCGCGCGCAGCGCCGCGGCGATGCCGTCACCCGTGGCCTGCGGCGGGTTCGTCGACGAGCGGAAGATCTGCCCCACTCCCCCGGTCGCGAGCACGACGGCGCGCGCGAGCGCGGCGCCCACGCCGTCGCGCGTGCCCTCGCCCTTGACGTGCAGCGTCACGCCGCACGCCCGCGGCCGCTCCCCGTCCGGACCGGGCGCGGTCGTGAGCACGTCGAGGACGAGGGCGTTCTCGATCACCTCGATCCCCGGGTCTCCGAGGACCGCGTCGAGCTGCGCGACGAGCGCGCGCGAGATCTCCGCGCCCGTGGCGTCGCCGCCCGCGTGCGCGATCCGGTCGGCGTGGTGGCCGCCCTCGCGCGTGAGCGCGATGTCACCGTTCGCCGCGCGGTCGAAGTTCGCGCCGCGTGCGACGAGCTCGCGGACGCGCTCCGGCCCCTCCGTGACGAGCACCTCGACCGCGACCGGGTCGCACAGGCCGACGCCCGCGACGAGCGTGTCGGCCAGGTGCGCCTCGGGCGAGTCCTCCGGGTGCAGCGCCGCGGCGATGCCGCCCTGCGCCCACACCGTCGACCCCGACGACAGCTCGCCCTTCGTGACGAGCAGGACGCGCGGCACGCGGGTGCGCAGCTCGAGCGCGGCGGTGAGGCCGGCGATCCCGGACCCGACGACGATCGCGTCCGCCGTCGTCGTCCAGCCGGGCTCCGGCGCCGCGAGCGAGCGCGCGAGGGTGCTCACCCGCGGGCGGGCGTCGCGTCGTCCCGGAACGGGGCGAACGGCAGGCCGCTCGCCTCGAGCCCGTGGCCCGCGGGCACCAGGCCGGGCTCGTCGGAGAGCTCGACGATGCGGTTGTCCTCGTCGACGAACACGACGTGCGGCAGGTACGTGCGCGCGTCGGCGTCCGACAGCATGCCGTAGGCGATGAGGATGACGACGTCGCCCGGGCCCACCAGGTGGGCCGCGGCGCCGTTGATGCACACCTGGCCGGAGCCGCGCTCGCCCGGGATGACGTACGTCGTCAGGCGTGCGCCGTTGGTGACGTCGACGACGTCGACCTGCTGGCCCGGGTAGAGGTCCGCGGCGTCGAGCAGGTCGGCGTCCACGGTGATCGAGCCGACGTAGTGCAGGTCGGCCTGCGTCACCGTGGCGCGGTGGATCTTGCCGATCATCATGGGGCGCTGCAGCGACGCCGGGCGGCGCTCGGCGGCAGGACGGGGGCTCGGCGCGGTCACGCGGTTCCTCCAGAAGGGCGTCGTGCGGTCAGGGCTCGACGGACGGCGCCCGGGAGGCGCGTCCCGACGAGCCGATCTCGACGACCGTGTTGTCGATGAGGCGGGTGGTGCCCACGCGTGCCGCCACGAGGAGGAGACCCGGACCGACGGCGTCGGGCGCCAGGTCCTCCACGGTAGTCGGATCCACGAGCACCAGGTAATCCACGTCAACACCGGGAGCCCGCCCGAGGATTCCCCGGGCCGCGGCGAGCACCTCGTCGGCGGGCGCGCCCGCGGACGCGGCGTCGGCGCCCGCGCGCAGGGCCCGGCCGAGCGCCAGGGCGTGCTCGTGCTCCTCCGCCGTCAGGTAGGCGTTGCGTGACGAGCGCGCGAGGCCGTCGGCCTCGCGGACCGTGGGGACGCGAGGACCTCGACGTCGACGTCGAGGTCCGCCACCAGGCGTCGCACCGCGAGCAGCTGCTGGGCGTCCTTGGCACCGAACACCGCGACGTCCGGGCGCACGAGGTGCAGGAGCTTGAGCACGACCGTGAGCACGCCGTCGAAGTGCCCGGGCCGGGACGCGCCCTCGAGCACCGTGCCGATGCGCCCCGACGTCACGCGCACGATCGGGCCGCCGCCCGTCCCGGCCGCCGCGAGGTCCGGGTACATCTCGGCGACCGACGGCGCGAACACGAGGTCCACGCGGGCGTCGGGACCTGCCGCGGCGAGGAGCGCGACGTCGGCCGCGACGTCGCGGGGGTAGCGCTCGAAGTCCTCGCCCGGGCCGAACTGGAGCGGGTTGACGAAGTCCGTGACGACGACCTCGCCGCCCGGGCCGACCTCCTCGCGCGCGCGGCGCACGAGCTCGAGGTGCCCCGCGTGCAGCGCGCCCATCGTCATGACGACGGCGCGGCGGCCGCGGTCGACGGGTGCCCCGTCACGGTCGCGCCCGCCGAGCGCGTCGCGCAGGTCGGCGCGCGTGGTGACGACCCGCGGTGTCGTCGGGGCGGGGTGCTCGGCGGGGCTGGCGGTCATGCAGGGTCCTCCGGCGTCGTGTCGTCGCGGGTGGTGTCGTCACCGAGCGCGCCGTGCACGGCGCGCTCGGCGTCGGCGTCGATGCGGCCGCCCGCGCGGGCACGCCGTGCGGCGGCGCGGCTCAGCGCCGCGTACGACGGCAGGACGTCGTCGCGTCGCTCGTCGCCGCGAGCGCCCGCAGCGCCGCGAGGTGCTCGGCGACGGTGCCGACGTCGCCCCGCGAGACGGGACCGGTGAGCGCGGCGATCGCGCCCGGTCCCCCGCCGGAGCCGGCGTCGGCCGCGCGGGTCGCGCCGTCGAGCGCCGCCGACAGCAGGGGCGCGAGCACCCGGCCGGGCTGCTCGATCCCGGCCGCCTCGAGCGCGTGCGCCGCCTGGGCCACGAGCACGACCAGATGGTTCGCGCCGTGCGCGAGCGCCGCGTGGTACAGCCCGCGCGACTCCTCGGCGACGACGACGGGCTCGCCCCCGACCTCGACCACGAGCGCCTGGCCGATCGGCAGCACCGGCGCGGGCGCCGTGACGGCGAAGGTCGTGCCCTCGAGCCGCGAGAGGTCCAGCGACGTGCCCGTGAACGTCATCGCGGGATGGATCGCCAACGGGATCGCGCCCGCGGCACGGGCCGGGTCGAGCACGCCGGCGCCGTAGCGGCCCGAGGTGTGCACGACGATCTGGCCGGGCTGCCACGCCCCGACGTCGGCGAGGCCGCGCACGAGACCGGGCAGGACGTCGTCGGGCACGGCCAGCAGCGCGAGCTCGGAGCGCTCGACGACGTCCGGCACCTCGAGCACCGGTACGCCGGGCAGGAGCGCCTCGATGCGGTCGCGCGACGCCTCCGAGATGCCGCTCGCGCCGACGACCGCGTGACCCGTCGCGCGCAGCGCGCTGCCGAGGACCGCGCCGACGCGCCCGGCGCCGACGACGCCGACGCCCAGGCGTCCGGGACGGCTGCCCCCGCCGGTCGCGCTCACGCGGTCGCCTCCTCGGGGCGGGCGTCGTCGAGGGGCACCTCGTCCCGTCGCATCCACAGCTCGGGCCCCTGGTGGGCGCGCGCCTCGCGGGCCCGCACGGACTGGGTGTCCAGCAGGCGGGCGGCGTCGTGCGCGTCGAGGTGCCCGGCCTTCGGTGCGATCGGCCCGGGCGTCGAGTGCACCGCGAAGGTCGCGACGTCCAGCCGGCGCTGGAGCGGCCCCTGCTCGAGGCCGAGCGACTGCGTGCGCTCGTGCGGCACGACGACGAGGCTGCGGAAGACGCGGCCCGAGCGGAGCAGGAGCGCACGGTCGGTGACGCTGAAGCCGTTGCGTCGCCAGGAGACGGGGTCGAGCAGTCGCGCGCGTCGCGGGCTCACGACGAAGTGCTCCCCCGCGTCGCGACCGGACAGGCCCTCGTCGAGCAGGGCGCGCGGCTCCGGCGTGCCGAGGTCCGGCAGCACCAGCCAGAGCGCGGCGAGGGCCTCGTCGCGCGTCCCGACCGGCAGCAGCACGCTCTTGGTGTCCGTGCCGTCGCCGCTCACGCCGTACCCGGCGACATTGACGTCGACGCGCCACCAGTCCGGGCCGCGCCAGAACGGACCCTGCTGCAGCCGCACCGCCTGCACGCGGCCGGGCGGGATCGTCTGCGAGCGCGTCTCGAGCAGGCCGTGCCGCAGCCGGACGCCGTCGGGCGAGATGGCGGAGCGGAAGCCGAACTCGCCCGTGAAGCGCTGGAAGAGGTACCCGCCGAACCCGAGCACGGCGGGCAGGGCGCTGAACAGGATGCCGATCTCGCGGGTGCCGACCACCACGCCGACGATCGCGAGGATGCCGAGCGCGAGACCGAGCGTCGCGCCCGACCGCACGAGGGACGCGATCAGGCGGCCGGGCTGGACGGCGGTGACGGGCTGCTCCGGCGCCTCCAGGGGCGCGGCCGGCGTGGGCCCCTCGCCCGCGGCGCCGGAGCCGTGGTCCCGGGGGTCGCCGCCCCGGGCACCGACCCGGGTGCCGCGGCTCCGGGTGCCGCGGCTCCTGACATCCCGGGGCCCTGTGGTGCGGGCCCCTGCGCCCCGGGACCCGACGCGGACGCCCCGCCGGTGGACGAGCCCACCCGGAGCCCGGCCGCGAGCGCGAGCAGCTCGCCCCGGAGCCGGTCGGCGTCGGCCTCCCGGAGGAAGCCCAGCTTCACCCCCGAGTCGCCACCGCCGGCGACCTCGAGCTTGAGCTCGGCGAGCCCGAAGAAGCGGGCCACGAGCGGCTGCACGACGTCGACGGCCTGCAGGCGGTCGAGGCGCGCGCGCCGCTGCTGCCGGAACAGGACCCCGGTGCGCAGGTGCACGGACTCCTCGTCCACGGCGTAGCTCGTCATCCGCCACGCGAGCACGGAGTAGCCGAGGCCGAGCAGACCGATGACGAGGATGCCGAGCAGCACCTGCCACCAGCGGTCGCCCTCGAGGAGGTTCTGCCCCTCGGGCAGCCCGTTGAGCGTCTGCTGCCCGACGACGACGAGCAGGACCGCGATGACCGTCCACCCGCGCACGAGCGGCGTCACGGGGTGGACCCGGTGCCACTGGAGCCCGACGGGCGCGGGCGCCGTCCCGCTCACAGCCCGGCCAGCCGTGCCTCGCCGCGCGACGCGAGCCGGTCGCGCAGGCGCTCCGCCTCGGCGGGCTCGAGGCCGTCGATCGTCGCGTCCGTGGAGGCCGAGGCGGTGTGGAGCTGGATCTGCGCGATGCGCAGGCGCCGGGCGAGCGGGCCGGCCTGGACGTCGACGTACTGCATGCGGCCGTAGGGGACGACGACGAGCGTCCGGAAGAGGATGCCCTTGCGGATGAGCAGGTCGTCGTCGCGCTCCGCGTAGCCGATCGCCCGCACCTGCCGCGGCACGACGAGCGCGGTCCACACGGCGTCGACGACGAGCAGCCCCAGGACGATCCACGGCCACCAGTGGCCGACCAGCACGAGCAGCACGACCGCCGCGACGGCGAGCACCGCGAGCACGATGCCGTTGGACAGCAGCCGGGCCGTCGCCAGACGCGGCGACACCCGCGACCACACGACCCCGGGCGGGTCGAAGGGTCCCGACTGCGGGGCGGGCGAGCCGGGGTGCGGCGCGGTGGGCCGGTCAGCGTCCGTCATGGGTCGATCCTCCCATCCGCACCACGTGACCGGCGCGTCGCGGCGGGTGATCCCCTCAGGCCGTCGTGCTCGCCCCGGGCGTCTCCGGGTCCTCCCGGGTGGCACCGTCCCGCTCGTCGTTCCCGTCCCGTGGCGGCAGCTGGCAGAAGCGCTCCGCGACGAGGCCCGCCACGGCGAGCACGACGGCGCACGCGACCGCCACGCCGGCGGCGACGGCCCGCTCGCGCCGCGGCTCGATCGCGAGGTCCGGCAGCGTGACGAGCACCTGCGCGCCGTACCAGCCGGCGAGCAGCGCGCCCGTGAGCGCCGCGGCCTTCGCGAGCACGAAGGTCCGCGCGGCGCGGATGGCGTCGAGCCCCGGCCGCCGGCCCTTCTGGTAGGCCCGCACCGTCCAGCCGGCCCACAGCACCGCGAGGGCCAGCGCGACGATCGCCACGTCGACGACCCAGGACACCGGAGGCAGGTACGTCCCCGTGCCCTCGAGCGCGCGCACGACGAGCCAACCCGCCACCGCCGTGACGACGGCGACCAGCAGCAGGTTCCGGACCGGGGTGCGTCGCATCACCGCTGCGCGTCGGGGGCCGAGCCGGACACCGGAGGGAAGGGCGGCCACAGCTCCTGCCGCGCCTCGCCCTCCTCGTCCCGTCCCGGGTGCGACGCGCGGTCGTCCTGGGCCGGCTCGTGCGCCACCGGACGCGGGGCGGGGGCACGTCGTGCCCAGCGGGCGCCCGGCGTGCGGCGCCGGCGGCGGGGCGGTGCGTCCGCCACGTGGACGACCTGGTGCAGCGCGGGGTCGGCGAGCGGACCCGGCGCGACCGGCTGCGGGGCGGTCAGCCGGGGAGAACGGCACGCCCCGGACGATGCCGTCGCCGTCGGCGGCCGGGGGCGGCGGGTGCGGGTGCGGGTGGCGGCCGGCGACAGGCCAGGGTCGTCCGGGGCCGGCGGCGTGCACCGGGCTGAACACCGGTGCGGGGACCGGGTGCTCGGACGGCGGC
>NZ_MKKH01000054.1 GCF_001942335.1 Cellulosimicrobium sp. CUA-896 | reverse complement strand
GCCGTGCTCGGCGGCGCCGTCGTCGTGCTGCTGCTCGCCGCGGTGGCGTCGTCGTTCGTCGGCGTCAGCGACGTGACGCCGGCGTCCCTGTGGGCCGACGACGGCCACGCGCGCGACCTGCTGCTGCTCTCGCGCCTGCCCCGCACCGCGTCCGTGCTGCTCGCGGGCGCCGCGATGGCGGTCACCGGCGTCGTCATGCAGATGCTCGTGCGCAACCGGTTCGTCGAGCCGTCCACCGTCGGCACCACGGAGTCCGCCGGGCTCGGTCTGCTGGTCGTGACCCTCGTCGCACCCGGTCTGGCCGTGCCCGGCAAGCTCGCCGTCGCGGCGGTCTTCGCCCTCGCCGGCACGGCGCTGTTCCTCCTCGTGCTCCGCGCGGTGCCGGTCCGCTCCATCGTCACCGTCCCGCTCGTCGGCATCATGCTGTCGGGCGTGATCGCGGCCGTGTCCACCTACCTCGCGTACCGCTACGACCTGCTCCAGACGCTGTCGGCCTGGATGACCGGGGACTTCTCCGGCGTGGTCGCCGGTCGCTACGAGCTCCTCTGGACCGTCGCCGCGCTCGTCGTCGTGGTGTACGTCGCCGCCGACCGGTTCACCGTCGCGGGCATGGGCCGCGACGTCGCCACGTCGCTCGGCCTGCGCTACGGCCTCGTGCTCGCCGTCGGGCTCGCGGTGGTCGCGACGTCGAGCGCGGTGGTGGTGGTCGTCGTCGGGTCGCTGCCGTTCCTCGGTCTCGTCGCGCCCAACGTGGTGAGCCTGCTCACCGGCGACAACCTGCGCCGCTCGCTGCCGTGGGTGGCGCTCCTCGGGGCGGGGCTCGTGCTCGTGTGCGACGTCCTCGGCCGCGTGCTGCGCTACCCGTACGAGATCCCCATCGGCGTCGTCATGGGCGTGCTCGGCGCCGCGGCGTTCCTGTGGCTCCTGCTGCGGAGGTCCGCGCGTGTCGGCTGACCTGCTCGCGCCCGTGCGCGCGGCCTCCGCCCCGGGACGACGCCGCGAGGTCGTCGTCCTCGCCGTGCTCGCGGTGCTCGCGCTCGCCGCGGCGGCGACCTACCTCGTCGTCGGCGTCCACGGCGGCTGGGACTTCGTCCTGCCGTTCCGCGGCCGGCGCCTCGCGGGCCTCGTCGTCGTCGGCGTGGCGATCGCGGCCTCGACCGTCGTGTTCCAGACGCTCACCGACAACCGCATCCTCACGCCGTCGATCATGGGCTTCGACGCGCTGTACCAGCTCGTGCAGACCGTCGCCGTCTTCACCCTCGGCAGCCTGGCGCTGGCCGCGGTCCCGGCGACGGCGCAGTTCGGCGTCGTGCTGGTCGTCATGGTCGTGCTCTCGACCGCGCTGTTCCACTGGCTGTTCGGCGGTGCGCGGCGCAGCCTGCACCTGCTCGTCCTCGTCGGCGTCGTCCTGGGCACGATGTTCCGCAGCGTCTCGTCGCTGCTCCAGCGCATGCTCGACCCGAACGAGTTCACCGTGCTCCAGTCCCGGCTCTTCGCGAGCTTCAGCACGCTCGACGAGCGCCTGCTCCTCGCGACCGCGGTCCTCGTCGCCGCGGGCGTCGCGGTGCTGCTGCGCGGCCACCGCGAGCTCGACGTGCTCGCGCTCGGCCGGCCGACGGCCGTCGCGCTCGGCGTCGACCACCGGCGCGCGGTCCTGCGCGCGCTCGTCGTCGTGGCGGTGCTCGTGTCCGCCTCCACGGCGCTGGTCGGGCCCGTGACGTTCTTCGGCCTCCTCGTGGCGAACCTCGCCTACGTGCTGACCGGGTCGCACCGCCACGTCGTCAACCTGCCCGCGGCGAGCCTGCTCGCCGTGGTCGTCCTCGTCGGTGGCCAGACGGTGCTCGAGCACGTCCTCGGGCAGGCCGCCGTGCTCAGCGTCGTCGTCGAGTTCCTGGGAGGGATCGTGTTCATCGCCATGCTCGTCGCCGCCGGGAGGCGCCGATGATCCGGGTCGAGCAGGTCACGAAGCGGTACGGGACGACCGTCGTCGTCGACGGCGTCGACCTCGAGCTCCCGGCCGGGGGCGTCGTGTCGGTCATCGGGCCGAACGGCGCGGGCAAGTCGACGCTGCTGTCCGTCGTCGCGCGGCTGCTGCCGTCCGAGGGCGGGCGCGTGACCGTCGACGGCGACGACGTGCGGACCACGCCGGGTCCGGTCCTCGCGCGGCGCCTGGGGATCCTGCGCCAGGACAACCACCTGACCGTGCGCCTCACCGTGCGCGACCTCGTGACGTTCGGACGCTACCCGCACTCCCGGGGCCGGACGACGCCCGAGGACGAGCGGCACGTGGCGGCGGCGCTGGAGTACCTCGACCTCGAGGGCCTCGCCGGCCGGTACCTCGACGAGCTCTCGGGCGGCCAGCGCCAGCGCGCGTTCGTCGCGATGGTCCTCGCCCAGGACACCCGCTACGTGCTCCTCGACGAACCGCTGAACAACCTCGACCTGCGCCACGCGCGCGGGATGATGCGGCTCGTGCGCGCCGCGGCCGACGACCTCGGCAAGACCGTCGTGGCGGTGCTCCACGACGTGAACTTCGCGTCGTGCTGGTCCGACCGCATCGTCGCGATGCGGGACGGCCGGGTCGTCGCGCAGGGCACGCCCGAGGAGGTCGTGCGGCCGGAGGTGCTGCGCGACGTGTACGGCACCGACGTCGACGTGCACGTGCTGGACGGAAACCGGGTGGCGCTCTACTACGTGTGAGCGCGCACGCGCCGACGGGCGGTCGCGCGCGCCCCGGGGCGCCGTCGTGCACTCCTGCCCCCTGCGGTGTTTCATGGTCCCAGCGGACCGCCCTCCGGCCGTCTGGACCGGCGGGGAGGCGGGTGCCGCCGGACTCGAGGGAGGGAACGACGGTGAAGAAGCTGCTCAACGACCCCCAGGACGCGGTGGCGGAGTCCCTCGAGGGCTTCGGCGAGGCCCACGCCGACCTCGTCGAGGTCCATCTCGACCCGCCGTACGTCACGCGCGCCGGCGGCACGGTCGCCGGCAAGGTCGGCCTCGTCTCCGGCGGCGGATCGGGCCACGAACCGCTCCACGCCGGGTTCGTCGGGCTCGGCATGCTGGACGCCGCGGTGCCGGGCGCCGTGTTCACGTCGCCGACGCCCGACCAGGTCGCGCCCGCCCTGCAGGCCGCCGACTCGGGCGCGGGCGTGCTCGCGATCGTCAAGAACTACACGGGCGACGTGCTGAACTTCGAGACCGCGGTCGAGCTCGTCGACGCCGAGGGCACCCGGGTCGTCAGCGTGCTGGTCAACGACGACGTCGCGGTCGAGGACTCCCTCTACACCGCCGGGCGCCGCGGCGTCGCCGGCACGGTGTGCGTCGAGAAGATCGCCGGGGCCGCCGCCGAGCGCGGCGACGACCTCGACGCGGTCGCCGAGGTCGCGCGCGGCGTGGTGGCGAACGTCCGGTCGATGGGCGTCGCGCTGACCGCCTGCACGGTGCCGCACGTCGGCAGGCCGAGCTTCGACCTCGCGGACGACGAGCTCGAGATCGGCATCGGGATCCACGGCGAGCCCGGGCGCCACCGCATCCCCGTCGCGCCCGCGGACGACGTGACGCGGATGCTCCTCGACCCGGTGGCCGACGACCTCGGGCTGGCGTCGGGCGAGGACGTGTTGCTGTTCGTTAACGGAATGGGCGGCACCCCGTTGTCCGAGCTGTACGTCGTCTATCGTCGAGCGCGGAGGCTGCTGGAGGGGCGCGGCGTGCAGGTCACGCGGTCGCTCGTCGGCAACTACGTCACGTCGCTCGAGATGCAGGGCGCGTCCGTCACGGTGCTGCGCCTGGACGACGAGCGGACCCGTCTGTGGGACGCCACGGTCCGCACGCCTGCGCTGCGCTGGTGACGGTCGGTCGTCGCGTGGACGGAGGGTCTCCGGGGCCGGCCCGACCGCCGGCCCGTGGGCGAGGAGAGGTGGGGCATGACGCTGGACGTGGCCTGGGCCGACCGGTGGGCGCGGCTGAGCGCCGAGCGGATCTCGGAGGCGAAGGACGAGCTGACCGAGCTGGACCGGCAGATCGGCGACGGTGACCACGGGGCGAACCTCGACCGCGGCTTCCGGGCCGTCGTCGCGAAGCTCGACGCCGCGGAGGCGCCCCCGCAGATCGGCGACGTCCTCAAGCTCGTCGCCACGACGCTGATGTCGTCGGTCGGCGGTGCGTCCGGCCCGCTGTACGGCACCGCGTACCTGCGCGCCGCGAAGGTCACGGGCCTGCCCGAGCTCGACGCCCAGGGCGTCGTCGCCCTGCTGGAGGGCGTGCTGGAGGCATCACCGCGCGCGGCAAGGCCGTCGTGGGGGAGAAGACGATGGTCGACGCGTGGCAGCCGGCGGTCGACGCGGCCGAGGCGGCGGCGGACGGCGGCGGGTCCACCGAGGAGGTGCTGGCCGCGGCGGCCCGCGCCGCCCGCGCGGGCGCCGAGTCGACCGTGCCGCTCGTCGCGACGAAGGGGCGCGCGAGCTACCTCGGCGAGCGCAGCGCCGGGCACCAGGACCCGGGGGCGACGTCCACGGCGATCCTGCTCGAGGCGGCCCGCGACGCGGCGACGGGGACGGGGGCGTCCGAGTGACGGACGTGGCCCCCGCCGGTGCGACGGCCGCGCCGGCCCGCTCCCGCATCGCCCTCGTCCTCGTCTCCCACTCGCAGCGTCTCGCCCAGGGCGCGGTGGAGCTCGCGGCGCAGATGGCGCCCGGCGTCCTCCTGCTCGCGGCCGGGGGCACCGACGACGGCGGTCTCGGGACGAGCTACGACCGGGTCTCCGGCGCCGTCGCCGAGGCGCTGCGGGCGGCCGGGGGCGTGGTCGTGCTCGCCGACCTGGGCTCCGCCGTCATGACCGTGGAGTCCGTCCTCGACGTCGAGGACGACCTGGACGGGCGGGTCGCGCTCGCCGACGCACCGTTCGTCGAGGGAGCGGTCGCGGCCGCCGTGACCGCGCACGGCGGCGGCGACCTCGCCGAGGTGCTCGCCTCGGCCGAGCACGCCGGCGGGACGTTCGCCCCGTCCTCCGCGACCGGCGGCGGTGACGGCGGCCCGGGTGCGCAGACGCCGGGACCGACCGGTGCTGTCTCGGGCCGGGGCGACGAGGGCGACGGCGAGGGGGGCGCGAGGGTGACGCTGCGCAACCCGCTCGGCCTGCACGCGCGTCCCGCCGCCGTGCTCGCGCGGATGATCGCCGGCTTCGAGGCGAGCGTGCGGATCGACGGCGTGAACGGCGCGAGCGTCCTCGAGCTCATGAAGCTCGGCGCGACCCAGGGGCAGGAGCTCACCGTCACCGCGGACGGGCCGCAGGCGCGCGAGGCGCTCGACGCGGTGGTCGCGGCGGTCGAGGACGGGTTCGGCGAGGTCTGAGCCGGCGTGTGACCCACGTCATCGAAGATTGCAGTTGATGCAACTTTGCATCCGCTGCAGAATGTGGCCATGACCTCCACGCGCGCCGCTGTCGCCGGGCACTCCCTCGTGAGCGGCCTGGCCCCGGACGACGACGTCCGTGCCCAGGGGCTGCGCGAGCGCAAGAAGCGCCGCCGCCGCGACGACATGGTCGACGCCGCGCAGCACCTCGTGCTCGAGCGCGGCCTCGACGGCGTGACCGTCGAGGACGTCTGCGAGGCCGTCGGGGTCTCGCCGCGCACGTTCTTCAACTACTTCCCGTCGAAGGACGACGCCGTGCTCGGCCTCGAGCCGTTCGAGGTCGCGCCCGACGTGGCCGCCGCGTTCGTGCAGGGCGGACCCACCGGCGTCCTGCTCGACGACGTCGCGCACCTCGTGGGCGACCTGCTCGAGCACCAGGCGGTCTCGCCCGAGCGCATGCACGCCGCGCTCGAGCTCGTCGCGCGCGAGCCCCGCCTCCTCGTGCGCCACGTCGCCTGGATCGAGGAGCACCGCGCGGGATGGTCGAGCTCTTCGCCGCGCGCCGCGCCGTGCGGCCGTTCGCGGCCGACCCGGAGCTGCTCGCCCTCGTCGTCATGAGCCTGGTCCGGGCGAGCGCCCTCGCGTGGCAGCGCGACGACGGCCGGGGCACCCCCGCCGACCACCTGGGCGACGTCGTCGAGCAGCTGCGCTCCCTCCTCGCCCCGGACTCGGGCGGCTGAGCCGCCCCCGGCCACCGCCCCGGACTGCCGCCCCGCCTGCGCCTCCGGCGCCTCGACCTCACGACCCCGCGCGCCCCCTCACGGGCGCGCGACCCCTCGAGCCCTCGTCCCTCCCGAACCCCGACGGCGGGGCGCGTCGCACGCCGTCGCGTGCCGCAGCCCGTCCCGACACGAAGTGGAACCCCTCATGGCCAGCCCTCAGACCGCCGCGCCCGCGTCGCCGACCGACGGCGGTGCTCCGCTCGTCGTGCTCACGCCCCGCACCGTGTGGGTCATCTTCGGCGCCCTCATGGCGTCGATGTTCCTGTCCTCGCTCGACCAGTCGATCGTCGGGACCGCGATGCCGACGATCGTCGGCGAGCTCCACGGCGTGGAGCACCAGGCTGGGTCATCACCGCCTACGTGCTGGCCATCGCGATCGTCATGCCGCTCTACGGCAAGTTCGGTGACCTGTGGGGCCGGCGCTGGCCGTTCCTCGTCGCGATCGGTCTGTTCACCGTCGCGTCCGCCGGCGCGGGCATGGCGCAGTCCTTCCCCGAGCTCGTCGCGTGGCGTGCCGTCCAGGGGCTCGGCGGCGGCGGGCTCATGATCCTGTCGCAGGCGATCATCGCGGACATCGTCCCGGCGAAGGAGCGCGGGAAGTTCATGGGGCCGATGGGTGCGCTGTTCGGCATCTCCGCCGTGCTCGGCCCGCTCATGGGCGGCTGGTTCACCGAGGGGCCGGGCTGGCGCTGGGCCTTCTGGGTCAACATCCCCGTCGGGTCGCGGCGTTCGCCGTCGCCTGGTTCGCCCTGCGGCTGCCGTCGCGGCGTTCGGAGCGCCCGGTCGACGTCGCGGGCATCGTCTCCATGGTGCTGGCGACGTCCGGCATCGTGCTCGTCGCGAGCTGGGAGTCGGTCAGCGGCGGCACGGGGTACGACTGGTCCGACCCGCGCCTGAGCGGCCTCGTCGTCCTGACGCTCGTCTCGGTCGCGGCGTTCGTCGTCGCCGAGAACCGCGCTGCCGAGCCGCTGCTGCCGCTGCACCTGTTCAGGAACCGCACGTTCACGATCGCCACGCTGATCGGCCTCGTCCTCGGCATGGGGATGTTCTCCGCCCTCGCGTTCCTGCCCACGTTCCTCCAGATGGCGACGGGTGCGGGCGTGACCGAGTCCGGCTACCTCATGCTCCCGATGATGGCCGGCGTGATGCTGACCTCGATCGCGTCCGGCTTCGCGATCACCCGCACCGGGCGGTACAAGGTCTTCCCCGTCGTCGGCCTCGCCGTGACGACCGCCGGGCTCGTCTGGCTGACCACCATCACCGGCGACATGTCGATGTGGCTGTTCGGCGCGATGATCTTCGTCCTCGGCGCCGGCATGGGCCTGGTCATGCAGACGGTCGTCATCGCGGTGCAGAACGCGGTCGACCCCCGCGAGATCGGGACCGCGACCAGCGCCAACAACTTCTTCCGCGAGATCGGCGTGGCCGTGGGCACGGCGCTCTTCAGCACGATCTTCACCGCCCGGCTCACGGACAGCCTCGACGGGATCCTCGCCGTCCCGCAGGGCGCCCCCGCGGGTGCCCACGGCGGGTCGTCGCTCACGCCCGAGGTCGTCTCGCAGCTGCCCGAGCCCGTGCACACGCAGGTCGTCGACGCGTTCGGCGACGCGCTCGCGCCCGCGTTCTGGTACCTCGTCCCGCTCGTCGCCCTCGGCCTCGTCCTCGCGCTGTTCCTCAAGGAGGTCGCGCTGTCGGACGTCGCGGGATGGTCGCGCGCGGCGAGGCCGTCGCGGGCCCGGGCCGCGCCGCCGCGGTCGCCGCCGGTGCGCCGGACGACGAGCCCGTCGTCGCGGTCGTCGGCTCGCAGGAGCGGGACGCCGGTGCGCCGGCGGCCCCCGTACCGGCGGACGACGCCCGGCCCGGCGACGCGCCGGTATCCTGACGACGTGAGCTCGACCCCGTCGACACCCGACCCCGCGGCGCCGTCGTCCCGTCACGGCCGCGCGGCGGGGCCGGTGCGCCCGTCGCCCGGTGACCGCATCAGGCCCAAGAGGCCCGCCAAGGTGCAGTTCGCGTCGACCACGCTGCTGCTCGAGGCCTTCCTCGTGCTGTTCGCGACGCTGGTCGCCTACGGGCTCCGCGACGTCCCGTACTCGCGCGGGCCGCTCGAGCTCCCGGGCGCGGCCTCGATCTGGGTCGTGGGGGGAGCGCTCGCCGTCGTCCTCGTCGTGCTCTCCCGGATGGTCGGCACCCCCGGCGGGTACGTCGCCGGGTCGGTCGTGCAGGTGCCGGTGCTGGGTCTCGGGCTCGTCGTCCCCATGATGTTCGTCGTCGGCGGCATCTTCGTCGCGCTCTGGATCGTCTCCATCCGCCTCGGCGACCGCATCGACCGCGAACGCGCCGAGTACGACGCCGCGCACCCGGAGACCGCGCCCAACGCCGGCTGACGTGCGCCGACGCGCGGGCGGAGCGCGGGCCGGGCGCCCGGTAGGCTCGCCGCCATGACCGACGTCGCACCTGCAGTCACCGAAACGATCGAGCGCACCCTCGTCCTCGTCAAGCCCGACGGCGTCCGCCGCGGCCTGTCCGGGGAGATCCTGCGCCGGATCGAGACCAAGGGCTACACCCTCGCCGCCGTCCGGCTGCTCGACGCCACGCCCGAGCTGCTCGCCGCGCACTACGCCGAGCACGAGGGCAAGCCGTTCTACCAGCCGCTCGTCGACTTCATGCTCTCCGGGGCGATCCTCGCCGTCGTCGCCGAGGGCGAGGGCGTGATCCCAGGGTTCCGCTCGCTCGCCGGCGCGACGAACCCGACCGAGGCCGCGCCCGGCACGATCCGCGGCGACCTGGGGCGCGACTGGGGCCTCAAGGTCCAGCAGAACCTCGTGCACGGGTCCGACTCGCCCGAGTCCGCCGCGCGCGAGATCGCGCTCTGGTTCCCCGAGCTGGGCTGACGCGCGTCGTCTCCCGGGCGCGGCGTCACCTCCGCCGACGCCTGCGCCGGCGTCGGCTCTCCGTCGTCCGCCGTGGAGGCAGGCGGCCCGAGAGGCCCGCGGATGCGCGGGATCGGGGGAGGGCCGCACTAGGCTCGGCCCGTGCACCTCAAGACGCTGACGCTCCGGGGCTTCAAGTCGTTCGCCTCCGCGACGACGCTGAGCTTCGAGCCCGGTGTCACGTGCGTCGTCGGGCCGAACGGCTCGGGCAAGTCCAACGTCGTCGACGCGCTCGCGTGGGTGATGGGGGAGCAGGGCGCCAAGACCCTGCGCGGCGGCAAGATGGAGGACGTCATCTTCGCCGGCACCGCGGGGCGCCCGCCGCTCGGCCGGGCCGAGGTGTCGCTGACGATCGACAACGCCGACGGTGCGCTGCCGATCGACTACACCGAGGTGACGATCTCCCGGACGCTCTTCCGCAGCGGCGGCTCCGAGTACGCGATCAACGGGTCGCCGTGCCGCCTGCTCGACATCCAGGACCTGCTGTCCGACTCGGGTCTCGGGCGCGAGATGCACGTCATCGTCGGCCAGGGCCAGCTCGACGCGGTCCTGCGCGCGACCCCGGAGGACCGGCGCGGCTTCGTCGAGGAGGCGGCGGGCGTCCTCAAGCACCGCAAGCGCAAGGAGAAGGCCCTGCGCAAGCTCGACGCGATGCAGGCCAACCTCACGCGCCTCGCGGACCTCACGACGGAGGTCCGGCGCCAGCTCGGGCCGCTCGGCCGGCAGGCCGAGATCGCCCGGAAGGCGGCGACGATCCAGGCGGACCTGCGCGACGCGCGGGCACGACTGCTCGCGGACGACCTCGCCCAGCTCGTCGCCGCGCTCGAGCAGGAGATCGCCGACGAGGCCGCGCTGCGGGCGCAGCAGGCCGAGGTGGAGCGCGAGCTCGCCGCGGCGCGGGAACGGCTCGGGGCGCAGGAGCGCGAGGCTGCCGAGGCCGCCCCGGCCGTCGGCGCCGCGACCGACGTGTGGTACCGGCTGTCGTCGCTGCGCGAGCGGCTGCGCGGGACGCAGACCCTGGCCGAGGAGCGCTTGCGCCTGCTCGGCCGCCCGGAGCCCGCGCAGCGCGGCCAGGACCCCGACGAGCTCGAACGGCAGGCGGAGCGCGTCCGCGCGACCGAGGCCGAGCTCGAGGCCGAGGTGGCGCGGGCGCGCGCCGCCCTCGCGGGCGCGTCTCGGTCCGTGAGGACGCGGAGGCCGCGGCCGGCGAGGCGGAGCGCGCCGTCGCGACGCTCCTGCGCGGCGTCGCCGACCGCCGGGAGGGCCTCGCGCGGCTCGCCGGGCAGGTGGCCGCGCAGCGCACGCGCGTCGAGTCGGCGGAGGCGGAGATCGGACGGCTGCGCGCGTCGCTCGCGGAGGCGGAGCGGCGCGGCACCGAGGCCGGCACCGAGTTCGCGGTGCTCGAGACCCAGGTGGTCGGCGTCGAGGAGGGCGAGGAGGGCCTCGACGCCGAGCACGAGGCGGCGGCGGACGAGGTCGAGCGGACCACGACCGAGGTCACCACGCTCCAGGAGCAGGCGGGGGCCGCGGACCAGGACCGTGCCTCCTGGGCGCCCGCATCGAGGCGCTGGAGCTCGGCCTGGACCGCAAGGACGGCGCGGGGGCGCTCCTCGCGGCCGACCAGGTGGGCGTCGTCGGGTCGCTCGCCGCCCTGCTCGGCATCGAGGCCGGCTACGAGGACGCGATCGCCGCCGCGCTGGGGCCGGCCGCGGACGCGGTCGCCGTCGAGTCGGTGGACGCGGCGGTGGACGCGCTGCGCTACCTGCGCACCGAGGACGCCGGCCGGGCGGGCATGGTCGTCGCCGGGCGCCCCGACGCCGAGCGCGGGGCGGCCCCGGACGCCGCGCTGCCGCCGGGGGCCCGGTGGGCCGTCGACGTCGTCACCGCCGCGGCGGGCTCGGGGGCTCCGTGCGCGCCCTGCTCGCGGACGTCGTCGTCGTCGAGGACCTCGTGCAGTCGCGCGCGGTCCTCGCGACCGTGCCCGGGGTCCTCACGGTCACGCGCGGTGGCGACGTCCTCGGCACGACGCGCGCGTGGGGCGGGTCGGCGTCGGCCCCGAGCGTGCTGCACCTGCAGTCGGCGCTCGAGGAGGCCCGCGCCGCGCACGCCGACGCGGTCGCGCGCGCGGAGCGCGCCCGGTTCGGCCTCGCCGCGGCGCGTGCGGCCCGGGACGCGGCGCGCGAGCGCTACGACGAGACGCTGGAACGCCTCAACGAGTCCGACGCGCGGCTCGCCGCCGTCGCGGAGAAGCTCGGCCACCTCGGGGCGACCGCACGCTCGGCGGCGGCCGAGGCGGACCGCGTGCGCGCCTCGCTCGCCACGGCGGCCGAGGGGCTCGAGGACGCGCGCGGCGTGCTGGACGAGCTCGTCGCCCGGCTCGAGACGGCCGAGCAGGCCCCCGAGCAGCGGAGAGACCGTGTCC
>NZ_MKKH01000053.1 GCF_001942335.1 Cellulosimicrobium sp. CUA-896 | reverse complement strand
GGACGCCCGACCCGCGCTGGACCACGCCTCGGGCGAGCCGCGCTACGGGGCGATGCGCCCGACGCCGGACCCGCAGGACGGTCCCGCGGCGCCGCAGACGCCCCCGGTGCCGCAGGACGCGTCCGCTCCGCGCCCCCCGGCCCCGGAGGACCCGCAGCGCCCGACGCCGCCCCCCGCCTGACCGGCGCCGGCCGCGCGACGACGTCAGCCGCGCAGCGAGGCCATCCACGCCTCGACGTCCTCCGGACGCCGGGGCAGCGCCGCGGACAGGTTCTCGTTGCCGTCGGCGGTCACCAGCACGTCTCCTCGATGCGCACGCCGATGCCGCGGTACTCCTCGGGCACGGCGAGGTCGTCGGCCTTGAAGTACAGGCCCGGCTCGATGGTGAACACCATGCCCGGCTCCAGCACGCCGTCGAGGTAGAGCTCGCGACGGGCCTGGGCGCAGTCGTGCACGTCGAGGCCGAGGTGGTGGCTCGTGCCGTGGACCATCCAGCGGCGGTGCTGCTGCCCCTCGGGGGACAGCGACTCGGCGGCGCTCACCGGGAGCAGTCCCCACTCCTCGAGGCGTGCCGCGACGACCTCCATCGCCGCGGCGTGGACGTCGCGGAACCGCGCGCCGGGGACGGCGACGGCGAACGCGGCGTCGGCGGCGTCGAGCACCGCCTGGTAGACGCGGCGCTGGACGTCGGTGAACTCCCCGTCCACGGGCAGGGTGCGCGTCACGTCGGCGGTGTAGAGGGAGTCGACCTCGACGCCGGCGTCGAGGAGCACGAGCTCGCCGGACCGGACGACGCCGTCGTTGCGGATCCAGTGCAGCGTCGTCGCGTGCTCGCCCGCGGCCGCGATCGTCTCGTAGCCGACGGTGTTGCCCTCGAGGCGGGCGTGCGCGTCGAACGTCGTCTCGATGACGCGCTCGCCCCGACGGTGCTCGAGCGCGCGCGGCAGCGTGCGCACGACCTGCGCGAAGCCGTCGATCGTCGCGTCCACGGCGGCGCGCATCTGCTCGACCTCGTACGCGTCCTTGACGAGGCGCAGCTCGGAGACCGCCTCGACGAGCGCGGCGTCCGTGCGCCGGAACATCGCCTGGGCGCGCTCCAGCCACTCGGCCTCGGTGAGCTGCTGGTCCGACGTCGTAGCCGTGGCCTCGGAGTCGAGGCCCGCCTCGGCACGGATCGCCTCGACGAGCGCCTCCACGCCCTCGTCCGCACCCGTCACGACGAGCAGGTGCACGCCGTCCGCACCGACGTCCTTGGCGAGCGCGTCGCGCAGGCCGTCGACGTGGCGGGCCTCGACGCCCGTCGCGGTCGTCACGTCGTCGAGCGACGGGCGGGCGCCCACCCAGAACTCGCCGTAGCGCGCGTCCGCGTAGAACTCCTCGGTGTCGCGCGCGGCGAGCGGGCGCACGTACAGCACCGCGTGGTGCGCGGTGCGGGCGCCGTCGTCCGGTCCCGCGGGGTCGCCCGCACCCTCCTCGACCGGGTGGAGGACGAGGACCGCGTCCGGGTCGGTGTCCCAGCCGGAGCCCGTCAGGTGCGCGAACGCCGAGTGCGGGCGGAACCGGTAGTCCGTGTCGTTCGAGCGGACGCGGAGCGGTCCGGCGGGGACCACAAGGCGCGTGCCCGGGAACCGGGCGGACAGCGCGGCCCGGCGCGCCGCCGCGAACGACGCCGCAGGCGACGTCTGGACGTCGAGCGTCCGGCGCGGGGCCCAGCCGCTCGTGATGAAGGCCTTGAAGGCTGCGGAGTCCGGGCGCTGGGAGCGGTTGCTGCCGCGCACCGCGACGTCCTGCGCCGCGTCAGCGCCTGGTCGGGGGTCTCGGAGGTGACGGGGGTGGCGTCGGTCATGCGACCAGTGTCGCACCGCGCTCCCGGCGGAAGTCGGCGAGCGCCCGGCCCAGCACGCGGTTGAACGCCTCCGGCGCCTCGCTGTTCACGTCGTGCCCGGCGCGCGGCACCACGACGAGCGCGGCGTCGGCCGCCGCCGCGAGGTAGCGCTGCTCGTCCAGGCGCATGTGGTCGCGCGCGCCGTTGACGAGCCACACGGGGACGTCCAGGCGGCGCACGTGCGCCAGCCACGACCTGCCCGCGAGCTGCGTGAGGGCGTCGGTGACGATCTCCCAGCCCGGTCGGTGCGGTGCCGGTGCCGCGAGGTCCCAGGGACCGCCACCGAGCGGTGCGGCACCGGACGGCGAGATGCCGCCCGGGTGGGAGCGGCCCGCGCGGGCGATCGCGGACCACGCCGCGGCGCCGCGCCGGGCCGTCCACCGTGCGCCACGCCCGACGGCGCCGCCGCCCGCGACCATCAGCCGCGCCACGTCGCGGTACAGCGCGACGGGCTTGCCCTTGGGGTCGGACGTGCAGGCCGCCGCCACCACGCCGGCGAGGTTCGCCGGACGGCGGGCCGCCCAGGCGAGCGAGGTGTACCCGCCCAGGGAGAGCCCGACGAGCACGACGCGGCGGTCCGGGCCGAACGAGGCGGCCGCGTCGTCGATCACCTCGAAGGAGCGGTCGAGCGTGAAGCGCTCGTGGGCGAGCGCGCCGTGCGCGGGAAGGTCGACGGCGACGGCGTCGTGACCGAGGGAGCGCACGTGGTCGACCTGCCGGTCCCAGATCGCGCCGGAGGTGCGCATGCCGTGGACGAAGACGACCGCGGGGGCGTGCGCGCGGTCGTCGCCTGAGGGGGCGGTGCCGGCGTCACCGCCGGCCCGGGGAGGCAGGAGCGTCGTGGAAGTCATCCCCTCGACCCTCGCACCCCAACCTGGGACGGCCATGGGGGGAGGCCGCTCCCGGCGTGAACATCGTGTGCGGGTCCGGTGCCCGGGGCGACGGTCCGCCCGGGCGACGGTCCGCCGCCGACGTCGGGGGAGGACGGCTCACTATCCTGGCTCCCGTGCGCATCGACCTCCACACCCACTCGACCGCGTCCGACGGCACGGACGAGCCCGGGGAGGTCGTCGAGGCGGCCGCGGCCGCCGGGCTCGACGTCCTCGCGCTCACCGACCACGACACGACGGCCGGCTGGGCCCAGGCGACCGACGCGGCCCTGCGCACCGGCGTCGCGCTCGTGCGCGGCGCCGAGATCTCCGCGCGATCCGGCGGGATCAGCGTCCACGTGCTGTCCTACCTGCACGACCCGGCCCACGCGGCGCTGCTCGACGAGCTCGAGCGCACGCGCGACGCGCGCACGGACCGGGCCCGCCGGATGGTCGAGCTCCTCGGCGAGGACTACCCGATCACGTGGGAGGATGTGCTCGCGCAGACCGCCGAGGGCACGACGATCGGGCGCCCGCACATCGCGGACGCCCTCGTCGCGGCCGGGCACGCGACCGACCGCTCCGCGGCGTTCGCGACGATCCTCGCGCCCGGCACGCCGTACTACGTGCCGCACCACGCCCCGGGCGCGGCCGCCGCCGTGCGCGGCGTCCGTGCGGCCGGTGGCGTCCCCGTCTTCGCCCACCCGGGTGCGGACCGTCGCGGCCGGGTCGTCGGGGACGCCGTGATCGAGGAGATGGCCGAGGCGGGGCTCGCCGGGCTCGAGGTGCACCACCGCGACCACGACGAGCGGCAGCGCGCCCGGCTCGACGACATGGCCCGCACCCTGGGCCTGTTCGTCACCGGGTCGAGCGACTACCACGGGGCCGGCAAACCGAACCGGCTCGGGGAGAACACGACGGCACCGACCGTGCTGGAGCAGATCGAGGAGCTGGGACAGTTGGACGTGATCCGGTGAGCGGCCAGGCGTGCGGGTCGGGGCGAGGCCGGGCGGCCGCGGCATGAGCGACGTCTTCGACCTCCGCCTCTTCACGGAGGTCTTCGTCACCCTCTTCGTCATCATGGACCCGCCGGGCACGGTCCCGGTGTTCCTCGGCCTGACGAGCGCGATGGGCGCCAAGCAGCGCAACCAGGCCGCCCGGACCGCGATCCTCGTCGCGTTCGGCGTCATCGTCGCGTTCGCCGTGTTCGGCCAGCAGATCCTCAGCTACATGCACATCTCGCTGCCCGCGCTCCAGACCGCGGGCGGCCTGCTGCTCCTGCTCGTGGCGATGGAGCTCCTCACGGGCAAGATGGAGGACCCGGAGCCGTCGGGCAACAAGGGGGTCAACGTCGCGCTCGTGCCGCTCGGCACCCCGCTGCTCGCCGGGCCGGGCGCGATCGTCGCGACGATGGTGTTCGTCCAGCGTGCCGGCGAGAGCGGCGGCGGCGTCGCGGAGTGGGTCGCCATCGCCGCGGGTGTCGTGGCCGTGCACGTGTGCCTGTGGCTGTCCATGCGCTTCGCCAACGTGATCAACCGCGTGCTCGGCGACTCCGGCACGATCCTCGTCACCCGGATCGCCGGCCTGCTGCTCGCCGCGATCGCCGTCCAGCTCGTCGCGGACGCGGTCACCGAGTTCGTGCAGACGGCGTAGGAGGCAGCGGTGTCCGTCCCCGCGCAGGTGCGCCGGCCGCTCGCGCTCGGCGCCGTCCTCGCCATCGTCCTCGCCGCGCTCAACCTCCGGCCCGCCGTCGTCGCCGTCTCGCCGCTCCTCGGCGAGATCCGCGCGGACGAGGGCCTCAGCGGGGCGGCGGCGGGGCTGCTGACGACCCTTCCCGTCCTGTGCTTCGGGATCCTCGCGCCCGTCGCGCCGGTGCTCGCGCGCCGTCTGGGGCTCGAGCGCGTGCTGTGCGCGAGCCTCGTGCTGCTGTGCGTGGGCTTCGCGGTCCGCCTCGCCCCGACCACGTGGGCGCTGTTCGCCGGCACCGTGGTCGCGGGGTGCGCGATCGCCTTCGGGAACGTGCTGCTGCCCGCCCTCGTCAAGCGGGACTTCGCCGACCGGGTCGGGCTGATGACGGGGCTGTACTCGATGTCGCTGTCCGGCGGGGCGGCGCTCGCCGCGGGCCTCACCATCCCCGTGGCCGACGCCGCGGGGCTGGACTGGCGCGGAGCGCTGGCCATGTGGGGCCTCCTGGCCGTCGCGGGCGCGGTCGTGTGGGCGCCGCGGGCGGCGCACGCCGTCGCCCACCGCCCGACGCCGTTCCGCCCCGGCACCGGGCTGCCCCTCGCGCGGTCGGTCTGGCGCAGCCCGCTCGCCTGGGCGGTGACCGTCGTCATGGGGACGCAGTCGTTGTCGTTCTACGCGACCAACGCGTGGCTGCCGGAGATCTTCGTCGGGCTCGGGTACACCGCCGAGGCCGGGGGGTGGCTCCTCGCGCTCGGCAACATGGTCGGCATCGCGGGGTCGTTCGCGACGCCCGTGCTCGCCGGTCGCATGCGCCGGCAGCGGGGGATCGGGGTCGCGCTCGTCGTGCTCGTCGGCGGCGGGCTGCTCGGCATCGCGCTCGCGCCCGCGGTGGCGCCGCTGTGGGTCGTGCTGGTCGGGCTGGGCCAGGGCGGCGGGATCAGCCTCGTGCTGACGCTCATGGCGCTGCGGGCCCGCGACGCGGAGCAGACGTCCGAGCTGTCCGGCATGGCGCAGAGCGCCGGCTACGTGCTCGCCGCGCTCGGGCCGCTGGGCGTCGGCCTCGCGCACGACGCGAGCGGCTCGTGGACGACGCCGCTCCTGCTGCTCGTCGGGGTCGCCGCCGTGCAGGGCGTCGCGACCTGGTTCGCGGGCCGCGACGCGCACGTGCACTGACGCCGGGACGTCGACGAGCCCGGACCACCGCCGACGCGGCGACCCGGGCTCCCGGACGGTTCGCTGCGGTGCTACTCCGCGGAGGGCGCGCCACCCTGCTCGGTGCGCTCGACCGGCTTCCCGCCGCGCGTGCGGCGCCGGTTGCGCGAGCGACGACGACGCTCGCCGCCCTCGCTCGTCGCGGCCGAGGCGTCGCCGGCCTCGCCGGTGCGCCCGCCGTCGCGCTGCTCGCCGCCCTCGCCGGTGCGCCCGCCGTCGCGCTGCTCGCCGCCCCGGCGTCCCTCACCGCCCTCGCGGCGGTCGTCGCGGCCGCGCTCCCCGCGCCCGGCACGGTCGCCGCGGCGCTCGCCCCGACCGTAGCGCTCGCCGCCGCGCTCGCCCCGCCCGGACCGCTCGCCGCGGCCGGCGGGCGAGTGCCGCTTGCCGGTCTCGCCGAGGTCCTCGAGCTCCTCGGCGTCGAGACCCGCGAGCGTGCGCTTGTCCTTCGGCAGCCGGCCCTTCGTGCCCTCGGGGATCGACAGGTCCGCGAACAGGTGCGGCGACGTCGAGTACGTCTCCACGGGCTCGGGGATGCCGAGGCCGAGCGCCTTGTCGATGAGCGACCAGCGGGGCACGTCGTCCCAGTCGACGAACGTCACCGCGGTGCCCTTGTTGCCCGCGCGGCCGGTGCGGCCGGTGCGGTGGAGGTACGTCTTCTCGTCCTCGGGGCACTGGTAGTTGACGACGTGCGTGACGTCCTCGACGTCGATGCCGCGCGCGGCGACGTCCGTCGCGACGAGCACGTCGATCTTGCCGTTGCGGAACGCGCGCAGCGCCTGCTCGCGCGCGCCCTGACCGAGGTCGCCGTGGATCGCGCCGGCCGCGAACCCGCGGTCGGTCAGCTCGTCGGCCACCTTGGCCGCCGTGCGCTTGGTGCGCGCGAAGACGATGGTGCGGCCACGGCCCTGCGCCTGGAGGATGCGGGCGAGCACCTCGATCTTGTCGAGCGCGTGCGCCCGGTAGACGACCTGCTCGATGTTCTTCACGGTCTGGCGGCCGTCGTCGTCCGGGTCGATCGCCCGGATGTGCGTCGGCTGCTTCATGTAGCGGCGCGCCATGGACACGACGGCGCCCGGCATCGTCGCGGAGAAGAGCATCGTGTGCCGCTGCGCGGGCGTGCGGGCGAGGATCTTCTCGACGTCGGGAAGGAACCCGAGGTCCAGCATCTCGTCGGCCTCGTCGAGCACGACCGTCTGCGCGCGCGTGAGGTTGAGGTGCCCCTGGTTCATGAGGTCGATCATGCGGCCGGGCGTGCCGACCACGACCTCGACGCCGCGCTGCAGCGCCTCGACCTGCGGCTCGTACGCGCGGCCGCCGTAGAGCTGGACGACGCGCACGCTGCGGCGGCGCGACGCCGTCTCGAGGTCCTTGGCGACCTGGACGGCGAGCTCGCGCGTCGGGACGACGACGATGGCCTGCGGCTTGCCCGGGGAGGGCAGCGCGTCGAAGCCGTCCTCGCCCGGGGCGACGACGCGGTGCAGCAGCGGGACGCCGAAGCCGAACGTCTTGCCCGTGCCGGTCTTGGCCTGGCCGATGATGTCGTGCCCCGACATCGCGACCGGCAGGGTCATGGCCTGGATGGGGAAGGGGTGGGTGATGCCCGCGTCGGCGAGCGCGTCGACGATCTCGGGGCGGACGCCGAAGTCCGCGAAGGACGTGTCGTCGGCCTGCACGCTGGCGGCGACGCTGCGCGCGTCGGCGCTCACGTCGGGCGTGGCGTCCGTGGTGGTCGCGTCTGTGGTGGTCACTGGTGCCTCTGTCTCGTTCCGGCGCGCGACCTCCTCGCGGCGGGACCGGATGGCCCCGGCGCCGGGCGGACCCGGGCGTGGTCGTACGCGCCTGTGGCCGGCAGCCGATCGCGGAGGTTCGTGGCAGGGGTCCGTCGAGCGGACCCACGCCTGCCGTCGCCGCACGGGGACGGGCGTCGCCCTCGTGCCGGCCGGGGCCGGGACGGGCGCGTGAGGTCAGGACGACCGGGCAACCGATGTACCGGTCCATGGTATCGGACGCCGGGCGGGGGCGGCGGGAGGCCTGCCGGGCGGGCGGGCGCGGGGCGCTCGAAGGCGCGCGGCGGGACGTGCCCGCACTCCTGCGGCCGTGTCCTCGACGCCACTATCCTGGCGGGATGACTGACGCGGACGACGTGACCGGCCCGAACGCTCCCGGCCTGACGACCACGGCGACCGCGGACGCGCTGCAGCTGCTGGGACTCGTCGCGTACACCGAGCTCGCGAGCTTCGGCCGGCTCGCCGGCGACGCCGCCCACGCGCCGACCCTCGGGCAGCGCCAGGCGCTGTCCCGCATGGCGGCGGCGCTGCTCGACCGCCAGGAGGCGGTGCTCGCGCGCGTCGCGGAGCTCGGCGGGGACCCGGAGACCTGCATGGCGCCGTTCGACGGGCTGTTCGACGACTTCGACGCCCGCACGCGGCCGAGCAGCTGGTGGGAGGGCATCCTCAAGGGCTATGTCGGCCAGGGCGTCGCCGACGACTTCTGCCTGGTCGCGGCCCAGGCGCTCGACGAGCGCTCGCGCGACGTCGTCGTCGGCTCGCTCACGCAGGACGCCCCCGCGGACCGGTCGGCGCCCGTCATCGCCGAGGCGGCGGCGTCGGACCCGGTGCTCGCGTCCCGGCTCGCGCTGTGGGGCCGGCGCCTCGTCGGGGAGGCGCTGGGCGCGGTCGGGTCGGCGCTGTCGGACCACCCCGCCCTCGACCGGCTCGTGCTCGAGGCGGCGCGCGCGGAGGGCGGCGGCGAGGAGCCGCCCGCACCGGTCCAGCCCTGGGTGTTCGCGCGCCTGACGGCCGGTCACACCCGGCGCATGGACCGCCTGGGCCTCGCGGCCTGAGGCGACGACCCGGGACACGGCGAGCGGCCCAGCACGACGACCGGCCGGGGACGACGATCAGCCGGAGACGGCGACCGGGCCGGACGCGCACGGCGTCCGGCCCGGTCGGTGGTCCTGAGGGTCAGAGCGACCCGAAGCCCACCTTGCGCTGCTCCTCGGTGCCGATCTCGACGTACCCGAGCGAGGCGGTCGGCACGATCACGCGCCGGCCGCGCGAGTCGGTGAGCTCGAACGCCGGCGCACCGCCCAGCGCGTCCGAGACCGCCTTGGCGACGGACTCGGGGGACTGGTCGGTGTCGACGACGAGCTCACGAGCCAGGTTCTGCACACCGATGGTGACTTCCACGGGTTCTCCTCACAGCGGCCGCGCGCACGCGGCGGGTCGACGGCGGGCCGCCGACGGGCTGGCCCACCGGCGGCAACGCGAACGATAGTAGTCAGATTCCCGCGCCGTCCGCCGTGCCGGCGGTCCCTGCGTGCCGCGTCTCGCCCGGGGCGTCGACGGCTCCGGTCGCGCCCGCCCGCGGGCCGCCCGGCCGTCGCACCAGGCCGTGCACGCCGTCCCAGACGAGGCGCGGCACGAGGCGCGTGACGTCCTCGGCGCCGGCCGCGCCGTCGGGCCGGACCGCCTCGCCCGCGGCGGCACGGCCTACGGCGGTGCACGTGCGGGCGACGACGAGCGCCTCCCCCTCCGCGAGCCCGGTCAGGCGCGCGAGGACGTCGGCGAAGGTGCGCGCGATCCGCGCGTCGTGCTCGAGGACCCGCGCGCGGACCGCCGCGTCGCGCAGCACGTCGGGCTCGAAGAGCAGGGCGGAGGAGCCCCCCGCGGCGCGTGCGTAGGCGACGTAGGCGCGCACGACGCCCTCGACCACGGCGAGCCCCTCGCGGGCGAGCACGTCTCCCCGGCCGCGCCGCGGGGCGCGCGGTACGGGTCCAGCGTGGCGTGCACGGTGCGGACCAGCTCGTCGCCCTGCGCGTCGACGACGGCGAGGTACAGGTCGAGCTTCGAGGGGAAGTGCCGGTAGAGCACGGGCTTGCCCACGCCGGCACGGGCCGCGATGTCGTCCATCGAGATGTGGTGGTAGCCGTGGGACGCGAAGAGCTCCTCGCCGATCGCGAGGAGCTGCGCGCGACGTTGCGTGCGGGGCATCCGCGTCCGCGTCCCGGCGCGCGCGACCGCGTGTCCCGCAGGCACCGGCGCTCCCGACATGCTGCGGAGCATACGGCGCGACCCGTCCGGCTCGACCAGGCGTCGCGAGGAGTGGGACGATGGCGCCGTGCCTCCCCACCACGCCCCGGCGGACCGACGTCCCCACCGTGCCCGCCGACGGGGGCCCTGGCACCTCGCCGCGGTGCTCGGCTGCCTGGGTGTCGGGCTGGTCGCGGGGGCGGCGACCGCGAGGACGTGGGACGTCCCCGGGCTGAGCGACGGGATGGTGCCGGCGGCGGCCGTGCTCGCGGACGCGGTCCCGGGTGCCGTCGCGGGGGAGGGCGACGCCGAGGCCCGCAGCAAGGCGACGGCGAGCCGCTCGACCCGCGCGCGCGACCCGTTGGCGCTCCCGTTCACGGTGCCCACCGCGCAGCCGTCGCCACGGCCCTCCGACCCGGTGCCGCTCGCGCCGACCGCCCCGCCGGTCGACGTCCCGCAGGCTCCGGAGGTGCCGCCGACGACTGCTCCTCCCGCACCGGAGCCGCCCGCCGCGGAGCCGGGCTCCGGCCTGCTGGGCACGGAGGTCGTGCCCGACCTCGGCGGCGCGTTCGCGGTGGTGCCGGGCGAGGCGCCGGCGCCGGCGCGGGCACGGTGCGCCCGGTCCGGGTGGAGGTCGAGGAGGGCCTGCCCGTCGACGGCGAGGTGTTCGCCCAGGCGGTGCTCGCCACGCTCAACGACCCGCGCGGCTGGGGCGCGACGGACGGCGTGACGTTCTCGCGCACGGCCGCGGACGACGCGTCCATCCGGGTCGTGCTCGCCAGCCCGGTCACGACGGATCGCCTGTGCGCCCCGCTGCAGACGGAGAGCCTGTACTCGTGCGGCAGCTCGGCCAGCGGCACGGCCGTGCTCAACTTCCACCGCTGGGTGAGCGGCGCGGCCGACTTCGGCGACGACGTCGCGACCTACCGCCAGTACCTCGTCAACCACGAGGTGGGCCACGTGCTCGGGCACGGGCACGAGTCGTGCCCCGCGCCGGGCGCCGTCGCTCCCGTCATGGTCCAGCAGACCATCACGACGGAGGGCTGCCTGCCGAACGGGTGGCCGTCGCCGTAACGCCCGCCCCGCCCCCGCGGCTGTCGGAGGCCCGTGGTGGGATCAGGACCGTGCTCCGGACCACCCCGCCCCGCCTCGTCCCGCGTGACGCGGCGCACGAGACCCGCGTCGAGCTCGACGAGTCCCAGCGGGCGGCGGTGGAGGCCGCGGCGCTGCCGGGCGCGACGCTGGTCGTCGGCGCGCCCGGGACGGGCAAGACGCTGGTCGCGCACGAGGTCGTCCTCGAGGCGCTGGCGGGCGGTGCCGACCCGGGCCGCGTGCTGCTGCTCGCCGCGACCCGGCGCACTGCCGCCGCCGCCCGCGACCGGCTCTCCGCGCACGCGCGGCGCACGGTCGGGGCGCCGATGGTGCGCACCGCGGCGTCGACCGCCTTCTCGGTGCTGCGCGAGCGCGCGGTCGCACTGGGCGAGCCGCCGCCGACCCTGATCTCGGGCCCGGAGCAGGACCTCGTGCTGGCCGAGCTCCTCGAGGGACATCTCGCCGGCGAGGGCGCGCCCCTCGCGCTGCCCGACGGGCTGCCGGCGGAGGTGCTGGGGCTGCGCGGCTGCGCCAGGAGCTGCGCGACCTGCTCATGCGGGCCGCGGAGCGCGGCCTCGCCCCTGTCGAGCTCGAGGCGCTCGGGCGCCGGCACGAGCGGGCCGAGTGGGTGCTGGGCGCACAGCTGTACGGGGAGTACCTCGACGTGACGGCGCTGCGGGCCGGCACGCCGGACGCGGGCGCGCGCCTCGACCCCGCCGTCGTCGTGGACGAGGCCGCCGAGGCGCTGCTCGCCTGGGACGACGAGGTACCGGACGTGCCGCGGCCCCGCTGGGACCTCGTCGTCGTCGACGACTACCAGGAGGCGACGGTGGCGACCGCGCGGCTCCTGCACGTCCTCCAGGACGACGGCGCCCGTCTCGTGCTCCTGGCGGACCCCGACGCGGCGGTCCAGGGCTTCCGCGGCGCGAGCCCGGCCTCGTGGGCCGCGCCTCCGCGCCCGGCGTCGCGGCCGGGCGCGCGGGAGAGCTGCGGCGCGCGCGTGGCGGTCCTCGGCACCGCCTGGCGGCAGCCCGACGCGCT
>NZ_MKKH01000052.1 GCF_001942335.1 Cellulosimicrobium sp. CUA-896 | reverse complement strand
GGCGGACGCGCGCCCGGTGCGGGCGATCACACACCGGCGCGGGCGGTCCGCCGGGCGGACCGGGGTGGTCGTCATGCGTTCTCCTCGACGGTGGGCGGCGCTGCCGGTGGCTCGGCGGGACCGGGCGGGTCGGGCGTGGGCGGGTCGAGCGTCGCGAGCAGCGCGGGCGCGTCCTCGCCGTCGACCAGGTCGGCCGGCAGGAGCAGGCGCAGTTCGTCCACCGTCGGCTCGGCCGTGTCGCGAAGGCGCCACGCGTGGCGCGCGACCGCCGCGTCGAGCACGTTGCGCGCCCAGCGCGCGTTGCCGAACCCCTCGGTGCGCGGCTGCGCGGCGGCGAGCCGCTCGAACGAGGACAGCGCCTGCGGCGTGGCCTCGAAGTCGGCGCGCCGCGCCATGCCCGCGAAGATGTCGCGCAGCTCGCCGTCCGTGTAGTCCTCGAACGTGATCGTCGTGGAGAAGCGCGACTCGAGCCCCGGGTTGGTGGCGAGGAACTCGCCCATCGGACCCGGGTACCCGGCGACGACGACGACGAGCTCGTCGCGGTGGTCCTCCATGTCCTTGACGAGCGTCGTGATCGCCTCGGCGCCGTACTGGTCCTCCGCGAGGCCGTACGCCTCGTCGACGAACAGGACGCCGCCGAGGGCCGTCGCCACGACCTCGGACGTCTTCACCGCCGTCTGCCCGAGGTAGCCCGCGACGAGCTCGGACCGGTCCACCTCGACGAGGTGGCCCTTCTCGAGGAGCCCGAGCGCGCGGTAGATCCCCGCGACGAGCCGCGCCACCGTGGTCTTGCCCGTCCCGGGGTTGCCGAGGAACAGAGGTGACGCGTGAGCGTCGGCCGGGTGAGGCCGGCCTCGGTGCGCAGCCTCTCGACGCGCAGCAGCTCGGTCTGCCGGCGGATCTCGGCCTTGACGCGGCCGAGCCCGGTCAGGGCGTCGAGCTCGGCGAGCAGCTCCTCGAGCGGGCGGGGCGGCTCCGCGACGTCGCCGTCCGCGGGCGTGTCGCCGTCCGCGGGCGCGGACCCCTCCGTCGCGCCGACGGGCCCGGTCGTCGGGCTCGGGGCGGGTACGGTGCCCGACGGCGACGGGCCGCCCGCCGCCCCCGGCCCGCCCGGGCGTCGGGCGGAGAGGGCGTCGAGGATCGTGTCCACGGACGGCACGTCCGGTGCGGCTGTGCGGGGGACGCCCAGCGGGGCGAGCGCGTCGAGGTCGAAGGAGCTGCCGGTCGCGGGGCGTGCGGTGAGGGGCCCGGCGGTCGACGGCGGCGGTGACGGCGACGGCGGCGCGGCCCGCCGTGCCGGGGTGGCGGGACGGCCCGGGGCGCTCCCCGAGGCGGCCGAGCGTTGGACCGCGGCCGCGGCTGCCGCGCTCCCGGCGACGTGGGGACCCGGCGAGCCGAGACGTGCGGCTGCCGCGGCGACGTCGGCCAGGGCGCCGCCGTACGCGCCGGCGTGCGTCGAGCGTGCGGCGACGAGCCCCGCGAGGACGTCGCTGGGCGACGTGCGCCACCGACGCGCGCTCGACGCGGCGGTGAAGAACGCTCCCGTGGCGGCGGGGTCGTGCCCGAGCGCGCGCAGCCACGCGGCCGGCGCCCCCGGGGACGACTCGGCGACGGCCGCCGCGAGCCGGGCGCCCTCGTCCCGCGCCGCGTCCTGCGCGACGCCGGCACCGCGCGCGACCGCCGCCAGGGCGTCGAGCGCGCGAGCCAGGTCCGGCGTCGTCACGGTGCCTCCAGCCGTCCGGTCCGGTCCGTGGGCTGCGGGGTGCCCAAGCCGGCGTCCGGGGAGAGCGAGATCGAGGAGTCGCGGAACTTGTCGGCCAGGAACTGGCCGTGCGCGACGAGCGCCGCGGCGTCGGCGCGCGAGACGGCGTCCGAGATCTTGTCGAGCGTCACGCCCAGCAGGTCGAGCTGGTCGCACAGCAGCATGAGCGACGTCTTGCCGTGCGCGACCACGCGCCGGTCGGCGAAGTCCCGGGGCAGGCGCAGGTAGGCGCCCACGGCCTCGGGCAGGTAGCTCGTCGCGGTCGCCACGACGGTGTGCGCCTGCTGCGACCCGCCTCCGAGGCGGTCGAGGCGCGGCACCATCTCCTCGACCGTGCCCGTGATGCGGTGCACGCGCGCGGTCACCGCGGGCGGCACCCGCCCCTCGATCTGCTGCTCCACGCGCTCCACGGACGCGAGGATGTCCGCGCTCGTCGGCGGAGCGGGGAGCGCGACGTCGGGCCCCGGCGGCGCGAGCGCCCGCCGAGGCGGGCGACCACGTCGGAGAACCAGCCCATCTGCGGTCCGTCCCGGCTCAGAGGCGGCCGAGGTCGAGCGCGCCGTCGCCCGCGGCCTGGGACACGTCGGACCGGCGCGCGCGGTCCAGGTACTCGTTCGCCTTCGCGGTCTCGGTCTCGAGCACGCCGATCGTCTGGGACATCGAGTCCAGCGCCTGCGTCTTGAAGGTGGAGATCGAGTCCAGCGTCGCGTAGATGTTGGCGAACGCCTGCTGGAGCTGGGGCAGCCCGACGCTTGCGCTCGCCGCCTGCGACTGGATGGTCGCCGACTGGTCCGCGAGCATCTTCGACGTCGAGGCGATCATGCTCGAGGTGGTCGTGTTGAGCGCCGTGATCTGGTCCAGCACGAGCTTCTGGTTCGCGAGCGCCTGCGCGACGATGACGGCGGTGCGCAGCGCGGAGACCGTGGTGGTCGTGGCGCGGTCGACGCCCTTGATGAGCTCGAGGTTGTTCTTCATGATGATGTCCATCGCGAGGTAGCCCTGGATGGACACCGCGAGCTGGGTCAGCAGGTCCTGGTGCTTCTGGCGCACGTAGAACAGCACGTCCTCGCGCAGGGCCTGCGCGCGCTCGGGGTCGGTGGTCTCGAGCGCGGCGATCCTCGTCGACAGCTCGGTGTCCAGGCGCTCGGCGATGAAGATGTACTGGTTGAGGCGCGCCATGGTGTCCCAGAGGTTCTGCTTCTCCAGGTTGAGCGCGGCGTTGTCCTTGCGCAGCTCGTCCTGCCCGTTGTAGAGCGACTGCACGATGGCGTTGAGCTGGGACTGCGAGCTCTCGTAGCGGCGGAAGTAGTCCTGCACCTTGCCGCCGAACGGGATGAAGCCGAGCAGCTTCTTGCCGAACGACGCCTCGCTCGGGTCGAGCTCCTCGACCGTGCGGCGCAGCTCGAGCAGCGACCTGCTCACCTTGGAGCTGTCGGAGACCCCGCCCTCCCGCAGCTCCTTGACCGGCATCTCGAGCATGCGGTTGGACACGTCGGCGGCCGCGCGGATGTCGGCGTCGCCCATCCGGCGCACGTCGTCCGCCTTCGCGGCGAACTCGGGGCTGCGGGTGTCCGTCGCGAGCAGCTGGTCCAGGTACGAGCCGACCTTGGCCTCGAGACCCGGGACCGCGGCCTCGTCCACGCGCGGCGCCATCGAGGGCGCCTGCGTGGTGGCGACCGGCCTGACCGGCTCGGGGGCCGTCAGGGAGAGCGTCTCGGCGGGGGGTTGGAGCGGTGCTGCCTCGGTCATCTCGATCCTTCGCTCGTGCGTGCCGTCGGGTCGCCGTCGGTGGGTCGTGCGGCCGGTCCGGCGAGTATATCTACGGCGGCTGCCCCGATCTTTACCCTTTCCCTGCTCACGACGGGTGAGAGGCCCCCGTCCCGCCGCGCGGCGACGTCCCCGTCCGCGGCGTCGCGCCCGGGACGACGAAGCCCGCCGGACGACGTCGTCCGGCGGGCTGCCGCGCTCGCGGTCTCCCGGTGACGGCGGGCCGCCGTCCGGGGGGGTCAGGACGCGACGGGGACCGTCGCGTAGTAGGTGCGCAGGCGCTCGCGGGTGGTCGGGTCGAGCCGGCGGCGCGGACCGCTGGGGCTGCCCGGCTCGTGCACCGCGAGCCACGAGCGCAGGACGGACGTGGCGACGCCGAGCTCGCGCGCGACGTCGGCGACCGTGGGCCAGCCGGGCTCGGCCGTCCGCACCGGAGCGCCCTGGCGGGCCGCGTGCAGGTCCGAGCCCCACGCCATCGCCTCGGCGTGCGTCGAGAACCCGCCGATGCGGGTGGTCCGCGGCCCGGGCCGCTCGAGGCACCACTCGTCGCCGCGCGGCACCACCCGATACGTCCCCTCGGTGGCGCTCGCCTCGTAGCCGCCGTCGATCGCGCTCCACTGCAAGTGCATGCGCGGAGTCTGCACGGGAGCCTCACGGTTCCTCGGCCATGACACCACGGTCCCGGCGAGTTTCACCCTGGCGCGTGCTGGACGCTCGTCCAGCTCCGCTCCGACGGTCGAGCGCGACGGTGGTCGAGGAGCCTCGCGCCCCGCCGCCGTCGGGCGCCCTCGCCCCTGCCCCCGCGGCGAGGCGCCGACCGCGCCGGCTGGTGCCCCGAGCAGGACTCGAACCTGCAACCTACGGATTAGAAGGCCGTTGCTCTATCCATTGAGCTATCGAGGCGCGCAGCCATCGTAGTGGGCGGCGGCCGCGGCCGGGGAGTCCCGAGCGGTCCGACCAGCCACGACGCGTGCCGGCGTCGGCGCGGTCGATCGCGGCGGGCGACGGTCGGCGCGTACGTTTTGCGGCGTCGGTCCCAGCCGTCACTATGAACCCGTGAGAACCCCAGACGTCGCCTCGGGCGCGCGCGCCACCGGTCCTGACACCGTGCCGGGCGCCGCACGGGCGCGCCGGGCGACGAGCTGGGCGTCACCGTCTTCGACGTCGCGCGCGACCTGCGTCGCGACGTCGCCGACGTGGAGCTGCCGCTCGCCGTCGCGGGGCGTGACGAGGCCGCGGCGTCACGCGACCGCCTGCTCACCCAGCTGGAGGAGCACCTGCTGCCGCGGCTGAAGGAGCTGTCCTCCCCGGCGGTCGTGGTCGTGGCCGGGTCGACGGGCGCCGGGAAGTCGACGCTGTACAACTCCCTCCTCGGCGAGGAGGTCTCGCAGGCGGGCGTGCTGCGCCCGACGACGCGCGAGCCCGTCCTCGCGTTCAACCCGCTCGACGCGGACGTCGTGGTCGAGGGGCCGGCGACGCGCATGTCCCGCGTCCTGCAGCACGACGGCGTCCCGCGCGGGACGGCGCTGCTCGACGCGCCCGACCTGGACTCGCTGCTGTCCGAGAACCGCGAGACCGCCGGCCTGCTGCTCGAGGCGGCGGACCTGTGGCTGTTCGTCACCACCGCGTCCCGCTACGGGGACGCGCTGCCCTGGAAGGCGCTCGGGCGGGCGATGGAGCGCGGCGCCAGCGTCGCGATGGTCCTCAACCGCGTCCCGCGCGAGACGCTGACGACGATCCGCGGCGACCTGCTCCAGCGCCTGCGCGACCACGGCATGGAGGGCGTGCCGCTGTTCGTCGTGCCCGACGTCGGTCCGCACGAAGGGCTGCTGGACCGTGAGGTCGTCGCGCCCGTCGCGCGCTGGCTGACGATGCTCGCCGGCCCCGATCGCTCCCGCGCGGTGATCGTGCGCACCCTCAAGGGCTCGCTCGCCGCGCTGCCCGACTGGGTGACCGGCGTCGCCGACGCCGTCGAGCAGCAGGTCGAGGCGGCCGAGCGCCTGCGCGCGGCGGCGACGGACGCGCTGCCGGCGGTGCGCGAGCTCGTGCGGGAGACGGTGCAGCGGGGCGACGCCGCGCGCGGTGCGCTCGAGGCGCGCTGGGCGCAGGTGATCGGCACCGAGCGGGTCGACAAGGTGACGGTGCGTCGCGGCGTCGTCCGCTCGACGCGTCGTCGGGGCCGGGCCCGCGACGCCGCCCTCGTCCCGCTGCGCGAGGAGGCGCTCGCCGTCGTGCGGCGCACGCTCGTGGCCGACGGCGTCCGGGCGGCCGCGGCGGTCCGCGCCGCGCTCGACGGCGCGGGACCGCTGCCCGGCGCGGAGGACGTGCTGCCCGACGACGAGCTCGCCGCCGGGCCCCGCGAGGACGCCGCGGCCGAGCAGGCGGACGCGTGGGCGGAACGCGCGGCGCGGGTCGTCGCCGGCCTGGGCGCCCCGGAGGCTCCCGAGGCGTCCCGGGCCGCGGTCAAGGCGTTCGGCGAGAACGGTCTCGCGGCGCTCCTGCTCGCCGGGTCCGCCGGTGACGACGACGCGGCGCGCCTCGTGCGGACCGTGCTCCCCGGGGCCGCCGACGACCTCCTCGAGGACCTGGCCGGCGACCTCGCCGACCGCGCCGTCCACATGGTCGACCGGGAGGTGGGACCGGTGCTCGCGGCGCTCGACGTGCCCGCGCTAGCCGCGGACGCCGCCGCGGGCCTGCGCCTACGACTCGCCGAGCTGAGGAGGCTCATGTGACGTCCCACGACGCCCAGCTGCGCGCCCGGACGGACGACCTCGCCCGCGCGGTGGACCTCGCGGGCGACCGGCTCGACCCCGACGTCGCGGCCCAGGTGCGCGACGCGGTCGCCGGGGTGCGCGAGCGCCTCGCGCTCGGCGTCGACCACACCGTCGTCGCGCTCGCCGGCGGCACCGGCTCGGGCAAGTCGAGCCTGTTCAACCGTGTCACGCGCTCGACTTCGCCGACGTCGGCGTCAGACGGCCGACGACGGCGCGCGTCACGGCGTGCTCGTGGAGCGGCTCCGCGACCGCGCTGCTCGACTGGCTGGAGGTGGACCCCGAGCGGCGCATCACCCGCGACGGGGAGCTCGACGGCGACGACGAGACCGGGCTCGGCGGTCTCGTCCTGCTCGACCTGCCCGACCACGACTCGATCGAGCCGGCGCACCGGGCGGTCGTCGACCGCGTCCTGCCCCTCGTCGACCTGCTCGTGTGGGTCGTCGACCCGCAGAAGTACGCCGACGACGCCCTCCACTCGGGATACCTGCGCAAGTCCGGCGGGCTCGAGGGATCGATGGTCGTGGCGCTCAACCAGGTCGACACCGTGCCCGAGAGCCGGCGCGCCTCGCTGGTCGACGACATGGGGCGCCTCCTGCGGGAGGACGGCCTGTCGGGCGTGTACGTCACGACGGTCTCGGCGCGCACGGGCGAGGGCCTGGACGAGCTGCGCGACCTCCTCGAGCAGGCGGTCGCCCGGCGCAGCGTCGCGGCGAGCCGCGTCGCGGGCGAGCTCGACCGGGCCGGGGCGCTCCTGCTCGAGCAGATCCCGGGCGAGGTGCCGTGGACGATGAGCACGGCGGTGGAGGACGAGGTCGACGCGCTCGCGGACGCGACCGGGCTGGCCGCCGTCGCCGGGCAGGTGGGCGCAGCCGTCCGCAACGGCTACGGACGCCCGGAGTTCACCCCGCCGCAGCCCGACGCGGTCGCGCTCTCGCGCTCGCGCTGGCTCGAGCGTGCCGGGCGCGCCCTGCGCCCCGGGTGGCGGCGCGCGCTGGACGCCGCGGTGTCCCCGGCGCCGGCGATCACGGACGCGACGCGCACCGCGCTGTCGAAGGTCCCGCTCGACACGCGGGGCCCGGCCTCCGCGCGCCCGACCCGCCGCGTGGCGTGGGGCGCGCTCGCGGTCGGCGTCGTCGCGGGGGTGCTGGCGGTGCTCGGCTCGCTGGGCGTGCTCGACCTGTCGCGGACGCTGCTCGCGGTGTGCGCCGTCGCCGCGGCCGCGGCCGTGCTCGTCGCCGTCGGCTGCTTCCTCGCCGTGCTGCAGGTGCGCCGCACGCTCGCGCGCCGGCGCGAGCAGCAGGTCGTCGCGTCGGGGCGGGGCGCCATCGAGCGGGTCGTCCAGGAGGCGTTGGGGCGGCCCACGCAGGAGCTGCTCGACGCGCACCGGCAGGTGCGCGAGCTGGCGCAGTCGGCGCGCGACCGGAGCCCGGCGGCCCCGCTGAGCGGCGCCCTGCGGTTACCCACAGGCCCGGAGCTGGAGGGCCCGTCCACAGGCGGCGCCCCGACGGCGGACGGCGGCACCCCCGGCACCGCACCCTGAGGCGGTGCCGGGAGGGACCCGGCGCACCGACCTCGGGAGGCACCCATGCACGGTGACGTCACCGTCACGTTCTCGGGCTTCGTCGCGACGACGCCCACGCTCTTCACGTCCCCGTCCGGGACCGACTTCACGAGCTTCCGCATCGCGCAGACGCGGCGCTACCTCGACCGCGAGCGGGGCCAGTGGGTGGACGGACGGACGCTCTGGTTCACCGTCAAGGCGTTCAAGCACGTGGCCCGCAACGTCGCGACGTCGCTGCACAAGGGCGACCCGGTGGTGGTCACGGGCCGCCTGTCCGTCGACGAGTGGACCGGCCCGGAGGGCCCGCGCTCCAGCCTCGTCGTGGAGGCGACGTCCCTCGGCCACGACCTCACCCTCGGCGAGTCACGCTTCGCGCGCACGGTCCACCGGCGGGACGAGGGGTCACGCACGGGCGACGAGGGGACCGACGGCCAGGAGCCCGGCGGCCGGCGCCCGACGGCCTGGTTGCCGACGACGAGGGGACGTCGGCCGGCGAGGGCGGCGTGGGGGAGACCGCACCCGGTGCGTCGGGGACCGGCGGTGCGGACGCGCTCGACGACCCGTGGGCGCTGCCCGACGACGCGCGCGACGCCGGCGAGCCGGCGGCGGACGACGACGCGCTCGGCGCCGCGGACGACCTCCCGCAGGAGGCGCGCCTCGCCACGGTCTGACGTGCGGCCGCCGCACCGGGTGCCCGCCCGCGCGGCCGGGCGTCACGTCCGACCACGACGACGACCACCCGTGCGGCGGCCCGACCGCGTAGGCTGAGGGGTCGACAACCCGCGAGCGACCGAAACGGTGGAACAACAGGCTGTGGCTGAGTTCATCTACTCCATGTACAAGGCGCGCAAGGCGCACGGCGACAAGGTCATCCTCGACGACGTCTCCCTGAACTTCCTCCCCGGCGCGAAGATCGGGGTCGTCGGCCCCAACGGCGCCGGGAAGTCCACGATCCTCAAGATCATGGCCGGTCTCGACACGCCGTCCAACGGCGAGGCGCGCCTCTCCCCGGGCTTCAGCGTGGGCATCCTCCAGCAGGAGCCGCCGCTGAACGAGGAGAAGACCGTCCTCGGCAACGTGCAGGAGGCGGTCGGCGACATCCTCGCCAAGAAGCAGCGCTTCGACGAGATCTCCGCCCTCATGGCCGAGCCCGACGCCGACTTCGACGCGCTCCTCGCCGAGATGGGCACCCTGCAGGAGGCCATCGACGCGGCCGACGCGTGGGACCTCGACTCCCAGCTCGAGCAGGCGATGGACGCGCTGCGCTGTCCGCCGCCGGACGCCGACGTGTCCGTGCTCTCCGGGGGTGAGCGTCGTCGCGTCGCGCTGTGCAAGCTCCTGCTCGAGAAGCCGGACCTGCTGCTCCTCGACGAGCCGACCAACCACCTCGACGCCGAGTCCGTGCTCTGGCTCGAGCAGCACCTCGCGACCTACCCGGGCGCGATCCTCGCGGTCACCCACGACCGCTACTTCCTCGACCACGTCGCCGAGTGGATCTGCGAGGTCGACCGCGGTCGCCTCTACCCGTACGAGGGCAACTACTCGACGTACCTGGAGAAGAAGCAGGAGCGCCTCCAGGTCCAGGGCAAGAAGGACGCGAAGCTCGCCAAGCGTCTCAAGGACGAGCTCGAGTGGGTGCGGCAGAACGCCAAGGGGCGCCAGACGAAGTCCAAGGCGCGCCTCGCCCGCTACGAGGAGATGGCGGCCGAGGCCGAGCGCACGCGCAAGCTCGACTTCGAGGAGATCCAGATCCCGCCGGGCCCGCGCCTGGGGAACGTGGTCCTCGAGGCGTCGAACCTGCAGAAGGGCTTCGGCGACCGCCAGCTCATCGACGGTCTGAGCTTCACGCTGCCGCGCAACGGCATCGTCGGCGTCATCGGCCCGAACGGCGTCGGCAAGACGACGCTGTTCAAGACGATCGTCGGGCTGGAGCCGCTCGACGGCGGCGACCTCAAGGTCGGCGAGACGGTGTCGATCTCCTACGTCGACCAGTCGCGCGGCGGCATCGACCCGAAGAAGACGCTGTGGGAGGTCGTCTCCGACGGCCTCGACTTCATCAAGGTCGGCAACGTCGAGATCCCCTCGCGCGCGTACGTCGCGTCGTTCGGCTTCAAGGGCCCCGACCAGCAGAAGCCGCGGGCGTCCTGTCCGGCGGGGAGCGCAACCGTCTCAACCTCGCGCTCACGCTCAAGCAGGGCGGCAACCTGCTGCTGCTCGACGAGCCGACCAACGACCTCGACGTCGAGACCCTCGGCTCGCTCGAGAACGCGCTGCTCGAGTTCCCGGGCTGCGCCGTCGTGGTCTCGCACGACCGCTGGTTCCTCGACCGCGTCGCGACGCACATCCTCGCCTACGAGGGCACGGAGGAGAACCCGGCGAGCTGGTACTGGTTCGAGGGCAACTTCGCCTCGTACGAGGAGAACAAGGTCGAGCGCCTCGGCGCCGACGCGGCACGTCCGCACCGCGTGACGTACCGCAAGCTCACGCGCGACTGATCCACGTCGACGCCGGGCGGCGTGGGACGCGTCCGCCCGCGTCCACGACGGCGCGCGCGGTCTTCCATCCGCACCGCTCGTCCCTCGCGGTGCTCCCGCCAGACCCGCCACGACCGCGCGCGCCGTCGTTCCCGCCGGGCTCGTCGTCGGCGCGCCTCGCGACGTGATGGCCCCCGTGCCGGGACAGGGCGCCCCGTCGTGCGCGCGTGGCCTGGGGTGTTGCGGCAGACTGACCGGATGGCGGAGCCCCTCCCGACGCGCGACGACGCCGCCGAGCCTGCGGTTGCCGACCGCGGCACCGCGGGACTGGTCGAGGCGCTCGAGCTCCTGCGCGGGCGGCTCGCCGCGCTCAGGCTGCCGCTCGAGGTGCCGGGCGTCGGGACGGCGCGGCACGACCTCGCGCTCGCCGTCGACCAGCTCGACGACTACCTGCTGCCGCGGCTGCGCTCGCACTCCGCGCCGCTGCTCGTCGTCGTCGGCGGGTCGACCGGCGCGGGCAAGTCGACGCTCGTCAACTCCGTGCTCGGCGAGCACGTGTCGGCGCCCGGCGTGCTGCGGCCCACCACGCGCGCGCCCGTCCTCGTGCACCACCCGCTCGACGAGCGGTGGTTCTCGACCGACCGCGTGCTGCCCGGCCTCGCCCGCGTGAGCGCGCACCGTGCGTCGGGCGGCGCGAGGCCGGTCGCCCTCGACCCGGCGCGCTCGCTGCGCCTCGTCGCGAGCGACGCCCTGCCGCAGGGCCTCGCGCTCGTCGACGCACCCGACGTCGACTCCGTGGAGACGGCGAACCGCGAGCTCGCCGCCCAGCTCCTCGGCGCGGCCGACCTGTGGCTGTTCGTCACGACCGCCGCCCGGTACGCCGACGCCGTCCCGTGGGACCTGCTGCACGGCGCGGCCGAGCGACGCGCCCAGGTGGCGATCGTCCTCGACCGCGTCGACCCCGGCGCCGAGGCGGTCGCGGACGACCTGCGGCGCATGATGGCCGAGAACGGTCTCGGCGCGGCGCCGCTGTTCACCGTCCCGGAGCGCGACCTCGTCGAGGGGTTCCTCCCGGAGGACGCCGTCGCGGAGCTCTCGGCGTGGTTGACCGCGCTCGGTGCCGACGGCCACGAGCGCGACCGCGTGGCCCTCGCGACGCGCGACGGCGTGGTCGACGACCTCGTGCGGCGCGCGGTGGTCGTCGCCGGTGCCGCCGACGCCCAGGGCGCCACCGACGCGCGGCTCCGCGACGCGGTCGGACGCGCGTACGCCGACGCGGCGGCCCGGGTCGACGCCGCGACGAGCGACGGCGTGCTGCTGCGCGGCGAGGTGCTGTCCCGGTGGCAGGACTTCGTCGGCACGAGCGACCTCTTCCGCTCCGTCGAGCAGGGGGTGGGGCGCGTGCGCGACGCCGTCGCGGCGTTCTTCCGCGGCCGGCCCGCGCAGGCACCGCAGGTCGAGCAGGCGATCGCGCACGGCCTGGAGGGGGTGGTCGTCGACGCGGCGGAGGACGGCGCCGAGCGGGCGCACGCCACGTGGCAGGCCGACCCCGCCGGGCACGCGCTGCTCGGCGGCCTCGAGCTCGCACGGTCCTCGCCCGGCGCGCGGTCCGACGTGGCCGCGCAGATCCGCGCGTGGCAGGGCGACGTGCTCGACCTCGTCCGGGAGCAGGGCGCGGGGAAGCGGGGTGCCGCCCGCGCGCTGTCGTTCGGCGTCAACGGCCTCGGCGTGAGCCTCATGGTCGTCGTGTTCGCCTCCACCGGGGGCATCACCGGTGCCGAGATCGGCATCGCCGGGGGGACCGCGCTCGTGGCGCAGAAGCTCCTGGAGGCCGTCTTCGGCGACGACGCGGTGCGGCGGCTCACACGCACGGCCCGCGACCGGCTCGCCGAGCGGGTGGGCGACGTGCTCGACGCGGAGGCGAGGCGGTACACCGCACAGCTCGACGCGCTGGGCACCGGCGGTGCCGGGACGGCGGCGCAGGGGGTGCGGGACGCCGCCCGCGCCGTGGAGGCCGCGTCGCGCGCCGAGCGGGCCGCCCGGCCCGTGCGTCGGGGGAGACCGTCGCCCGGCACGCGGCACGCCCGCTGCGCGGCGCGACCACCACGGCGAGGACCGCCGCGGCGACCGGGGCGCCGGACGACGACCGTGCCGGTACGGGGGCGACGCCCGGCTTCTGGCGACGCCTCATCGGGCGGGGGTGCGCGGATGAGCATCGACCTGGCCGACCGCACCGCCGCGCTCGAGTCCGCCGTCCTCGCGGGCGACGGCCGTCTCGACGCCGCCCTGCTCGGGAGCGCACGCGGTCGTGCGGCGCGCGCGGGAGCGGGCCGGCCTCTCCGCGGAGCACACGGTCGCGGCGCTCGCGGGGGCGACGGGCTCCGGCAAGTCGTCGGTGCTCAACGCCCTCGCCGGGGCCGACCTCGCGACGGTCGGCGTGCAGCGTCCGACCACCTCGCACGCGCTCGCCGCCGTCTGGGGGGCGGGCGGGGCCGGGCCGGCCGGGCCCCTGCTCGACTGGCTCGAGGTGCACCGTCGCCACGAGATGAGCACCCCGCTCGTGTCCGGGGACACCGACGACGACGCGCGGCCGGGCGCGCTGCGCAGCCTGCTGCGGGCGGCGGGACGACACGCCGGGGAGCTCACCGACGGCCTCGTCCTGCTCGACCTGCCCGACCACGACTCCGTCGTTGCGGAGCACCGCGTGCGCGCCGAGCGCCTCGTCGAGCGCGCGGACCTGCTGGTGTGGGTCGTGGACCCGCAGAAGTACGCGGACGCGGCCCTGCACGAGCGGTACCTGCGCCCGCTCGCCGAGCACGCGGCCGTCGTCGTGGTCGTGCTCAACCAGGTCGACCGGCTCTCCCCGCAGGACGCCGAGGCGTGCCTCGCCGACCTGCGGCGCCTCGTGGCGCAGGACGGCCTCGCGGACGCGCGCGTGCTCGCCGTCTCCGCGCGCACGGGGCAGGGGATGGACACGCTCCGGGACCTGCTCGCGGACGCGGCGGCGCGCCGTCGGGCCGCGAACGAGCGCCACGCCGCCGACGAGCGCGCCGTCGGTCGGCGGTGCCGCAGCGTGCGGCGACCCGCCGCGCGCACGGGCCGCGCAGGGTGCGCCGCGAGCGTGTGCGCGACGTGCAGGTCCGCACCCATGTGCCGGTCCATCGCCTCGGCCCGGGCGAAGTCCGCCTCCCAGTCGCCCGTGGACAGCAGCGCGTCGAGGGACCCGAGGGTAACCGGTCGGCGGC
>NZ_MKKH01000051.1 GCF_001942335.1 Cellulosimicrobium sp. CUA-896 | reverse complement strand
GAGCCGGAGCCGGAGCGCGCGGCACGCTGAACCGTTCGTCCCGTCCGCCCGACCGGCCCCGCCCCGCCCCGGCCCGCCGGGCGCCGACCGCCCCCGCCCCGGCCGCCGGGCGCCGGACCGCGTCAGTCGCGCGCGTAGCGGCGCACGAACGCCTCGAGGATGCGGCGCGGGTGGCGGACGTCGCCCCGGCGCACCGTCGCCTCGACGTCGCCGGCCGTCTCGGGCGGGAAGTACCCGTAGTCCCGGTACACCCCGATGCGCGTGACGATCCCCTCGAGGTCGAGCTCGGGGTGGAACTGCGTCGCGTAGAGGTTCTCCTTCACGCGGAACATCTGCACCGGACACGCGTCCGACGTCGCGAGCAGCACCGCGTGCGGCGGCAGCTCGCGCACGGCCTCCTTGTGCCCGGCGTAGGCCTCGAACGCGTCGGGCAGGCCGGCGAGCAGCGGGTCGGCACGGCCCTCCGGCGTGAGGCGGACGGTCACCGGCCCGATCGGCTCGGCGAACGTGGCGTCGACGACGGCGCCCTCGTGCAGCCCGAGCGTCCCGACGCCGTAGCACGCGCCGAGGAACGGGAAGTCCCGGTCGACGATCTCGTCGAGCAGCGGGGCGAGCTCGCGCTCCACACGGCGCTGCACGTCCGACTTCTCGTCGTCCGGCTTCGCGGAGTCGAACGGGCTGCCGCCGACGATCACGCCCGAGTAGTCGTCGAGGTCGAGCGCCGGCAGCGGGCCGGCTTCCATGCGCACGCGCTGGAGCTGGTCGTCGCGCAGGCCGGCGAAGCGGAGGACGGCCGCGTGCTCGCCGTCCGCCGCGACGTCCTCCGCACGCGAGGCGAGGAGCAGGAAGGGCCGCACGCGCGACAGGCTATGCGGCCCGCCCCGTCCTCGCCCGGCGCGGTGCCGAACCCCGGTTGCGCGCCACGCAAGCCGTTCCGTGACGCACGACCCGGGGTTCGGCAGAGCCGCGGTCACGTCCAGCGGAACAGCTTCACGCCCAGCGGCAGCAGGACGGCGGTCCACGCCGCCATGACGACGAGCTGCAGCGTCGGGACGCCGTCCTCGAACCACCCCGCGGTCATCGCCTGGGCGGCCGCGCCCAGGGGCGTGTACTGCCCGACCTCCCGCACGACGTCCGGCATGATCGGGCCGGGTGTCCACAGCCCCGACAGGAACAGCAGCGGGAAGTAGATGAGGGTGCCGACGGCCGACGCGGTGCTCGCGCGGGGCGCGCGGGCCGCGACGAGCGTGCCGAGCGCGAACATCGACGTGACGGCGAGGACGAACGCGAGCGCGACGGTGCCGACGCTGCGCGGGGCGGGCAGCCCGAAGACGAGCTCGCCGACGCCGAGCGCGACGAGCGACCCGAGCAGCACGGCCGCGAGGTTGATCAGCAGGTGCGCGACGACGATGCCCTGCGGACGCATCGGCGTCGTGGAGAGCCGGCGCAGCACGCCCTTCTCGCGGAACGTCGCGAAGTAGACGGGCATCGTCGTGAGCGCGGGGGTCGCAATCGCCGCGGCCACGACGACCGGCGCGAAGGTGGCGATCGGCGTGAGCCCTTGCCACGGCGGCGGCGCGTCGGTGATCGGGTCGCGCATGCCGGGGATGGCGAACCCGACGCCGACGAGCAGGACGGTGGCGAACACGAGCGAGAAGAACACGGTGCCGGCGTCGCGCGTCCACAGCCGCGCCTCGGTGGTCAGCAGGGTGCCGAAGCCGCGCCAGCCGCTGCGGGGCCTGCGCGCGACCGGGCGCGTCGTGAGCGCGGTCATCTCGGGTCTCCTTCCGCGGGGGCGGCCTCGGCCGCCGGGTCGTAGGTGCGGCCGGTCACGGCCACGAAGACGTCCTCGAGCGAGCGGGAGACGGTGCGGACGTCGTCGGGCACCACGTCCTGCTCGGCGAGCGCGAGCACGACGGCGGGCAGCACCCGCCGGGTCCCGGTCACCTCGATGTCCCGCCCGGCACCCGCGACCGACGCGACGTCGGCGAGCCCGGCGATGGTGTGGAGGGCGAGGTCGTGCTCGGCGGCGGGGACGCGCAGCCGCATCGTCCGCGAGTCGTCGAGCGCGTCGATCAGCTCGGCCGGGCTGCCCTGCGCCACGACCCGGCCCGCGTCGATGATCACGAGCCGGTCGCACAGCCGCTCGGCCTCGTCCATGAAGTGCGTGACGAGCAGGACCGTCACGCCGCGGTCGCGCACGCGCTCGACGAGCTCCCACGTGGTGCGGCGCGCCTGCGGGTCGAGCCCGGTCGTCAGCTCGTCGAGGACGGCGACGCGCGGGTCGCCGACGAGCGCGAGCGCGATCGACAGCCGCTGCTTCTGCCCGCCCGACAGCTTCGCGTACGCCACGCCGCGGTGCGGGGTCAGGTCGAGGAGCTCGAGGAGCTCCTCGACGTCGGCCGGCGACTCGTAGAAGGACGCGTACAGGTGCATCGCCTCGGCGACGGTGATCTTCTCGTTGAGCGCCGACTCCTGGAGCTGGACGCCGAGCACGTCGCGGATCCGCTCCGGGTGCCGCTGGGGGTCGACGCCGAGCACGCGGACGGTGCCGCCGTCGGCCTCACGCAGACCGGCGAGGCACTCGACGGTCGTCGTCTTGCCGGCGCCGTTCGGCCCGAGGACACCGAAGATCTCCCCGCGCGCGACGGAGAAGCTGACGTCCTCGACCGCGACCGTGCGCCCGGGCGAGCCCTTCGCCCCCGGGTACGTCTTGCGCAGGTTCCGGACCTCGATGACCGGGCCGGCGTCGTCGGGCGCGACCGGTCTCGCCTCGGGGACGGCGGACGTGCGGCGCGCAGGGGGTGGTGCGGCGGTCATGGCGACCTCCTCCAGGGTGTGCGGGGCCGCCGGGCGGCACCGGTGGTGCCCGTGGCGACGGGCGGCTCGGGGGTGACGGTGGCCGCGGCACGGCGAACCGGACGGAGCGGCAGGACGGAGCGGCACGGGGCCGCGGTGCGCGGCGCGCCTAGTCGACGGCGCGCAGCGGGACGTCGCGGACGAACCGGTGGAGCAGGACGACCGCGAGCGCAGCGGCGACGACCCCTCCGGCGAGGCCGAGCCAGGCGGAGGTGCCGTCCAGGCCGAGGGCCCGGGCGAAGGCCTCACCGAAGAAGCCCGACTGCAGGACGAGCTCGCTCAGGGCGACGGGCACGAGCGCCAGGGGCAGCAACGCGGTGCCGAGCCACCCGCCCGTGCGGTAGTAACCCAGAGCGATCGTCGTGCCGGAGAGGTAGTACACGACGCAGAAGACCGTCTGGACGAGGAGGACGAGCCCGAACTGCGAGCCGTCGTCGTAGAGCTGGCCGTGCGGCCACGCGGTCTGCCACCCGAGCCGGTCGTACAGCCACCGCTCGGCCCACGCGAGGAGCGCCGCGACGAGCCCGAACGTGACCCCGACGACCGCAGCGCCCGCGACGGTCCCGTGCAGGAAGGACCGGCGCGTCCCGCCGGACGCGAGGTGGACCACGACGAGCGTCAGGGGCAGGACGATGCCCATGACGAAGAGGAAGAACTTCGCCGACCCGGCGGGGCCGTTCAGGGCGCTGACGTCGACGTCGCCGGCCCGCGACTGCGCGGCGACGATGATGCCGCCGACCGCGAGGGCGATCGCCCAGAACCACACGCCGATGTACCACGTGGCTCCGACCATGTACTCGGCGGTCGCGCGCACGCCGCGGCGGTGGTGGGCCGCGACCACGGCCCGGCGCGCCTGCTCGGTCGTGGGCCGTGGGGCGCCGCCGGCCCCGGCGAGATCGGTCATCGCTGCGCCTCCCGGTCGCGCCCGGTCTCCCGGGTGAGGTGGACGAACAGGTCCTGGACCGCGACGGCCCCGAGCTCGAGGCCCGCGTCGGTCGCGCGCCGCCGCTGGGCCGCGTCGAACGCGCCGAAGAGGGTGACCTGGGCGGTGCCGCCCAGCCGCTGCCGGGACAGCACGCGGCGACCGTCGACGAACTGCTCGACGACGTCCGCGGGACCGACGAGGCTCACACCGCGCGCCCGGACGTCCTCCACCGGCTCGGCGAGCAGCACCCGCCCCCGGTCCACGACGACGACGTCCTCGAACAGCCGCTCGACCTCGTCGATGAGATGGCTCGACAGCACGATCGTGCGCGGGTGCTCCGCGTAGTCGGCGACGAGGGCGTCGTAGAACGCGTACCGGCTGGGCGCGTCCATGCCGAGGTACACCTCGTCGAAGATCGTCAGGGGCGCACGCGAGGCGAGGCCGATGACCGCGCCGAGCGCGGAGCGCTTGCCGCGCGACATCTCGTCGGGCTTCTTGCGGAGGTCGACCTCGAGCTCGTCGAGGAGGCCCGCGGCGAGGTCGCCGTCCCAGAGGGGCCGCGCGTCGGCGTAGTGCGCGAGCGTGTCCTTCGCCCTGTCGTCGCCCCACACGTCACCGCCCTCGCGGACGAGCTGGGTGTGCATGACGGCCCAGGGGTTCTCGAACGGGTCCTCCATCGCGCCGGCGGGGCCGACGAGCACCTGGCCGGCCGAGGCCCGGCGGAACCCGGCGAGGAGCGCCAGGGCCGTCGTCTTGCCGGCGCCGTTGCGCCCCAGCAGTCCGGTGATCGTGCCCGGCCGGACGGTGAGGCTCGCGCCGCCGAGGGCCGGAGCCTCGTCCCGGCGGCGGTAGCGCACGACGACGTCCCGCAGCTCGGCGCCGAAGGGCGGCGGGGCGGTGGTGGGCTGGGCTGGCCGGGCGGTCATGGCACCTCTCCGGTCGGTGTCGGGTGGTCCACGGTGGACGGGCTCGGGCGACGGGCTCGGGCGACGGGCGCGGCGGTCAGACAGGCGTGCCGGTCGGGGACCCGCTCGTCGGCGCGACCCCGTCGACGCCGCCGTCGGGGCCGTCCCGGCCGAGGACGTAGTCGACGATCTGGGCCGTCGGGATGTCGAGGACGGCCGCCTGCGCGAGCGCCGGGGCGAGGACCTCGTCGAAGAACCGTGCGCGGTACCGGGCGAGCAGGCGCTCGCGCGCACCGGGCGCGACGAACATGCCGAGCCCGCGCCGCTTGTAGAGCACGCCCTCGTCGACGAGCTGGCCGAACGCCTTGGCGGCCGTCGCCGGGTTGATGCGGAACGTCGTGGCGAGCTCCGTCGTCGACATGACCTGCTCCTCCTCCGCGGTCTCCCCGGCGAGCACCTGCGCACGGATCATCTGGGCGATCTGGAGGTAGATGGGCTCGGGGCCGTCGAACATGCCGCCCGTCCTCTCCGCTCGCCGCTGTCCCGTGGTTCGTTACTCCACTAATGAACCACAGGACGCGGCGCTGCACAAGGGATCCGGCGCTCCGGGCCGCGACACCGCGCGCGCCGGCCGAGGAGGCAGGACGCTGGGAGACGACCGGAAGGGCACGAACGGGGCGGTGGAGCGTGGGAGGAGCGTACGAGCTCGCAGGCGGCACGCCGTGGGCGGAACCGCTCAGCACCTGGACGAGCCTCGCGTTCGTGCTCGCCGGTGCGGCGATCGTGCACGGAGCCCTGCGGCGCGAGGCTCGGGCCACCCGCAGCCCGCGCCTCGCGCTCGGCGTGCTGGTCGCGCTCGTCGGGATCGGGTCCGTCGTGCAGCACGGCCCGTCGCCGTCGTGGAACGCCGTCGTCCACGACCCGCCCCTGCTGGGCGTGCTCGCACTCGTCACGGCCGACGCGCTGGCCGACCTCACCGGTCGCCGCCTGCGGACGTGGTGGTGGCTCGTCCCCGCCCTCGCCGACGTCGTGCTCGCCGCGGCCGGCGGCCCCGCGTCGACGCTCGCGCAGGCGCTCGCTGCCGCCGTCGCCGTCGTCGCGGGAGCCGTGCGGGCGTGGCGACGCCCCGCCGTGCGACGCCGCACCGTGGTCGCGCTCGCCCTCCTCGGCGTGGGGAGCGCGGTGGGGACCCAGAGCCGGCCGGGGTGGCCGCTGTGCGACGCGGACGGCCCGCTCGGGGTGACGGTGCAGGGTCACGCCGCATGGCACGTCCTCGCCGCGGTCGCGCTGTGGGTGCTCGCCCCGACGCTCGGGACGCGGCGACCGACCGTGCAGCCGGACGTGCGGCCGGACGTGCGGCCGGACGCGGCGGCGCCGACGCCGAGATAGAGCCGCAGGCCGCGAGGTAGAGCTCGTGGAGCTCTATCTCGCGGCCTGCGGCTCTATCTCGCGGTACCGCGGCGTCAGGCCGGCGCGGACGCCGCGGCGGAGACCCCCGCGGACGCGCTGCGGACGGCGTCGAGGTCGGCGGCGACGAGCTCGGCGATCTGGACCGCGTTGAGCGCGGCGCCCTTGCGCAGGTTGTCGTTCGACACGAACAGCACGAGGCCGCGGCCACCCGGCACCGACTGGTCGGTCCGGATGCGCCCCACGAACGACGGGTCCGCGCCCGCCGCCTCGAGCGGGTTCGGGACGTCGGCGAGCGCGACACCCGGCGCGGCGGCGAGGATCTCGCGCGCACGGTCGGGCGTGATCGCCGCGCCGAACTCGGCGTGGATCGCGAGCGAGTGGCCGGTGAAGACCGGCACGCGCACGCACGTGCCGGCCACCGCGAGCTCGGGCAGGCCGAGGATCTTGCGCGACTCGTTGCGCAGCTTCTTCTCCTCGTCCGTCTCCTCCAGGCCGTCGTCGACGATCGACCCCGCGAGCGGGACGACGTTGAACGCGATGGTGCGCGGGAACGTGGAGGGCTCGGGGAAGTCGACCGCCCCGCCGTCGTGCACGAGGCCCGCGAGACCGGCACCCTCGGCCGCGGCGCCCGCCTCGGCCTGCGACCGGAGCTCGTCGGCACCGGCGAGACCGGACCCGGACACCGCCTGGTACGTCGCGACGACGAGCCGCTCGAGCCCGGCCTCGTCCGCGAGCGGCTTGAGGACGGGCATCGCGGCCATCGTCGTGCAGTTCGGGTTCGCGACGATGCCCTTGCGCGCCTCGCGCAGCGCGGCCGGGTTCACCTCGGACACGACGAGCGGGACGTCGGGGTCCATGCGCCACGCCGACGAGTTGTCGACGACGACGGCGCCCGCCTCGGCGAAGCGCTCGGCGTGGGCCTTCGACGTCGCGCCCCCCGCGGAGAACAGCGCGACGTCGATCCCGCGCAGGTCCTCGGTCGGCGTCGCCGCGACGTCCTCGACGACGACGTCCTGCCCGCGCCACGGCAGCGTCGAGCCGGCCGACCGCGCGGACGCGAAGTAGCGGATGCTCGCGACGGGCACGTCACGCTCCTCGAGCAGGCGGCGCATCACGGCGCCCACCTGGCCCGTCGCACCCACGACGGCGACGTTCAGGGCCCGGGCGGTCGCGGGCACGGCAGAGTTCTCGGTGCTCATGATCGGTTCCTCTCGTCGTCGGGTCAGCGGCCGGTGCCGGCGTAGACGACGGCCTCGCCCTCGCCGTCGAGGTCGAACGCGCTGTGCACGGCGCGCACCGCGTCGTCCAGCTTGTCCTCGCGCGTGACGACCGAGATGCGGATCTCCGACGTGGAGATCATCTCGATGTTGATGTCCGCGTCGCGCAGGGCCGCGAAGAACTTCGCCGAGACGCCCGGGTGCGACCTCATGCCCGCACCGACGAGCGAGAGCTTGCCGATCTGGTCGTCGATCTGCAGCGACTCGAACCCGAGCTCGTCGCGCGCGGCGGACAGCGCCGACGAGGCCGCCTTCGCATCGCCCTCGGGGAGGGTGAACGAGATGTCCGTCAGGCCCGTGCGGGCGGCCGAGACGTTCTGGACGATCATGTCGATGTTCACGCCCGAGCTCGCGACGACCTCGAACAGGCGCGCGGCCTTGCCCGGGACGTCCGGGACGCCGACGACCGTGATCTTGGCCTCGCTGCGGTCGTGCGCGACGCCGGAGATGATCGGGGCTTCCATGGCGGCCTCCTCGGGGGCAGCTGCTGCGGTGATGTCGGGGGCGGAGAGCGTGCCGGGGACGCGGTCCCAGACGGCGACCGGCACGCGGAGGTCGCCGTTGAGGGCATGGGTGACGTGCGCGTCCGCGCTGACGAACGTGCCCTCGCGGCCGGAGAACGACGAGCGCACGTGGATCGGCACGCCGTACCGGCGCCCGTACTCCACGCAGCGCAGCGCGAGGACCTTCGCGCCGCTGGCCGCCATCTCCAGCATCTCCTCGTAGGTGATGCGGTCGATCTTGCGCGCGGTCGGGACGATGCGCGGGTCGGCGGTGAACACGCCGTCGACGTCGGTGTAGATCTCGCACACGTCGGCGCCGAGGCCGGCGGCGAGCGCGACGGCGGTCGTGTCCGACCCGCCGCGACCGAGCGTCGTCACGTCGTTCGTCGACTCCGTGACGCCTGGAAGCCCGCGACGATCGCGACATGGCCCTTCTCGACCGTCTCGCGGATGCGGTGCGGGACCACGTCGACGATGCGCGCCTTGCCGTGCACCGCGTCCGTGATGAGGCCCGCCTGCTGCCCGGTGAACGACTTCGCCCGGACGCCCAGGTTGGTGATCGCCATCGCGAGCAGCGACATCGAGATGCGCTCGCCCGCGGTGAGGAGGATGTCCATCTCCCGCTGCGGCGGGAGGGGGGTGACCTGCTGCGCGAGGTCGATGAGCTCGTCCGTCGTGTCGCCCATCGCCGAGACCACGACGACCACGTCGTTCCCGGCCCGCCTCGCCTCCGCGATGCGCTTGGCCACCCTCTTGATGCTCTCGCGTCCGCCACTGACGAACCGCCGTACTTCTGCACGACAAGTGCCACGTGCTGCTCCATCTGTCGCCGGCCGCCGTCTTTCTCAACGGTCCGCCGGGTGCTTGTGGGACCGTCGATGATAGGCACGGGTCCCCGCCGCCGGCCAAGCGGGTCCCGCGATGCGGGCCGCTCGGCGGCCGCCTCACGCCCCGCGTCGCGGCCGCTCGCGGGTCAGGCGAGGTCGACGACGACGTCGTACCCGAGCTTGAGGATCAGCGCTCCCACGACGACGACGAACACGACCCGGACGAACCCGCTGCCCTTGGCGACCGCCATGCGCGCGCCGATGTACGCACCGAGGAGGTTGGCGGCCCCCATGACCAGACCGAGGCCCCAGAGCACCGCGCCGTAGGGCACGAAGAAGATGAGCGCGCCGGCGTTCGTCGCGAAGTTGGCGATCTTCGCGAGCGCCGAGGCCGGCAGGAACGCGTAGCCGAGGATGCTCACGAGCGAGATGACGAAGAACGTGCCGGTCCCCGGTCCGAGCAGCCCGTCGTAGGCGCCGATGACGAGCCCGATGCCGGCGGCCGCCCACCGGTGCCCGTTGCCCTCCCAGCGCAGGGCGGTGGTGTGGCCGATCCTCGGCCGGGCGACCGTGTACACGGCCACCCCGACGAGCACGACGAGGATGATCGGCGTGAACAGGTCGGCGGGGATGCGCGACGCGAGCGCCGCCCCGCCGATCGCGCCGACGAGGGCCGCGAGCGCCATCGGCCCGGCCGTGCGCAGGTCGGGGCCCACGCGGCGGTAGTAGGTCAGGGCGCTCACGGACGTCCCCATGATGCTCGCGAGCTTGTTCGTCGCGAGCGCCTGCACCGGGCTGATCCCCGGCACGAGCAGGAGCGCGGGGAGCTGGACGAGGCCGCCTCCGCCGACGACGGCGTCGATCCAGCCGGCGGTGAGCGCGGCGAGCACCAGGAGGAGGAGGGTCAGTCCGTCGATCTCGAGCCCACCGGACGACGGGAGGGCGAAGGCGGGCAGCACCCCCCAGTGGTACCACGCGGGCGCACCGCACCCGTGCGACGTCCGCGCTCCCTCGGGGCGCCGGCGGGCACCCGCGTCGGTGACAACGCGTAACGCAGCGGTTACGCTTCGAGGGTGGACGTGTTCGAGGCCGTCGCCGACCCGGTGCGCCGGGAGCTGCTCCACGCCCTGAGCGGGACGGACATGACCGCGGGCGAGCTCGCCGCGACGCAGGCCGCGGTCTCGCGTCCCGCGGTGAGCCGGCACCTGCGCGTGCTGCGCGACGCCGGCCTCGTGGACGTCGCCGCGCAGGGCCGCCTGCGCGTGTACTCGCTGCGCCCGGACGCGCTCGCCCCGGTGGGCGCGCTGGTCGCCGCACTGACCTCGCCGGCGCCGCCGGTCCCGGCACGAGCCCTCGCCGGCCTCGACCTCGAGGTCCGCCGCACCACCCACGAACGCCGCACCGCCCACGGCGCGGCCCGGCACGAGGAGAGCGCATGAGCGACACCACGACACCGGCCGGCCCCGGCCGGCCCGCGGCGGCCCAGGCCCCGGTCCCGCGCGGCACGGTCGAGCACGGCCCGGCGGGCCCCGAGCTCGTCGTCACGCGCACGTTCCGGGCCCCCGCCACGGACGTGTGGGCGAGCCTGACCGAGCCGGGGCGGCTCGCGCGGTGGATCGGGTACTGGGAGGGCGACCCGGCGACCGGCCGCGTGCAGTTCTTCATGACGGCCGAGAGCGACGACCCGGAGCCCGAGGAGTACCGCATCACGCGCTGCGAGCCGCCGTACCGGTTCGCCGGCGACACGGCCGTGGGCGACGAGACCTGGCACCTGGGCTTCGAGCTCACGGAGGCGGACGGCGTCACGACGCTCGTGTTCCGCCAGGTGCTCGGCCCGGCCGACGACGCGAAGGACGTCGGGCCCGGCTGGGAGTACTACCTCGACCGGCTCGCCGCGGCGCGCGACGGACGGGATCCTGCCGACATCGCGTGGGAGCCGTACCTCACCGCGCTCGGCGACCACTACGCGCGGGCGGCCGCCGGGTCCTGACGGCGCACCGGCCGGACGGCGTCAGGCGTGCACCGCGGGCCCTCACGCGTGCAGCGCGTCGTACTCCGCCTCAGCCGCGACGTCGTCCTCCACGTCCAGGCGCAGGTGGGCGAGGGCGCTCTGCAGGACGCGCAGCGCGCTGGCCGCGCGCTCGCCCCACAGGGACACGTACGAGAACTGCCACCACCACAGGCCCTCGACCTCGCGCCCGGCCTCGTAGTGCTGCAGGCCCTTGGCGAGCGCCTCCGCGACGCACGCGAGGTCGCCCGACAGGGTCGCGCTCGCGACGTCCGGGCCGACGAGCGGGTCGGCGATCTCGACGTAGTCGTCGAACCCGTCGAACAGGCGCGACAGCGCGGTGCGCAGCGGGTCGAGGTCGGTGTCCGGGCCCGCGTCCGGCTCGAAGCGCTCGACGGGGACGACGTCGCCCATCGCCCCGAGGCGTGCCCCCGCCGCGAGGACGTCCGACAGCGCGAGCAGCAGCAGGGGCAGCACCGCACCCTGCGCGGCTCCCCCGGCGACCTGCGTCGTCGTCGTCAGGTACGCCCGCGCCTGCTCGGCCATCGACTCCGCGATCTCGCGGAGGTCCGGGTCGTGCTCGATCTCCCCCATGCCCCTGTCCTTCCGTCAGCCGCCGACGAGCCGGCGACCCTCGAACGCCCTGCCGAGCGTCACCTCGTCGGCGTACTCCAAGTCTCCCCCGACCGGCAGCCCGGACGCGAGGCGCGTCACGCGCAGCCCCATCGGCCCGAGCATGCGCGCGAGGTACGTCGCCGTCGCCTCGCCCTCGACGTTCGGGTCGGTCGCCAGGATCACCTCGGTGACCTGGCCGTCCGCGAGCCGCGCCATGAGCTCGGAGATGCGCAGGTCCCCCGGCCCGACGTTCTCGATCGGGTTGATGGCGCCGCCGAGCACGTGGTACCTGCCGCGGAACTCCCGCGTGCGCTCGATGGCGACGACGTCCTTCGGCTCCTCGACGACGCAGATGACCTCGGGCGAGCGCCGCGGGTCCGCGCAGATGCGGCACCGCTCGGACTCGGCGACGTTGCCGCACGTGTCGCAGAACCGGACGCGGGCCTTGACCTCGGTCAGCGCGTCGACGAGGCGGCGCACGTCCGCGGCGTCCGTGGCCAGGAGGTGGAACGCGATGCGCTGCGCGCTCTTGGGGCCGACGCCGGGGAGTCGGCCGAGCTCGTCGATCAGGTCCTGGACCGCGCCTTCGTACACTCCCCCAGCCTACGGTGCGCCGACCACGGGCTCCGCCCGCCTCGCGGTCCACCGAGCACCGGTCCGCCGAGGGACACGACGATCCGTGGCGGCCGGGTCAGCCGTCCTGCTGCTGGATCTCCTCGAGCACCTTGCCGTCGAGGAGTTTCACGACGAGCGCCGCGCCGACGAGCCCCGTCGAGACGATGTCCGGGTCGTCGCGCGAGGGCAGGTCGTCCTCCGCGGGGTCCGCGGTCGGGGGCGCCGGGTGCGCCGGACCGCGGAGCGCGGCCTCGCGGTGTGCGGCGGCACGCCGTTCCGCCGCCTGGCGCGGCGTCTCGCGCACGGTGCCCGAGGGCGCCGAGGGCCGTTCCTGGAGCACGGGCTCCGGCTCGGGGCCGTCGTCGAGGTCCGCCGGCGGCTCGGCGAGCCGGGCGCCCGCGAGCCATGCCTCGTCCGCCGCGTCCACGGTGGGTGACGCGGTCGACGGTGCGGACGGCGCCGGCCGACCGCGCGCGGGCACCTCGGCGCCGCCGTGGCCGAGGGCGTCGGCGCGGTGGTGACCGGCGCGTGGTGATCGGCGCCGTGGTGACCGGCGCGCCCGCGAGCCACGCCTCGTCGGCGGCGTCGACCACGGCGCTCGGCGCGGGGGGCGCCTCGGGGCGCTCCTGGAGCGCGACACCGCCGCTCGGCGCCGCGACCACCGGCGCGTGCCGACCGCTCGCGACACCGCCGCCGCGCCGGACGCCCGCGGGGACGCGGCAGGAACCGTCGCGGGCACCGGGGCCGACGCGGACCCGGACGGCGCCGCGGTCGGTGCCGGAGCGGACGGCGCTGCCGGCGCCGCAGGGCCGCTCTGCGCCGTCCCGGGACGCCGGTCGTGCCGGCGCGTCGGCCGGCTCACCGGCCTCGCCGCCCGGGCCAGGGCCCGCCGGCCCCGAGGGTGCACCGCCGCCGTACCCGCCCGGCCCTTCCTCGGCGAGGCGGGCCTCGACCCGCACCTGGAGACCGAGCGTCTGGTAGACCGCGTCCTGCACCGCGCCGGTGTGGCGCGACGACGAGAACGTCCGCGCGAGGCCCGACGACGGGAACGCGAGGTGGAGGACGTCCGGCCCGAGCTCGGCGACCTGCGCGTTGGTGCTGACGAGCGACCACGTGACCCTGCTCGCCCGGAGGGTCTCGAGGACCTCCGGCCAGCGCCGGCGCAGCTCCTCCGTCGTCATCGCGGGCGAGGCTCCGGAAACGGGCGTCGGCGCGCCGGCCGGGGACTCCACCTCCCCGGCGTCGGGCTCCCCGTCCTCGGCCGCGGGGCGGCCGTCCGCCGGCGCGTCGGACGCGACGTCGTGGGCCACGGGCTCGCCGGGCGCCCCGGGGCCCGTCGCGGGCACCTCGCGTGCCGGCGCGGGATCTGCGGCAGCGGGTTCGGGCGCCGACGGCGCGTCCGTGACGGACGCCGGGCCCGACGCGCCGTCCCGCGTCCCCAGAGGCGCCACGTCGGGAGCCGCGTCCCCAGAGGCGCCACGTCGGGAGCCGCGTCGGACGCGGCTCGGAACCGGCGGCCGGCTCGGAACCGGCGGCGGGCTCGGACGTGGCGGCGGGCTCGGACGCAGAGACCGGCTCGGACGCGGCGGCGGGGACGCTCGGGGCCGCGTCGGAGCTCTCCTGAGCCGCCGCCGTCGGCGCGTCGGCACGCTCGGTGGCGGGCCCGGCACCCCGGGCGGGTCGGAGCG
>NZ_MKKH01000050.1 GCF_001942335.1 Cellulosimicrobium sp. CUA-896 | reverse complement strand
GTGGAGAAGGTCGTGATCACCCGCGAGGTCGTGCTCGACAACGTCAACCCGACCCTGGTCCCGCGCAGCACCGGCGCCACCGCCGCCTCCCGCACCCGCACCCCGCGGGAGAAGACCGCCTGACCCCGTCCCCTTCGCGGGAGCCCCTCGGTCACCTCCGGCCGGCGTGGCGTGGTGCGCGCGCCGTCTACCATCCGCGGCGCTCGTGCCTCACGCCGCTCCCGCCAGGCCCGCCACGACGGCGCGCACCCCACCCCACCCCGCCCTCAGTCGACGGCGATCGTCGGCGGGGTCGACGTCCGACGGCCGGGCGCGCGCCCGACGGTCAGCCGTCGGCGGTGACCGGGCCGCCGTAGAGGTCGTCGATCGTGGAGGCGAAGTCGGTGACGACCGCGGCGCGCTTCACCTTGAGGGACGGCGTGAGGTAGCCGTTGTCCTCCGTGAAGTCGGTCGTCAGGACGCTGATCCTGCGGATCGACTCCGCGCGCGAGACCGCCTCGTTCGCGTGGTCGACGGCGCGGTCGAGCGCCGCGAGGACGCTCTCGTCCTTCGCCGCCGCGTCGACACCCATCGCCGGCAGCCCGTGCGAGGAGAGCCAGCCCGGCAGCATCTCGGCGTCGAGGGTGACGAGCGCGCCGATGAAGGGCCGGCCGTCGCCCACGACGACGACCTGGCTGACGAGCGGGTGCGCGCGCAGCCGGTCCTCGAGCACGGCCGGCGCGACGTTCTTCCCCCCGGCGGTGACGATGATGTCCTTCGTCCGCCCCGTGATCCGCAGGTAGCCGTCGTCGTCGAAGGCACCCAGGTCGCCGGTGCGGAACCAGCCGTCCTGCAACGCCTCCGCCGTGAGGTCGGGGCGGTTGCGGTAGCCGCGGAAGACGTGGTCGCCCCGGACGAGCAGCTCGCCGTCGTCGTCCACCCGGAGCGTGGTGCCGGGGAACGCGGGGCCCACCGTGCCGATCTTCGTCAGCCCGGGCAGGTTCACCGCCGTCGGCGCCGTCGTCTCGGTGAGGCCGTAGCCCTCGAGGATCCGCAGCCCCACGCCGCGGAAGAAGTGGCCGAGCCGCTCACCGAGGGGCGCGCCGCCGGAGATGGAGTACGTGAGGCGTCCGCCCATCGCGCCGCGCAGCGCGCGGTAGACGAGGCGGTCGGCGAGCGCGTGCTGCACGCGCAGCGCGACCGACGGCCCGCCGGCGGTGTCGAGCGCTCGGGAGTAGGCGATCGCGACCCGGGCGGCCCAGTGGAACGGGCGCGCCCGGCCGCCGGCGCGCGCCTTCTGCTCCGCGCCGTTGTAGACCTTCTCGAAGACCCGCGGCACTGCGAGCAGGAAGGTGGGCCGGAACGTGCCGAGGTCCGCCAGGAGGTTCTTCGTGTCCGCGCTGTGGGCCAGGACCGAGTCGGCGGCGACGACGACGACCTGGATGAAGCGTGCGAAGACGTGCGCGAGCGGCAGGAACAGCAGCGTCCGCGCCCCCGGCGCGTCGAGGATCTCCGCCAGGCCGGCGCGCCCGTTGAGCGCGAGGTGGACGAAGTTGCGGTGCGTGAGCTCGACGCCCTTCGGCCGCCCCGTCGACCCGGACGTGTAGATGATCGTGGCCAGGTCGTCGGCGGTCCGCGCGGCACGGCGCCGGTCGACCTCCTCGGCGGGCACGTCGTCGCCGGCGCTGCGCAGCGCGTCGACCGCGCCGTCGTCGACGACGAGGACGTCCACGAGGCCGGGCAGCCGGTCGCGGACCTCGGCGAGCGTCGCGGCATGGTCCGCCGTCTCGACGAGCGCGAGGCGGACGTCGGCGTCGGAGCAGATCCACTGCACCTGGTCCGCCGAGGACGTCTCGTACACCGGGACGGGGACCGCGCCGACCGCCCACAGCGCGAAGTCGAGGAGCGTCCACTCGTAGCGCGTGCGCGACATGATCGCCACGTGGTCGCCGGGCGCGACACCCCGCGCGACGAGGCCGCGAGCGACGGCGAGGACGTCGTCGGAGAACTCCTGGGCGGTCATCGCGGTCCAGCCTGCGCCCGAGGGGTCGCGGCGCTCGATCATCGGCGCCGTGGGCGCCCGATCGACGCGGTCGGCGAGCAGCGTGCTGGTCGTCGCCCCGGGAGAGACCTCGACGAGGCTGGGCGACGCGTGTTCCGTCATGGGACTCTCCGGTGAGTGGACGGTCGGGGACGGCGTGCACTTTACCTCGCACGGCGAGTACCGCGTACGTCGCGGGTCCGCGGGGCGCTCCCGACGGCCCCGCCCGGCCGGCGCCAGAGCCTACGATCGGACGGTGACGACCCCACCCGAGGGACCGGCGCCGGTGGACCGGTCCCGCGCCCTGCCGCCCGAGATCCTGACCCTGCGCCAGAGCATCGACAACATCGACGCCGCCCTGGTGCACCTGCTCGCGGAACGGTTCAAGTTCACGCGCCGTGTCGGGGAGCTCAAGTGCGGGTGGCCTCCCGCCCGCCGACCCCGAGCGGGACCGGCAGCAGATCGCGCGGCTCACGGGCATCGCCTCGACCGCCGGGCTCGACCCCGAGTTCGCGGAGGCGTTCCGCGAGTTCATCGTCGGCGAGGTCATCCGCCACCACCGCCGGATCGCCGAGGAGCACCGCGCCGGCGACGGTTCCGTGCCCGTCCTGGACACCTTCGGCTGAGGCGCGGGCGGCGCGCGGGGCCCGTCGCGTCCGCGGTGGCGAGGCGGCCCGATCGGCACGAGTCTAGGAGGACGCCGCGGCCCGTCCGGCGGACGCCGCGGCGGCACCACGCTCCCGACCGACTGAGGTGTTCGCATGAAGATCGACTGGCTCAAGCCCCTGCTCGGCCACCCGGGCCCCTTCGCCACCGTTTACATCGACGCGACGAGGGCGAACGAGGCGGGGTACCGCGAGGTCGAGAACCGGTGGAAGGGCGTGCGCCGCGAGCTGCACCAGCAGGGTGCCCCCGACGCGGTCCTCGACGAGCTCGAAGGGGTCGTCCTGCGCCCCACCCGCGTCGCCGGCCCGCACGGGCGGGTGCTGATCGCCGACGAGACCGGCGTCCTCGTCGACCGGGTGCTCCAGGAGCCCCCGACGACCACGCAGGGACGCTGGGACCAGGTCCCGGCGCTGCTGCAGGCGGCACGGGCGGGCGACGAGGCCGTGCGGCACGTGCGCGTCGCGGTCGACCGGACGGGCGCGGACATGCTGTGGTCCGACGCCGCGGGCTACGTCACGGACGCGGAGACCGAGACGGTCCAGGGCGACCACGACGTCATCAACAAGGTGAGCGCGGGCGGCTGGGGCCAGCGCCGCGTCGAGACGCGCGCCGAGGACTCCTGGGAGCGCAACGCCGAGACCGTCGCGGCCGAGCTGGAGCGGCAGGTGGCCGAGCACCGCCCCGAGGTCGTGCTGCTCACGGGCGACGTGCGGTCCGTGCCGCTCGTGCGGCGCGCGCTGGGACGCGCCGTCGAGGAGATCGTCGTGGAGGTCCCGGGCGGCGGACGTGCCGCCGGCATCCACGAGGCGGCGTTCCAGGAGAACGTCGACGACGCCCTCGACAGCTTCCGGGAGCGCCGCCGGGAGCGGGTGCTCGCCGAGTTCCGCCAGGAGCAGGGCCGCGAGTCCGGTGCCGTGACGTCCGTCGACGACGTCGTCACGGTCCTCACCCGCGGCCAGGTCGAGGAGCTCATCCTCGCCGACACCTACGCCCAGGACACGAACCCCGACGGGCGCACGCTCTGGATCGGCCCGAGCCCGATGCACATCGCCGCCTCGCGCGCGGACATCGAGGGCCTGGGCGTGAGCGACGGGATCGAGGAGCTGCCGGCGCCCCTCGCGCTCGTGCGCGCCGCGATCGGCCAGGACGCCGGCGTGACGTTCGCACCGGAGGGCAGCGTCGAGCTCATCGGCGGCGTCGGGGCGACCCTGCGGTGGTCCGACGAGGGCACGCCCAAGGAGGTCGCGGCCACGATGTCCGGGGACGACTCGCGCCTCCGCGGCGAGGTGATCTGACCGAGCGGCACCCGGCACGCGGCGAGGCCGCACCGACGACGACGCCCCTCCCCGGTCCCGGGAGGGCGTCGTGCTGTGCCGTGCTGTGCCGTGATGTGCCGCGCTGGGCCCGTCGGGCGGCGCGGGGTCTCAGCCCTTGCGACGCTGCTCCGGCTCGCCGAGCTCGGACGAGACGACGACGATGCCGCCCTGGACGGCCGCGTCGCCCTGGCCCTCGGTCGCCTCGGCGAGGTCGAGGGTGCCGGTGACGCGCCCGCCGTTGCGGACGTCGACCAGGGCGGCCTCGACGCCGGGGAGCGCGGCCGCGGGGACCGCGACGGTCGCCGCGAGGATCGGGGTGCGCATCGACACCTTCGCCTCGGACTTGATCTTGCGCAGCGCGGCGAGCGCGTGCCCCGCCGCGGCGAGCACGGCCGGGTCGGCACCCTGGGCGGCCGAGCGCGCGACGTCGGGCGTCGGCCACGGCGCGCGGTGGATCGAGCCCTCCGACGCGCGCCACCACGACCAGACCTCCTCCGTGGCGAACGGCACGAACGGAGCGAACAGGCGGAGCAGGGTGTCGAGCGCGATCGCGAGCGCGACGCGCGCCGACAGCGTCTCGGCCGGGACGTCGGACGCCGCGGCCCCCGCACCGTACGCGCGGTCCTTGACGAGCTCGAGGTAGTCGTCGCAGAAGGTCCAGAAGAACGTCTCGGTGATCTCGAGCGCGCGCGTGTGGTCGTACGCCTCCAGCGCCTCGGTCGCCCGGGCGACGACGTCCGCGAGGCCCGCGAGCATGGCCCGGTCGAGCGTCTCGGTGACGTGCGCGGGGTCGAGCACGATGGCGTGGCTCGCGCCCTCGCCGGCCTCGGGGTCGGCGCCGAACGACAGCGCGAACTTCGAGGCGTTGAGGATCTTGATCGCGAGGCGGCGCCCGATCTTCATCTGGCCGACCTCGAACGCCGCGTCGGTGCCGAGGCGGGCGGAGGCCGCCCAGTACCGCACCGCGTCGGACCCGTGCTCCTCGAGCAGGCCCATGGGCGTGACGACGTTGCCCTTGGACTTCGACATCTTCTTGCGGTCGGGGTCGAGGATCCAGCCGGAGATGGCGGCGTTCTTCCAGGGCAGGGAGTCGAACTCCAGGTGCGAGCGCACGACCGTGGAGAACAGCCACGTGCGGATGATGTCCTGGCCCTGCGGGCGCAGGTCCATCGGGAACACGCGCTCGAACAGGTCGGGGTCGACCTCCCAGCCGCCCGCGATCTGCGGGGTGAGCGACGACGTCGCCCACGTGTCCATGATGTCCGTCTCGCCGACGAAGCCCCCCGGGGCCCCGCGCTGGTCCTCGGTGTACCCGGCGGGGACGTCGGACGACGGTCGACGGGCAGGACGTCCTCGGTGGGCACGATCGGGTGGTCGTGGTCCACCTCGCCGGACTCGTCGACCCGGTACCACAGCGGGATCGCCACGCCGAAGAACCGCTGGCGCGAGACGAGCCAGTCGCCGTTGAGGCCGCCGACCCAGTTCTCGTACCGCACGCGCATGAAGTCGGGGCGGAAGTCCAGCTCCTTGCCGCGCTGGAGCAGCTCGCCCCGCAGGTCGCGACGCACGCCGTCGGCCGTCGTCCAGTCGCGGCCGCCGTTGCGGATGTACCACTGGCGCGACGTGACGATCTCGAGCGGCTTGTCGCCCTTCTCGAAGAAGTTCGCCTTGCGCTGCGTCGGCACCGGCTCGCCGTCGAGGTCGCCGGACTCGCGCAGCGCGTCCACGACCGCGGTGCGCGCCGAGAACGTCGTCTTCCCGGCGAGCTCCTCGAACGCGGCCCGTCCGTGCGCCGAGACGATCCACTCGGGCGTCTCGCGCACGACGCGCCCGTCGCGCTGGATGATCGACCGCGTCGGCAGCTGCAGCTCGCGCCACCACTGGACGTCCGTCAGGTCGCCGAACGTGCAGCACATCGCGATGCCGGCGCCTTGTCCTTCTCGGCGGCCGGGTGGGCGAGCACGGGCAGCTCGACGTCGAACAGCGGCGAGCGCACCGTGGTGCCGAACAGGTGCTGGTACCGCTCGTCGTCCGGGTGGGCGACGAGCGCCACGCACGCGGGGAGCAGCTCGGGGCGCGTGGTCTCGATGTAGACCTTCTCGCCCGCGCCCTCCTCGCCCTCGGCGCCGGCGCGGTGGAACGCGACCTTGTGGAAGTGGCCCGGGTAGTCGCGCGCCTCGAGCTCGGCCTGCGCGACGGCCGTCTGGAACGTCACGTCCCACAGCCCCGGGGCCTCGGCCTGGTACGCCTCGCCGCGCCCGAGGTTGCGCAGGAACGCGCGCTGGGCCGCCGTGCGCGAGCGCGCGTCGATCGTCTGGTAGTGCTGCGCCCAGTCGACCGACAGGCCGAGCCGGCGCCACAGCGCCTCGAACTGCTTCTCGTCCTCGGCCGTCAGCCGCTCGCACAGCTCGATGAAGTTGCGCCGGCTCACCGGCACCTGGTCCGCCGCCTTCACGGACTTGCCGTCACCCCCCTCGTGCGGGGGCTCGAAGCCCTCGACGTACGGCAGCGACGGGTCGCAGCGCACGCCGTAGTAGTTCTGCACGCGGCGCTCGGTGGGCAGGCCGTTGTCGTCCCAGCCCATGGGGTAGAAGACCTCGAGCCCGCGCATGCGCCGGTAGCGGGCGACGACGTCGGTGTGCGTGTAGGAGAAGACGTGGCCGACGTGCAGCGAGCCCGAGACGGTGGGCGGCGGGGTGTCGATCGAGTAGACCTGCTCGCGGGACTTCGTCCGGTCGAACGCGTAGGTGCCCTGCTCGGTCCACCGCGCGTCGTAGGTCTCCTCGAGCCCGTCCAGGCTCACCCGGTCGGGTACTCCCGCGACCACCGCGCGGACGACGTCGCCGGCGCCGTGCCGGTCGCGGGGGTCGTGGCTGCAGCGGGGTCGGCCGCGCCCGCGGGCGCGTTCGTCGGGAAGTCGCTCATGGTCGGTCATTCTCCCAGATCCCCGGCCGGTGCCGGACGCGTCTCGCGACGGTGCGGCTCCCGCCACGCGCGGCGCGACCACCGCGACCTAGGCTCGTGACCATGTCCACAGACCTCACCGTCGGCTACGCCGCCATGCTGGAGCAGTTCCACCCGACCGAGGCCGTCGAGCTCTCGGCGTACGCCGAGCAGCACGGCTTCTCGGGCACGATGGCGGCCGACCACTTCCAGCCCTGGGTGCCCGCGCAGGGGCAGGCCGCGTTCGTGTGGAACGTGCTCACGGCCGTGGGCGAGCGCACGCGGGGCGACCTCGGCCCGGGCGTCACGGCACCGACCTTCCGCTGGCACCCCGCGATGGTGGCGCAGGCGTCGGCGACCCTCGCAGCGATGTACCCGGGGCGGCACTGGCTCGGGCTCGGCTCGGGCGAGGCGCTCAACGAGCACGTCGTCGCGGGCTACTGGCCCGAGGCGCCCGAGCGCATCAACCGGATGTTCGAGGCGATCGACATCATCAAGAAGCTCTTCACCGCCTCGCTCGCCGGCAAGGACGTCAAGCACTCCGGCCAGTTCTACAAGATGGAGTCGACCCGGCTGTGGACGATGCCGGAGGTGCCGCCGGAGGTCCTCGTCGCCACCGCAGGCCCCGTCACGGCGAAGCGGGCGGGCAAGCACGCCGACGGCCTCATCACCGTCGGCGCCCCGCTGGAGAAGATCTCCATGCTGTTCGGCAAGTTCGACGACGGCGTGCGCGAGTCCGGCCGCGACCCGCAGACGATGCCCAAGGTGCTGCAGCTGCACCTGTCGTGGGCGGAGACCGACGAGCAGGCGCTCGCGAACGCGATGACCGAGTGGCCGAACGGGGGCATGAAGTTCCCCAAGGCCGACATCCGCTCGCCGCACGACTTCGAGCAGATGGCCAAGCTCGTGCGCCCCGAGGACTTCGAGGGCCGCATGGTCGTCTCGGCCGACCTGGACGAGCACCGGGCGTACATCCAGAAGTTCGTCGACCTCGGCTTCGACCGCATCTACCTGCACAACGTGGGCCGCAACCAGCGCGAGTGGATCGAGGTCTTCGGTCGCGACGTGCTGCCGAAGCTGAGCCGGTGAGCCACCTGACGGCGTGGGCGCCGTCGGGCCTCGGCGAGGTCCGGCCCGGCGACGACCTCGCCGCGCTGGTCGGCGACCTGCTCGCGACGGACGGCGCCGCGTCCGGCGACCCGCTCGCCGAGGGCGACGTCGTCGTCGTGACGAGCAAGGTCGTGTCCAAGGCGGAGGGACGGGTCGTCGCCGCCGCGGACCGCGAGCAGGCGATCACCGACGAGACGGTGCGCGTCGTGGCCACGCGCGAGCGTCCGGGGCTGCCGCCGCTGCGGATCGTCGAGAACCGGCTCGGTCTCGTCATGGCGGCCGCGGGCGTCGACGCGTCGAACACGCCCGACGGCACCGTGCTGCTCCTGCCGGTCGACCCGGACGCCTCGGCGCGCGACCTGCGCGCCGCGCTGCGCGCGCGCTTCGGTCTCGAGCGGCTGGGCGTCGTCGTCACCGACACCATGGGCCGCGCGTGGCGCGACGGGCTCGTCGACGTCGCGATCGGCGCGGCCGGGGTCGCCGTCGTGGAGGACCTGCGCGGCGGCGTCGACGCGCACGGGCGGCCGCTCACGGTCACCGTCGCGGCCGTCGCGGACGAGATCGCGTCGGCGAGCGAGCTCGTGCGGGGCAAGGCCGACGGGCGTCCGGTCGCGGTGGTCCGCGGGCTCGGCCGCCACGTCACGTCCGACGACGGCCCGGGCGCCCACGTGCTCGTCCGTCCGTCCGCGGACGACCTCTTCCGCGAGGGCAGCGCCGAGGCGTACGCGGGCGGCTACCGCGACGGGTTCGCCGAGGGATTCCGCGAGGGCTCGGGCACCGCGCCCGCTCCGGGCACCACGCCCGGGGCCTGACCGCGCGGCCCCGTCGTCCGGCCCGCGGGGAAATCCGTGGGCCGGGCGGTGCCGCGCGCCTACCGTGGCCGGCGTGCTTCCCAGCGACTGGATCGCCCACCGCCGTCCCGACGACCGCGAGCCCGTGGGGTGGATCCGCCCCGAGGGCGACGACTGGGTCGCCGTGTCGTTGCTGGGGCGCGAGCTCACGGGCGCGGTCGACTGGCTCTCCGCGGAGGAGGCGCTCGAGGCCACCGGCCTGGCCTGGCTCGCCGACGTGTGGATGCTCGAGCGCCCCGGCGGCGAGCCGCTGCGCGTGCGGATCGTCGAGGTGACACCCGACGGCGTCGTCGTCCAGACCGACGACTTCGGGGCGGTCGACGCACCCGTCGAGCGGCACGCGCTGCCGTGGCCGGCGCCGGCGGAGCTGCGACCGCGACGCGACGACGACCCCGACGGCCGGGTGCTGCCCGCGCGCTGACGGGCCGCCACGCGGGCGGGCGTCAGCCGGTCTCGGTCGTGCCCTCGTAGAGCCCGACGTGGTTGCCGTCCGGGTCGGTGAAGATCGCCCACCACGACGTCGGGCTGATCTCGGTGCGGTCCATGACGACGGTGCCGCCGGCGTCGCGCACCTTGGCGAGCGTCTCGTCGATGGAGTCGACCTCGACGTAGCTGCGGGGCTGCGTGAAGCCGTCCGAGCGCGGCGCGAGACCGCCGCCGCTGATCTTGTTGGGGGCCTGCCACATCGGGTAGCCCTCGTAGCCGGGCACCTCGGCGATCTGCCAGCCGAACAGGTTGCCGTAGAACGTCGTGGCCCGGTCCATGTCGGTGACCGGGATGTCGATGTGCGTGATGTCGCCGTGCGCCACGATTCCTCCAAGGCCGAACCACCGGCGGGCGGGACCGTCCGCCACTGGTCAGCGTAGGGCCGGCGCCCAGGGCGCACCAGGGTCCGCGACCGGCCGCCCGCCCGCCGTGTGCGGCCGGCGGGCGGCCGGCTCAGCGGGCGGCCGGCTCAGCGTGCGAGCGGCGAGTGCCCGGCCGGTACCCGCTCGGCCTCGGGCACGGGACCGGGCGGGGTCCCGTCGCCGAACGGGCGCCCGCCGAGCGTCTCGCGGCCGTGCGGGGTGAGCCAGCCGTCGAGGTCGGGACCGACGGGGACGATGCCCGACGGGTTGATGTCCGTGTGCACCCGGTAGTAGTGCTGCTTGATCTGCACGAAGTCGACCGTGTCGCCGAAGCCGGGCGTCTGGAACAGGTCGCGCGCGTACGCCCAGAGCACGGGCATCTCGGTGAGCTTGTTCCGGTTGCACTTGAAGTGCCCGTGGTAGACCGCGTCGAAGCGCACGAGCGTCGTGAACAGCCGTACGTCCGCCTCGGTGATCGTGTCCCCGACGAGGTAGCGGCGGTCCGCGAGACGCTGCTCCAGCCGGTCGAGCGCGGCCCACAGGCGGTCGTACGCGCGCTCGTAGGCCTCCTGCGAACCGGCGAAGCCGCACCGGTACACGCCGTTGTTGACCTCGGTGTAGACCTCCTGCATCACCGCGTCCATCTCCTCGCGGTGCGCGTCCGGCAGCAGGTCCGGCGCGCCGTCGCGGTGGAACGCGCCCCACTGCGTCGACAGGTCGAGCGTGATCTGCGCGAAGTCGTTCGTCGCGACCGCGCCCGTCGGGACGTCGACCAGGGCCGGGACGGTGATGCCGCGCGGGTACTGCGGGTCGCGGGCGAGGTACGCCTCCTGCAGGCGCTCGATGCCGAGCACCGGGTCGCGGCCGCCGGGGTCGAGATCGAAGGTCCACGACCGCTCGTCGTGCACCGGGCCGGCGAGACCCATCGAGAGCACGTCCTCGAGCCCGAGGAGGCGGCGCACGATGATCGCGCGGTTCGCCCACGGGCACGCGCGCGCCGCGACGAGCCGGTAGCGGCCCGGCTCGACGGGGTACCCGTCGCGACCGTCGGCGGTGACGCGCGTGCCGATGTAGCGCGTGTCGCGCGTGTACTCCTTGCCCGGGACGGAGTACGTCCCGCCCCGGGTGTGCTCGTCGCGCTCGGCCTCCTGCCCGGTCTCGCGCTCGGTCGTGCCGGTCGTCGAGTCGTCCACCCTCAGCCCTTCGCCGCTCGTGCGGCGGCCTTCGCCGCTTTCTTCGTCGCCCGGACCGCGTCGAGCGAGTCCTGGTCGGTCACGTCCGCGATCGAGCGGCGTGACCCCTCCTCGCCGTACGCGCCCGCCGCCTCGCGCCAGCCGTGCGGCTGCACTTGGACCTGCTTGGCGAGCAGCGCGAGGAAGATCCTGGCCTTCTGGTCCCCGAACCCGGCAGCGCCTTGAGGCGCCGCAGCACGAGGGCCCCGTCGGGCGCGTCGCCCGAGGGCGCGGGGTCGGTCCAGATCCGTGTCACGTCGCCGTCGTAGTCGTCGACGACGGCGCGCGCGACCGCCTGCACGCGACCCGCCATCGAGCCGGGGTAACGGTGGATCGACGGCGGCGTCGACGCCAGGGCCGAGAACTCCTCGGGGTCGGCGTCGGCGATGCGGCGCACGTCCAGCCCGCCCATGCGCGCGGCGATCTTCGCGGGACCGGCGAACGCGGTCTCCATCTGCACCTGCTGGTCGAGCAGCATGCCGACCAGGAGCGCGAACGGGTCGCTGGACAGGAGCTGGTCGGCCTCCGGGTCGCCGGTGAGCCACAGGTCGTGAGCCATGCCGCCATCATCGCAGGCCGGAACGAGACCGGCCCGGCACGCCGGGGTCGCGCCGGGTCAGCGCACCATTCGGATCTCGGCGAGGCCGCCGAACCGGGGGGCCGACGCCTCGCGCGTGCCGTCGGCCTCGAAGCCGTGCCGGCGGTAGAACGACCGGGCGCGCCCGTTGCTCTCCGCGACCCAGAGCTCGGCGGGCGTGCCGGGCGGGACCGCGGCCTCCAGCAGCGCGGTACCGACGCCCGTGCCGTGCCAGACCGCCAGCACGTACAACGAGTGCAGCTCGAGCTCCCGCACGGGCGGGTGGGCGACGTGGGCGCCGCCGTGCGGACGACCCGCCATGCGAAGCCGACGACCGCGCCGTGCGCCTCGGCCAGCACGAGCGTGGCACCCGGGGGCGGCTGCTCCAGCCGTCGGCGCCACCAGCGGGCGTCGCCCTCCGGCTCGGCGGCGTCCCACGACGACGGCGGCAGGAGGTCGGTGTAGGTCTCGGTCCAGCTGCGGTGCTCCACGGCGCTGAGCGCCGCGGCGTCGTCGGGGCCGGCGGCGCGCAGGTGGACCGGTCCGCCCTCGTGCCGGGCGTCCGTCGCGCCGGCGTCGCTGACCGCCACCTCAGGGCCTCCGCAGCCGGCCGGTGCGGAACTCGTCGACCCCGGCGAGCCGCAGCACCGTCGCGATCGCGGTGGGTACGAGGCGCAGCCCGTCCTCGCCCGTGACGCGGCGCAGGTCGTCGACGCGGTACTCCTCGCCGCGCCGCTCGAGCACGAACGCGCCGGCGGCCTCGACGTTGCGCACCCAGTCGACGTCCGGTCCGTAGGTGAGGGCCAGGACCACCCGCACCCCGCCGTCGCCCCGGTACGCGAACGCGAACACCGGCGTGCGGTAGGCGCGGCCGCTGCGCCGTCCCGCGTGCCGCACGACCGCCATCGGGCCGATGCCGGTGGCGACGCGCAGCATCACCGGGTTGAGCACGTGCTTGTTCGACCGGGTGACCCAGCGGGGGAGCGGCATCCGTCCATCGTCACGCATGGGCGCGATCGTGCAAGACGTCCCGCCCCTGCCATCTGCGCCCGCGGACGGCTCCGCCTATCGTGGCGGCGTGGTCACCCGCCTGCTCCTGCTCGCCGACACCCACGTGCCCGTCCGGGCGCGGGAGCTGCCCGTCCAGGTGTGGCGCGCGGTCGACGCGGCCGACGTCGTCGTCCACGCGGGGGACTGGGTGACCGTCGACCTCCTCGACGCCGTCGAGGACCGTGCGGCGCGTCTCGTCGGGGTGGCGGGCAACAACGACGGGCCCGAGCTGCACGCCCGGCTGCCCGAGGTCGCCACGACGACGATCGAGGGGCTGCGGCTCGCCGTCGTGCACGAGACGGGCGGCAAGGACGGCCGCGAGCGGCGCGCCGACGCGGCGTACCCGGACACCGACGTGCTCGTCTTCGGGCACAGCCACATCCCCTGGGACACGGTCTCACCCGCGGGGATGCGGCTGCTCAACCCCGGGTCGCCAACCGACCGGCGTCGGCAGCCGGTGTGCACGTACCTCACCGCGACGGTCGACGGCGGCACGCTGCGGGACGTCGAGCTCGTCCCCGTCGAGCGTGTCCCAGCCGAGCGCTGAGCCGGGAACGCGCTCGCCGTGCGCGGCGGCCCCGGGCTCAGGCTGCGCGCGCCCGCTCACGGTGCTCGGCGGGGCTCACCCCGCGCACGCGCTTGAACGCGGCGCTCAGCGCGAACGGCGTGCCGTACCCGACGGCGCGCGCCACGGACGCGACGGTCGCTCCGTCCTCGAGGAGGAGGTCGGCCGCGAGGTCGAGGCGCCAGCCCGTGAGGTAGGTCATGGGCGGCTCGCCGACGAGCTCGGTGAAGCGACGCGAGAAGGCGGCGCGCGACAGGCCGACCTCGCGCGCGAGCGCGTCGACGGTCCACGGGCGGGCCGGGTCGTGGTGCACCAGGCGCAAGGCGGCACCGACCACCGCGTCGGCGTCGGCGCGGTACCAGCCCGGGGCGCCGGGCGGGAGAGCCACGTGCGCAGGCACGCGATGAGGAGCAGGTCGAGCAGGCGGTCGAGCACGGCCTCCTGGCCCGGCAGGTCCTGGACCACCTCGCGCGCGAGCATCGCGACGAGCGTGCCGTCGACGTCCCCGCGGCGCAGGACGACGCGCTGCGGCAGCACGCGCAGGATGCGGCGTCCGACCTCGCCGTCGAGCGGGTACGTCCCGGTGACGATGACCGTCTCGCCGTCCGGGTCGTTGCCCCACGAGCGCACGCCGAGCACGGTCATGGGAGACGGGCCGCCGTCGACGGCCCGGCACATGTCCGACGCGGGACCGACGACGACCTGCGGCGCCGTCGCCGGCGAGTCGGCCACCACGTAGTGCTCGGGGCCGCGGAAGAGCACGACGTCGCCCTCGCCGACGGGCACGCCCTGCTCGCCGTCGCCGGCGGGGCCGACCCAGGCCGAGCCGCGCAGCACCGGGACGATCGTCAGCGGCGCCTCGTCCTCGATGCGCATCGCCCACGGCGCGCGCAGGTGGCTGCGCAGGAGGAACGCGCCCCGCGCGCGCGGGCCGTCGAGGAGTCCGGCGACGACGTCCATGGCCCGAGCGTAGACCGCGCGTCCGCGGGGGAGGAAGACGATCGCGTATGCGTCCGAGCCGTTCGGCGATGGAACGTCTCGCCCGTGGTCGCTTGACTGGCAGTCGTCCCGAGCAGGACCGCCCCGAAGGAGACGACCATGACCGCGACG
>NZ_MKKH01000049.1 GCF_001942335.1 Cellulosimicrobium sp. CUA-896 | reverse complement strand
CGTCGCGCCGCGCTCGTCGCCGTCGTCGCCGGGGCCGTCGTCGTCTCGGCCGCGGCGCTCGCGGGCCGGTCGGCGCGGCGGCTGCGGCCGCGTCCGGGGGCGTCGGTCGCGCGGAGGCCTGCTGCGCGGCGTCGCCGGCGGGGCGCGAGGGCGCGCTCTGCTCACCGGTGCGGGCGCGGATGACGTCCACGAGGTCGCTCTTGCGCATCTTGGACGTGCCCTTGACCCCGAGCTGCGACGCGAGCGCCTGCAGCTCCGGGAGGCGCAGCGTGCTCAGCGCGCCGCTCCGGGCGTTCCCGCCGGCAGCGGACGCACCTGTCGCGCTGCTCGTGGCGGTGTCGATGGTGTCTGTCACGAAGGACCCTTCCCCCTCGTCTGCGCCCACCTCTCAGAGGGTGGGCCGCGGGTGGTCGACGCTCGGCGCGTGACGGCCGGAGCGCAGGTGTTACCACGCGTCAGTGGTACGACGACGTCATCTGACGTGGGCTGGATGGCCTTCTCACGGATGGCTCTGGCTCGATCGAGCGGGACGTCGAGGAGGACGAGGTCCGACGGAGCGGGAGAGCATGACCGAAGGCTGGCCTCATCGTAGCACCACGGGTCAGGGCGTCCGGAGCCGCTCCGCGACGACGCCGCGGGCGTCGACGTCGACCGGCTGCACCGACCAGTCCGCCATCCCGCCGACCAGACCGGACGCCACGTCCAGCACCCGCTCCGCCCGCCCGGCGTCCGACAGCACGAGCACGGTGGGCCCCGCGCCGGACACGGTGGCCGCGAGCCCCTCGGCGCGCAGCGCCGCGACGAGCTCGGTCGACGCGGCATGACGTCGGCGCGGTACCCCTGGTGCAGCCGGTCCTCGGTGGCCTCGAGCAGCAGGTCGGGCCGGCGCGTGAGCGCCTCCACGAGGAGCGCGGCGCGCCCGGCGTTGAAGGCGGCGTCCGCGTGGGGCACGGTCGGCGGCAGCACACCGCGCGCGCGGCTGGTCGCGAGGCGAGCGGAGGGCACGAGCACGGTCGCGCGCAGGTCCGGGTGCACGTCCAGCCGCACCGCGCGCGCGCCCCCGTCCGCTCCCCCGCCGACCCAGGCCACGGTGGCGCCGCCGAGGAGGGCGGGCGCAGCGTTGTCGGGGTGGCCCTCGATCGCGCTCGCGAGCCGCAGCGCGGTCGCGTCGTCGAGCGCCCCCGGGTCGGCGACGAGCGCGCGCGCCGCCACGATCCCCGCGACGACCGCCGCCGCGGACGACCCGAGGCCGCGCCCGTGCGGGACGCGGTTGACGCAGGTCAGGTGCAGACCGGTCCGCGGCGCCCCGGCCGCGTCGAGCGCCTCGCGCAGCGCGCGGACGACGAGGTGCGACTCGTCCCCCGCGACCTCGCCCGCGCCCTCGCCCTCCACGTCGACGACGACCTCGTCGCTCGCGAGCGCGCGCACCTCGACCACGTCATGACGGGCCAGCGCGAGCCCGAGGGCGTCGAAGCCGGGCCCGAGGTTGGCGCTCGTCGCGGGGACGCGGACCCGGACGTGGTCGGCGCCGAGCTGCATCAGCCGAGCCCGAGCGCGTCGGCGATGGACACGACGTCGGCACCCACCCGCGTGGGCACGACCTCGCTCCCGTCGGCCGTCCGCAGGGCCCACTGCGGGTCCTTGAGCCCGTGGCCGGTCACCGTCACGACGATCCGGGCGCCGGCCGGCACGAGCCCGCGCTCGGCGCGCGCCAGGATCCCGGCGACGCCCGCCGCCGACGCCGGCTCGACGAAGACGCCCACCTCGCTCGACAGCACACGGTGCGCGGCGAGGATCTGCTCGTCCGTGACGGCCTCGATGACGCCGTCCGAGTCGTCCCGCGCCGCCTCCGCGAGCTCCCACGACGCGGGGTTGCCGATGCGGATCGCCGTCGCGATGGTCTCCGGCTCGGTGATGGGGTGCCCGGCGACGATCGGCGCGGCGCCGGCGGCCTGGAAGCCCCACATCTGCGGCACGCGCGTCGCGACCGGCGCGAGCCCGTCGCCCGGGTGCCCCGGAGCGCCCTGGCCCGCGTACTCGCGGTAGCCCTTCCAGTACGCCGTGATGTTGCCGGCGTTGCCGACGGGCAGCGCGTGGACGTCGGGCGCGTCGCCGAGCGCGTCCACCACCTCGAACGCGCCCGTCTTCTGGCCCTCGATGCGGTCGGGGTTGACCGAGTTCACGAGCTCGATGGGGTGCGTCTCGGCGAGCTTGCGCGCGGCGACGAGGCAGTCGTCGAAGTTCCCGTCGACCTGGAGCAGGCGCGCCCCGTGGGCGATCGCCTGGCTGAGCTTGCCCATGGCGATCTTGCCGTCCGGCACGAGGACGGCGCACAGCATCCCGGCGCGCGTCGCGTACGCCGCCGCCGACGCCGACGTGTTCCCCGTCGACGCGCACACGACGGCCTTCGCCCCGCGTGCGGCGGCGGCGGAGATCGCCGTCGTCATGCCGCGGTCCTTGAAGGACCCCGTGGGGTTCATGCCCTCGACCTTGACGAAGACCTGCGCGCCCGTGCGCTCCGACAGCGCGGGTGCCTCGACGAGCGGCGTGCCGCCCTCGCCGAGGGTGACCACGCGCTCGGAGACGTGCGCGGGCAGGCGGTCGGCGTACTCGGCGATGATGCCCCTCCACTGGTGGGCCATCTGCTGGGCCATCAGGCTCCCTCGACTCTCAGGACGGACGTGACGGTGCGGACGGGCTCGAGCCCCGCGACGACCTCGACGGTCGCCGCGAGCGCCGACTCCGGCGCGGTGTGGGTGGTGATGACGAGCTGGGCGACGCCGCGCGGCGGCACCTGGGTGCCCTCGGCCGCCTCGGCCTCGGGCGCGCTGGGCTGGCGGACGGCCTCGATGGACACGCCGTGCTCGGCCAGCGCGAGCGCCACCTGGGCGAGGACGCCCGGACGGTCCTCGACGTCGAGGCGCATCTGGTACCTCGTGACCGCGGCGCTCGGCGGGAGGATGGGCCGCTCGGCGTACGTGGACTCCTCGGGGCCCTTGCCCCCGAGCACGCGGTGACGCGCCGCGGAGACGACGTCGCCGACCACCGCGGACGCGGTCGGGGCCCCGCCGGCACCGCGGCCGTAGAACATGAGCTCCCCCGCCGACTCGGCCTCGACGAAGATCGCGTTGAACGAGCCGCGGACGTTCGCGAGCGGGTGGACGGTCGGGACGAGCGCGGGGTGCACGCGCACGGACACGCCCGCGCGGGCGGTGTCCGACCCGTCGCGCAGCTCGGCGATGGCCAGGAGCTTGATGACGTGGCCGGTCTGCGCGGCCCACGCCACGTCGTCCGCGGTCACGGACATGATGCCCTCGCGCGCGACGTCCTCGATCGACACGCGGGTGTGGAAGGCCAGGCTCGCGAGGATCGCCGCCTTGGCCGCCGCGTCGTAGCCCTCGACGTCGGCCGTGGGGTCGGCCTCGGCGAAACCGAGGTGCTGCGCCTCGGCGACCGCGTCGGCGAGATCGGCGCCCGTCGTCGTCATCTGGTCGAGCACGTAGTTGGTCGTGCCGTTGAGGATCCCGAGCACGCGCCGCACGTGGTCGCCGGCGAGCGACTCGCGCACGGGCCGGACGATGGGGATGCGCCGGCGACGGCGGCCTCGAAGTAGATGTCGACCCCCGCCTCGTCGGCCGCCCTGTAGAGCGTGGGGCCGTCCTCGGCGAGCAACGCCTTGTTGGCGGTGACGACGGCGCGCCCGCCCCGATCGCGCGCAGCAGGAGCGCGCGGGCCGGCTCGGTGCCGCCCATCACCTCGACGACGATGTCGGCGCGCTCGACCAGCGCCTCCGCGTCCTCCGTGAGGAGCGCGCGGTCGACGACGGGGTCGCGCGGCGCCGACGCGTCGCGCACCGCGATGCCGACGAGCTCGAGCCGCGCGCCCACCCGGGCGGCGAGGTCGTCCGCGCCCTGGGTCAGCAGCCGCGCGACCTGCGTGCCGACGACGCCGCAGCCCAGGAGGGCGACGCGCAGGGGCGGGCGGGACACGGCGGCAGACGACGGCACGACGGACCTTCCTCAGGGGACGGGACGGGGCGGCGCGGGACCGCGCCACGGCCGGGCGCGGGCACCGCAGCGGACAGGATACGGGTCACCCGGACCGCGGCGGCGACGACGCCCACGGGTCGGCCGCGGGACGTCAGCCGACGTCGAGCGCGAGCAGGTCCTCGACGGTCTCGCGACGCACGAGCACCCGGCTGGACCCGTCGGCGACCGCAACGACGGGCGGGCGCGTCAGCAGGTTGTAGTTCGACGCCATGGACCGGCCGTACGCACCCGTCGCGGGCACCGCGAGCAGGTCCCCGGTGCGCACGTCACCGGGCAGCATGACCTCGTGCACGACGATGTCACCGCTCTCGCAGTGCTTGCCCACCACGCGCGCGAGCACGGGCTCCGCCGTGGACGCCCGGCCGACGAGCTCCGCGTGGTACTGCGCGTCGTAGAGCGCGGGACGGATGTTGTCGCTCATGCCGCCGTCGACGGAGACGTACGTCCGCACGCGGCCGTCCGCGAGGGTGACCGGCTTGACCGTGCCCACGGTGTACAGGGTGAGGCCCGCCGGCCCGGCGATCGCCCGGCCCGGCTCGATGGAGAACCGCGGCAGCGGCGTGCCGAGGTCGCGCGCGGCCTCCGCCACGGCCCGCGCGAGGTCGGTCGCGACGTGCGCGGGGTCGAGCGCGGACTCCCCCGGCAGGTAGGCGATCCCGTACCCGCCGCCGACGTCCACCTCGTCGACGAGGACGCCGGTGCGCGCCGCGAGGTCGGCGCGCAGCTCGAGGACGGCGCGCGCGGCGACCTCGAACCCGGCCGGGTCGAGGATCTGGGACCCGATGTGGGAGTGGATGCCCAGCAGGCGCAGCTCGGGGCGGGCGACGACGGCGAGCAGCGCCGCCATCGCGGGCGAGGGGCCGTCGACGCCGTGGCCGTCGGGGCTGGCCGGCGCCACGACGGAGAGGCCGAACTTCTGGTCCTCGTGGGCGGTCGAGATGAACTCGTGGCCCCCCGCGTGCACGCCCGTGGTCACGCGCACCATCACCGGCGCGACCGTCCCCCGCGCCGCGGCGACCGCGGCGACGCGCTCGACCTCGGCGAGCGAGTCGACGATGACGCGGCCGACGCCCGCCTCGAGCGCGCGGTCGATCTCGCGTCGGACTTGTTGTTCCCGTGCAGCCCGATCTCGGCGCCGGGCACCCCGGCGCGCAGCGCGACGGCGAGCTCGCCGCCCGACGCGGTGTCGACCCGCAGGCCCTCCTCGCGCGCCCAGCGCGCGACCGCGACCGTGAGCAGCGCCTTGCCGGCGTAGTAGACGTCGACGTCGGTGCCGACCGCGCGGAAGGCGGTCTCGAAGGCCGTCCGGTACGCGCGCGCCCGGGCGCGGAAGTCGGCCTCGTCGAGGACGTACGCGGGCGTGCCGTGCTCGGCCGCCAGCGCGTGCACGCCGACGCCCGCGACCTCCAGCTCGCCGTCCTCGCGGCGCCGCACGCCGCTCGACCAGGGCTCGCCCGGGTGGCCGGGCAGCTCGGCGGCGCTCACATGCGCTCCGGTGCGGACACGCCGAGCAGACCGAGGCCGTTCGCGAGGACCTGGCGCACGGCGTCGTTGAGCCACAGGCGCGTGCGGTGGGTGTCGGTGACCTCCTCGTCCGGGTACGGCAGGACACGACGGTCCTTCTGCTGGTACCAGGTGTGGTAGTCCCCGGCGAGCGCCTCGAGGTAGCGGGCGACGCGGTGCGGCTCGCGCAGCTGGGCCGCCTGGGCGACGATCCGCGGGTACTCGGTGAGGCGCCCGATCAGGGCTGCCTCCGACGGGTGGTCGAGCAGCGACGGGTCGAACCCGTCGGCGCGGGCGACGCCGCGGTCGGCCGCGTTGCGGTCCACCGCCGCGGTGCGCGAGTGCGCGTACTGCACGTAGTACACGGGGTTCTCGTTCGTCGCGCGGGCCAGCAGGTCGAGGTCGAGGTCGATGCTCGAGTCGGCCGACGAGCGCGCGAGCGAGTACCGCGCGGCGTCGACGCCGACCGCGCCGACGAGGTCGTCGATGGTCAGGACCGTGCCGGCGCGCTTCGACATGCGCACCGGGGCGCCGTCCTTGACGAGGTTGACGAGCTGCCCGATGAGGATCTGCAGGTTGCGCCCCGGCTCGTCGCCGAACGCCGCGCACACGGCCATCATGCGGCCGATGTACCCGTGGTGGTCCGCGCCGAGCATGATGATGACCTCGTCGAAGCCACGCTCGCGCTTGTCGAGGTAGTAGGCGATGTCGCCCGCGATGTAGGCGGCGTTGCCGTCCGACTTGATGACCACGCGGTCCTTGTCGTCACCGAAGTCGGTGGTGCGCAGCCACGTCGCGCCGTCCTTGTCGAACACGTGCCCGCCGGCGCGCAGGCGCTCGACCGCGTGGTCGACCGCGCCCGACCCGTGCAGCGCGTCCTCGTGGAAGTAGACGTCGAAGTCGACCCCGAACTCGTGCAGGGACGCCTTGATCTCGCCGAACATCCGCTCGACGCCCCGCGCGCGGAACGCCTCCTGCGCCTCGGCGTCCGGGAGCGTGCGCGGATCCGGCTCGCCCGCGGCGAGCGCCTCTGCCACGACGGCCTCGGCGATCTCGGTGATGTACTCGCCGCCGTACCCGTCCTCGGGGGCCGCCTCGCCGCGGGCGCGCGCGAGCAGCGACCGGGCGAAGCGGTCGATCTGCGCGCCGTGGTCGTTGAAGTAGTACTCGCGGGTGACCTCGGCGCCGCTCGCCTCGAGCACGCGGGCGAGCGAGTCGCCGACGGCGGCCCAGCGCACGCCGCCGATGTGGATCGGGCCCGTCGGGTTCGCCGAGACGAACTCGAGGTTCACGCGCTTGCCCGACTCGGAGTCGCCCCGCCCGTACGCGGCGCCGGCCTCGACGACGGTGCGGGCGAGCTCGCCCGCCGCCGCCGCGTCGAGCGTGATGTTGAGGAAGCCCGGGCCCGCCACGTCGACCGCCTTGCGCCCGGCGTCGCCGCCAGACGTCCCGCGAGGTCGTCCGCGAGCGCCCGCGGGGTCGTGCCGGCCTTCTTCGCGAGCTGGAGGGCGACGTTCGTGGCCCAGTCCCCGTGCTCGCGCTGGCGGGGTCGCTCGACGTGCACCGACGCCGGGACGGCGTCGGTGGGCAGGGCGAGGGTGCCGTCGGCGACGGCGGCGGCCAGGGCAGCGCTCAGCGCTTCGGAGAGCTCGTCGGGGGTCACCCGACGATCCTACCGACGCGCGCGCGCCCGCCCTCGTGCTCGGAGCACCCCGGCCGTGCTGGTAGTCTCGTGCCTCGCGTCCAGCGGTCACGTCCGCACGCACGCCCTCGTAGCTCAGTGGATAGAGCGTCTGCCTCCGGAGCAGAAGGTCGTAGGTTCGAATCCTATCGAGGGCACCTCTCCCGCCTGCCCGTGCCCGCCTCACCGAGGCACGGCCTCCCCCGCCGCGGCACCCGCACGGACGCCCCGGACGGCCAGTTTCGCTACGGTGGCCCCATGACCGACGGCGGGTACGGCGACTTCGAGTTCGAGCGCCGCTTCCTCGTGCGCACCCTCCCCGAGGACCTGCGCGACGCCCCGGCGCTCGTCGTCCAGAGCTACTACCTCGCGGACGAGGGGTACGCGCTGCGCCTGCGGGCGACGGCGCCCGGCGTGGACGCCCCGATGAGCGCGGCGACCGACCCCGTGTCGCTCCTCGAGACCTACGCCTCGGCCGTCGAGCTGTGCACCCTCACCGTCAAGGGTCCCATGGCGGGCGGCACGCGCTACGAGGCCGAGCGCGTCGTCGACACGGCCGTCGGGCTGCAGATGATCCGCCGCGGCGGCTCCCGCGTCGCCAAGACGCGCTGGTCGGTCTGGCTCGGCGGGGACGGCTGGGTCGTCGACGTCTTCGGCGGCGCCAACCACCCGCTCGTCGTCGCGGAGTGCGAACGCTCCGGCCCCGTGACCGACCTGCAGATCCCCGAGTTCTGCGTCACGGAGCTCACGGACGACCCGCGGTTCTCCAACGACGCCCTCGCGACCCGGCCCTTCGCCCGCTGGCGCGACGGCTACGAGACCGAGCTCGCGGCGTCGGGCCCCCGGTTCCTCCAGGGCTTCGGGCGCAACGAACGGCTCCCGGGCCCGTAGCCCGGTGGGCCGCCGGCCCCGGCGCGGGGTCAGGCCCCGCCCATCTCCTCGACGCCCTGCGTGAACTCGAAGTGCCACGGCTCGTACGCGCCGCCACCGCCGCGCTTCGCCCACGGCGGGTTCGCCCAGCCGTAGGTCGGGCCGTTCTCGTTGAGCCACGCGTACACCTCGCGGGACCCGGTCTCGATCGAGCACAGGTCGATGGCCAGTCCCCAGCCGTGCATCGAGGTGCCGGGCCGGGCCGCGAACGCCCCCCGCGTGCCCTTGAGGCTCACCTGCGTCGAGAGCGTGCGGTACGACGAGACGAGGCACAGGTCGCGACCGAAGTTGGCGCGGAACGCCTCGTTGAGCGCGGACAGCGCGACGGCCGCGTCCGGGCGCAGGAAGTCGCCCGGCTGCCACAGCTCGCACAGCGCGTGCTGGTCGAGGTTGCCGTTGGTGCCGGACGGGCGGACCTCGGGGTCGCACCCGGGCAGCGGCTCACGGTCGTAGGAGCGGGAGGCGGCGGCGCCGCGGTCGACGCGCGGGGCGGCGGCGACGCTCTCGGAGACCGCCGGTGCGGTCGAGCCCGCGGTCGCCAGGTCGAGGGCGCTGGGGCCCGTCGGCCCTCCGTCCGCGTCGAACGGGGTCCCGCCGCCGGAACCGTCCTCGGCGCCCGCGGACAGCGGCATCGCGATCGTCGCGGCGGCGAGCGTGCCGAGGACGGCCATGCGCGGCGCCCAGCGGTGCGACCCCGGGACCTGGGCCGGGGAGCGACGGGAGCGACGCGTGCCCTGCTGGGCCTCGCGGCGGGCCCTGCGGGACTCGAGGACGGGGGTGCCGGACTCCTGCGACTCCACCCGCCACCTGCCTCTCCACGTCCTGGACCTGCTCGTGCGACCGGCCCCGACGGGGCGATCAATCACGGAACAGTAACGAAGCCCTCGGACGTTTCCAAGTCCCCTGCTCACAGCCGTGTAAGACGGTTCACCGCGGTCGCCGCGGTCGCCCACGGTTCCCCGGCGGTCTCCCGGTCCCGCCAGCCGCACCTCCCGCGCCCGCCCGGCCCGGGCGCTCAGTACGGGCGGCGCTGCATGGCGTCGCGCACCTCGCCCACGAGCTCCTCGAGGATGTCCTCGAGGAACACGACCCCGCGCGTGCCGTCGTCCCCGCCGTCGACGCGCGCGAGGTGGGCCCCGGAGCGCTGCATCGCGCGCAGTGCGTCCTCGACCTCGTCGCCCGGCGACGCGACCGCGAGGGGACGCACGCGCCACCCCGGGACGGGGCGCGAGCGCGTCGCCTCGTCCGCGTAGAGCACGTCCTTGACGTGCAGGTAGCCGACGAGCGCGCCGTCGTCGTCGACCACGGGGAAGCGGGAGAAGCCGGTGCGGGCCACGAGGCGCTCGACGTCGTCGGGCGTGCAGCCCGCGACCAGGGTGACGAGGTCCGCGACCGGGACCATCACCTCTGCCGCGGTGCGCTCCGAGAACTCGATCGCGCCCGAGAGGAGCCCCTGCTCGTCGCGCAGCACGCCCTCGGCCTGCGACCGCTCGACGATCGACTGCACCTCTTCGGCCGTGAACGCCGACGCCACCTCGTCGCGCGGCTCGACCCCCGTCGCGCGGACCGCGTGGTTGGCGAGCCAGTTCAGCGCCACGATGACCGGACGCAGGAGGCGGCCGATCCACACGAGCGGCGGGCCGAACCACATGACGGCCGCGTCCGGACCGGCGACGGCGAGGTTCTTGGGCACCATCTCGCCGAGGACGACGTGCAGGTACACGACCACCGACAGCGCGACGACGAACGCCACCGGGTGCGCGAGCGACGGGCTGAGCCCGAGCGCGTGCAGGGGCTCCTCGACGAGGTGCGCGAGGGCGGGCTCGGCGACGATGCCCAGCCCGGTCGAGCAGACGGTGACGCCGAGCTGCGCGCACGCGAGCATGAGCGACACGTGCTCCATCGCCCACAGCACGGTCTGCGCGCGCCGGTCGCCCCGCGCCGCGCGGGGCTCGATCGCGGACCGGCGCGCGGAGATGACCGCGAACTCCGCGCCGACGAAGAACGCGTTCCCGGCGAGCAGCAGCAGGCCGAGGAGCAGGGCCGTCGTCGAGCTCATGCGGTGTCCTCCTCGCCGTCGGCCCGCACGCCGACCCGCTCGACGCGCCGCCCCTCCATGACCTCCACGCGCACGACCACCCGGTCGGCGCCGGCGCCGACGCGGACCTCGTCGCCGGGCTCGGGGACCCGGCCGAGGCGGGACATGACGAGCCCGCCGAGCGTCTCGTACGCCCCGCCCTCGGGGACGTGCAGCCCGGTGACCTCGGTCAGCTCGTCGGGACGCATGACGCCGGGCACGAGCCACGACCCGTCGGCGCGCCGGGACGCGCCGGCGCGCCGCGGGTCGTGCTCGTCCGCGACGTCGCCGACCAGCTCCTCGACGACGTCCTCGAGCGTCACGACACCCGCGGTGCCGCCGTACTCGTCGACGACGACGGCCATCTGGAGGCCCAGGCCGCGCAGCTCGACGAGCAGCGGTCCCAGCCGCACGGTCTCGGGCACGCGCGGCGCGTCGACCATGAGCGCGGCGGCGGGCACCTCGTGGCGGCGCTCGTAGGGCACCGCCACCGCCCGCCGCAGGTGCACGAGGCCCACCACGTCGTCGCGGTCCTCGCCGATGACCGGGAATCGGGAGTGCCCGGTGCGGCGCGCGGCGTCGACGACCTGGGCCGCGGTCGCGTCGCGCCCGACGACGACCATGCGCATGCGGTCGGTCATGACGTCGACCGCGGACAGCTCCTCGAGCTCGATGGAGTTCGTCAGGAGCGTGGCGACGGAGACGTCGAGCGTGCCCTCCGCGGCCGAGCGGCGCACGAGAGCGGCCAGCTCCGTCCCGGAGCGGGCGCCCGACAGCTCCTCGCGCGGCTCGACGCCCACGCGGCGCAGGATCGCGTTCGCGGACCCGTTGAGCACCGCGATCACCGGGCGGAACAGCCGCGTGAACTGCCGCTGGAGGGGCACCACCTGGCGCGCGGTCGCGTACGGCGCGCTCAGCGCGTAGTTCTTCGGGATCAGCTCGCCGAACAGCATCGAGAAGACGTTGACCAGGACGAGCGCGAGGACGCCCGCGAGCACCGCGGCGACGGTCTCGCCGAGCGCCGTGCGGCCCAGCGCGCCGCCCACGAGCGCCAGCAGGGCCGGCTGGGCGGTGTAGCCGAGCAGGATCGTCGTGATGGTGATGCCGACCTGCGCCGAGCTCAGCTCGGTCGACAGGTGCCGGATGCCCGCACGGACGCTGCGGTCCCGCCGGTCGCCGCCCCGGCCGGGTCTGTCCCCCTCCTCGTCGTCGCCGGCGCCGACCACGCCGGGGTCGAGGGTGACCAGGGAGAACTCGCTCGCCACGAAGACGGCGGTGCCTGCGGTGAGGAGCACCCCGAGCACGACCATCGCCCAGTCGCCTAGCACGAGGTGCTCCACCGATATCGACCTCTGCTTCTCATCGTGCGCACGATGCTAGCGACCGCGGCGGCCCCCGCACGGCCGTGCGCCGTCCGCGCCCCCCCGGACGTGCGCGGGGATATCCGTCCCACCTGGACCGACGTGTGCCAGGCTGTGTCCCATGGCAGATCCGAGGTCAGCGAGCGCGTTCCCGTCCGGTCCCGCTGCCGGTGCGAACCGGGCGCCCGCTCCATCCAGCGGCCAGCCCGGCCAGCAGACCGCCACGGTCCTCGTCGTCGAGGACGAGCCGGCGATCGCCACGGCGATCGCCCAGCGGCTCAGCGCCGAGGGCTGGCGCGTCGAGGTCGCGCGCGACGGGCTCTCCGGCGTCGACGCGGCGCAACGGCTGCGGCCCGACGTCATCGTGCTCGACGTCATGCTCCCGGGCATCGACGGGCTCGAGGTCACGCGGCGCATCCAGGCCGAGCAGCCGGTGCCGATCCTCATGCTCACGGCGCGCGACGACGAGACGGACATGCTCATCGGGCTCGGCGTGGGAGCGGACGACTACATGACGAAGCCGTTCTCCATGCGTGAGCTCGTGGCGCGGCTCAAGGCGCTGCTGCGCCGCGTCGACCGCGCCGCCCAGGCGGCGAGCGCGACGCCGGCCGAGCCGCCGATGGCCGTGGGCGACGTGACGATCGACAAGGCGCAGCGCCGCGTCCACCGGTCCGGCGAGGAGGTGCATCTGACGCCGACGGAGTTCGAGCTGCTCGTCATGCTCGCGAGCTCGCCGAGGACGGTGCTCACGCGCGAGCGCCTCCTCGCGGAGGTCTGGGACTGGGCCGACGCGAGCGGCACGCGCACCGTCGACTCGCACATCAAGGCCCTGCGCCGCAAGCTCGGTGCGGACCTCATCCGCACGGTGCACGGCGTGGGGTACGCGTTCGAGCCTCCCGCCGGATGACGTCCGCCCCCGACGGCGCCGACCGGCCCGGCGCACCTCCGCCGCACCGCGCGTACGCGATGCGGCCGCACCTGCCGGACGTGCGACCGCTCGACTCGCTGCGATCGCTGAAGATCAAGCTCGGGGTGCTCGTCGCCGCGACGGTCACGCTCGCGGTGCTCATCACGTGGATCGGCCTGCAGAACCAGCTCGGCCCGTCGCGGACGTTCCCGCTCGCGATCGTCCTGTCGCTGCTGCTCACCCAGGTCCTCGCGCGCGGCATGACGTCGCCCCTGCGCGAGATGACGGCCGCCGCGCGGGCCATGGCCGACGGCGACTACAGCCGCCGCGTGCGGGCCACGAGCCGGGACGAGGTCGGTCAGCTCGCCGTGGCGTTCAACGTCATGGCGGAGGACCTCGCCACGAGCGACCAGGTGCGCCGCGAGCTCATCGCCAACGTGTCGCACGAGCTGCGGACCCCCGTCGCCGCGCTGCAGGCGCAGCTCGAGAACGTCGTCGACGGCGTCACGCAGCCCACGCCCGCGACGATGGAGATGGCGCTGGCCCAGACGGAGCGCCTGACGCGCCTCGTCGCCTACCTGCTCGACCTCTCGCGGCTCGAGGCCGGGGCCGCCGACCTCAACATCACGCGCATCGACGTCGGCGACTTCCTCGAGGAGAACGCCGAGGCCGTCTCGATGGTCGACGCCGCGAAGGGGCTGCGCTACGTCGTCGACGTGACGCCGCCGGACCTCGTCCTCGAGGCGGACCGCGAGCGCCTGCACCAGGTCGTCGTGAACCTCCTGCAGAACGCGATCCGCCACTCCCCCCACGGAGGGGAGATCCGGCTCGAGGCGTACCCGGTGGACGACGACGTCGTCATCGAGGTCGTCGACGAGGGGCCGGGCATCGCGAAGGAGGACCGCGAGCGCATCTTCGAGCGCTTCGCCCGCGCGAGCGCGACGGGCGCGCACGCGGTGCCGGGGGGCTCGACGGGAGGGACCGGCATCGGCCTCGCGATCGTCCGCTGGGCCGTCGACCTCCACGGGGGACGCGTCGAGGTCGCGGACACCCGGCACGGCGCGACGATGCGCGTCACGCTGCCCGGCCGCTGGCACGTGCCCGATGCGGGTCCGGGCACGGACGCGGGGGCGGGCGCGGAGACGGGCACGGAGGGGACGGACCCCGAGGCACGGTGAGCGTCTCGTAGTGATTTCGGTCACATCCGGCGCCCGGGATACCCGGCGATGGCCTGAGAACCCGGGATCTTGCCCGCAGACAGCACGGTCGTGGCACCCCGTTTGCCTCGGCCAGACGTCGTGCCACGACTCACCCGCGACGCCTGCCGCCGCGACGGTCGAGCGAGCACCCGAGGGCATACGCTGGAAGGGTCCGGAGCAGTACCGGACGAGTCCGTGCCGGGGCGCGCCGTCGTCTCGCCGTCGCGCGCCGACACGACTTCGACCGACAGCGACCTGTGGTGAAAGTGGGCGATCCGCGCGTGTCCCCGAAGGCTGAGTCAGAGGCGATCAGCGACGCAAGCTCCGTGTTCGGAGCGAACGAGTGGCTGGTCGACGAGCTCTACGAGCAGTACCTCCAGGACAAGCACGCGGTGGACCCCGCGTGGTGGGACTTCTTCGAGGACTACAAGCCCGCAGAGCGTGCCGAGGACGCGGAGGACGACACGGCGCCCGCGCCCGCGCGTCCGGACGCCCCGACGAACGGCGCGGCCCGCACGAGCGCCCCGGCGGCGCCCGCCCGCACCGACGACGGCGACCGCGCCGCCGAGCGACCGGCTCCGCAGTCCCGGCCCGCCGCGGTCACGGACGGGTCGGCGGCCGCCGAGGCGACCCAGCGCGCGCAGCCGCGGACGCTGCCGGCCGACCCCGAGGTGAACGCGGCGGCCGAGGCCGTCCGCGCCGCCGACCCGGTCGCGACCGCGCAGCCCGCCACGGCCCCCTACGCCCAGGTCCCGGCCCGCAAGGTCGCCGGCGCGCCGGACGAGGAGGCGCAGCCCGTCGACGACGTGCAGAAGCTCCGCGGCCCCGCGGCGCGCGTCGTGACGAACATGGAGTCGAGCCTGCCACGGATGGTCCCGACCCGGA
>NZ_MKKH01000048.1 GCF_001942335.1 Cellulosimicrobium sp. CUA-896 | reverse complement strand
AGCGAGCTGCGCGACCCGGCGGCGACCCCGAGCGCGAACGCCCGGGGCACGATCGACCACCGGCTGCTCCGGCTGCTGGCGCTGCTGGCGTCCCTGCGCGGCATGGCGTCTCCTCGAGGTCGTGGACGGTCCGCCCGACGCTAGCCGAGGCGACCCGCGCACGCGCCCGGGAGCGCCCACCGCCGTCGTCCTGGGACACTGGCGGCGTGACCGGCCCCACCCGACCGCCGACCCCGCCCGCGACGACACCCGGCTCCGCGCGGCCGGTCGCGGGCGTGCTGCTCACGCCCGGGGCGGGCGCGAGCCGCGACCACCGCTCGCTCGTCGCGGTCGAGGAGGCGCTCGCGTCGCTGCCCGAGCCGGTGCCGGTGCGCCGCGTCGACTTCCCGTACCGGCTGGCGGGTCGGCGCATGCCGGACCGCCCGCCCGTCGCGGTCGCGCACGTGCGCGAGCAGGCGGAGGACCTCGCCGCCGAGCTGGGCACGACGACGGACCGCCTCGTCCTCGGAGGCCGGTCGTACGGCGGCCGCATGTGCTCGATGGCCGTCGCGGAGGAGCTGCCCGCGGCAGGTCTCGTGCTCATCAGCTACCCCCTGCACCCGCCCGGGAAGCCCGACCGGCTCCGGGTGGAGCACCTGCCCGACGTGCGCGTGCCGACCCTGGTGGTCCAGGGCCGCACGGACCCCTTCGCGACGCCCGCCGAGCTGACCGAGCACCTCGCGGCGCTCCCCGGCCCGGTGACGCGCGTCGAGCTGCCCGGCGCGCACGACCTCAAGGGCCAGGACGCCGCCGTGTGCGACGCGCTCGTCGCGTGGCTGGGCGGGCTCGGAGCGCCGGGCGCCGGCTGACACCCCGGGGCCGCCTCCCCGTCGCGTCGTGCGGCGGTCCGCCCGGGGAGCTCGTCGACCTGCACGGGGCGAACGTGTCGGAACAGCCCGTTCCGCGCAAGCCCGACGCTGCGTACGATGTGCCGCGACCTGGACGAACGCCCCGGAGGTGCCCATGCGCGCACGAGACCGCGTCGCTGCGACGGTGCCGGCCGCGGCCGTCGCGCTCGCCGGGCTCGCCGCGCTCGCGGCGCTCGCGGCGCCGGCCGTCGCCGCGGACCGCGACCGCGGCGGCGAGCTCACCGTCACCCCGGACCGGGTCTCGTTCGACGCCTCGAGGCTCGACGGCGACGGCAGCGGCTGGATGAGCTACGCCGTCACGGCGCTCGACGGGTCCCACGCCGCGTTCCTGGGCGACCGGTACTCGTCACGGGAGGCCGCGGACGGCCACCTGGACCTCGACGTCCCCCGGCGCGGCGCGTACCGCGACGGGTGGTGCGTGACGTGGGTCCACGTCACAGGGCTCGACGACCAGTTCGCCGGCTGGGCGGGCGACGCGCCCGCGTGCACGTCACCGGCCCCGCAGCCGTCGTCCAGCCCTCCGCCGACCACGGCGCCCGCCTCCGACGCACCGACGGCACCCGCCGCGCCGCCGGCCCCCGACCCGCCGCCCTCCCCGGCCACGGCGTCCCCCGCTCCGACGGCGGACGCCGCGGAACCCGAGCCCGAGCCGACGCCCACTCCCCCGCCCACACCCACGCCGGAACCGACGTCCACCGCGACACCGGCCCCGACGACGTCCGCACCGAGCGCGGCGCCGGCTCGGCCGGAGCCGGCGCGCACGCCCCTCGCCGCCGCGGCCGAGCGCGGCGCCCCACCGCCACCGGACGCGTCGTTCCCCGTGCTCGCGGTCGCGGGCGTCGGCGGCCTGCTCGCCGCCGCGGCGGGCGGCGTGATCCTGCTGCTGCGCCGGGCTCCGTGACCCCAGCCCGCTCGTCGCCGCCGTCTCGCGCGCCGGTGCACCGCCGTGGCAGGGTGCGGTCATGACGTGGACAGCACGGTTCGTGGGCGGGACCCTCGACGGCCAGGTGACACAGCTCGACGACGACGCCCTCGACTGGTCGGGGCACTACGTGCACGGCCCGGACGAGGGCGCGCCCACGACGCACATCCTCACGCAGGCGGACCGCCCCCGGCACGCCGAGCGCTACGAGCGGCGCCCGGCGCGTGACGCGGACACCGACTACCTCCTGGTCCTCGTGCCCTGACCGGTGCACGACCTCCGGCACGACGAAGGCCCAAAACCGTGAGGTCCGGGCCTTCCGTGGAGCCGCCTGTCGGAATCGAACCGACGACCTATTCATTACGAGTGAATCGCTCTGCCGACTGAGCTAAGGCGGCGTGCTGCGTCCCGGACCGTCCAGCGAACCGGTGGCAACGAGCGCCTACTGTACCCGGCGTTGGGCCCAGACTCCAAAGCGGCCGGATCCCGCGGATCGCGGCTCGTCCGGGCGCGGTCGCCGGGTCAGCAGACGAGCCCGTCCTCGGGCACGGTGCCCTCGACGAGGTAGGCGTCCACGGCGTCGCCGACGCACGCGTTCGACCGGCCGTACGCCGTGTGGCCCTCCCCCTCGAACGTGACGAGCACGCCGGAGTCGAGCGTCTTCGCGAGCCCCTCCGCCCAGACGTAGGGCGTCGCGGGGTCGTTCGTCGTCCCGATGACGACGATGGGCGCCGCACCCGACGCGTGCACGTCGAACTCCTGCTCGACCTCCGGGTAGGGCCAGTCCACGCACGTGAGGCCGCCGTACGCGAAGAACGACCCCATGGTCGGCGCCTGCGCCTCGAGGCGCTCGCGCTGGGCCTCCATCGCCGCCGGGTCCGGGTCCTGCCGGTCGTCGAGGCAGTTGACGGCGCGGAACGCCTCGGTCGAGTTCGTGGCGAACGAGCCGTCGGGGTTGCGGTCGTTGTAGACGTCGGCGAGGTACAGGAGCATCGTGCCGCTCCCCTCCTGCAGCGCCTCGGTGAGGGCCTGCGTGAGCGCCGGCCAGCTGAGGTCGTTGTAGAGCGTCACGGCGATGCCGTAGAACGCGAGCGTCTGCGTGACGCGGCGGTCCGACGTCGTGGGCAGGGGGTCCTGCTTGGCGCGGTCGAGCAGCGCGCGCACCTGGCGCATGCCCTCGTCCACGTCGCCCCGGAGCGGGCACGACGGCCCCGCCTGGCAGTCGGCGACGTAGGCGCGCAGCGCGTTCTCGAAGCCGACCGCCTGCTGCTCGGAGACCTCGTCCTGCGTGAGGGTCGTGTCGATCGCGCCGTCGAGCACGAGGCGACCGACCCGGTCCGGGAACAGCCCCGCGTACGTCGCGCCCAGCTGGGAGCCGTAGGAGTACCCCAGGTACGCCAGCGTGTCGTCGCCCAGGACGGCGCGCAGCATGTCCATGTCGCGGGCCGCGCTCTGCGTGTCGACCTCGCCGAGCAGCGCGCCGGTGTTCTCCTCGCAGGCCTCGGCCCACGCCGCGAGCTCGGCCGCCATCGCCTCGCGGCCGGCGGCGTCGTCCGCGAAGTCCCGGGACAGCGACTCGTCCTTGCGCTCGTCGTCGAAGCACACGACCGCGCTCGAGGACCCGACGCCGCGGGGGTCGAACCCGACGAGGTCGTACGCCTCCTTGACCGGCTCGCCGATCATCGAGGCGGCGTCGCCGACGAAGTCGACGCCCGAGGCGCCCGGGCCGCCCGGGTTGGTCAGCAGCGAGCCGATCCGCTCACCGCTCGCGGGGAGCCGCTTGAGCGCGAGCTCGATGTCCCCGGAGTCCGGGTCGTCCCACGACAGCGGGGCGCGCGCCGTGGCGCACTCCCACCCGGACCCGCAGTCCTCCCACGCGAGGGACTGGCCGTAGAACTCCTCGAACCCCTCCGGGCCCTGCTCACCGGTGCCCTGCGAGGTGCCCGACGCGGCGGCCTCGTCCGCCGGGGTCTGCGTCTTCGGCCCGACGGAGCACGCCCCGAGGACGAGAGCGAGCGTCAGGAACGTGGCGCAGAGGCGGGCGCGGAGGGTCACCCGCACACGGTAGCCGCTCGCCGCGGGCACGGACCGGCGCGCCGACCGTCGCGGAGCCTCCTTTCACGCGCTCTTCACCGCGTCAGGGCTGCTCCACCCACACCGCCGGGCCCGTGCTGCCGGCGGTGGCGGGCGGCACGAGCACGGTGCCCCGGTCGCCCAGGACGACCCGCACCTCGGCCGCCGGGTCCACCTCGGCCGGGACGCCGACGACCGACGTCGCCGGGACGAAGTCCATCGTGCACGCGACGTCCTGCGGGATGTCCACGAACGTCACGACCGCCTCGCCGCCCCGGACGGACGCGTCCGGCTCGGCGACGAGCGGACACCCGCTCGAGCCGTACGTGACGACGTACAGCAAGCCGGGCTCGGCGCTCCACGCGGCCCCCGTGCCGCCGTCGACGGGGCCGTCGACACCGGGCGGCAGGCCGCGCCCGTGCGCCCCGGGCTCCAGCGGCATGCCCGCGGCGTCGGGCGCCAGGGTCGGCACGCCGCTCGCGCCGCCGTCACCGCCCTCGCCGTCGCCGTCGCCGTCGCCGCCGCCCGGCGTCTCCCACGTCGGGCCGTCGGTGGGCTCCGGCGACTCCTCGGGAGCGGACGTCGTGGCGTCGCCGGACGTGCCGCCGCCCTCGGTGGGCGAGGCGCACGCGGCGAGCGCGAGGACGGCGAGCGCCACCCCGGCGCCGATCGCCGTCACCGGTCGAGGACTGCGTCGGGCTCGGGTCATGGGGTGTCTCCTCGTCCGTGGGCGTCGGGTCGCGCGTCGACGTGGTGCGCCGGGACGCGTCCTGCGCCCCGCCTCCATCTTCGCGCACCGCCGCCCGGGGCGCGGCGCGGCCCGGGCCGGACGGTGGCACGATCTCTGGCATGAGCGACGGCCCCGCGCCCCGTCCGCCCGCGCGAGGACTCGGGCTCCGCACGGACCTGCGCCGGCACGGCGACGGCGGCGACGCGAGCCGGGTCGGCTACGTCGAGCTGTTCTTCGACCTCGTGTTCGTGTTCGCGGTCACGCAGCTGTCCCACCTGCTCATCGCGCACCCCGGCGCCGAGGCCCTGGCCCACACCCTGGTGCTCGGCCTCGCGGTGTGGTGGGTCTGGGTCGACACGATGTGGGTGACGAACTGGCTCGACCCGGAGCGCGGGGCGGTTCGCGCGATGCTCGTCGTCCTCATGCTCCTCGGCCTCGTGCTCGCCAGCGCGATCCCGGAGGCCTTCGGGGACAAGGGGCTGCTCTTCGCCGTCTGCCTGGTCACCATGCAGGTGGGCCGGAGCCTGTTCACGGGCCTGGCCCTGGCGCGCCACTGGCCGGAGAACGCGCTGAACTTCGTCCGGATCTCCGTCTGGCTCTCCGTCTCGGGCGCGGTGTGGATCACCGGGGCGCTCGTGGACGAGCACCGGCTCGCGGTGTGGGCCCTCGCCGCGGCGATCGACGTCGCCGGGCCGCGCGCCATGTTCTGGGTGCCCGGCATCGGGGCGTCCCGGGCGCACACCTGGGTGGTCCGCGGCGAGCACATGGCCGAGCGCATCAGCCTCTTCGTCATCATCTGCCTCGGCGAGTCCATCATCCTTACGGGCGCGCGTTCGCGGAGATCCCCCTGGACGCGACGACGCTGTCGGCGTTCGGGGCGGCGTTCGCGAGCACCGTCCTCATGTGGCTGCTGTTCTTCGACCGCTCCGAGCGGCGCGCGACGGCATACTTCACGTCGCGCGCCGAGACGGGCATGGTCGCGCAGACCGCGTACACGTACGTGCCGTTCGTCATCGTCACCGGGATCGTGCTCACCGCCGTGGCCGACGAGCTGGTCCTGCTCCACCCGCTCGGGCACGACGGCCACGCCGACGGGTGGACGGCCGGTCTGGTGTGCGGCGCGGCGGCGACCTACCTCGTCGGCAACGCGCTGTTCCGGCGTGCGACGGGCGGGCGCTGGTCGGTCCCCCACCTCGCGGGTGCCGCCGTGTCGGTGGCGCTCGTCGTCGCGCACCCCTACGTCACGCCGCTCGCGCTGAGCTGGGGTTCGGACGCCGTGCTGCTGGGCGTGTTCGCGGGGGACGTGCTGGCGGCGCGCCGCGCGCCGTAGGACCCGGGGGGACCCGGGGTGCGCGCGGAGGTGCGGGTGCCCTCGCCCCGCCCCACGATCGACGCATGACTCGATTCGGCTACACCCTCATGACCGAGCAGTCCGGCCCCAAGGGGCTCGTGCACTACGCCGTCGAGGCCGAGCGCGTCGGCTCGACTTCGAGGTGTCGAGCGACCACTACTTCCCCTGGCTCGACAGCCAGGGCCACTCGCCGTACGCGTGGTCGATGCTCGGTGCCGTGGCGCACGCGACCGAGCGCGTCGACCTCATGACGTACGTGACGTGCCCGAGCGTGCGCTACCACCCGGCGCTCGTCGCGCAGAAGGCCGCGACGCTCGGGCTCCTGTCGGACGGACGGTTCACGCTCGGGCTCGGCGCCGGCGAGAACCTCAACGAGCACGTCGTCGGCAAGCGCTGGCCCGCGGTCGACGAGCGGCACGAGATGCTCACCGAGGCGGTCGACATCATCACGGAGCTGTCCACCGGCGACTTCCTCACGTACGTGGGCCACCACTTCCGCGTGGACTCCGCGCGCCTGTGGGACGTACCCGACGAGCCGGTGAAGATCGGCGTCGCGATCTCCGGCGAGCAGTCCGTGGGACAGTTCGCCACCGTCGCCGACCACCTCATCACGACCGAGCCGAAGGCGGAGCTCCTCCAGCAGTGGGACGCGCTGCGCTCCGAGGCGTCGCTCGAGCCGTCGCGCAAGATCGGGCAGATCCCCATCTCGTGGGACCCCGACCCCGACGCCGCCGTGCAGCGCGCGCACGACCAGTTCCGCTGGTTCGGGCTCGGCTGGCCGGTCAACGCGAACCTGCCGACCACGGAGTCGTTCCGGAACGCGAGCTCGTTCGTGCGCCCGGAGGACGTGGCGCAGTCCATCCCGTGCGGACCGGACCTCGACGCCATCGTCGAGGCCGTGTCGGCGTACTGGGAGGCCGGCTTCACGGACATCGCCCTCGTCCAGATCGGCGACGAGAAGCAGCAGCAATTCCTCGACGAGGCCGCCGGCCCGCTCCTGGAGAAGCTGCGCGCGGCGGCCCCCGCCGACTGAGCGCCGCCCTGGTATCCCGGGGCCGGCGGCCGGGCCGTCGGCCCCGGGGGCCGCAGCGCGGTCAGCCCTGGGGGCGCAGCGCGATCGCCATCGCCTCGACCGCGAGGAGCGGCGCGACGTTGCCCTCGAGCCGCTCGCGCGCGACCCCGATCGCGTCCATGCGGCGCACGGTCTGCTCGGGCGTCGAGTCCTCGGCGAGCGTGCGCACCGCCTCCGCGAGCCCGGTGTTGACGAGCTCGACGTCCGCGCCGAGCTGCACGACGAGCACGTCGCGGTAGAGCGAGAGCAGGTCCACCATCGCGCGGTCGAGGACGTCGCGCTGGTGCCGGGTCGCGCGCCGCTTCTGGTCCGCCTCGAGGTCGCGCAGCTGCGAGCGCAGGCGCGGCGGGAGGGTCTCGCCGTCGGCCACGCCCAGGGCGCGCAGCAGCTCGGCCTTCTCCGTCGCGTCGCGCTCCTGCGTCGCGGACTTCGCCTCGGCCTGCGCGAGGTCGACGAGCTCGCCCGCGGCGAGCACCGCGTCGCCCACGCCGCGGATGCGGCGCGCGAGCGAGAGGACCGAGGTGCGCCGGTCGCGCGCACCCGTGTCCCGCGCGAGCCGGCGCGCGAGGCCGATGTGGCTCTGCGCCGCGCGGGCGCTCGCCTCGGCGACCGCCGGGTCCGCGCCGTCGCGCTCCACGAGCAGGCGGGCGACCGCCTCGACCGGCGGGACGCGCAGCACGACCCCGCGGCACCGGGACCGGATGGTGACGAGCACGTCCTGCGGGCTCGGCGCGCACAGGATCCAGACCGTGTGCGGAGCGGGCTCCTCGATCGCCTTGAGGAGCACGTTCGTCGTGCGCTCGACCATGCGGTCGGCGTCCTCGACGACGATGACCCGGCGCCGGCCCTGCGAGGGGCTGCGGCTGGCGACCGTGAGCAGCTCGCGCACCTCGTCGATCTTGATCGTGACGAGCTCGGTCGCCACGAGCGTGACGTCCGGGTGCGTCCCGGCGAGCACCGTGCGGCACGCCTGGCAGTGCCCGCAGCCGCCCTGCGGGCACTGCAGCGCCGCGGCGAACGCGCGCGCGCGTTGGAGCGGCCCGAGCCCGGCGGCCCGGTGATCAGCCACGCGTGGGTCATCGCGGCCGGGTCGACGGCGGCGGCGCTCAGCGTCGCGACGGCCTGCTCCTGCCCGACGACGTCGTCCCAGACGCTCATGCCCCGCCCGTGCCCGGCACGTAGCCGATCGCGCTGTCGGAGTCGTCGAACCCGTCGTCCGGCTCCGCCTCCCGCGTGTCCTCGGCCTCCTCGACCACCGGCGTCAGCTCGAGCCGCGCTGCCACGTCGACGCGGATCTGCGCCTGCAGGTCGTCCACCGGTGCGCTCGCGTCGAGCACGAGCCACCGCTCCGGCGCGCGGCGGCGCGGGCGAGGAACGCCTCGCGCGTGCGCCGGTGGAACTCGACGCCCGCACGCTCGAGCCGGTCGTGCTCGCGCCGGATGCGGCGCGCGGCCTCCGCCGGGTCGAGGTCGAGGAGGACCGTCACGTCGGGCATGAGGTCCTGGACCGCCCAGCGGGAGATCAGCTCGACCTCGTCCGCGCCGAGCTCGCGACCGCCCGCCTGGTAGGCGACGGACGAGTCGAGGTAGCGGTCCGTCACGACGATCGCCCCGCGCGCGAGCGCCGGCCGCACGACGGTCGCGACGTGGTGCGCGCGGTCCGCCGCGTAGATCAGGGCCTCGGTGCGCGCGTCCATGTCCTCGCCGTGGAGCACGGCGGCCCGCAGCTCCTGGCCGAGTGCGGTGCCGCCCGGCTCGCGCGTCAGCACGACCTCGCGGCCGGTGAGCTCGCCCAGCCACTGCCCGAGGAGACGCGCCTGCGTCGACTTGCCGACGCCGTCGCCGCCCTCGAACGAGAGGAAGTACCCGGGTGCGTTCACGGCCCCCACCCTAGCCGCGGCGTCGGACACCCCGCGGGCGTCCCGGGCCAGCGGGTTAGCCTCGGGACCATGCCCGCCCTCCCCGGCCCCGGCCGCGCCTTCGCCGACCGCACGTTCGACGCCGTCCTGTTCGACATGGACGGCACGCTCATCGACTCCGTCCCCGCGGTCGACCGGAGCTGGCGGCGCTGGGCCGCGGAGCAGGGCCTGCCGGACGCCGACGACTTCCGGATCCAGCACGGCACGCCGGCGCGCTCGCTCATCGCACGCCTGCTGCCCGCCGACCGTGTCGACGCCGCGTACGAGCGCATCCAGGAGCTCGAGCTGGTCGACAACGAGGGCGTGACGATGCTCGCCGGTACGTCCGACGCGCTCGCGGCGCTCCCCGCCGCACGCCAGGCGATCGTCACGTCGTGCACCCGGCCGCTCGCCGAGGCACGCATGGCGGCGTCCGGCCTGCGGCCGCGCTCGGTCGTCGTCACGGCCGACGACGTCGAGCACGGCAAGCCCGCCCCCGACCCGTTCCTGCTCGGCGCCGAGCGGCTCGGCGTCGACCCCGCGCGCTGCCTCGTCGTCGAGGACGCCCCGGCGGGCGTCGCGTCCGCCCGTGCCGCGGGCTGCGCCGTCCTCGCCGTGACGGGGACCCACAGCGCCGTCGAGCTCGGCGCCGCCTCCCCCGCGCCCGACGCCGTGGCCGCCGGCCTCGGCGCGGTGCGCTTCGTCGTCGGGCCGGACGGGGTGCGCGTCACCGACGCCTGAGCCCGCCCACCGCGGGGTCCGTCAGACCACGCCGGCCCGCACGGCCGCCGCGACGACCTTCGACGCCGCGGCGTGCACCTCGGCGAGCTCGTCGAGCGTCAGGCCCGTCGCGGCGACGACCGCCGGCGGGATGCCCTCGGCGTCGCGGCGCCGCTCCCGGCCCGCGTCGGTCAGGGTCACGCGCACCTGCCGCCCGTCCTGCGGCGAGCGGGTCCGCGCGACGTAGCCGAGCGACTCGAGCCGCTTGAGCAGCGGCGACAGCGTCCCCGGGTCGAGGTGCAGCCGCTCCGCGAGCGCGGTCACCGTCGTCGTGGTGCCCGCGGCGTCGTCCTGCCACAGCGCCAGCAGCACCAGGTACTGCGGGTGCGTGACGCCCAGCGGCTCGAGCAGCGGCCGGTAGAGCGCGACCATGCCGCGCGCCCCGGCCGAGAGGGCGAAGCAGACCTGCGCCTCGAGGGCCAGCGGGTCGGGTGCGACGTCGGTGCGGGGGTCGGTCACCTCGCCAGGGTAGACCCGGCGGGGCTATCGTGTGGTGGTCCAACCTTTGGTGCACCAAGAAAGGCCGCCATGGCGACGAAGAAGGACCCGCGCTCGTTCGGCATGCGCATCACCGAGGCGTTCCTGCCGTTCTTCGGCCCGGCCCAGCTCGGTCGGCAGGACGCCGACGGCCGCGGCGTCTCGGACGCCGAGCGCGGGCGCGAGCGGGAGCTGCGCACACGCTTCGAGCGGGTGACCGGGCCGGACGGGCGCACCTACGTCGTCGAGCACACCGACTGACGCGTCACTCGCCCGGGTAGACGACCCCGACCTGACGGCGCACCTCGTCGAGCGTGCGCATCACCTCGAGCGTGCCGTCCCACGACATGCGCGGGCTCTGCGTCTCGCCGGCGACGACGCGGCGCGCGACCTCGGCCGCCTGGTACTGCTTGCCCTCGCCGCGGAAACCGTCGTAGGTCCACGACGCGCCGTCGTCGCGGACCACGCGGAACGACGTCGGCCCGTAGAACGCCCCCGCGACCTCGATCCGCCCCGCGGTCCCGTTCACCACGGCCGTCGTCGCGGTGCGCGACCACAGGGTCGTCGACAGCGTCGCCTGGACCTGGGACCCGTACGACAGCACGATGCTCGTCTGCCCGTCCACGCCCGTCTCCGTGAGCGCGCCGACGGCGGTCACCGCGTCCGGGGCGCCCAGCAGGTCGTGGGCGAACGAGACCGGGTACACGCCCAGGTCGAGCAGGGCCCCGCCCGCGAGGCCGGGCGCGTACAGGCGGTGCTCCGGGGCGTACGGGAAGAACTGCCCGTGGTCGGCGGTGACGTTGACGACGTCGCCGATCTCGCCGCGCGCGACCACGCCGCGGAGCGCGGCGACGTGCGGGAGGAACCGCGTCCACATCGCCTCCATGACGAACACGCCGGCCTCGCGCGCGGCGTCGAGCACCTCGCGCGCCTCGGCCTCGTTGCGCGTGAACGCCTTCTCGACCAGCACGTGCTTGCCCGCGCGGATCGCGAGCAGCGCGTGCTCGTGGTGGTGCGAGTGGGGTGTCGCGACGTACACCACGTCCACCTGCGGGTCCTCGACGAGCGCCTCGTAGCCTTCGTGCGTCGTCGGCACGCCGTGCGCCGTCGCGAACCGCTCGGCCTTGACGCGGTCGCGCGAGCCGACCGCGGCGACGCGTGCCTGCGTGTGCTGACGCACCGCCTCCGCGAACGACGACGCGATGCCGCCCGCGCCGAGCACGCCCCAGCGCACCGGCGGCGCCGAGCGGGGGGCGGGCACGACGCCCGTGACGTCGGCGGGCAGGTCGGCCACGGGCCGGAGGACGTGGTACGGGGCGGCGGCGCTCATGGGCCACACCGTAGCGGGCACGCGGGGTGATGCGCCGCGGGCGTCCGCGCGCCACCATGAGGCATGACGACGCCCGCGTCCTCGTCCTCGTCCGCGGCACCCGCCCCGCCGGGAGCGGCCCCCGAGCCGCGGGCGAGCGCCCGGGGCCTGGTCAAGGTGTACGGGTCGGGCCCGACGGCGGTCCGCGCGCTCGACGGCGTCGACGTCGACTTCGCGCGCGGCCGGCTCACGGCGATCATGGGCCCGTCCGGCTCCGGCAAGTCGACGCTCATGCACTGCATGGCCGGGCTCGACTCGCCCACGTCGGGCAGCGTCGTCGTGGACGGGCGCGAGATCAGCCGGATGTCCCAGCGGCGCCTGACCGCGCTGCGCCGGACGCGGGTCGGCTTCGTCTTCCAGTCGTACAACCTCGTGCCGACGCTCACCGCCGCCGAAAACATCACGCTGCCGCTCGACATCGCGCGCACGCGCGTGGACCGAGCTGGTTCGACGAGGTGGTCGACGCCGTCGGGCTGCGCGACCGGCTGCACCACCGCCCGTCCGAGCTGTCGGGCGGGCAGCAGCAGCGCGTCGCGTGCGCCCGTGCGCTCGTGTCGCGACCGTCCGTCGTCTTCGCGGACGAGCCCACGGGCAACCTCGACTCGCGCTCGGCCGGCGAGGTCCTGGGCTTCCTGCGCCGGTCGGTCGACGAGCTCGACCAGACGGTCGTCATGGTCACGCACGACCCGCGCGCGGCGTCGTTCGCGCACCGCGTCGTCTTCCTCGCCGACGGCCGGCTCGCGGGCGAGCTGCACGACCCCTCGCAGCAGGACATCCTCGACGCCCTCGCCGCCGCCGCGGGCGACGCCCCATGATCCGCGTCGCGCTGCGGGGCGTGCGGGCCCACCTCGTGCGATTCGTGCTCTCCGTGCTCGCCGTCACGCTCGGCGTGGCGTTCGTCGTCGGCACCTTCGCGTTCCGCGCCATGCTCTCCTCGACCTTCGACGACATCATCGCGACCACGCTCGTCGCCGACGTCTACGTGCGCGGCGCGCAGGAGGTCGCCGGCGCCCCGCCGCAGGAGGGCGGGGGCGGCGGCGGTGCGCCCGGGACCGGGTTCGGACCGGAGCGCACCCTCGTCCCGGCCGACCTCGCCGGCACGATCGAGGAGGTCGACGGCATCGACCGCGCCGTGCCGGACGTCTCCGGCCCGGCCGTGCTCGTCGGGGCCGACGGGACCGCCGTCGTGACCAGCGGCCCGCCGAGCGTGGCGCTCGCGGTCGACCCGCAGGACCCCAGCCTGACCCTCGCCACGGGCGCCTGGCCCGGTCCGGGCCAGATCGCGCTGGAGCGCAGCGCCGCCGAGCTCGCGGAGCTCGGCACGGGCGACAGCACGACCGTCGTGCTCGGTGACGAGCCGCGGCCCGTCACCGTGTCGGGCGTGTTCGAGATCGAGGCCGCGGCCGCCGGCGCGATCCTCGTCGGGATCGACGACGCCACCGCACGGGAGGCCTACGCGCCCGACGGCCAGGTCGCCCAGATCGCGGTCTGGGCCGACCCGGACGGGGCCGGAGCGGGCTCGGCGTCCGAGGACGCGCTCGCCGAGCGCGTCTCCGCCGTGCTGCCCGCGGGCGCCGAGGCCGTGACCGGCACGCAGGCGCGCGCGGAGGCGAGCGAGGCCGTCGAGGAGGTCCTGGGGTTCGTCGAGACGTTCCTGCTCGTGTTCGCCGCGATCGCGCTGTTCGTCGGCGCGTTCATCATCGCGAACACGTTCCAGATGTCGGTGCGCGAGCGGCTGCGCGAGCTCGCCCTCCTGCGTGCGCTGGGCGCCTCCCCCGGTCAGGTGTTCGCGTCCGTGCTCACGCAGGCCTTCCTCGTCGGACTCGTGGGCGGTGGGCTCGGCGTGCTGGCCGGCGCGGGCCTCGTCCGCGTCATCCGCTGGGGCCTGGCCGCCGCGAGCTTCGAGTTCTCGGGCCGCGCACCGCTCGGCGCGACGCAGGTGCTCACGGCCGTCGGGCTCGGCGCCGCCGTCAGCGTGCTCGCGGCGGTGCTCCCCGCGCGCCGCGCCGCCGCGATCCCGCCCGTTCAGGCCATGCGCGACGACGTCGCCCCCGAGCGCGGCACGCGCACCCGCGCGGTGGTCGGGGTCGTGCTCGTGGCCGCCGGGGCGGCCGTCCTGTGGCTCGCGTCCACGCTCGGGGCGTCGGTCGCCGAGGAGCCGACCGGCTGGACGTGGCTCGACGACCTCAGCCCCCGGGTGCTCCTCGGCGTCGGCGCAGGACTCGTGCTCGTCGGGGTCCTCGTGGGCTCGCCGGCGATCGCCCGCCCCGTGCTGACCGTCCTCGCGGCGCCGCTCGTCGCCGCCCTGCGCCCGCTCGGCCGGCTCGCGCGCGGCAACGTCACGCGCAACCCGCGCCGCACCGCGAGCACGGCCGGCGCCCTGCTCATCGGCATGGCGCTCGTCTCGGTCACCGGCGTCATCGCCGCCTCCACGCAGGCGTCCGTGCGCAGCATCGTCGAGACCGAGGTCCGCGCCGACCTCGTCGTGGACTCCGCCACCTGGACCGTCCCCGGCGGCGCGGTGGACGCCGTGCGCGCCGTGCCCGGGGCGCGGACCGTGGACACGGTCCGGCTCGGGCTCGCGCCCGCGGCCGCGCTCGACGGCGGCGGCACCGCGCAGGGGGACGCGGACGCCCGCGACGGAGCCGCGGAGCAGGCGCGCGGCACCGACGTCGCCGGCGTGCCAGCGCGCTTCTTCGAGACGGCGCTCGACCCCGTCGCGCTCGCCGGGGACCCGACGTCGACGCTCGAGGACGGGGACGTCGTCGTGCACCGGCGGACCGCGCGCGAGCGCGGCTGGGAGGTCGGCGACACCCTGCTCCTCGGCGGCCGGACCGGCGCCGAGGCCGGTGCGGGAGGAGGCGCGGGCACCCAGGTCGAGGTCGAGGTGGGCGCGATCATCGACAGCCAGCTCGTGGGGACCGGGATCCTCGTGCGCGACGATGTGTTCGACGCGGTCGTGCCCGCTGCGCAGGCGAGCGTACGGATCGTGTACGTGAGCGCCGACGACGGCGCCGACGCGGAGCAGCTAGCCACGCTGCGGTCCGGCCTCACGGAGGCCGTCGCCCCCTACCTCGTGCTGACCGTCCTCGACCGCGAGCAGACCGCGTCGGCCTTCGCCGAGCAGGTCGACCAGGTGCTCGTCATCCTCTACGCGCTGCTCGCGCTGTCGATCGTCATCGCGCTGCTCGGCATCGTCAACACGCTCGCGCTGTCCGTCATCGAGCGCACGCGCGAGATCGGGCTGCTGCGCGCCGTCGGGCTCGGACGCCTCCAGCTCGCCGGGATCATCGCGGTCGAGGCGGTGCTCACCGCGGTCTACGGGACGGTGCTCGGCGTCGCGACGGGCATCGGCATCGGCGCCGCGCTGCCCGGCGTGCTCGCCGACGAAGGGCTCAGCACGCTCGCCGTGCCGTGGGGTCAGGTGCTCGCGATCCTCGGCGCGGCCGTCGTCATCGGGCTCGTCGCGTCGGTGTGGCCCGCGGTGCGCGCCACCCGCCTGCCCGTGCTCGAGGCGGTCACGGTCGACTGAGGCCGCGGTCCGGCTCTCGCGAGGCGCGATCTTCCCGCGAGGTAGAACCGCAGGTCGCGAGGTAGAGCTCGTGGAGCTCT
>NZ_MKKH01000047.1 GCF_001942335.1 Cellulosimicrobium sp. CUA-896 | reverse complement strand
GCACGAGCACGCGCTGCGCCAGCCGCTCGGCGGCGCACGCCGCGGCCGACGCGCTCGCCGCCGCGGTGGACGCCTGGCACGCGGCCCGCGACGAGGCCGCGCCCGCGGTCCGCATGGCCACGCTCGCGGCGGGCACCGGCAGCGACAACGCCCGTGCGCTGTCCCTCGCGACGTTCGTCCTCGTGCAGCGGTTCGAGGACGTCGTGGCCGCCGCGAACGAGCGGCTCGCCGAGATGTCCTCGGGACGCTACGAGCTCGTGCGCAGCACCACGCGCGAGGACGTCAGGTCGCGGCGCACCGGCCTCGCGATGAAGGTCCTCGACCACGTGACCGAGCGGTCGCGCGACCCGCGGACCCTGTCCGGCGGCGAGACGTTCTACGTGTCGCTGTGCCTCGCGCTCGGCCTCGCCGACGTCGTGACCGCGGAGGCGGGCGGGGTCGAGCTCGGCACCCTGTTCGTCGACGAGGGCTTCGGCAGCCTCGACGCCGAGACCCTCGAGGTCGTGCTCGGTGCCCTGGGCCGCCTGCGCCGGGGCGGGCGTGTCGTCGGCGTCGTCTCGCACGTCGAGGCGCTCAAGCAGGCCGTCGCCGAGCGGGTCGAGGTGCGTCCGCGCGCGGGAGGCGGAAGCACGCTGTCCGTGCGAGCGTGACAGGAGAGGAACCCGGGTCGACGCCTCGGACGGGACGTCGGAGCACCGAGGAGTGACGACGTGGACGATCGCAGCGGGTCGACGAGCCGGACCCGGGCGCGGGCGCGTCGCCTGCGCGGGCGGTGGGACCGCGAGTCGCGCCGGTACGACCGCGAGATGACGGCGGCCGAGCGGCGGCTGTTCCCCGGCGTCCGGGAGCGGGTGTGCGGCCTCGCGGAAGGACGCACGCTCGAGGTCGCGGTCGGCACCGGGCTGAACCTCCCGCACTACCCGGCCGACGTCCTGGCCGCAGGGCTCACCGGCGTCGAGTGGAGCCCCGGGATGCTCGGCCACGCCCGGCGTCGTGCCGCCGAGCTGGGCCTCGACGTCGACCTGCGGCTCGGCGACGCCAGGCGCTCGACCTGCCCGACGGCTCGTTCGACACGGCCGTCAGCACGCTGTCGATGTGCGCGATCCCCGACCACGAGGCGGCGCTCGCCGAGATGGTGCGCGTGGTGCGCCCGGGCGGGCTGGTGCTGCTCGCCGACCACGTCGCGTCGAGCTTCTGGCCGTTGCGTCTCCTGCAGTCGGGCGTCGACCTCGTGACCGGCCCGCTCGTCGGCGAGTACTTCGCGCGGCGGCCCGTGCGCTGGGTCGAGGCCCGCGGGCTCGACGTCGAGCGGCACGAGCGCACGCGGCTCGGCGTCATCGAGTGGGTGGCGGTGCGCACACCCGCTCGGCCCGCGTCCTGACGGTTCGACCGACCGCGTGGGGGCGTCGTGTCCCCGCGCCGTGTCGCAACGCGGTGTCACGAACGGGGGCCCGCGCCGTCCCTACCCCGCGGGAGCGACGGACGGACGGCCCGGGAGCGGGCACGTGATCCGACGAGCCGGTCCTGTCAGGTCCGGGGCCCTCGCGACACAAGCAGGGCGGGGGTCCGCACGGCGAAGGGGAGCAGCAGCATGGCAGCAGCATCGACCGCGTTCGAGCGCGAGCTGCGACGCATGGAGATCATCGTGCGGCGCGAGCAGCTCCGCCTCGCGGGCCGCGTCACGCCGCGCGTGCTCGAGCGCCGCCGCTGGGCGGACGCCCCGCGCCGCCCGTCGCCCATGACGGCGACCCGCTGAGCACGCGCGGGTCCGACTGAGCGCTGTGTCCCCGCGCGAGTGCTGCGTCGAGGAACGCAGCGCCCGGACGCACGCGCAGCACTCGGGCGGCGGCGCAGCACTCGTCAGTCGTCGAGGCCGGCGAGCTCGCGCGCCCGGAGCAGGACGTCGTCGAGCATGCCCGGGGTGAGGCGCCCCGTGAAGGTGTTCTGCTGGCTGACGTGGAAGCACCCGAGGACGGTGAGCCGCTGCTCCGCGGGCGCGCCCGGGCCGTCGGTGCCGTCGGCAGGTGTCCGACGCCGCAGCGCCACCTCCGCGCCGTGCGCGAACCGCGGCCGGGGGCGCGGCACGTCCCAGCCCTGCTCGGCGAGCGTCGAGAGCAGGGCCTGCCAGCCGAACCCGCCGAGCACGACGGCGACGCGCACCGTCGCGCCGAGGAGCTCGACCTCGCGCTCGAGGTAGGGGCCGCAGCGCCGGCGCTCCTCGGGCAGCGGCGTGTTGTCGGGCGGGGCGCACCGCACGGGCGCCGTGACGCGGACGCCGGTGAGGCGCAGGCCGTCGTCGGCGCGCAGGGACGTCGCCTGGTTGGCGAGCCCGGTGCGGTGCATGGCCGCGAAGAGGAAGTCGCCGCTGCGGTCGCCGGTGAACATGCGACCCGTCCGGTTGGCGCCGTGCGCGGCGGGCGCGAGGCCGACGACGAGGATGCCCGCGCGCTCGTCGCCGAAGCTCGGCACGGGCCGCATCCAGTACGTGTCGTCGCGGAACGACGCGCGCTTGACGGCGCCGACGTGCTCGCGCCACGCCACGAGCCGCGGGCAGGCGCGGCAGTCGACGAGGTGGGCGTCGAGCGCGGCGAGGGTCGGGGCCTCCCGGACGCGCGGGGGTAGTCGGCGTCGTCGGGCGTCACCGTCCCATCCTGCCCGCCCCGCGGCGGGTCAGCCCGGGCTGACGATCTGCTGGACGGACCAGGTGTTGCCGTCCGGGTCGGCGAAGAACGTGAACCGGCCCCACGGCAAGTCCTCGACCGGCGACGCCTCGACGCCGTGCTCGACGAGGTGGGCGCGGGCGGCGTCGGCGTCGTCCACCACCACCTGCAGCGCGCGCTGGGAGCCGGCGGGCATGTCGGTGAGGTTCAGGTCGAGCACCACCGAGCACGCCGACCCCGGCGGCGTGAGCTGCACGAAGCGCAGGTCGTCGCTCACCCGGTGGTCGTGGTCGGGGTGGAAGCCGACCTGGTCGACGTAGAACGCCTTGGCGCGGTCGATGTCGCTGACGGGGACGGGGACGAGCTCGAGCCTGAAGTCCATGGTGCGCCTCCGGTGTGACCCGGCACGGACCGGTCGACCGCGCCGCCGCACCCATGGTGCGCCGCGCCGGGCCGCACGTCGAGCCTGCGGCGTCAGTCGGCCGCGGTGAGAGCGTCCTCCGCGACCGGGCGGTCGGCGGGCTCGAGAGGTTCGGTCCGGTCGCCGTGCGCGGTCCGGTCGGCGGCGTGCGCGCGCCACGTCGGCCGGACGGTGAGCAGCAGGACGCCCGCCACGACGACGACGCCGAACATCACGGCCGCCATCGTCACCGACGGCGTCCCGCCGAGCACGCCCGTGAGCGGGGCGATGACGGCGCCCACGCCGAACTGCATCGCCCCGACGAGCGCGGCCGCGGAACCCGCGCGGTGGGCGTTGCGCTCGAGCGCGATGGCGGGGGCGGACGGCATGACGAAGCCCGCCGTCCCGAGCGTGAGGACGATGAGCGCCACGAGCACGGGGAGCCCGGCTCCGAGGGCCGCGGCCAGGAGCAGCCCGCCCGAGAGCACGAACCCGGCGGCGATCGCGGCCTGGAGGATCGACGTGGCGGGCACGCGTCCGACGAGCGCGCCGTTCACCTGGCTCCCCGCGGTCACGGAGACGGCGCCGACGCCGAACAGGATCGCGTACTCCTGCGCCGAGAGCCCGAACTGCTCCTGCAGCACGAACGTGGAGGCGGACACGTACGTGAACAGCGCGGCCATGTAGAACCCCGCGATGAGCGCGACGCCGAGGAACGACCAGTCGCGCAGCAGGCTGCCGTAGGAGCGCAGGGCCTCGCCCGTACCTCCGCTGCGGCGCCGCTCGACGGGCAGCGACTCGCGCAGGCGCAGCGCGACGGCCACCCACAGCACGGCGCCGACCACCGCGAGCGCGACGAACATCAGCCGCCACGAGCCGAGGAGCAGGAACTGCGCCCCGAGGGTCGGCGCGAGGATGGGCGCGACGCCGACGACGAGCATCAGCCGCGCGATGACCTTGCCGACGCGGTACCCGTCGAACAGGTCGCGGACGATCGCCATCGACAGCACCATGCCCGCCGCGCCGGACAGGCCCTGGACGAAGCGCAGCACCGTGAGCAGCTCGACCGAACCGGCGGCGACGATGCCCGCCGACGCGACGACGTACACCGCGAGCGACACCAGCAGCGGGGCTCGGCGTCCCACGCGTCGGAGATCGAGCCGACGAGCAGCTGGCCGAGCGCGAGCCGGCGAGCGTCGCGGTGAGCGTGAGCTGCACGCGCGACTCGGTCGTGCCGAGCTCGTCGACGATCTGCGGGAAGGCCGACAGGTAGAGGTCGATCGTCAGCGGACCCACCGCGGTGAGCGTGGCGAGCAGCACGACGAGGCCGGCGGGGATGCGCCCGTCGCGCGGGAGCGACCCGCCGCGGGACGGGGCCGTCGTCGGGGACGCGGGCGCGTCCAGGCTCGGCGACGCGGGCGGAGTGGAGGGCATGTGCGGCTCAACCCCTCCGGCCCGCGCCGTGTTCCCGGACGCCGCCCGTCGCCCGCATGTCGAGACGGGTCAGCCCTGGGCGTCGCGCCAGGCGACCCACTCGCGGGTCATCGAGAGGTCGTAGTCGGGGCCGTCGGCGTCGGTCGTGAAGAGCGTCGCGCCCGCGGCGACGAGCTCGTCCGCGACGTCCCCGGGCGAGCGCCGCACGGCGACCGACCGCTCGACGAGCCGCGCCGTGTCCCGCCCGACGGCCGCGCCGTGCTCGTCGAGGATCCCGCTCTTGCGCGCGAGGGTGGAGGCGTCGCCGAAGGAGTGCCACACGTCGGCGTGCTCGGCGACCACGCGCAGCGTCTTCCGCTCGCCCCCGCCGCCGATCATCACGGGGATGTCGCGCGTCGGGGCGGGGTTCTTCGCCGCCCAGCGCGCGCGGATGCGGGGCATCGCCGCGGCGAGGTCGGCGATGCGCGAGCCGGCGGTGCCGAAGGGGTAGCCGTACTCGTCGTAGTCGCGCTCGAACCAGCCGGCCCCGATGCCGAGGATCAGGCGGCCGCCCGAGATGTGGTCGACGGTGTGCGCCATGTCGGCGAGCAGGTCGGGGGTTGCGGTAGCTGTTGCACGTGACGAGGGCGCCGATCTCGACGCGCTCGGTCTGCTCGGCCCAGGCGCCGAGCATCGTCCAGCACTCGAAGTGCTTGCCGTCGGGGTCGCCGCTGAGCGGGAAGAAGTGGTCCCAGTTGAAGACGACGTCGACGCCGAGGTCCTCGGCGCGGAGGACGGCATCGCGGATCTGGGCGTAGTCGGCGTGCTGGGGCTTCAGCTGGACGCCGACGCGGAACGGGTGGTGCGCAGAGGTCATGACCCGCAATCTACGGGCCCGACCTAGGGTGGGCGCATGAAGCGCCTCGTGGGATGGGTCGTCGCAGTCGTCGCGCTCGTGGTGGTGGCGGTCGTCGCCGACCGGGTCACCGTGCGCGCGGCCGAGAACGGCGCCGTCACGGCGTTCGAGCAGCAGGCGGACGACGTCGCGGGCGCGCAGATCGACATCCGCGGCTTCCCGTTCCTCACCCAGCTCGTGGCGGGCGAGCTCGACCACGTCACCGGCTCCGCCGACACGGCGTCGTTCGGCGGCTACGCCGTCTCGGACGTGCAGGTCGACGCGCGCGGGGTCGGCACGTCGGAGCCGTACACCATCGCGTCGGGCACGGCGTCCGGCGTCATCGCCGCGTCGTCGCTGCAGGACGTCGTCCGGGAGCAGTCGGGTCTCGACGTCGAGCTCGCCACGGACGGCGACGTGCTCGCCGTCGGGACGGCGGTGCTCGGCCTGGACCTCACCGTGGACGTCGTCCCGCGCGTCGCCGGACCCGGCACGCTCGCCGTCGACGTGCAGGCCGTGCGCACGCCCGTCGGGGTCGTCTCCGTCGACGACCTGCCGTCCGGCATCGCGGGAGCGCTGGGCGGCCTGAGGGTGCCGCTCGACCTGCCGGAGGGCGTCGCGCTCGAGTCCGTGGCCGTCGCCGAGGACGGTGTGCGGGTCGGTGTGTCGGGCACGGACGTCGCGGCCGGGAGCCTCGTCGCGTCCTGACCGCGTCCCGACCGCGTCCCGTCCGCGTCCCGGGCGCGCCGTGAGCGTCGTGGCAGGGTGGTCCTCGTGACGACGACACCGGGCACCACGCGCACCTCCACGAACTGGGCGCGCAACCTCGTGTTCGCGGCGTCGGAGGTGGTCCACCCCCGCACGCCGGACGAGCTCGAGCGGACCGTGCGCGGTGCGCGGCGCGTCAAGGCGCTCGGGTCCCGGCACTCGTTCGACGACGTCGCCGACACGACCGGCACGCACGTCGTCCTCGACGCCTACGACGACGGCCGCCCGCCCGTCGACGTCGACCCCGCGACGGGCGTCGCCTCCGTCGCGGCGGGACTGCGCTACGGCGACGTCACGCGCCACGTGCAGGCGGCCGGACGAGCGCTCCCCAACCTCGCGTCGCTGCCGCACATCTCCGTCGCGGGGTCGGTCGCGACGGCCACCCACGGCTCGGGCGACGGCGTCGGGTCGCTGGCGAGCGCCGTCGTCGGGCTCGAGCTCGTCACCGGGGACGGCGAGACGCGGACCCTGCGCCGGGGCGACGCGGACTTCCCGGGCGCGGTCGTCGCGCTGGGAGCCCTGGGGATCGTCACCCGCCTCGAGCTCGAGACGGTGCCGACGTTCGACGTCCGGCAGGACGTGCACGTGGACCTGCCCTGGGACGCCGTCGCCGCGCACCTCGACGCGCTCACGGCGTCGGCGTACTCGGTCAGCCTGTTCACCGACTGGGGGGCGGACGGCGTGCAGCAGGTCTGGCGCAAGTCCCGCATCGCGCCGGGCGAGCGCGGCGAGGACCCGCCCGCCGACCTGTTCGGCGCCCGGCCCGCCCGCGAGCAGCGCCACCCGCTGCCCGGCGTCGACCCCGTCCACTGCACGGCCCAGCTCGGCGAGGCCGGCCCGTGGAACGAGCGGCTGCCGCACTTCCGGCTCGACTTCACGCCGAGCAACGGCGACGAGCTCCAGTCGGAGTACCTCGTGCCCCGCCGGCACGCGCTCGCGGCGCTCGAGGCGATGCGGGGCCTCGGCCCTCGCCTCACGCCGCTGCTCCAGGTCGGCGAGATCCGCACGGTCGCCGCCGACCCGGAGCCGCTGTGGCTCAGCCCGTTCGACGGCCCCACGGTCGCGTTCCACCTCACGTGGAAGCCCTTGCCCGACGACGTCGCGCGCGTGCTGCCCGACCTCGAGTCCGCGCTCGCGCGCCTCGGCGCGCGCCCGCACTGGGGCAAGCTCTCCCACGCGGTCACCTCCACGGACCCGGCGGCCCTCGCCGCGGTCGCGGCGCGCTACCCGCGGCTCGCCGAGTTCCGCGCGCTCGCCGAGCGCCTCGACCCGGACGGGCGGTTCCGCGGCGGGTTCGTCGGGCGGCTGCTCGCGCGCTGACCCCGTTCCCGCTCGCCGTCGTCACCGCGCCTCGGTACGGTCGGAGGAGGCCCGCCGTCGTGCCGTGACACCGCACGACACTGCACGGACACGCGCACGCGCGGGAGACCGACGGACGGCACGGAGGGGTGGCGTGGCAGAGACGACGAGCGGTGCCGGGGGCGCGGCGCACGGCGCGCAGCGACCGCGCGAGCAGTGGACGGGGCAGGTCGGCTTCATCGTCGCCGCCATCGGCTCCGCGGTGGGACTCGGCAACATCTGGCGCTTCCCCGGCGTCGCGTACGAGAACGGCGGCGGGGCGTTCCTCGTGCCGTACCTCGTCGCGCTGCTGACCGCGGGCATCCCGATCCTGTTCCTCGACTACGCGATCGGGCACCGCTTCCGCGGCTCGGCCCCGACGGCGTTCCGCCGGGTGGCGCGCCCGTTCGAGAGCCTGGGCTGGTTCCAGGTGATGATCTCGTTCGTCATCGCGGTCTACTACACGGCCGTCATCGCGTGGGCGCTGAGCTTCTTCGTCTACTCGTTCGACCTGCGCTGGGGCGACGACCCGGCGGGCTTCTTCACTGGCGACTACCTGCAGCTCGCCGACCCGGGCGTGTCCCTCGACGTCGTCCCGTCCGTCCTCGTGCCGCTCGTCGGGGTGTGGGTGGTCGTGCTCGTCGTCCTCGCCGCGGGCGTCGCGCGCGGCGTGCAGCGCGCGAACATGGTGTTCCTGCCGCTGCTGGTCGCGGCGTTCCTGGTCCTGGTCGTGCGGGCCCTGTTCCTCGACGGCGCCGTCGACGGCCTGAACGCGCTGTTCACGCCGGACTGGGCGGCGCTCGGCGACCCGAACGTGTGGATCGCGGCGTACAGCCAGATCTTCTTCTCGCTGTCGATCGCGTTCGGGATCATGGTGACGTACGCGTCGTACCGCAAGCGCCGCGCCAACCTCACGTCGCCGGGCCTCGTGGTGGCGTTCTCGAACTCCTCGTTCGAGATCCTCGCGGGCATCGGCGTCTTCGCGACGCTCGGGTTCCTCGCCGGGCGCCAGGGCGTGGGGGTCGGCGAGCTCGAGGGGATCTCGGGCCCCATCCTGTCGTTCGTCACGTTCCCGGCGATCGTCTCGGAGATGCCGGGCGGCCCGTTCTTCGGCGCGCTCTTCTTCCTGTCGCTCGCGATGGCGGGCTTCACGTCCCTGCTGTCGATCCTGCAGGTGGTCTCCGCGGGCTTCCAGGAGAAGTTCTCGTGGACGCCGCGGCAGGCGGCGCTCCGCGTGGGCGTCGTGTGCGCCGTCGTGTCGGTGGCGCTCTTCTCGACGACGACCGGCCTCATCGCGCTCGACACCGCCGACCAGTGGGCCAACAACATCGGCATCGTGGCCTCCGCGGTCCTCACGTGCGTGCTGGTCCTGTGGGTGCGCCGCCGCGGCTCCGAGCTGCAGTACCACCTCAACGCCGTCTCGACGTTCCGCGTCGGTGCGTGGTGGCAGGTGCTCGTCGCCCTGCTCGCCCCGCTGGTGCTCGGCTACATGCTCGTCTCGCGCGTCGTCACGCTGCTCGTCGACGGGTACGAGGGCTACCCCGGGTGGTACCTGGCCCTCTTCGGCTGGGGCACGGTCGCGCTGCTGGTGGTCGGCGCGCTCGTCCTCACGGCGCTGCGGTGGCGTCGGAGTCCCGACGCGTTCGTGGCGTGGCCCCCGTTCCCGCCGGGGCGCACGGCAGCGACCACGCACGACGCGGAGGTGACCCGATGAACACGAGCGCGATCATCCTCATGGTGCTGGCGATCCTCGTGGTGTGGGGCGGGCTGGTCGTCAGCGCGCTCGCGCTGCGGGCGCGCCCCGAGCGCGACGGCGCGGACCTGCCGCCCGGGGGAGAGGACGACCACCGCGAGGACACCGCGCCGCTCGAGCGCGACACGTAGCGCCCACCCGGGCGGGGCCGCGAGCGTCGTCCCGGGTGCCGCAGGGCTCACGCCCACGGTCACGGTTCGGCATCGGACCACCAGCACGTTTGGCGGGTGAAGCGTTTCTCGCGCACACTCATCCCCTTGGTGCTGCGCACCGCCGGGTCCTCTGTTCCCCGTACGCCCACCGGCGTAACACGACGGAGACGATCGGCCTCTACGCTGCGCCCACCCGGCCCGAACCGATCGGAGATCCCGATGCGTACCACCTCGCGCAAGCACTCCCTCCTCGGCCTCGTCGCGCTGACCGCGACGAGCGCCCTCCTCCTGTCCGCCTGTACGGACGCGTCCCAGCAGACCGGCTCCGAGGCGACCGGCGGGTCCGAGGAGACCTCCTCGCGCCCCCGACCTTCGACCCGTCGTCGGTGGAGGTGAACGAGGAGGCCGCCGCGCTGCTGCCCGAGGACGTCGCGTCCGCCGGCACGCTCACCGTCGGGTCGAACACCGAGTACGCGCCGGCCGAGTTCATCGCCGACGACGGGCGCACGCCCGTCGGCTTCGACATCGACACCATCCACGCCGGCGGTGCCGCGCTCGGCCTCGATGTCGAGGTCCAGTCCGCCGACTTCCCGGCGATCATCCCCGCGCTCGGCACGAAGTACGACGCGGGCATCTCCTCGTTCACCATCACGCCCGAGCGCATGGAGCAGGCGAACATGATCGCCTTCCTCAACGCGGGTTCCGCCTACGCCGTCGCGTCGGGCAACCCGGACGACGTCGACCCCGAGAACCTGTGCGGCCTCACCGTCGCCGTGCAGACCGGCACGATCCAGGACGAGGACATCGCCGTGCAGAGCGACGAGTGCGAGGCCGCGGGCGAGGAGCCGATCGACATCCTCCAGTACGAGAGCCAGGCCGACGCGACGACCAACCTCGTCGGCGGCAAGGCTCAGGTCATGTACGCGGACTCGCCGGTCGTCGGCTACGCCGTCGAGCAGACGGGCGGGCAGATCGAGCAGCTCGGGGACGTCTTCGACTCCGCGCCGCAGGGCATCGTCGTCGCGCAGGAGGACACGGAGCTCGCCGAGGCGATCGCGGCGGCCGTGCAGGGCCTCATGGACGACGGCACCCTCGCCGAGGTCCTCGGCGCGTGGGGCAGCGAGGACGCCGCGCTCGACACGGCGGAGATCAACCCCTCGGTCGGCTGACGCCGCCTGACCCGAGCCCGACCGTGAGGTGGAGCATGTCCCGACCCGACGTCGTCGACCACGACCCCGTCCCCGACCGCATCCACGCGGTGCCGGTCCCACGGCCGGGCCGGTGGATCTCCGCCGTCGTCCTGCTCGTCCTCGCGGTGATGGCCGTGCACGGCCTCGTGACGAACGAGAACTTCCGCTGGGACGTCGTGTGGCTGTACCTGCGTGACGTCGTCGTGATCCGCGGCGTCGGCTGGACGCTGGTCCTGACCTTCGGGTCGATGGTGATCGCCATCGTGCTCGCGGTCGCGCTCGCCGTCATGCGCCGCTCGGACAACCCGGTGATGCGCTCGGTGAGCTGGGGCTACATCTGGTTCTTCCGCGGCACGCCGATCTACACCCAGCTCGTGTTCTGGGGCCTGCTCGCCGTGCTGTACCCGCGGCTGAGCCTCGGCATCCCGTTCGGGCCGGAGTTCTTCGAGTTCCGCACCCAGGACGTCATCACGGCGTTCTGGGCGGCGATGCTGGGCCTGGCGCTCAACGAGGCCGCGTACCTCGCGGAGATCGTGCGCGCCGGCCTCGGCTCGGTCGACACCGGCCAGACGGAGGCGGCCAAGGCGCTCGGCATGAAGGACTCGAAGATCCTCACCCGCGTGGTCCTGCCGCAGGCGATGCGCGTCATCGTCCCGCCGACGGGCAACGAGACGATCTCCATGCTCAAGACGACGTCCCTCGTGCTCGCCGTGCCGTTCACGCTCGACCTCACGTACGCGACGGGCGCGATCGGCAACCGCACGTTCCTGCCCATCCCGCTGCTCATCGTCGCGGCCCTGTGGTACCTGCTCATCACGAGCATCCTCATGGTGGGCCAGCACTACGTGGAGCGGTACTACGGCCGCGGCTTCGGCGACCAGTCGGCCGGTGCCCGACGGCGCGGGCCCGGCGGGCGGGGCGGGCGCCGCAAGCCCAACCGGCAGGACCTCATCGCCGCGTCGGGCACGACGAAGGACGACCCCTTCATGGAGGTGACCCCGTGAGCACGACCGCCCCGACGGGCGGGCCGACGGACCGGCCCGTGGACCTGTCGACGAGCCGGCCGATGGTCGAGGTCCGGGGCCTGCACAAGATGTTCGGGGACCTGCACGTCCTCAAGGGCGTGGACCTCGAGGTGCCGCGCGGCTCGGTCTGCGTCGTGCTCGGCCCGTCCGGCTCGGGCAAGTCGACGCTCCTGCGGTGCGTCAACGAGCTCGAGGAGATCACGGGCGGGCGCGTCGTCGTCGACGGCGAGCTCATGGGCTACCGCGAGGTCGAGCGCAACGGGCGCACGCGCCTGCACCGCCTGCACCCCCGGGTCGTCGCGCGCCAGCGGTCGCGCATCGGCATGGTGTTCCAGCGCTTCAACCTCTTCCCGCACATGACGGCGCTCGAGAACGTCATGGAGCGCCGGTGCAGGTGCGCGGGCTGAGCCGGGCGCAGGCGCGGTCCGAGGCCGTGGAGATGCTCGACCGCGTCGGGCTCGGCGACCGCGCCGACCACTACCCGGCGCAGCTCTCCGGCGGGCAGCAGCAGCGCGTCGCCATCGCCCGTGCGCTCGCCATGAACCCCGAGCTCATGCTGTTCGACGAGCCCACGTCGGCGCTCGACCCGGAGCTTGTGGGCGAGGTGCTCGCCGTCATGCGCGACCTCGCGCGCTCGGGCATGACGATGATGGTCGTCACGCACGAGATCGGCTTCGCCCGCGAGGTCGCCGACACGGTCGTGTTCATGGACGAGGGCGTCATCGTCGAGCGCGGCACGCCCGAGGAGGTCCTCGGTGCGCCGCAGGAGGACCGGACCAAGGCGTTCCTCGCGCACGTGCTGTGACGCGCCGGGTCGGCGGGCCGACGCGCTCGTACCCACCGGCGCGCGCTCGCGGTCAGGAGGCGCGGCGACGGGGCAGGACGGGCACGTCGTCCGACGGGACGATCCGCGGGTCGAGACCCGTGGCACGGGCGACGGTCACCAGCTCCCCGCTCAGGGCGCGGCCGAGATGGATCAGCGGGAGCTGGTCCTCGTGCTCGGTCACGAGCTCGTCGTAGATGGGGGTGTCGCTCGCGGCGGTGCCGGCGTTCGTGCTGCTCACGTGACCACTGTCCGCGACCGGGCCCGTCGTCGCGACCGCACGGTCGTGGCGTGTCCGTGAGGTGAACGTGGACGAACGGTGACGGTGCGACGTCTCGGTCGGCGTCAGCCCCAGCCGCCCCAGTCGCCCCAGTCCCAGCCGCCGTCGCCCTCGTCACCCTGTCCGTCACCCTGGCGGGCACCTTGGCCGGCACCGCCCTGCTGACCGCCGTCCTGCCGGTCCCGCCGCTCCTCCTCGCGACGGTCCTGCTCGGCCGTCCGCTCGTCGAGCTCCGCGGAGCGCGTCGCCAGGTCCTCCTCCGACTGCGTCACCGCCGCCTCGCGCTCGGCGAGGGCGGCGTGCGCCGCGTCCACCTCGGCGCGCTGCGCCTCGAGGTCGGCGCGCTCGCTCTCGAGCTGCTCCCGCTCGGCCGTGACCGCGGCCTGGACGCGCTCGGCCTCCGCCGCCGCCTCCTCGGCCTCCGCCTGCGCGGAGAGCGTGAGGCCGATGCCCACGAGCAGGCCCACCGCGACGCCCGCGAGGCCCACCATCGACGGGACGAGCCAGCGGCGCCCGCGACCGGGCGCGTCGCCGTCGTCGTCCACCTCGGGCAGCCCGAGGGGCCCGAGCGGAGCGGACGGCGGCACGTGCGCCGTCGGAGCGGGCGCGGGTGCCGTCGGTGGGGGAGCAGCCGCCGGTGCCGCGACTGGTGTCGACGGCGCGGTGCCGAGAGCGGCGAGGCTCGGGAGCACCATCGTCGATCCGACGACCGGGTGCGCGGCGTCGTCGCCCGTCGGGACGGGGCCCTGGCGCTCGCGCAGCGCCCGGCGGCTCGGGACGCGTTCGGGCGCGGCGGGCGGGGCCGGCACCGCCGGAGCCGCGTCGTCCACCCAGAACACCCAGCCCGGCGGGGGAGGCGGCCACGACGGGTCGGGGTGCCAGTCCGTCGTCGGCGTGAACCTCGGGGGCACGGGCCATCCCGGCGGTGGGGCGAACCGTACGGCCATGGGACCTCCTTCGCGGGGACGCCGGTCGGCGTGGCGGACGGGGAACACTATGGAGCAGCGGGGCGTGCGGGGACCAATCGGCGACCGGTTCGCGGGACGGCGCGCTCCGCGGCGCGTGCGCGCGAGGGGGACGTCGCCGCGCCGGGCCGTGGGCACGGGCGGTGCCGTGGGTGGGCGCTGGTAGAACGGCAGGAGCCGGACGGACCGGCCCGCCGGTCCCCGGCGTCGTCACCGCGGAGGTGCCGTGTTCCTCGTCGACGAGCCCGTGGGCGGAGGCGCGAGCGCCTCGGCACCGGTCACCACGCCGCCGCTCGTGCACTCGGCGGGCGACCTGGTCGTCGCCGCCGAGTGCGAGTACCGGCTCCTGTGCCGGCTCGACGAGCAGCTCGGCCGGGCCCCGCGGCGCGAGGACGCCCCCGACGCGATGCTCGACCGGGCGGCCGCGCTCGGCGCGCGCCACGAGCAGGCGGTGCTGGCGCAGCACGAGGACCGGTACGGGCCCTACGACCCGTCGACCGGGCGCGGCGTGCTGCGCCTGGGCCCGCCGCGCCGGTCCGGGTGGGACGAGCTCGTCGCGGCGCACGCCCGCACGCTCGCGGCGCTCGAGGGCGGCGTGGACGTCGTCCACGGGGCCACCCTCTTCGACGGCACGTTCCACGGCCGTGCGGACCTGCTCGTGCGCGCGGACGAGGAAGGCGCGCGAGCCGCGGGCGGCGGGGTGCGCTACGCCGTCGTCGGCACCCGGCTCGCGCGGCGCGCGAAGGTGCCCGCGCTGCTCCAGCTCGCCGCCCACGCCGACCAGCTCCTCACAGCGGGCGTGCCCGTCGACCCGGAGGTCTCGCTCGTCCTCGGCACCCGGGCGCGCACCACGCACCGGCTCGCGGACCTCCTCCCGGTCTACCGCGACCGGCGCGAGCGGCTGCTGCGGCTCACCCACGAGCACCTCGCCCGGGACGGCCGCGCGCCGTGGGACGACCCGGCCGTGCACGCCTGCGGCCGCTGTGCGGACTGCCGCGCGCAGGTCGAGGCGCGCCGCGACGTCCTGCTCGTCGGCGGCGTGTACGAGACGCAGCGCGCCCGCCTGCACGCCGCGGGGATCCGCACCATCGACGAGCTCGCGGCCGCGACGCAGGCGCCCGAGGGCATGCCGACGTCGACGTTCGCGCGCGTCCGCGACCAGGCCGCGCTCCAGCTCGGCACCGGGCGTGCCGACGGAACCGTCGTCTGGGCCGACGCCGCCGGCCCGCACGAGCTCTCGTGGCGCATCGACGACCCGGCGCCCGTGCACGCCCTGCCCGCACCCAGCCCCGGCGACCTGTTCTTCGACTTCGAGGGCGACCCCCTCTGGGTCGACGCCGACGGCAGGAGCCGCGGCATCGACTACCTGTTCGGCTGGGTCGAGCGACCGGCGCAGCCCGGCGAGCAACCGCCCTTCCACGCGCTGTGGGCCCACGACCTCGCCGCCGAGCGTGACGCCCTCGTCGCGTTCGTCGACCACGTGAACGCGCGCCGCCGCGAGCACCCCGGCCTGCACGTCTACCACTACGCCGCGTACGAGAGGACGCACCTGCTCGCCATCGCCGCACGGCACGGGGTGTACGAGGAGGAGGTCGAGACCTGCTGCGCGACGGCGTGCTCGTCGACCTCTACGCGTCGTGCGCCGAGCGCTGCGCGTCTCCGACCGCTCACGGTCCATCAAGAAGCTCGAGCCGCTGTACATGGGCGACGACCTGCGCACC
>NZ_MKKH01000046.1 GCF_001942335.1 Cellulosimicrobium sp. CUA-896 | reverse complement strand
GTCGTCGAGGCGTCCAGCAGGAGCATCTGGTCGTACTCGGGGTGTTCGGCTCGGCGTAGTAGAGAGCAGGGCCGTGCCCGTCGGCGGGGCCGCGCGGTCGGGCAGCGGACGAGGCCAGAGGCGGCTCGTCGACGCGCCCCGGACCGACGTGCAGGAGCGGGAAGCCGCTGGTCTCGCCGCGGAACAGGGTCCGGAACCCGAACCCGTCGGCCCAGAACGTCGCGCTCGCGTCGAGGTCCCGGCACAGCAGGACGGTGCGGCCGATCGTCGTCGTCATGCCCCCGCAGCGTAGCGACCGGGCCGCAGCGCGCCTAGCGTGGGCACATGACCGAGGACAGCGGGATCAGGCAGCGCATCAGCGACCTCGTGGCGCAGGAGCGCACGCTGCGCGAGCAGCTCCGGGCGGGCGAGGTCTCGCCGCCCGCGGAGCAGGAGCGGCTGCGCGCCGTCGAGACCGAGCTCGACCAGTGCTGGGACCTGCTGCGCCAGCGCGACGCCGCGCGCGAGTTCGGCACGGACCCCGACGACGCGCAGGTGCGGGACGCGGGTACGGTGGAGAACTACCTGGACTGACCGCGCCCTTCCCCAGACGGTCCGTCCTTCGAGCACAACAGGAGCCAGTGACATGACGACCACCAGCGAGCAGGCCGCCCACAGCCCCCTCCCGACCGGGACCGAGGGCCGCGACATCCCTGGTCACGCCGGTGCCGTGGTGCGCTTCCTCCTGACGTTCGCGCTGTTCATCGGCGGCCTCGTGCTCATGGGCGCCGGTGGCTCCCAGGTCGAGGGCGCCCCCTGGCTCTTCGTGGGCGGCATCGCCGCGTGCACGCTCGCCTTCATGTTCCCGATGATGGGCACGGGCACGACCGAGCGCTAAAGCACGTACCACCGCGAGGCGCGCACACAGCCCCGAGGTACGCACACCTCGAGGTACGTACACCGCGAGGCGGTGCCGAGGTCCTCCGCCTCGGCACCGCCTCGCGTCCTGTCCGTCGCGCGGTGACCGCGCCGCCTTACGGCGCGAGCGTGGCGCGCACCCGCTGCGCCGCCGCGACGACGTGCTCGAGCGACGGCACGGTCTCCTCGTAGCGGCGCGTCTTGAGGCCGCAGTCCGGGTTGACCCACACGAGGCGCGGGTCGATCGCCTTCACCGCGAGCTCGAGCAGCTCCGTGACCTCCTCGGCCGACGGCACGCGCGGGCTGTGGATGTCGTAGACGCCCGGCCCGATCCCGCGGCCGTACCCGGCGGCGGCGAGCTCCGGCACGATCTCCATGCGTGACCGCGCGGCCTCGACCGACGTCACGTCGGCGTCGAGCCCGTCGATCGCGTCGATGACCTCGCCGAACTCCGAGTAGCACAGGTGGGTGTGGACCTGCGTCGACGCGGCCACGCCCGACGTCGCGAGCCGGAACGAGCGCACCGACCAGTCGAGGTACGCCGGCTGGTCCGCGCGGCGCAGCGGCAGCAGCTCGCGCAGCGCGGGCTCGTCCACCTGCACGATCCCGATGCCCGCCGCCTCGAGGTCGGCGATCTCGTCGCGCAGCGCGAGCCCCACCTGGACGGCGGTGTCGCCGAGCGGCTGGTCGTCGCGCACGAACGACCACGCGAGGATCGTGACCGGGCCCGTGAGCATGCCCTTGACGGGCTTGTCGGTGAGCGACGCCGTGTACGCGGACCACTCGACGGTGATCGGGGCCGGCCGCGTGACGTCGCCCCACAGCACCGGCGGGCGCACGCAGCGGGACCCGTACGACTGCACCCAGCCGTTCGCGGTGACGGCGAACCCGTCGAGGTGCTCCGCGAAGTACTGGACCATGTCGTTGCGCTCGGGCTCGCCGTGCACGAGCACGTCGAGGCCGATCTGCTCCTGGAGCGTGACGACGCGCCCGATCTCCGCGCGCATCTCGGCCGTGTACGCGGCGTCCGACAGCTCGCCCTTCGTCCACAGCGCCCGCGCGCGCCGGATCTCCGGCGTCTGCGGGAACGAGCCGATCGTCGTCGTCGGCAGGGGCGGCAGCGCGAGGCGCTCCGCCTGGGCGGCGGCCCGCTCCGCGTACGGGCCGCGCGCGACGTCCGCGTCGGTCAGCGCGGCCGCGAGCTCGCGCACCGCGGGCACGACGACGCCCGCCGCCGTCCGCCGGGACGCGACGGCGGCGCTCGACGCCGCGAGCTCGTCGGCCACGGCGTCGCGGCCCGCGGTGAGCGCGCGCGCGAGCGTCGCGACCTCGCCGACCTTCTGGTCGGCGAACGCGAGCCAGTCGCGCAGGCGCGGGTCGAGTGCGGTACGCGGCGCCCCCGGCGTCCCCGGCTCGGCGAACGTCTCGTCCTCGACGTCGTGCGGCACGTGCAGCAGCGACGTCGACGTGCCGACGGCGAGCGCACCCGCCCCGAGGCCGCCGGCCGCACCGGTCAGCGACTCGAGCACGTCGAGCTTCGCGGCGAGGTCGGCGCGCCACACGTTGTGGCCGTCGACGACGCCCGCGACGAGCGTCTTCGTCGCCAGACCCGGCACGGTGCCGTCCTCGGCGGTGCCCGCGGGCAGCGCGCCCCGGACGAGGTCGATCGCGATCGCGTCGACGTCGGTGGCCGCGAGCAGGGCGAGGCCGTCGAGCGGCGCCGTGCCCCCGCCGTCGGTCGTGCCGTCGGTCGTGCCGTCGGTCGTGGGAGCCTGCAGCCCCCCGTACGGCGCGGCGACGAGGATCGCGGGCCGCGCGCCGCCCGCCGAACCCCGGCCTGCGTCCCCGTCGCGCGCCGGATCGGTGTGCGACCCGGGGTTCGGCACGTCGCCGGTCGTCTCCGGGGCGAGGGCGAGGTCGGTGGCGAGCACGCGGTAGGCGCGCTCGACCGCCGCGGCCAGCTCCGCGGGCGGCACGTCGACGGAGTCGGTGACGAGCACGGGCTCGTCGAGCTGCACCCACGGCGCCCCGGCTGCGGCGAGCGCCCGGAGCAGCCCGGCGTAGGCGGCGACGACGTCGTCGAGGCGGTCGAGCGGCGAGTACCCCGCGGGCGCGTCGTCGGCGGCCTTCGACAGCGCGAGGAAGGTCACCGGCCCGACGACGACCGGCCGCGTCACGACGCCGGCCTCCTTCGCCTCGACGAACTCGCGCACGATCCGGTCGTCCGCGAACCGGATCGGGGTGTCCGGCCCGATCTCGGGCACGAGGTAGTGGTAGTTCGTGTCGAACCACTTGGTCATCTCGAGCGGAGCGTCCTCGCCCCGGCCGCGCGCCACGGTGAAGTAGCCCGCCAAGTCCAGCGCGGCCCCGTCGCCCGGCGCCGCCCCGGCGAGCGACGCGAACCGGGACGGCACCGCGCCGAGGAGGGCCGCGGCGTCGAGCACCTGGTCGTAGAAGGAGAACGAGCCCGGGACGGACGCGTCGTCGGCGCCGAGCCCGAGCTCGACGAGGCGGCGCACGGTCGCGAGGCGCAGCTCGCGGGCCGTGGCCTCCAGCTCGTCGGCGCTCGTGCGGCCGGCCCAGAAGGCCTCCACGGCCTTCTTGAGCTCGCGGCGGCGCCGATGCGCGGGTAGCCGAGGACCGTACCGGCGGGGAACGGGACGGGCTCGCCGGCCGGGAGGTGGGTAGGGGAGGGTACGGAAGCGGTCATGATCGATACCTCTTGCTGGTCCGGTGGACCGGTCAGACCGTGGTGCCGCGCGCGGCGGCCCCGGTCGTGGGCAGGGAGGTGCCGGTGACCCACGGCCCGCTGGCCAGGTCCGGGCCGCCCGGGAGGTCGAGCGCGGCCGGGCCGCCCCCGTCCCCGCGCGTCCCGCCGCCGAGGTGGACACCCTCGAGCAGGTCGAGTGCGGCGTGGTGCTTGTTGAACGTGTACACGTGCAGACCGGGAGCGCCCGCGTCGAGGACGCGCTGCGCGAGGTCGACCGAGTACGCGATCCCGTAGGCGTGCTGCGCCTGCGGGTCGGGCAGGGCGTCGAGCGCCTCCAGCAGGTGCCGGGGGGCGGGGACGCCCATGAGCTCCTCGACGCGACGCAGCCGTCGCGGCTCCGTCGTGGGCAGCAGCCCGGCGAGGATGGGGATCGTCACGCCGGCCGCGCGAGCCTCGGCGACGAAGTCGGTGTACGACGACGCGTCGTAGAAGAGCTGGGTGATCGCGAAGCTCGCCCCGGCCTGCTGCTTCTGCCACAGGCGGCGGACCTCCTGCGCGCGCGTCGTCCCGGCGGGGTGGTTGCCGTCGGGGAACGTCGCGACGGCGATCGTGAGCGGCCGGGCCGCGCCGCGCAGGGCCGACGACGGGTCCGCCGCGCAGCGCGACGCCTCGACCTCGCGCAGCAGGGCGACGAGCTCGATGCTCGACCGCACGCCGTCGGGCGCGGGTACCCAGTCCGGCTGGTCCTTCGGCGGGTCGCCGCGCAGCGCGAGGAAGCTGCGCACGCCGGCGTCGAGGAACTCGGAGATGACCTCCTCGACGTCCTCGCGCGAGGCCCCCACGCACGTGAGGTGGGCGATCGGGAGCACGGGCGTGCCCTGCACGAGACGCGAGATGACCTCGCGCGACGTCGCACGGTCGGTGCCCGCCGCGCGTAGGTCACGGAGACGAAGTCCGGGTGCGTCGCGACGAGCCGTCGTGCGGTCTCCCAGAACTTCGGGGCGGCGTCGGGCCGGCGCGGCGGCATGAGCTCGAACGACACCGTGGGCCGTGCGCCGCCCCCGTGCGCCCGGCCGACGGCGTGCGCGACGCTCACGGCGCGACCTCGCCGGGACGGCGCACGACCGGGCGGTGCGCGAAGGATGCCTCGTGGACCATAGTCACTCCATCGACCCTGGCGTTAGCACCTTTGTCCTCGGGAGGCTTCCGTCGGCGGGTTGCTGCGGTGTCGTCGAGCCAGGACTCTCGACCGCTCTGGATGGTGGGCACGAGCCTACGGGTCATCCGCCATGCGGTCGAGACCGGCCAGCATCTGAGACGACGTGACGGGGGGTGAGACGGCCGGACCGGGCGGGACGAGCTCGCCGCGCGGTCCCGCCGGGCGCACGCTACCTTCGGACGGTCCAGCGACGGAGGGTCCCGCCCGTGCCGAACCGCTCGTCCCGCGTCCTGCGTGCGCCGCGTCCGGCGGCGGCCGCCGGGGCGCTGCTGCTCGCCCTCGCGGTCCTGGTCGCCCTCGCCGTGCCGGCCGCCCGCACCGCGGTGGCGCAGACCGACACCGGCATTCTCTCGCTGTTCAAGCGCATCGAGAACCTCGACACCGGCTCGTCCGAGGGACGCCGCGAGCTGTGGACGATGCACGCGCGCAACCTCGACACGGGCGAGGAGCTCGAGGGCGACGGGCTCAACGGCGTCCAGTCGCTCACGGTGCCCGCGGGGACGTACCGGATCTGGGAGACCGGGGGCGTCGCGGGGTTCCGGTTCCAGAACTGGAACTGCGGGGGAGAGGACATCCTCGACGCGACGCCCGAGGTCGTCGTCCCCCCGGGCGGCACGCTGACCTGCACGGTCGACAACGAGGCGATCTCCCCGACGCTCACGCTCGTCAAGGACGTCGTGGGCGGCACGGCGTCGCCCGAGGACTGGACGCTGCGCGCCCAGGGGCCCTCGTCGGTCGCCGGGGCGTCGGGCTCCGACGCCGTGACCGACCGACCGGTGCGCATCGGGCAGTACACGCTGTCGGAGGAGGGCGGTCCCGACGGCTACCGCACCGAGGGCTGGTCGTGCGACGGCGCGGACCTCGTCGGCGACGTCGTGACGATCGACCTCGCGCAGTCGGTGACCTGCACGGTGCGGAACGTCGGGCCGGTCACGCCGACCGTGCCCACGCTCACGCTCGTCAAGGAGGTCGTCGGCGGTCCCGCGGCGGCGGAGGACTGGACGCTCACGGCCACCGGCCCGCAGACGCTCTCGGGGGCCACGGGAGCGGCGGAGGTCACCGCCGTCGAGGTGCAGCCCGGCGCCTACGCGCTCGGCGAGGACGGCCCGCCCGGGTACGACGGCGCGTGGTCCTGCACCGGCGCGGCCGCCGGGGACGGCTCCGCCGGGACGGTGAGCGTCGCCGCGGGCGAGGACGTGGTCTGCACGGCGACGAACACGTGGAGCGGCGGGACGCTCACCCTGACCAAGCTGCTCGAGGGGGAGCGGTTCGCCGTCCCCGAGCACTGGACCCTGACCGCGACCGGCCCCGACGCGACGATCACGGGCCGGTCCGGGTCCGCGGCGGTCACCGGCGCGCCCGTCCCCGCGGGCGACTACGTGCTCGCCGAGGACGGCTGGAGCGGCTTCGCCGCCGGGCCCTGGGAGTGCACGGGCGGGACCGTGACGGGCGACGTCGTCACCGTGCCCGCGGGCGGCGACGTCTCCTGCACGATCACCAACACGCCGCTGCCGTCGCTGCTCACGCTCGTCAAGGAGGTCGACGGCGGCCCCGCGGCGCGGAGGACTGGACGCTGACGGCCACCGGCCCCGGGCCCGACGGGAACGAGGCCACGGTCACCGGGCCGTCCGGCAGCGTCGCGGTGACGCAGGTCGACGTCGGCGAGGGCGTGCACGCGCTGTCCGAGTCCGGCGGGCCGGCGGGGTACGAGCAGGGCGCGTGGGAGTGCGTCGGCGGAGTGCTGCAGGCGGGGACGAGCGTCGTCGTCGGTCCGGACGAGGACGTCGTGTGCACGGTGACCAACACGTACGTCGACGCGACGCTCACCCTGGTCAAGGAGGTCGTGGGCGGGTCCGCCGACCCGGCGGCGTGGACGCTCGCGGCCGCGTCCGAGGGCGGGACCACCGTCCTCGAGGGGGCGACGGGCAGCGACGCCGTCACGTCCGTCCCGGTGCCGACGGGCACCTACGCGCTCACGGAGTCGGGCGGGTACGGCGGCTACGCCTCCGAGGGCTGGGCGTGCGACGGCGGGACGCTCGACGGCAGCACGGTGACGCTCGGTGCGGGCGACGACGTCACGTGCGTCGTGACGAACCGTGCCGAGCTCCCGCACCTCACGCTCGTCAAGGAGCTCGACGACCGCGGGTACACCGGGGACGCGCAGGCCACCGACTGGACGCTCACCGCGAGCGCCGGGAGCGGGACGATCGCCGGTGCGACGGGCAGCCCGGAGGTCTCGCACGTCACCGTCGACCCGGGCCTGCACGTGCTCGGCGAGACGGGCGGCCCCGACGGCTGGACCGCCTCGCGCTGGACCTGCGACGGTGCGCGCGTCGTGCGGCTGCCCTCGCTCGCGGACCCCGGGACGCTGGTCTCGGTCGTCGTCGTCCGGGCGGGCGACGACGTCACCTGCGCCGTGACGAACCACTGGCTGGCCGGCACGCTCACGCTCCACAAGGAGGTCGTGGACGACGCCGCACCCGCCGACGACTGGACGCTCACCGCCGCGGGACCCTCCCCGCTCGCGGGGTTCGACGGCAGCCCCGACGTCACGGCCGTGCCCGTCGCGGCGGGCACCTACGACCTGGCGGAGACCGGCGGCGCGGTCGAGCACGAGCAGGGGCCGTGGGCGTGCGACGGCGGCGAGCTCGTCGACGCGGACACCGTCCGGGTGGACGACGGCGCGGACGTGGTGTGCACGGTGACGAACACCGTCGTCGAAACCCCGCCGACCCCGACCCCCACCCCGACCGACCCGACCTCCCCGCCCACCGACGGACCGTCCCCGGACGACCCCGGCACGGGCCCGGACGACGGCGCGGGCCGCGACGACACTGCGGACGACGCGGGGGGCGGGGCCATGGCGGCGACCGGCGCGAGCGTCGGGGCGCTCCTCGCCGTGGCCCTCGTCGCGCTGACGACCGGCGGCGTGCTCCTCGCGCTGCGCCGGCGAGCCGGCTGAGGACAGGGGACGCGACGTGGCCGACGACGACGTACCTCCGCACCGTCGCCGCGCGCTGCGCGAGACCGTCACGGTGGTCGTGCTGTCGATCACCGCCGTGCTGACGGCCTGGAGCGGGTTCGAGGCGAGCAAGTGGGGCGGCGAGATGTCGATCGCCTTCTCCCGCGCTCGACGCAGCGCATCGAGGCCGCCCGTGACGCCGCGACCGCGGACGCGGCGCGGGCCGTGGACCTGCAGATCTTCAGCCTGTGGCTCGAGGCGTACGCGACGGACGACGCCGAGCTGGAGGAGTTCACGCGCCAGCGGTTCACCGACCACTTCGCGCCGGCATTCGAGGAGTGGGTGGCCGAGCGGCCGCTGCAGAACCCCGACGCGGCGCGCAGCCCGTTCGCCCTGGACGCGTACGTCCCGCCGGGCGAGGTCGAGGCGGCGCAGGCCGACGCGCGCGCCGACGCGTACTTCGCCCAAGCGCTGGAGAACAACCAGCGCGGCGACAACTACACCCTCGTCACGGTGCTCTTCGCCCTCGTGCTCTTCTTCGGCGCGTTCGCGGGCCGCTTCCGTACCGAGCGCGCGTCGTGGGCCATGGTGGGGGCGGCGTGCGTGCTGCTGGTGGTGGGCGTCGGCTTCCTGCTCGCCTTCCCGAAGATCGTCTGACCCGAGGACGCGAGATGGAACGCACGACCACCGACCCCGACGACCTCATCGCCTCCCTGCCCGACCGCTTCCGGGACGACGTCGCGCGGCTCGACGCCGAGATCTCGCGCGTGATGGCCGGCCACCCGCGCGTCCTGTGGGAGGGCGTGTTCTGGGGCGGCACGCAGCAGCGCATCATCGGCTACGGCGACCTCGTGCAGCGGCGGTCGCGCGGCGAGCCCGTGGAGTGGTTCGTCGTCGGCCTCGCGGCGCAGAAGGACCACCTGAGCCTGTACGTCAACGCGGTCGAGGACGGCCGGTACCTCACGGAGGTGCACGGGCCGGAGCTCGGGGACGTGAAGGTCGGCAAGGCCGCCGTGACGTTCCGCTCGCTCGACCGCGTCGACCTCGACGCGCTCCTGCGCCTCGTCGCGCGCGCCGCCGCCCAGGTCGGCCCCGGCCCGCGCTGACGCGTCCGCCGGGTGGCGCGCGGCAGAGGCCGTTAGGGTCGGCAGGTCCCCCCGAGGAGGTCCCGTGCCCCGACCGACGCACGCCGGGCCCTGGCGACGCCACGCCGTCCCGGTCGTCGCGGCCCTGGTCGTCGCGCTCGGTGTCCTCGACCTCGCGGGGTGGGCCGGAGCCCTGCGCGGCCGCGAGGACGTCGTGCTGCTCACGGGCGCCGAGCCGTTCGTCGGGCACTGGGACGTGCGGGCGGGCGCCGGGTCCGTCGTCGCCGTCGCGGTCGTCGCCGCGGTCGTCGCGCTCGGTCCTCGCCTCGCCACGACGCTGCGTCTCCCCGCGCTCCTGGCCGTCTCGGGCGCCACGGCGCTCGCGTTCGCGGTCGCGCTCGGCGCGCTCACCTCGTGGGGTCGCCTGACCGCGCCGATGCGCAGCCGGCACGAGTACCTGCCCGTCGTGCCCGAGGCGGCCGCGGACCCCGCCGGGTTCGTCGCCGGCTTCACGCAGGGCATCGAGGGATACCCGATCCACGTGCGCGGGCACCCGCCCGGGTTCGTGCTCGTCCTGGCGGCGCTCGACCGGGTCGGGCTCGGCGGGGCGGGCTGGGCCACGGCGCTCGTCGTCGTCGCGGGGGCGAGCGTCGTCGTGGCCGTCGCGGTGACGCTGGCCCGGCTGGGCGGGGACGCGGGGGAGCGGACGGCGCGTCGCGCGCTCCCGGCCGTCGTCCTCGCCCCGGCCGTCCTGTGGGTCGCGACGTCGGCCGACGCCTTCTTCGCCGCCGTCCGCGTCGTGGGGCGTCGCGGCGCTCGCGGTCGCGTCCACGACGCCGCGCGCCGGGGTGCGGTGGTGCCTCGCGGTCGTCGCCGGCGCCCTGCTGGGGGCGTGCCCGTTCCTGTCGTACGGGCTGCTGCACATGGGCGTCGTCGCGCTCGTCGTCCCGTGGGTCGCGCGCCGCTGGGCGCCGACCGTCGTCGCGGGCGCCGTCGTGGTGCTCGCCGTCATCGCCTGGGGAGCGGCGGGCTTCTGGCTCTGGGACGGGATCGAGGCCACGCGGGAGCAGTGGGCGGCCGGCTCGGGGACCGGCCGGCCCTACCTGTACTTCCTCGCGGCCGACGTCGTCCTGCTGGGCGTGCTCGTCGGACCGGCCGGGGCCGGCGGGCTGACGCGCGTCGCGCGGCTCGACCGGCCGGCGCGTGCGCTCGTGCTCGTGGCCGTCGGGTCGGCGCTGCTCGGCGCCCTCAGCGGGTTCGAGCGCGGCGAGGTCGAGCGGATCTGGCTGCCGCTCGCGTGCTGGGTCGCCCCGGCGGCCGCGGCGCTCGTCGACCCGGGCCGGGCGACGGCCTGGCGGTGGTGGCTCGTCGCGCAGGGCGCCGCGACGCTCGTGCTGGCCACCGTGCTGCGCTCGCCGTGGTGACGCGTGATGGCGCGTGATGGCGCGACCGCCGCCGGGTGCGCGCCGCCACGCCGACCTAGGCTCGGGGCATGAGCACGCCCGAGCCCCGCGCGGCGCGCCGCGGCCGGGCTCGTCCCCCGTCGCCCCCGCGGACGGCGGACTTCCGCTCGTCCGTGCACGACCCGCGCGTGGTCGCCCGGGTCGGCGCGCTGCTCGGGTCGGCCGTGGTGGTCCTGTTCGTCACCGGCATGGTCTCCCACCTGCACCAGCACCCCGTCCCGTGGCTCGGGTTCGGGCCGTCGCCGTCGTGGGGCTACCGCGTGACGCAGGGTGTCCACGTCGCGGTGGGAATCGCATGCGTGCCGCTCCTCCTCGCCAAGCTCTACGCCGCCTACCCGCGCCTGTTCGAGCGGCCCGTGCTGCGCGGCTGGCGGCACGCGGTGGAGCGCGCGTCGATCGCGGTGCTCGTCGCGGCCACGACGTTCCAGGTCGTCACGGGCGTGCTCAACGTCTTCCAGGTCTACCCCTGGCGGTTCAGCTTCGTCGCCGTCCACTACGCGACGGCCTGGGTGGTGCTCGGGTCCGTCGTCGCGCACGTCGGGGTGAAGCTGCCGACGATCGTCGTCGCCCTGCGCGCCTCGCTCGCGGACGCGTGGCCGGAGGTGGCGGGGAGCGCCCGCGCCACCACCGGCCACGGCGCCCCCGCGACCGCGCCGTCCACCGGCGTGCCGCCCTCGGGCGCACCGGCCGCCGGCGCGCCCGAGGGCGAGCCGACGCGCCGCGGCTTCCTCGCGGCCGTCGCCGCGACGACGCTCGGCGTCGTCGCGCTCAGCGTGGGGCAGACGGTGCGCCCGCTCGCGCCGTTCGCCGTGCTCGCGCCGCGCGACCCGCGCGTCGGCCCCCAGGGGCTGCCCGTGAACAAGACCGCGCGGTCCGCCGGCGTCGAGGACACCGCGACCGACCCGGCGTGGCGCCTGGTGCTCGACGGCCCGGCCGGCACCCGCGAGCTCTCTCGCGACGAGCTGCTCGGGCTCGGGCTCGTCACGGCCGTCGTGCCGATCGCGTGCGTCGAGGGCTGGAGCGCGACCGCCACGTGGCAGGGCGTGCGCGTGCGCGACCTCGTGCGTCTCGTCGGCGGCACCGAGCGGGACGACGTGCGGGTCGAGAGCCTGCAGGAGGGCGGGTCGTACCGGGAGTCGTTCCTGCCGGCGGCGTACGTCGCGGCCGACGACACCCTGCTCGCGCTGCGGCTCTCGGGCGAGGACCTCGACCTGGACCACGGCTACCCGGCGCGCGTGATCGCGCCCAACCGGCCCGGCGTGCTCCAGACCAAGTGGGTGTCGCGGGTCGCGGTGCTCCCGGCGGAGAAGGCCGCGTGAGTGCCGCGCGTGGCCGAGGGCCGGCCGAGGCGGGCACGGTGCCGCCGGGCCTGCGCTGGTCCCGGCGCGTGCTCGTCGTGGGCGGCGCCGCGCTCGTCGGCTTCGGTGCGTGGACCGCGTGGTCCACCGTCCCGCGCGGGCAGTGGTCGTCGGCGCTCGCCTGGCTGGCCGGGGGCGTCGTCGTGCACGACGCCGTCCTCGCCCCCCTGGCGGTCGCGCTCGGCGCGGCCGTGCTGCCCCGGGGTGCCGCCCGGTACCGGTTTAGGGGCCCTGGTCATCCGGGCCCCGCTGCGCGGCGGGCTGCTCGCCGCGGGGGTCCTCTCGCTCCTGGCCGTCGCCGTCGTCGCCGGGGCGGCGGACCGCCGGCACTGGTCGGTGGTCCCGCAGGACCCGCTCGCGGCCGTCACGACGGCCGCGCTCGTCATCGCGGCGGGCGTCGTGGTCGGTGCGTTCGTCGGTGCGGGGCGTCGTCCCGGCGCAGCACGACGACGGTCCGCCCGTGCGCCGTCCGCTCCCGCGCGACGACGAGGCCGGCGGCGGACGCCACCCCGGTGAGGACCCGCGCGCCGAGCCGCGCCCACGGCATGGGCCGGCTGAGCCGGCCGTCGGCGCCGCGCAGCACCACCGGGGACACGTCGTGCGCGGCGGGGTCCGGGTCGGTCTCGACGAGGACGACCCCGTCGGCCCGGACGAGCGCGCGGCAGCGGCGGAGCAGCGCGGCGGGGTCGCCGCCGATGCCGATGTTGCCGTCCGCGAGGAGCACCGTGCCCCACCGGCCCTCGCCGGGCAGCGCGCTCTCGACCGCACGGTGCAGCACGATCGCGCCGCGGTCCCGGGCACGGCGGACCGCGTCGCCGGACACGTCGATGCCCAGGGTCGCCACGCCGCGCCGTGCGAGCTCCGCCGTGAGGCGGCCCGGCCCGCAGCCGACGTCGAGCACCGGCGCCTCGCAGAGCTCGAGCAGCACGTCGTCCGACGGCGTCGCGGGCGCGGACCAGGTGCCGGCGTCCAGCGGGCGTGCGTCGTCGCCGTCGAGCGCGACGACGGCCTCGCCGTCCAGCGCCGCCTCGTAGAGCACGACGGGGTGGGTCCGTCGCGGCTGGGGCCGCGCGGTGGTCATGCCGGGCCTCCGGACGTGGCGTGCGGGGACGCGGCGGCCTCGCGCCAGCGCCGCGCGAACCGGCTCCCCGGGACCGCGCGCGCGACGGCCTCGGCGTCCGCGGGCTCGTCGACGTCGCGCAGCGTCGGCAGCAGTCCCACGTCGAGCCCCTGCGCGCGCAGGCGCTCGAGCTGCGCGGCGCCCGTCGTCGGCTCCGACATCGGCACGCCCAGGAACAGGTCCGCGTCGGGCTCGCGCAGGCCGACCGCCCAGAACCCGCCGTCCTCGGCGAGGCCGAGGACGGCGTCGTGCCCGTCCAGGTCGACCGCGGCCAGCTCCGGGGCGAGCTGCGGCGTGTCCATGCCGACGAGCAGCGCGGGCCCCGGGTGGTTCGCGAGCACGACGTCGAAGGCCGCGGCGAGGCGGCGGTCGAGCCCGCCGTCGGCCTGCGGCAGCACCGCGAACCCGGGCGGCACCCACGGCCCCGGCGCGCCGTCGAGGACGAGCACGTGGTCGCCCGGGAGCGCCGCGACCGCGGCGAGCGTGTCCGCGAGCGCCGCGGCGGCGACGTCGGCCGCGGCGGCGGGGGAGAGCAGGCTCGTCAGGCGCGTCTTCACGCGCCCGGCGACCGGCTCCTTCGCGAGCACGACGATCGTGCGCGGCGGGTCCAGGGGGGTGCGCGCGCTCATGACGCGAGCACCTTCGACATGTCCCGCACGGCCCGCCACACGCCGAGCGGGGTGCCGGTCACCTTGGAGCGGCCGAGGCGCGGCCGGTACGGCACGTCGACCTCCCGCACGCGCCACCCGGCGTCGGCGGCGGCGACGAGCATCTCCAGGGGGTACCCGGACCGCCGGTCGGCGAGGCCGAGCGCGAGGAGCGCCTCCCGGCGTGCCGCCCGCATCGGGCCGAGGTCGTGCACGGGGACGCCGGTGCGGCGCCGGGTCCGCCGCGCCAGCTCGCGGTTGGCGAGCCGCAGGTGCCACGGCCACGCGCCCGCGGTCGCGCGGCGCCGCCCGAGCACGAGGTCCGCGTCGCCGCGGGCGACGGGGCCGACGACCCGCGGGAGGTCGGCGGGGTCGAGGCTCGCGTCGGCGTCGCAGAACGCGACGACGTCGGCGCTCGCTGCGTGCAGGCCGGTGTCGCACGCGGACCCGAAGCCGCGCACGGGCGCGTCGACCACGAGGGCTCCGTGCGCCCGCGCGACGTCGGCGGACCCGTCGGTCGAGCCGTTGTCGACGACGACCGCGCGCATCCCCGCGGGCAGGCGCGGGAGGAGCCACGCGAGACCCTGGGCCTCGTCGAGGCACGGCAGGACGACGTCGACGGACGGGTGCGGCGTCCCGGCGGCACCCTCCGCCCCGGGAACGCCCGAGGGGACGCTGGTCACGTCCCGACCGTACGGTCGGGACGCCGAGCCTGCTCGTCGACGACCGTCCCGGACCTGCGCCCGGGCGTGGTCCGGGCCGCGTGGGCCTTGCCCGCGGGCCCGACGGCGTGGGCCCGGTCGCGTCGGCGCGGCCGGGTCAGCGTGCGGAGACGCCGACGAGCTCGGCGAGACCCTCGTCGACGGGCACCTCGGCGCGCCAGCCGAGCACGCGCGCGGCCTTCTCGCTCGAGGCGGTGACGTGCCGCACGTCGCCCGCGCGCCACTCGCCGGTGACCACCGGTGCGGGCGCGCCGAGGAGCGCGGCGATGCGGCGCGCGACGTCACCGATCGTCGTCACGACGCCCGAGCCGACGTTGAACGCCTCGACACCGCCCCTCGCCTGCGGCTGCTCGACCGCCGCGAGGACGGCCTGGGCGACGTCGTCGACGTGCACGAGGTCGCGGCGCTGGCCGCCGTCCTCGAAGACGCGCGGCGCGCGGCCGTGCTCGGCCTCGGAGCGGAAGATCGACGCGACGCCCGCGTACGGCGTGTCGCGCGGCATGCCCGGGCCGTACACGTTGTGAAAGCGCAGCGCGGTCGCGGTGGCGCCGGTCGCCCGCGTCCAGGCGGCGAGGAGACGCTCGCCGTGCGCCTTCGTCGCGGCGTACACGTTGCGCGGGTCGAGCGCGGCGTCCTCCGTGACGAGCCCCGGGACGAGCACGCGCCCGCAGGCCGGGCAGCGCGGGTCGAACACGCCCGCGTCGAGGTCGGCCGGTTCGCGCGGGGGCGGGTGCGCCGGCCCGTGCTCGGCGCACGCGTAGGCGCCCTCGCCGTAGACGACCATCGAGCTCGCGTACACGACGTGGGGTGCGCGCCCGCCGGCGGACCGCGCCGCGGCGCGCAGCAGGACCGCGGTGCCGAGGTCGTTGGAGGACACGTAGTCGTCGACGTCGTCGATCCCGACGCCGAGCCCGACCTTCGCGGCGAGGTGCACGACGGCGTCGCGCCCGTCGAGCGCGGACCGCACCGCGTCGGCGTCGCGGACGTCGGCGCGCACGAGCGGGACGTCACCGGGCAGCTCGGGGGTCGTGCGGTCGCCGTGGACGTCGGGCCGCAGCGAGTCGAGGGCGAGGACGTCGTGGCCCGCGGCGGCGAGCGTGCGGGCGGCGACGGAGCCGATGAAACCCCCCCGCCCGTGAGGAGGATGCGCATGCCGTCCAGCATCGGGGCGGCCCGGCGTCCCGGCACCCCGAGGTCGGCACCCCGAGGCCGGCACCCCGAGGTCGGCACGGCGAGACGGTAGCCGGCGCCTCGGCGGGCGGTGACCAGGGGTGCCGTCTAGCGTGGCGGCCGTGACCGACGCCTCCACCGCACCGATCGGGATCCTCGGCGGATCCGGCCTCTACCGCCTGCTCGACGACCCGGAGACCGTGCCGGTGACGACGCCGTTCGGCGACCCGTCCGACGCCCCCAGCCGCGGCACGTTCGCCGGCCGCCCCGTCGTGTTCCTCCCGCGGCACGGCGCCGACCACCGCTTCCCGCCGCACCGCGTGCCGTACCGGGCGAACCTGTGGGCGCTGCGGTCGCTCGGCGTGCGGCAGGTCGTGTCGGCCTCGGCCGTGGGCGGCCTGCGACCGGAGCTGACGGCGGGCACGGTCGTCGTGCCGGACCAGGTCGTCGACCGCACGTGGGGTCGCGAGCACACGGTCTACGGCGACGTCGGCACGGTCGTGCACGTGCCCTTCGCCGACCCCTACTGCCCGCGCGGGCGCCCCGTGGCGGTGCGCGCCGCGGAGGCGGGCCCGCTCCCGGCGGTCGACGGCGGCACGATGGTCGTCATCCAGGGGCCCCGGTTCTCGAGCCGCGCAGAGTCGCGGCGCAACGCGGCGGAGGGCGGGAGCGTCGTCGGGATGACGGGAATGCCCGAGGCGGCGATCGCCCGCGAGCTCGCGCTCTGCTACACGACGCTCGCCCTCGTGACGGACGCCGACGCGGGCGTCGAGAGCGGCGACTCCGTCACGCACGCCGCGGTGCTCGAGGCGTTCGCGCGCAACGTCGTCGCGCTCACAGGCGTGCTGGAGGACGTCGTCGCCGGTCTGCCGGACGACGACGAGTGCGCGTGCCGCCACGTCCTCGACGGCCTCGACCTGCCGTTCGAGCTCCCGTAGCTCGTCGAGAGCGCCGTCTCCGCCCTGCCGAACCCCGGGTCGCGTACCGTTCGGCGCCGTCATCGGTGCGCAACCCGGGGCTCGGCAGCACGGCGGGGCCACGACGCGGCGGGCGACCTCGTGCCGTCCGGCAGAGGTGACGCCTAGGCTCGGGGGCATGGACCTCGAGGAACGCCTGGCCGTCTTCATCGACTACGAGAACCTCGCGCTGGGCGCGCGAGAGCACCTGGGCGGGATGGCGTTCGACTTCGGCCCGATCGCGGACGCGCTCGCGGTGCGCGGGCGCGTCGTGGTCCGCCGCGCGTACGCGGACTGGTCGTACTTCGACGAGGACCGGCGCTCGCTGACGCGCCACCAGGTCGAGCTCATCGAGATGCCGCAGCGCATGGGGGCGTCGCGCAAGAACGCGGCCGACATCAAGATGGTCGTCGACGCGATCGAGATGGCGTTCGAGCGGGAGTACATCTCGACCTTCGTCATGTGTACGGGGGACTCGGACTTCTCCCCGCTCGTCCACAAGCTGCGCGAGCTCAACAAGCGCGTCATCGGGGTCGGCGTGGAGAAGTCGACCTCCCGGCTCCTGCCGCCGGCGTGCGACGAGTTCCTCTTCTACGACCGGCTCGAGGGCGTCGACGTGCCCGACGAGCCGGACGAGCCGCGGCGCGGCGCCTCCCGGCGCGGCCCCGGCGGCAGCGGCGGCCCGGCGCGCGGGCGCCGCCGTGCGTCGTCGGCGCCCGCCCCGGCGCCGAGGCCCGAGCCGACGCGCGAGGAGTCGGCGCCGCGCGG
>NZ_MKKH01000045.1 GCF_001942335.1 Cellulosimicrobium sp. CUA-896 | reverse complement strand
CGCGCGGCGAGGGTGCCGGGCCCGTGGTGCTCGGTCGTGGCGGGCGCCGGCTCCTCGACGGGGGCGACGAGCGCGTCCCAGCCCGGGACCGCCGTGGGCGCGGCTCGGTGGACCCGGCCGGCGCGGGGACCGGCGGGCAGCCCGGCCCGGGGACCTCCTCCGGCGCGTGGTGACGGTCTGGGACGGCGCGCCGGGGGCCTCGACGTCGGCCGGTTCCGCCGTCGAGATCATCTGCCCCGCCGAGAGCGTGAGCCACGCGTCGGTGGTGCACGTCGTGCGGCCCACGCTCATTGAGGCGACCGCGCCGGTGCGGATCATCGACCACAGCGTGGGCGTCGCCGCCGGCGACACGTCGCTCCAGTACAGGCCCGCGACGGCGACCACGACGACCGGCTCGGGGTCGCGCGGCGCCTCGTCGGTGCCCGGCTCGTCGGTGCCCGGCTCGTCGGGGTCGGGCTCGTCGGGGTCCGGCTCGTCGGGGTCGGGCTCGCCGGGGTCGGACGTCGTCCCGCGGGTGCCGTCGGCCGTCGCGGCCCACGAGCCCGTCGCGGCCCACGAGCCCGTCGCGGGGGCGGAGGCCGGGGCGCTCGACGCGGAGGCGGGCGCGGCGACGACCGTCCCGCCGAGCAGCACCGCCTCGACGCGGAGGCGGGCGCGGCGACGACCGTCCCGCCGAGCAGCACCGCCACGACGAGGGCGAGGACGGCGCGCACCGCCCGGGTGCCCGCGCGGCCCCGACGTGCGGGGACGCGGCGCGGGCGGGCGGTGCGGGCGGCCGGGAGCGTCACCGGTCCAGCCTACGGGGGCGCCCTGCGCCCACCCCGGCGCGCGGGGCGTCCCCGACCGGGACGCTCACCGGGCCTCCACGCGGGACGCACCGGCCCTGCCGACGGCGGCGCGGCGCCAGGTCAGCCGCTGCGGACCACGAGCGCCCCGGGGTCGACGCGGGCCTCCAGCTCGACGGCCTGGCCGATGACGTCGCCGTCGACCTGCGCCTGCTCGCCCCCCTCGACCCGCACGCGCACCCGGCGCGCCTTCGCGTGGTCGATCCGGCCGATCTTGGCGGGGAGCTCGCTGCGCACGCCGAACCCCTGCATGACGACCTCGCCGAAGAGCTGGGCCCAGCCCGCGAGCCCGCCCCGGGTGTCGACCGCCGCGACGTCGAGCACGCCGTCGTCGATGACCGCGTCGGGCAGGAGCGTGATCCCGCCGGGGAGGCGGCCGCAGTTGCCGATCATGACCGAGCGCAGCCGCGCGTCGACGGCGGGGCCGTCGTCGAGCTGGAGGCGGGCGCGCATGCGCCGGCCGTGCAGGTGGCGGATGCCCGCGACGAAGTACGCGACCCAGCCGACGCGCGCCTTGAGGACGTCGTCGCGTCGGCGACCATCGCGGCGTCGAACCCGAGCCCCGCGATGACGAGGAAGATGTGCTCCTTCTCGGTGCTGCCCGTCGTCCCGTCCGCCGCGCGCGCGGCGGACGCCGGCACCGTGGCGTCGCCCGCGGGGGCCGGGCGCGGGGGGATGCGGTCCTCGTCGCCCCGCGCGTCCGGGTCCCCGGAGCATTCGTCCGCCCAGCGCAGCACGCGGACCCAGCCGACGTCGACGGGCCGGTCGACGCCCGCGATGACGACGCGCAGCGCGGCGCGCGGGTCGCCGAGGGGGAGGTCGAGGTTGCGCGCCAGCAGATTGCCCGTGCCGAGCGGGACGAGGGCCATCGTCCGCCCGCTGCCCACCATGCTCTCCGCGACGGCGCGGACCGTGCCGTCGCCGCCCACGGCCACGACGACGTCCGCCCCGCGGGCGAGCGCCTCGCGCGTCTGGCCGATGCCCGGGTCCGCGACGGTCGTCTCGAGCCAGAGCGGGTCGGGCAGCGCGGCCTCCGCGAACGCGGCGCGCACGACGGCCTCGAGCCCGTCGACGTCCGGCTTCGACGGGTTGGCGACGAACGCGACGAGCTCGCGCGGGTCCTCGCGCTCCTCGCCGCCCGGCGCGGGACCCGCCGTCCCGGCGGCGCGGCGCGAGCGCACCTGCTGGGCGCGCAGGCCGAGCGCGACCGTCAGCGCGACGACGGCCACGGCCAGCGCGGCGACCGCGACCCAGAGCTCCCAGGACATGGTCGACACCGTAGCCGCCGTCCGGCGCGCACCGGTGCCCGGGCGGCCGTGCGCCCGTTCGTTAGGCTGCTCGCGTGATCGACCTCCGCCTCCTGCGCGACAACCCCGACATCGTCCGAGACAGCCAGGTCGCGCGCGGCGACGACCCCGCGCTCGTCGACGCGGCGCTCGACGCCGACGCGCGCCACCGTGCGGCGCTCGCCGAGTTCGAGGGGCTGCGGGCCGAGCAGAAGTCCCTCGGCAAGCAGGTGGCGAAGGCCCAGGGCGAGGAGAAGACGGCGCTGCTCGTCCGCACCAAGCAGCTCGCGGCCGACGTCAAGGCGCGCGAGAAGGACGCCGCCGACGCGGACGCCGAGCTCAAGGACCTGCTGTACCGGATCGCGAACGTCGTCGCCGGCGCGCCCTCGGGGGGCGAGGAGGACTACGTCGTCCTGCGCGAGGAGGGCACGGTCCGTGACTTCGCCGCCGAGGGGTTCGCGCCGCGTGACCACCTCGAGCTCGGGGAGGGCCTGCGGGCGATCGACACCGAGCGCGGGGCGAAGGTCTCCGGCGCGCGGTTCTACTATCTCACGGGCGTCGGGGCGCGGCTCGAGCTCGCGATCCTCAACGCCGCGATGGACCGCGCCGTCGCGGCCGGGTTCACGCCCGTCATCACCCCGACGCTCGTGCGCCCCGAGGTCATGCAGGGCACCGGGTTCCTCGGCGCCCACGCGGACGAGATCTACCGGCTCGAGAAGGACGACCTCTACCTCGTCGGCACGAGCGAGGTGGCGCTCGCGGGCTACCACGCGGGCGAGATCCTCGACCTGTCGGCCGGTCCTCGCCGCTACGCCGGCTGGAGCGCGTGCTACCGGCGCGAGGCGGGGTCGCACGGCAAGGACGTGCGCGGCATCATCCGCGTCCACCAGTTCCACAAGGTGGAGATGTTCTCCTACGTCGCGCCCGAGGACGCCGAGGCCGAGCACCAGCGCCTGCTCGGCTGGGAGGAGGACATGCTGCGCCTCGTCGACCTCCCGTACCGCGTCATCGACACGGCCGCGGGCGACCTGGGGTCGAGCGCCGCGCGCAAGTTCGACTGCGAGGCGTGGCTGCCCACGCAGCAGCGCTACCTGGAGCTGACGTCGACGTCGAACTGCACCACGTTCCAGGCACGGCGGCTCAACGTCCGTGAGCGCGTGGAGAGCGACGGCAAGGCCGAGACCCGCACCGTCGCCACGCTCAACGGCACGCTCGGCACGACGCGCTGGATCGTCGCGATCCTCGAGAACCACCAGCAGCCCGACGGCTCGGTGCGCGTGCCCGAGGGCCTGCGCCCGTACCTCGGGGGCCTCGAGGTCCTCGAGCCGGTGAGCGCGTGACGGAGCGCGTGGGGTCGGACGCCGCGGGGGCCGGCGGGGCGCTCGGTCTACCCGCGCCCGCTCGTGCCTCGCGGACGCCTGCCGGACCCACCACGACCTTCGCCACCCCGCCCGCCCCCGCGTCGTCCGAGCCGCTGCTCGTCGCGCTCGACGTCGACGGCACGCTCATGACGTACGACCAGGAGATGTCGGACGACGTGCGCGACGCCGTCGCGGCGCTGCGCGAGGCCGGGCACCACGTCGTGCTCGCGTCCGGTCGCTCGCTCGTCGCGATGACCCCCGTGGCGGAGATCCTCGGCATCGACCGGGGGTGGGTCGTCGCGTCGAACGGCGCGGTGACGGCACGCCTCGACCCCGACGAGCCCGACGGCTACGTGCTCGAGGACGTCGTGACGTTCGACCCCGGCCCGGCACTGCGCCTGCTGCGCGAGCGCCTGCCCGACGCGCGGTACGCCGTGGAGGACGTCGGCGTGGGGTTCCGCATGAACGAGCTCTTCCCCGACGGCGAGCTCGACGGCGTGCACCGCGTCGTCGACTTCGACGAGCTGTGGTCGGGCGAGGTGACGCGCGTCGTCGTGCGCTCGCCCGGGTCGACGAGCGAGGAGTTCCACGAGCTCGTCGAGCAGCTCGGCCTCGACGACGTCACGTACGCCGTCGGGTGGACGGCGTGGATGGACCTCGCCCCGCTCGGCGTGACGAAGGCGACCGCGCTCGAGCAGGTGCGCCGCACCCTGCACGTCCAGCCGCACCGCACGGTCGCGGTGGGGGACGGGCACAACGACGTCGAGATGCTCGGCTGGGCGGCGCGCGGCGTCGCGATGGGCCACGCCGACGAGCGCGTGCGCGCCGCGGCCGACGAGGTCACCGGGCCCATCGCCGACGACGGCGCCGTCGCCGTCCTGCGCTCGCTCCTGCCCTGACCGCGAGGTAGAGCGCGCGGTCGCGAGGTAGAGCCCGCAGAGCTCTACCTCGCGACCGCAGCCTCTACCTCGTGACCGGGGCGTCCGTCCCGCGGGACGCTGCTCGGGACGCGCTACTCGCGGGGCTCGCGCGCCGTGAGGACGAGGGGCCCGTCCTCCGTGATCGCGATCGTGTGCTCGCTGTGCGCGCCGCGCGAGCCGTCCACCGAGCGCAGCGTCCAGCCATCGGGGTCGGTGAAGATCTCGTCGGTCGACTCGAGGAACCACGGCTCGATCGCGACGACGAGGCCCGGCTTGAGCGGGAACCCGCGCTTGCGGCGGCCGTCGTTGGGGATGTGGGGCTCGCCGTGCATGGTGCGGCCGACGCCGTGCCCGCCGAAGTCGGTGTTCACCGAGTAGCCCGCCGCGTGCGCGACGTCGGCGATGGCGGCCGAGATGTCGCCGACCTTCTTGCCCGGCTGGGCGGCCGCGATGCCGGCCTCCAGCGCGCGCTCGGTGGTCTCGATGAGCTTGCGGTCCGCCTCGCCCAGCGCGCCGTCGCGCGGGGTCCCGACGACGAACGAGATCGCCGAGTCCGACACCCAGCCGTCGACGGACGCCGCGAAGTCGAGGGTCAGCAGGTCGCCGTCGCGCAGCGCGTAGTCGAACGGGAGGCCGTGCAGCACCGCGTCGTTGACCGACGTGCAGATGACCTTGCCGAACGGGCTCGCGCCGAACGACGGGTGGTAGTCGATGTAGCACGACTCGGCGCCGCGCTCGCGGATCATGCGGTGGGCGACCTCGTCGAGCTCGAGCAGGTTCGTGCCGACCGTCGCGGCGGCGCGGACCGTCGTGAGGACGTCGGCGACGAACCGCCCCGCGGGTCGCATCTGGTCGATCTCCCGCGGCGTCCTCAGCTCGATCATCGTGGTCCCTCCGTGCGGCGTCCGGTCGCGGGTGCGCGACCGCGGTCCACGATATCCGCCGCGCCGGTCGTGCACGCAGGCGGGACTGCGCGCCGGGTGGCTGCCGGGCGCGGATGTCGCGTCGTGCGGCACGGACGGGCAGAATCAGCGCTCGTGGCAGGCATCGAGGACGTGGCCAGGGCCGCCGGGGTGTCCACGGCGACGGTCTCGCGCGCGCTCCGCGGCCTGCCGAACGTCTCGGACGCCACGCGCCGGCGCGTGCTCGCGGAGGCCACGCGCCTGGGCTACGTGCCGACGCCGTCGGCGTCGTCACTCGCGACCGGGCGCACCCGCACGATCGGGCTCCTCACGCCGTGGGTCAGCCGTTGGTTCTTCGCGAACGTCATCGAGGGCGCCGAGCGCGCCCTGCGCGACGTGGGGTACGACGTGCTGCTGCACACGTTCGTCGTGCGACGCGACGAGCCCCGGCGGCGGGTGGACCCGGACGTGCTGCGGCACCGCGTCGACGGCACGCTCGTCGTCGGCCTCCCGCTCGACGACGACGAGGTGCGCTCGCTCGTGGGCCTCGACCGTCCGCTCGCGTTCGTCGGCTCCGGGCCGGACGACCAGGTCACGGTGCGGCTCGACGACGTCGCGACGGGGTACGCGGCGACGCGCCACCTGCTCGACCTGGGCCACCGCGTCGTCGGGCACGTGACCGGCGTGCCGGACCTCGTGTCGTCGTGGTCCCCGCCCGCCGAGCGCTCCCTCGGCTACGTGCGCGCGCTCGCCGAGGCCGGGGTCGACGTCGACCGGGAGCTGGAGGCGAACGGCGACTTCGACGTCGAGGGCGGCCGCGCCTCGACGGCCGAGCTGCTGCGCCGGCGGCCCGACGTGACCGCGGTGTTCGCGGCCTCCGACGAGATGGCGATGGGCGCGCTGCTGGCCGCGCGCGACCTGGGCCTGCGCGTGCCCGAGGACCTGTCGGTGGTCGGGGTCGACGGGCACGACCTCGGGGAGGTCGCCGGCCTGACGACCGTCGCGCAGGACGCCTACCAGCAGGGCGCGGACGCCGCGCTGCTGCTGCTCGAGATGGTGAACGGCGCGCCGGTGCCCCAGCGCCTGACGTACCCCACCGAGCTCGTGCGACGCCGGTCGACCGGCCCACCGCGCGCGTCCTGACCGCCGGAGGCCGGCGCCGGGCCTTTCGCCGCGCACGGTCACGACGGCTGTGGGAGCGTGTCCACCGGGGTGGTGGCGCTCGAGCGGACCGGTGGTTCCCGTGACGGAATCGTTACCCGAAGGCAGCCGCTCCGTGCTTGCAGAACGCCGATGTAAACGCTTGCATTGTCCGTAGGGCGAGAGCGCTGCCGCGCTCGCCGACGTCCGCGGCACGGCCGGCCCACGAGGCCGGGGCGTCGCGGTCGTCCGCGCTCACACGACGAGGTGGAGGTTGACATGACCAGGAGCACGATGACCGGCGCGGCGCGTCGCCGCGCGTTCGCCGTCGCAGCCGGCGGTGCGAGCCTCGCGCTCGTGCTCGCCGCGTGCGGCGGGGGCGGCGACGGAGGAGACGGCGGCGGGGACGGCGGCGACGCCGCCGCCACGCCCGAGATCGACTGCTCGGCCTACGAGGAGTTCGGCGACCTCGAGGGGACCGAGGTCTCGGTCTACACCTCGATCGTCGAGCCCGAGCAGGCGACCCAGGAGGACTCCTACGACCCGTTCGAGGAGTGCACCGGCGTCACGGTGAACTACGAGGGCTCGCGCGAGTTCGAGGCACAGCTCCTCGTCCGCATCCAGGCGGGCAACGCGCCCGACATCGCCTACCTCCCGCAGCCGGGCCTGCTCAACACGATCGTCACGGACTTCCCGGACGCGATCGTGCCGGCGCCCGAGGCGACCGTGTCGAACGTCGACGAGTTCTTCAGCGAGTCGTGGAAGGACTACGGCACGGTCGACGGCACGTTCTACGCGGCGCCCCTCGGCTCGAACGTCAAGTCCTACGTGTGGTACTCGCCGTCGATGTTCGAGGACGCGGGCTACGAGATCCCCACGACGTGGGACGAGATGATGGACCTCACCGCCGAGATCGCCGACTCCGGGGCCATCCCCTGGTGCGCCGGCGTCGAGTCCGGCGACGCGACCGGCTGGCCGGCCACCGACTGGATCGAGGACGTCGTGCTGCGCACGGCCGGTCCCGAGGTGTACGACCAGTGGTACACGCACGAGATCCCGTTCAACGACCCGCAGATCGTCGAGGCGTTCGACGCGACCGGCGACATCCTCAAGGACCCGGCCTACGTCAACGGCGGTCTGGGCGGTGTCGACTCGATCGCGACGACCGCGTGGACGGACGCGGGCTACCCGATCCTCGACGGCAGCTGCTGGCTGCACCGTGCGGCGAACTTCTACCAGACGCAGTGGCCCGAGGGCACCGAGGTGGCCGAGGACGGCGACGTCTACGCGTTCTACCTGCCGACCAACCAGACCGACATCAAGCCGGTCCTCGGCGGTGGCGAGTTCGTCGCCGCGTTCAACGACCGTCCTGAGGTGCAGGCGTTCCAGACCTACCTGTCGTCGGCGGACTGGGCGAACGCCAAGGCCATGACCACGCCGATGGGCGGGTGGGTCAGCGCGAACAACGGGCTCGACCCCGAGAACCTCGCGACGGAGTTCGACCAGCTCTCCGCCGAGATCCTCGCCGACCCCGACGCCGTGATCCGCTTCGACGCGTCCGACCTCATGCCGGGCGAGGTGGGCGCCGGGACGTTCTGGACCGGGATGGTCAACTGGTTCACCGGTTCCGACACCCAGGAGGTCGTGGACACGATCGAGGCGTCCTGGCCGGCCTCGTCCTCGTGACCCCGGCGGGGCGCGCGCCGCTCGCGTGACCCGAGCACGACCCGGACGGGGGGTCCGCCGCGAGCGGCGGACCCCCGTCCGGACCCCACCATGGAGACGACGCTCGACCCCCACGGTCGCGGGCGAGCAGACCGGAGGTCCCGATGGACTGGTTGACCGACCCGAGCTCTCCCGCGGAGAAGTTCGGCCTGATGTTCCTGGCGATCGTGCTGTTCGTGGTCGTCATGGGCGCGATCCTCCTCGCGGTGGACCGCCCCAAGCGCATCCCGCGGTGGGTCGTCGTCCTGGGGTTCGTCGGCCCGGCCGTCATCGGCCTCGCCTGGGGGCTCGTGCGACCCGCTGTCATCACGGTCTGGAACTCGCTGTTCGACCGCCGCGGCAACGAGTTCGTCGGCTTCGACAACTACGTCACGGCCTTCACGACGGACCAGTTCCAGCTCGTGCTGCGCAACACCGCGATCTGGGTCGTGGTCGTCCCGCTCCTGTCCACGCTGATCGGCGTCGTCTACGCCGTCATCGTGGACCGCTCGCGCTTCGAGAAGTTCGCCAAGGCTCTCGTCTTCCTGCCCATGGCGATCTCCATGGTCGGCGCGTCGATCATCTGGGGGTTCGTCTACGAGTTCCGGCCCGACCAGCCCGGCGTGCAGCAGATCGGTCTGCTCAACCAGCTGCTCGTGTGGCTCGGGATCCCGCCGCAGCAGTTCCTCATCGGCCAGCCGTGGAACACGTTCTTCCTCATCGTCGTGATGATCTGGATCCAGACGGGCTTCGCGATGACCATCCTCTCGGCGGCGATCAAGGCGATCCCCGACGACATCGTCGAGGCCGCCCGGCTCGACGGGCTCAAGGGCTTCGGCATGTTCCGGTACATCACGATCCCCAGCGTCCGGCCGGCGCTCGTCGTCGTCCTCACGACGATCGCGATGGCGACGCTCAAGATCTTCGACATCGTCCGGACGATGACCGGCGGCCAGTTCGGCACCGACGTCGTGGCCAACGAGTTCTACACGCAGGCGTTCCGGCAGAACAACCAGGGCCTGAGCTCCGCGCTCGCCGTGATCCTCTTCGTCCTGGTCGTACCGATCATCGTCTACACGTCCGCCAGATGCGGCTCGCCGAGGAGATCCGATGACCAGCACGCCGATCCCCCCGGTCGTCCCGGACACCGACCTCACCACCGAGGGCGAGACCGAGGGACCCCGCGGCCCGCGCAAGATCAGCCGGCTCGAGAAGCGCGCCATCGCGGCGAAGGGCAGGCTCAGCTCGCCGTGGGCGTCCTTCCTCGCGATCCTCATCGCGCTCCTGTGGACCATCCCGTCCGTGGGGCTCCTCGTCACGTCGTTCCGCCCCGAGCTGGACATCCGCCGCAGCGGCTGGTGGACGGTCATCCCCGGGATCTTCACCGGCGAGGCGGAGTTCACGCTCGACAACTACGACCAGGCGCTCTACGGCAGCGGCTCGAACCTCTCGACCTACTTCGTCAACTCGTTCGTCATCACGCTGCCGGCGGTGGTCATCCCGATCACCCTCGCGCTGCTCGCGGCGTACGCGTTCGCGTGGATCGAGTTCCGTGGGCGGGAGATCCTCTTCGTCGCGATCTTCGCCCTCCAGGTCGTCCCGCTGCAGGTGGCGCTCGTGCCGCTCCTGCGCGACTACGTGACCGTCGGACTCAACGGCACGTTCTGGACCGTGTGGCTGTCGCACTCGATCTTCGCGCTGCCGCTGGCCATCTTCCTGCTGCACAACTTCATGAAGGACATCCCGCGCTCGCTCGTCGAGGCCGCGCGCGTCGACGGCGCGGGCCACGTGAAGATCTTCTTCCAGGTGCTCCTGCCGCTCCTCGTCCCGGCCATCGCCTCGTTCGCGATCTTCCAGTTCCTCTGGGTGTGGAACGACCTCCTCGTGGGCCTGACCTTCGCGGATGTGGGGACCTACCCGCTCACCGTCCGTGTCGCGGAGATGGCCGGGTCGCGCGGCGGCGACTGGCACATCCTCACGGCGGGCGCCTTCATCTCGATCATCGTCCCGCTGATCGTGTTCGTCGCCCTCCAGCGGTACTTCGTCCGCGGCCTCCTCGCGGGGTCGGTCAAGGGCTGACGCGCGCGGGCGCCGTCCGGCCCTCGTGCCGGGCGCGCCGGCGTGCCGCGGTCGTAGAGTCGTGCGGTGCCCGTCCGTCCCGCCGCCGCTCTCGAGCAGGTGCCCGTGCCCGCGCTGTTCGTGGTCTCCGGGCTCACCCAGTACCTCGGCGCGGCGATCGCCGTCGGGCTCTTCGCCGTGGCGGGGGCGGCCGAGGTGGGCTGGCTGCGCATCGCGGCGTCGGCCGTCCTGCTGCTCGCCTGGCGCCGACCGTGGCGCCGCTCGTGGACGCGTCGCGACCTCGCGTGGGTCGGCGTCTTCGGGCTGGCGCTCGCGTCGATGAACCTCGCGTTCTACGTCGCGATCGACCACCTGCCGCTCGGGACGGCCGTCGCGATCGAGTTCTGCGGACCGGTCGCCGTGGCGGCCGTGACGGGCCGCGGCTGGCGCGAGCGCGGGGCGATCGCCGTCGCGGCCGCCGGCGTCGTGCTGCTCGCCGGGGTGACGATCGAGTCGGACCTGCCGCGCGAGGACGCCGTGGTCGGGCTCGCCGCCATCGGCGTCGCGGCGGCGTGCTGGGCCGCGTACGTCGTGCTCGGGCGGCGCGTCGCCGTCGCCGGGTCCGGCGTGACGTCGTTGTCCGTCGCCATGACCCTCGGCGCGCTCGCGTCCGCTCCGTTCCTCGCGCCGTCCGCCGTCCCCGTGCTCGCGGACTGGCGGTACGCCGCGGCCGTCGCCGGGGTCGCGGTGTTCTCGTCCGTCGTGCCCTACGCGCTCGAGCAGGTGGTCCTGCGCCGCGTCAGCGCCGCGACGTTCTCCGTGCTGCTCGCCCTGCTGCCGGCGACCGCGGCCGTCGTGGGCGCGTCGTGCTCCGCCAGGTGCCGACCCTGCCGGAGCTCGCCGGCCTCCTCCTCGTCTCCGGGGCGATCGCCATGACGGCGCGGCGGTCGTCCGGGCCGGCGGACGTGCCGACGCAGGACCCGCCGGACGCTCAGAGGTACTGACCGGGGGACGGGCGCCGTCGTGCGGGTCGTGGCCGTCGGGACGGCCCGGCATGCCCGGGGCCGCGGGGCTCGTCGCCACCGCTCCCGGCGGCAGCGCCCGGCGCATCTGGGAGAGCTGGGACTGGGCCGCCATCTGCTGGGCGACGAGCGCCGTCTGGATGCCGTGGAACAGGCCCTCGAGCCAGCCCACGAGCTGCGCCTGCGCGACGCGCAGCTCGGCGTCGGACGGCACGGCGTCGTCCGTGAACGGCAGCGTGATCCGGTGGAGCTCGTCGACGAGGTCGGGGGAGAGGCCCTCCTCCAGCTCGGTCAACGAGCGCTCGTGGATCTCCGCCAGGCGTGAGCGCGCCGCGTCGTCGAGGGGTGCGTCGCGCACCTCGTCCAGCAGCTTCTTGATCATGCCGCCGATCCGCATGACCTTCGCCGGCTCCTCGATCACGTTCGCGGGGCCGCGTTCGGCGGCCCCGGCATCGTCGCCGTCGACCACGTTCACGCCCGTGCCGTCCGGCGCGACCACGGTGACGCGGTCGGGGCCGTCGTCCGGCCGGTCGCCGCGAGGGGCGTCGTCGTCGGGGCGGGGGTCGCGCGCGTCGTCAGCCATGGGGCCAGTCTTGCGGCTGCCGCCGTCGCCCGCACCGGCGCGCTACGGGACGAGCAGGACCTTGCCGAACACCTCGCCCGAGTCGAGGAGCTCGTGCGCACGCGCGCCTCGTCGAGGGGCACGCGGGCGTGCACGACCGGCCGCACCCGGCCGTCCTCGACCATCGGCCACACGTGCGCGAGGACGTCCCGCACGATGCGGGCCTTCTCCGCGGCCGGTCGTGCGCGCAGCGTCGTACCGGCGACCGTCGCCCGCCGTGCGAGCAGGCGGCCCAGGTCGAGCTCGGCGCGCGCGCCCTGCTGCATGCCGATGACCACCAGCCGGCCGCCCGTCGCGAGCGCCCGGAGGTTGCGGTCGAGGTACGCGGCGCCGACCACGTCGAGGATCACGTCCGCCCCGTGGCCGTCCGAGGCGGAGCGCACCGCCTCGACGAAGTCCTCCTCGCGGTGGTCGACGGCGAGGTCCGCCCCGAGCGCGAGGCACCGGTCCGCGCGCGCCCGGCCGCCCGCGGTCACCGCGACGCGCGCCCCCAGCGCCGCGCCGACCTGGACCGCGAGAGTGCCGACGCCGCCCGAGCCGCCGTGCACGAGCAGCCGCTCGCCGGCGGTGAGGTGTCCCACGTCGACGACGTTGCTCCACACCGTGCACGCCGCCTCGGGGAGCGCGGCCGCGTCGACGAGGTCGACGCCCGCGGGGACGGGCAGGACCTGGGTCGCGCGGACCCGGACCTGCTCCGCGTACCCGCCGCCCTCGAGCAGCGCGACGGCGCGGTCCCCGACGGACCAGCCGCTGACCTCCTCGCCGACGCTCGCGACGGTGCCCGCGACCTCGAGCCCCGGCCAGTCGGGCGCACCCGGAGGAGCGGGGTACGCGCCGGCGCGTTGCAGCAGGTCAGCGCGGTTCACGCCGGCGGCGGCGACGTGCAGGACCACCTCGTCGGGACGCGGGGTCTGGTCAGGGAGCTCGGAAACGGTTAAGTTCTCAGGGCCGCCAGGGCCGGAGATCGTGACGCCTCGCACACCGTCGAGCGTACGCGCAGGCCGTCGGAGGTGCCGGACCGGCCGGCAGGGGGCGAGGGTCGTCGACGTTCGAGTTGCGGTCGTCGGCGGATTAGGCGTCCGGGCGATGTGCACCGATAGTTAGTACGCACGACCGGGGAGCCGGGCCGCACGCGCACGCCGCGACGCCGCCGAACCGGGTGGATCTGGGTCATGGAGGCAGGTTCGTATGCTCCGCAGGTTGAGCGTCCGCGGGAAGATCCTTGCGGCCCTCGCCGTCCCCGTGCTCGTCCTCTTCGTCGCGGCGGCGGTCATCTCGGGACAGGCCATCTCGGCTGCGCGCGGCGCGAGCCAGACGAACGCGCTCGTCGAGGCGCTCGAGGTCCAGGACGCCGCCGGGACGGCGATCGCGGCCGAGCGCGGCTACGCGATCCTCGACTCCTACCGCGTCGAGGGCGCCGAGCAGATGATGCTCGAGCAGCGCGAGGCGACGGACCGCGCGCTCGACGCCCGCGACCGGGCGTCGACGGGCTGAACACCTCGGCGCTCGACGAGCGCGTCCGCGACGCGATCGCCCGGACGCGTGCCGACCGCGAGGAGCTGCGCGACCTCCGGATCGCGATCGACCGCTCGAGCCAGGGCGAGCAGGCCCGCATCAACTCGTACTCCGAGCTCATCGACAACGCGCTCGAGGTCCCGGCCGCGCTCGCCGACACGTCGTCGGAGCGTTCCCTCGCCCAGTACCTCGAGACGTACGTCCTCCTCGACGAGCTCCTCGCCCAGCAGGCGCTCGAGCTCCCGGTCGCGGGGGCGGTCATCTCCGCCGCGCAGGTCGGGCAGGAGAGCGAGGCGGCCACGCAGCGTGCGGCCGTCCTCATGACGACCGGGGAGTCGCTCAACCAGGAGACGCGGGCGGCGCTGCGGCTGCTGCCGGACTCCGGTCTTCAGCTCGAGGTCTTCAACCCGGACTACAGCCAGCTCCGCTACAACGTCGCCGCCTCGCGGCCTGCGTCCATCTCAGCCGACGACGCGGTGCAGTGGGAGACCCTCTCGCTCGCCGACCGCGAGCAGACCACGGCGGTCCGCGACGAGGTGCGCGACCGGACCGCGGAGCGGGCCGACTCCCTGTCGTCGGCCGCGACGACGCGCGCCGTGCTGACCATCGGCGTGACCCTGCTCGCGATCGCCGTGTCGATCCTCGTCGCGGGTCTCATCGCCCGCGCGATCGTCAACCCGCTGCGCCGACTGACCGGTGCCGCGGAGGACGTGCGCGAACGGCTGCCGCAGCTCGTCTCGCAGGTCGCCGTCCCGGGTCAGGGCCCGTCCATCGACCTCGCGCCGATCTCCGTCGAGTCGACCGACGAGGTCGGGCAGCTCGCGACCGCGTTCAACGACGTCAACGCGACGACGGTCACGGTCGCGCGCGAGCAGGCCGCGCTGCGCGGCTCCATCGCCGAGATGTTCGTCAACGTCGCCCGTCGCGACCAGGTGCTGCTCAACCGCCAGCTCGCGTTCCTCGACGACCTCGAGCGGTCCGAGGAGGACCCGGGGACGCTGTCGAACCTGTTCCGGCTCGACCACCTCGCGACCCGGATGCGCCGCAACGCCGAGTCGCTGCTGGTCCTCGCGGGCATCGACTCGGGGCGCCGCGTGCGCCAGCCCATGCCGGCGTCCGACGTCATCCGTACCGCCTCGTCCGAGATCGAGCTGTACGACCGGGTCCGCCTGAACCTCGTCGTCGACCCGCTGATGCTCGGTCACAACGCCCTCAACGCGGCGCACCTGCTGGCCGAGCTCCTCGAGAACGCGACGATGTTCTCCGAGCCGCACACGCCCGTCGAGGTGACGACCGGCCGCGACGAGCACGCCGTCCACATCACGGTCCGGGACCACGGCCTCGGCATGACGCCCGAGGAGATCGAGGACGCGAACCGCAAGGTCGCCACGCACGCCGCGTCCGACGTCGTCGGCGCCCAGCGCCTCGGCCTCTTCGTGGTCGGCCGCCTCGCCGACCGTCTCGGCGCACGCGTGCGCTTCGCGTCCGGCGCGGGCGACAACGGCACCGAGGTCACCGTCTCGTTCCCCGCCGTGCTCTTCGTCGCCGACTCCCACGTGCCGCTCCCGCAGCCGACCGACCCGCTCGAGGCCGGCACGCAGGCCGCCGCGCAGCAGCTCGCGAGCACGGGCGTCGTGCCGGCCGTCGCCGAGCCGGAGCCGCAGCAGCTGCCGGCCGCTTCGCAGCCCGTCCCGGTCGCCTCGCAGCCGGTGCCGGTCGCGCCCGCCGCGGTCACGCCGGAGGCGCCCTCGGCCGAGCCGGTGGACATCGCCGCGCTCACCGACGGCACCACGCAGACGGGCATGCCGCGGCGCCGCTCGCGTGCGGTCGACCCCGCGGCGTCCGCACCGAGCGCGTCGTTCGCCTCCGGCCCGCAGACGGGCGCGATCGTCCTGCCGCCGCTCGCGACCCCCGCGCTGCCGGACGACCTCCCCGCCACCGACGACGCGTGGACGCCGCCCGCCGAGGTCGCCCCCGCGGGCGGCGACCTGCCGAGCCGGTCGCGCGCCGCGGCGACGCCGGTCGAGCCGGAGTCCGCCGAGATCCCGGTCCTCGACGTGAGCACCCGCAGCGCGCTGTTCTCGAGCTTCCGGCCCGTGGGCGAGCGCGGCGCGGCGCCCAACCCCGTCGACCTCGGCCCGTCGCCGGAGGTCACGGCGACCGACATCCCGCTCGTCCCCGACCACACGGCCGGCGGCGAGACCGTCGCGCCCGCAGTGTGGGCGACCGAGGAGCCCGCGCAGCCTGCCGCCTGGACGCCGTCCGCCGAGCCCGCGGAGGCTGCCGCCGGCGAGCCGTTCCCCGAGCCCGCGGAGACCGCGCACGCCGGGGCGGCGCCCACGGCAGCCCCCGAGCCGGCGGCGTGGACGCCCGAGCCTGCGACCTCGTCCTGGTCGCCGTCCCCCGCCGACGAGACGACGGCCGCCCCCGCGCCGCTCGCGCAGCGAGTGCCCGAAAGGCCCCCGAGGCCGCTCCCGAGCGCGCCGCGGACGTGACGTCCGAGCAGGAGCCGGTCCACGGGGCGGTCCCGGCGGACGCCGGCGCTCCGGCCGCGGAGGACGTGCCCGCGGAGCTGTCGTTCGAGGCGCTGCCGCGCTTCGAGGAGCTCATGGCCGACCTGCCGACGCGACGGTCGCTGCGCGAGAGCCAGGCCCGCAAGCGCGGGATCTTCGGGCGGCGCCCCCGCACGACCACGACCCCGCAGGTGCCGTCCACGGCGCCCGGTCGCGCGTCCGCGCTCGGGGACGGCGATCGTCCCGCGGAGCCCGCGCCGCGCCCCACGGACGGGGCGGCGCCCGTCCAGCAGCCGCCGCTCACGCTCACGCCGACCGAGCCCGTCCCGGTCGAGCCGGAGCCGCGCCAGGCCCCGGTGCGCGCGTCGGCGTTCTCCGCCCCCGCGCCCGAGCGTCCCGACCGTGCCCCGGAGGGCCGGGCGGCGGTGACCCGGACGCGGAGCCCTCGTCCTTCGCGCCGCCGGCGCGCACGGACGCCGGCGCGTACCCGGCGACCGGTGCCGTGGCGCCGTCGCAGCAGTCGCAGCCGGCGCAGACCCCGGGCCACGAGACGTCCCTCCCGCAGCGCACGTCCGTCGCGCAGGGTTCGGCGCCGCGTCGGGAGGACCCCGGCACGTACGGACCGCCGACGCCGCTCGCACGCCGGCAGGTGCCGGAGCTGGAGCCGCTCGACGCGGACTACATCACCGACTCCGTCGAGGCGCGGTCGGACTGGATGGCCTCGGCCGTCCTGTACGAGGAGATGTCCACGCTGCTGAGCGGAGCCGGCGACTTCCAGGAGACGAGCCTGGAGGGCCCGGACGGCGGGACCTACCAGCCGCTCCGGGTGGAGCCGACCGCGTCCTCGGGCCTGACGCGCCGGTCGCGCGGCCAGGACCGCGAGGGGTACGTGGACCGGTTCACGGCCCGGATCGACCGCGACCCGGAGCAGCTCCGGGCCAGGCTCTCGGCGTTCCAGTCCGGAACGGCCCGCGGCCGGGTCGAGGGGACCGACGAGACGAGTTCGACGTGGACGACCGGGACCATGGATCATGTCCCTGATTCAGCGCCGCAGGCGCGGTGACGACGTGCCGTCTGTGGCAACTGACGAGGAGGAACAGTGAACGCGCTCAGCACCGAGGCAACGAACTTCGGGTGGCTGCTCGACAACTTCGTGCGGACGGTACCGGGCAGCCGGCACACGCTCGTGGTGTCGGCCGACGGCCTGCTCATGGCGATGTCGGACCAGCTCGACCGCACGAGCGGTGACCAGCTGGCGGCGATCGTCTCCGGCATGTCGAGCCTGACGCGGGGGGCCGCCCGCCAGCTCAACGGGGGCAACGTCCGCCAGGCCATCATCGAGATGGACAACGGGTTCCTGTTCCTCATGAACGTGTCGAACGGGTCCGTGCTCGGCGTCGTGGCCGAGGCCAACTGCGACATCGGCCTCATCGGCTACGAGATGGCGCTCCTCGTCTCGCGCACGGAGGCTACCCTGACCCCGCAGCTGATCTCCGAGATGCGGGGGAGCCTCCCCGTTGACGGTGCCACCCGAGCCCCCGTGGGATGAGGTCTGATCGATGACGAACGTACCTTTCGGCAGCGTCGGCTCGCACGGCGACGTCTACGAGGCGGCGACGGTCCGCCCGTACGCCGTGACCGGCGGACGCGTCCGGTCGGCCACGTCGGACCTCCCGCTCGAGGCTCTCGTCGAGGTCATGCCCGGAGCGGTGAACAGCTTCGGACTGCCCCCGGAGAAGCGCTCGATCCTCCAGCACGCGGCGCACACCTACGTCTCCATCGCCGAGCTGTCGGCGCTGCTCCGGCTGCCGCTCGGTGTGACGAAGGTGCTCGTCGCGGACTTGCAGGAGGACAACTACATCACCGTCCACACCTCGACCCCGCTCAACGTGCACACGGGCCACGGCAGCAACAACTCGGGCCTGTCGCTGAGCGTCCTGGAGAGTGTTCTCAATGGCATTTCCACCCTCTGAGGGATCCGGTGCCGCGCCGCAGGGCGGCGCGGCACCGGGCTCGTCCGCGGGTACGGTCCCGGCCCCCTCGTGGTCGCCGATGACCGGGTCGGGCTCCGCCGAGCGTCCCGCCGCGCCGGCAGCGCCGCAGTCGCCGCCGCCGC
>NZ_MKKH01000044.1 GCF_001942335.1 Cellulosimicrobium sp. CUA-896 | reverse complement strand
TCGCGGCCGGACGGGCGGGGTCGTTCGACCACTGCGACCACGACCCCGCGTACAGGCCGCCTCGACGCCGAGCGTCGCGAGCGCGGCCACCTCGTGCGCGGCCGTGACGCCCGACCCGCAGTAGACGCCCACCGTCGCCACCGCGGCGGTGGGCGTCGCCTTCCCCGGACCCGGGGCGGCCGCCTCGACGACGCCCAGACCGGCGAAGCGCGCCCGCAGCGCCTCCGCGTCGAGGAACGTGCCGTCGCCGGCCAGGTTGTCCGTGGTCGGCGCGCTCACGGCCCCGGGCACGTGGCCCGCGCGCGGGTCGACGGGCTCGACCTCGCCCCGGTACCGCTCGCCCGCACGGGCGTCGAGGAGGAGGCCCGGGCCCGACGCCGCGAGGTGGGCCGCGCCGTCGGCGTCCAGGACCGGCATCCCTCCGGGGGTGACGACGACGTCACCCGGTTCCGCGCGCACGTCGCCCTGCTCGAGCGGCAGTCCCGCCCGCTCCCACGCCGCGAGGCCGCCGTCGAGGAGGCGGACGTCGTCGTGACCCGCCCAGCGCAGGAGCCACCAGGCGCGCGCGGCCGACGTGCCGCCGACCGCGTCGTACACGACGACCGGCCGTCCGGCCCGCACGCCCCAGCGCCGTGCGGCGGCCTGCAGGCGGGCGGGGTCCGGGAGCGGGTGGCGTCCCGCCGCGGCCGACGGCGGCGCCGCGAGCTCGGTCTCGAGGTCGACGTAGACCGCGCCCGGGACGTGGCCGGCGACGTGGCGCTCGCGCCCGTCGGTGACGCCGAGCGCCCAACGCACGTCGAGCACCGCGGGCCGTGACCCGTCGTCGAGCAGGCGGGCGAGCGTGGACGCGTCGACGAGGACCCGCTCGCGCGTCGCGGTCACGCGACGACGCTCCCCGCATCCGGGGCGGTGCCGTAGTCGGGGTCGTCGTCGCGCAGCGGGGCGAGGCCGAGCCGCATCGTGTACGCGTCGACGTCCTCCGGCTGGTAGTACCGCTTGCGGAGGCCGATCTGCTCGAAGCCGTGCTTGGCGTAGAGCGCGAGCGCGGGCTCGTTGTCGACCCGCACCTCGAGGAGCACGGCGCTCGCGCCGAGGCGCCGCGACCGGTCGACGAGCGCCTCGAGCAGCGTCGAGCCCACCCGCTGCTGCTGGTACGCCGGGTCGACGCCGATGGTCATCACCTGGGTGACGTCGCCGTCGAACCACAGCCCCGCGTACCCGACGACGGGCGGCGGCCCCACGGCGAGGTGCCGCGCCGGCTCCGCGACCACGTACCAGCGCCCCTGACCCGCGAGCTCGTCCGCGAGCATCCCGTACGTCCACGCCCCGGGCCCGAACAGCGTGCGCTCGAGCGCGACGATCCGGTCGAGGTCCGCGGCACGCAGCGGCCGCAGCCGGACCTCGTCGGCCGCGCTCACCGGGCCGTGCCGGCGGGCGTGTCGCTGACCCGCTTGCGCGCGGCCGCCTCCTGCACGTCGGGGCGGCGCAGGTACAGCGGCTCGGTCGGCTGCTCCGCACCCGCGTCGCGCCGGGCGATCGCGAGGCGCGCGAGCACCGCGGCGTCGGGCACGAGCGGGGCGTCCTCGGCGGCGTCGAGCACGTCAGCGTACAGCGCTGCGCCCTCGCCGACGACCACGGCGCCCTCGGCGTGCTCCGCGACGGCGGCCGCGGGCCCGACGTCCGGGCCGGCGACCGTCTCGAGGACGGGGACGGCGTGCGGGCCCTCGTGGGCGACGACGCGGTAGCGCGCCCAGTAGACCTCGCGGCGGCGCGCGTCGGTCGCGACGAGCACCTCGTCGTCGGGCGTGAGCCCGAGGTCGCTCACGGCCTGCGCGGCGACGGCGTCGAGGCTCGGGACCCCGAGCACGGGCACGCCGAGCGCGAAGCCGATCGCGCGCGCGGTGACGAGGCCGACGCGCAGGCCGGTGAACGGCGCCGGCCCGGTGCCGACGGCGACCGCGACGAGGTCGGTGCGGTCGACCCCGGCCTCGGCGAGCGCCTCGTCGACGAGCGGCGCGAGCGCCTCGGCGTGGCGGCGGCGTTCGGGTGCGTCACGACGGGTGAGGCGGGCGCGTCGTCGCCGACGACGGCGACGGTCACGGACGCGGACGTGTCGAGGGCGAGAACAGGCACGGACCCAGCCTACGGCTGCGCGGCGGGCGGGACGGCGGTCCCCGGCGCGCCCGCGTCGCCGACGAGCGCCGCGAGGTCGAGCCCGGACCAGCGGTCGCCGACGGCGCGCACGGTCACGTGCCGCGCCCCGCCTCGGGCGCGTCGTCGGGGTCGTCGGTGCCGTCGGTGCCGTCGGTACCGTCGGCCCTGTCCGTGCCGTCGGTGGGTCCCGCGCCCCGGGGACGCTCGAGGACGACCTCGAGCCGGTCGCCGGCCAGCGACTCGACGAGGCCGCTCCCCCACTCGACGACCGTCACCGACTCGTCGAGGCTCGAGTCGAGGTCGAGCGCGTCGACCTCCTCGAGCGACCCGAGGCGGTAGGCGTCGACGTGCACGAGCGCGGGCCCGCCCACGAGCGAGGGGTGCTCGCGCGCGACGATGAACGTGGGCGACGCGACCTGCCCGCGGACGCCGAGCCCGGCACCGATGCCCTGCGTGAGTGTCGTCTTGCCCGCGCCGAGGTCGCCCGTGAGCACGACGAGGTCGCCCGCGCGGAGCAGGCCCGCGAGCGCCCGGCCGACGCCCGGGTCGTCTCGGCGTCGGGGAGCACGAGCCGCACCGGCCCTGGTGCGTCCTGCGGCGGCGGGCTCGGGGCGGGACGGTCGTCGGTGGTCCTGCTCGTGGGGTCGTTCACCGTGGGGTCGTTCACCGTGCGGGGGTCCTCTCGTGCGGGCCGGACGGGGTGGCCGGGCCGGCGGCGGGGGCGGCGGACGGGGTGGCGGACGGCGTGGCGGCGGTGGCGGCCGTGGTGGCCGGCGGCGCGGTCGCGACGGCGCCGTCGGGCAGTGCGCCGGGCCGCGGCCGGTCGCGCGCTGTGCGAGGGCCCGCGCCGCGTCGTCGAGCACGTCGAGGCGCACGTGCTCGCGGGGCACGCGCGCGCCCAGCCGTGTCGTGATCTCGTAGCTGATGGTGCCGGCGGCCTGCGCCCAGTCCTCCGCCGTCGCGCGCCGCCGTGCTCGAGCCCGGCACCCGCGCCGAACAGGGTCACGACGTCGCCGGCACGCTCGCGCGCGCCCGGCCCGAGGTCGAGCACGACCTGGTCCATGCACACGCGTCCCGCGACGCGCAGCACGCGACCCCCTGCGAGCCCGTCCGCCACCGCCCCGCCGACGAGGACGGGGCCGCCGGGGGCGCCGTCCGGTCCGCCTCCCGAGGCGTGCCGCGGGATGCCGTCGGCGTAGCCGAGCGGGACGACGCCCAGCGTCGTGTCACGGTCGGTCGTGTACACGTGCCCGTACGACACGCCCTGGCCGGCCGCGACGCGCTTGACCGTCACGAGGCTCGCCTCGAGCGTCATCGCGGGCGTCAGCCCGTACCGCTGCGGCGGCCCGACCTGGGGCACGGGCGACATGCCGTAGACGGCGAGCCCGGGGCGCACGAGGTCGTAGTGGGTCCGCGGCGCCGTGAGGGTCGCGGCCGAGTTCGCGAGATGACGCACCTCGAGCGCGGCTCCCGACGCCTCGGCGAGCCGGACGGCGTCGTCGAGCACGTCGGCCTGCGCGGCGACGCTCGGGTGCCCCGGCTCGTCCGCGCGGGCGAGGTGCGACCAGACGCCGACGACGCGCACGACGCCCTCGGCCGCGGCGCGCGCGGCGGGGTCGAGCACTCCCGGCAGCTCGTCCGGCATGATCCCGTTGCGCCCGAGCCCCGTGTCGACCTTGACGTGCACGCGCGCCGGGCGGCCGGCGGCGCGGCGCCGGCGACGACCTCGTCGAGCGCCCACGGCGCGGCGACCGAGACGTCGACGTCGGCCTCGACCAGCTCGCGCACCGGCGCGCCCGGCGCGTAGAGCCACGTCAGCAGGCGCGCCCGGTCGGGCCCGAGGCCGGCCGCGCGCAGCGCGAGCGCCTCGCTCGGCTGGGCGACGCCGAGCCACGTCGCCCCGCCGGCGATCGCCGCCAGCGCGCTCGGCACCAGCCCGTGCCCGTAGGCGTCCGCCTTGCGACCGCCATCACCTGCGCGGTGGGCGCGTGGCCCGCGAGCGCGCGCACGTTGTCGCGGATCGCCGCGAGGTCGACGACGGCGCGCGCCGGGTAGCGGCGCGGGTCCGGCCCGTCCGCCGCGGGGGCGTCGTGACGCTGGGGGGTGCTCACGGTCCTCGATTCTCTCACCCGTCCCGCGCCCGTCCCCGCGGGCGCGGTGCGGGCGCGGTGCGGTCACGGTCGGGGCCGGCACGGTCGCGCGAACGGTCACCACGCCTCGAGCGCGCGGTCCGTCGCGAACCGGCGCGGACGCCCGCTGAGCGGATCGGTGAAGTCCAGGCTGCGGGAGACGAGCTGGAGCGGCCGGGCGTAGTCGTCGTGCGCGACGTCGTACGGCTCCGGGTAGAAGTTGTCGTGGACGATCGGGACGCCCAGGCGGCTCATGTGGAGACGTAGCTGGTGCGTCCGGCCGGTGTGCGGCTCGAGCCGGTAGCGCGCGAGGCCGCGTGCGGTGTCGGCCTCGACGAGGTCGACGCGGCTCTCGGCGTTGGGCTCGCCCTCGACCTCCTCCGCCCGCATGACACCGCGCCGCTTGACGATGCGGCTGCGGACCGTCGCCGGGAGCTCCAGCGCCGGGTCGAACGGGGCCACCGCCTCGTACGTCTTGCGGACCACGCGGCGCGCGAACAGCTCCTGGTAGGCGCCGCGCACCTCGCGGCGCAGCGTGAGCAGGAGCACCCCGCGGTGACGCGGTCCAGCCGGTGCGCGGGGCTGAGCTCGGGCAGGTCGAGATCCCGCCGCAGCCGGACGAGCACCGAGCGCGCGACGTACGCGCCGCGCGGGATGGTCGCGAGGAAGTGCGGCTTGTCGACGACGAGCAGGTCGCGGTCGCGGTGCAGCACCCGGATCTCGAACGGGACCTCGGGCTCGACGGGCGGGTCGCGGTACAGGAACACGAAACCGCGCGGCTCGTAGGCGGTGCGGTCGTCGACCGGTCGCCCGCGCCCGTCCACGACCTCCCCCGCCGCGACCTTCTCGTGCAGCCGCGCGGCGTCGTCGGGGAAGCGGTGGAGCACGTAGTCGAGCGTGCGCGTCCACCGCGCGACGCTGGCGTCGTCGTGCGGCAGGACGAGGCGCGTGGGGTTGAGGCCGTCGCGCACGGGCAGGGGGACCACGCGTCCACGCTACCGGCGCGGCCCCCGGCCACGCGCCGGCGGGCTCAGCGGGCGGCCAGCAGCTCCGCGACGACGCGCGGCACCTGCGCGGCGACGTCGAGCGCCGCGACGGGTCCGCCCGGGTTCGCCCGCTCGGCCGCGAGCCCGTGCACGAGGGCGGCGGCCGCCGCGAGCTCGGCCGCGGCGCCGGGCTCGGCCAGGACCCGCTCGGCGTGCGTGGCGAGCAGGACGCCGAGGACGCCGGCCAGCACGTCGCCCGCGCCCGCGGTCGCCAGCCACGGCGACGCGTCCGCCTGGGCGTAGACGACCCCGGGGCCGACGACGAGCGTCGCCGACCCCTTGAGCAGCACCGTCGCCCCGGTGAGCTCGTGCGCGCGCCGTGCCCAGCGCAGCGGCTCAGCGTCGACGTCGGCGCGGGACACGTCCTCGCCGCGCGCCCCGAGCAGCGTCGCGAGCTCACCCGCGTGCGGGGTGAGGACGACCGACGGCGGGCAGCGCTCCGGCAGCAGCGACAGCGCGCCCGCGTCGACCACGGCGGCCACCCCGGGGTTCCCGCCGTCGTCGCCCGCCCCCGTCGCCGCGGCGAGGGCGCGGCGCACGCGGTCGTGCTGGCCGCCGTCGTCCACCGGGTCGTCGTCGGGCCCGGGGGCCGGCGGGACGCCCGAGCCGAGCGCCCAGCCTGCACGCGTCCCTCCCCCGGCACGACCTCCGGGTGGGCGGCGAGCACGGCGTGCGTGACGTCGTCCGGCCCCGCGTAGCGGACCATGCCGGGCCCGGTGCGCACGGCCGCGCTCGTCGCGAGCACGGCGGCGCCCGGATAGGTCGACGTCCCGGCGACGACACCGAGCACGCCCCGCGTGTACTTGTGGTCGTGCACGCCCGGGACCGACCACAGCGCGGCGACGTCCTCCGCCTCCAGCCGGCGCACGGCGGGCGACGCGCCCGCCGCCCCGGAGCCGGCAAGGTCGAGCCCGATGTCGACGACCGCACCGCGACCGGCGAGGTGCGTGGCGGGCGGCAGCAGCAGGCCGGGCTTCGCGGCGCCGAAGGTCACGGTGCGGTCCGCGGGCAGGACCGCGCCGGGGACGGTGCCGTCGTCGACCCCGATGCCGCTGGGCGTGTCCACGGCGACCACGAGGGGCCGGCGGTCCGCGCGGTCGAGCGCGTCGGCCAGGCGCTCGACGAGCTCGTGCGAGGAGCCCCGCAGGGGCCCGGCCGCGCCGATGCCCACCAGCCCATCGAGCACGGCGTCGGCGCGCAGCGCGGCGGCCACGGCGCGGTCCGCGGCCGACGAGGCTCCCCGGGTCGTGGACCCACCGGAGGCGTCGTCCTCCGTGAGCGCGAGCGTCGTCCCGCCGGCGCGGCGCAGGGCGGCGAGGCCCTCGGCGTTCGGGTGCTCGCTCGTGAGCAGGGCGGTCACGTGCGCACCGCGGCGCGCGAGGTGGGCCCCGGCGTGCAGCGTGTCGCCGCCGTTGTTGCCGGACCCCACGAGCAGCACCACCCGGGCCCCGGTCACGCGCCCGTCGCGCCGCCCGCCGTCGGGCCCGACGACCGAGCGCGCCCGGGCGAGGTCGCGCGCGACGACCGTGGCGAGCGCGAACGCCGCGCGCTGCATGAGCGGCACGCCCGCGTCGAGGAGGGGCCGCTCGGCGGCTCGGACGTCGTCGACGGACCAGGCTTCGATCATGCGTCCATCCTGCCGAGCCCGGCGCGGCCCCGCTCGGGCGGCCCGGCTCGCGCCGCTGCACGCCGCCCCGGCGGCGAGGAGGGCGAGCGGCCGCGAGCGCGCCTAAGGTGGCGCCCATGCGATTCGGACTCTTCATCCCCCAGGGCTGGCGGCAGGACCTCGTCGGCATCGACCCCGCGGACCAGTGGGAGACCATGCGGTCCCTCGCCCGGCACGCCGACACCGCGCTCGCGGGCGAGGGCCTGCCCGGCTCCGCCAACGCGTGGGAGTCGATCTGGGTCTACGACCACTTCCACACCGTCCCCGAGCCCACCGCCGAGGCGACCCACGAGGCGTGGTCCCTCATGGCGCCTTCGCCGCGTCGACCGAGCGTGTGCGCCTCGGCCAGATGTGCACGTGCATGGCCTACCGCAACCCCGCCTACCTCGCGAAGGTCGCGGCGACGGTCGACGTCGTCAGCGGCGGCCGCGTCGAGATGGGCATCGGCGCGGGCTGGTACGAGCACGAGTGGCGCGCGTACGGCTACGGGTTCCCGAGCGCCGGGGACCGCCTCGCGATGCTCGACGAGGGCGTGCAGATCTTCAAGCAGCTGTGGACGAACGGCGTCGCGTCGTTCGACGGGAAGCACTACCAGGTCGACGGCGCACGCCTCGCCCCGCTGCCGCTCCAGGTCGACGGCCCGCCGGTCTGGGTCGCGGGCGGCGGCGAGAAGAAGACGCTGCGCATCGCCGCGGAGCACGCGCAGTACACGAACTTCGACGGCAGCCCGGAGGGCTTCGCGCACAAGTCCGAGGTGCTGCGCGGTCACTGCGACGCGATCGGGCGGCCGTTCGAGGAGATCACGCGGTCGGCGAACTACAACGTCGTCATCGGTTCGACGGAGGCCGAGGTGGACGACCGCATCGCCTGGATCGAGGAGCACTTCGCGCTCTCGGTGCCGGAGCGCGCCGCCGAGCAGGCCGAGAGCGCACGCCGCGGCCCGCTCGTCGGGACGCCGGAGCAGATCGTCGAGAAGCTCACGCACCTGCGCGACCTCGGCATGACGTACGCGATCACGTACTTCGCCGAGGCCGCCTACGACCGCAGCGGCATCGAGCTCTTCGAGCGCGAGGTCGTCCCCGCCCTGCAGGACTGACGCGCCGCAGGACGGAGGCGCCCGCAGGACTGCTCGGCCGACGCCGGGATCAGTCCTCGGCCACCACCATGGCCGAGGCGATCCCGGCGTCGTGCGAGATCGAGAGGTGGAAGCGGCGGACCCCCAGCTCGTCCGCGCGGGCCGCGACGGTGCCGGTGATCTCGACCTCGGGCGGCCCGCCCGGCACGCGGTGCACGGTCGCGTCGTGCCACTGCATGCCGCCGGGGGCGCCGAGCGCCTTCGCGATCGCCTCCTTCGCCGCGAAGCGCGCCGCGAGCGACGACGCCGGCAGGTCCCGCTCGGCCGGCGTGAAGAGCTTCTCGCGGAGCCGGGGCGTGCGCTCGATCGTCGCCATGAAGCGCTCGACGTCCACCACGTCGATGCCCACCCCGATGATCATGCGCCCACCCTACGGCGCCCGGTCACGCGGCCCCCTCCCGCCGGGGCGCCCGACTACTCGACCGTGACCGACTTGGCGAGGTTGCGCGGCTGGTCGACGTCGAGCCCTTGGCCGTCGCGAGCGACATCGCGAAGATCTGCAGCGGCACGACCGCGAGCAGCGGCGACAGCAGCGTGGGCGACTCCGGGATCCAGAAGATCTCGTCGGCGAAGGGGCGCACCGCGTCGTCCCCGTCCTCGGCGATCACGAGCGTCCGTGCGCCCCGTGCGCGGATCTCCTGGATGTTCGAGATGACCTTCGAGTGGAGGCCCTCGCGGCCGCGCGGCGAGGGCACGATGACGAACACCGGCTGGCCCTCGTCGATGAGCGCGATCGGCCCGTGCTTGAGCTCGCCCGCCGCGAAGCCCTCGGCGTGGATGTACGCGAGCTCCTTGAGCTTGAGCGCCCCCTCGAGCGCGACGGGGAACCCGACGTGCCGGCCGAGGAACAGGACCGACGACGCGTCCTTCATGGACCGCGCGGTGGCGCGGACGTACTCGCCGCGCTCGATGACCGTCTGGATCTTGCGCGGCATCTCGCGCAGGTCCTCGAGGATCGCGGCGATCTCGTCGGGGAACTTGTTGCCGCGCAGCTGGGCGAGGTACAGCCCGAGGAGGTACGCCGCCGTGATCTGCGACAGGAACGCCTTCGTCGACGCGACCGCGATCTCCGGCCCGGCGTGCGTGTAGAGGACGGCGTCGGACTCGCGCGGGATGGTCGACCCGTGCGTGTTGACGATCGAGATCACCTTCGCGCCCTGCTCGCGCGCGTGGCGCACGGCCATGAGCGTGTCCATCGTCTCGCCGGACTGCGTCACGGCGACGACGAGCGTCTTCTCGTCGACGATCGGGTCGCGGTAGCGGAACTCGTGCGCGAGCTCGACCTCGACGGGGATGCGGCACCAGTGCTCGATCGCGTACTTGGCCACGTGACCCGAGTACGCCGCCGTGCCGCACGCGACGACGATGATCTTGTCGACCGACCGCAGCACGGCCTCGTCGATGCGCAGGTCGTCGAGGACCAGCTTCCCGGACGGGTCGGTACGGCCGAGGAGCGTGTCGCCCACCGCGTGCGGCTGGTCGTGGATCTCCTTGTCCATGAAGGACGAGAAGCCGCCCTTCTCCGCCGCGGCGGCGTCCCAGTCCACCGTGTAGCGCTTCGCCTCGGCCGGGACGCCGTCGAAGTCGACGACCTCGACCGACGTCGGCGTGATCGTGACGACCTGGTCCTGGCCGAGCTCGAGCGCCTCCTTGGTGTGGGAGATGAAGGCGGCGACGTCGGAGCCGAGGAAGTTCTCGCCCTCGCCGAGCCCGACGACGAGCGGCGAGTCGTGACGGGCGCCCACCACCGTGTCGGGCGCGTCGGCGTGGACGGCCAGGAGCGTGAACGTGCCCTCCAGCCGCTGCGCGACGTCCGTCATGGCGCGCGTCAGGTCCTTCGTCTCGCGGTACGCGCGGGCCAGGAGCTGCGCCGCGACTCGGTGTCGGTCTCGGAGCGGAAGACGACGCCCTCGGCCAGGAGCTCCGCCTTGAGCACGGCGAAGTTCTCGACGATCCCGTTGTGGATCACGGCGAGGCGGTCGCCGTCGGCCAGGTGCGGGTGCGCGTTGGCGTCGTTCGGGCCGCCGTGGGTGGCCCAGCGCGTGTGCCCGATCGACGCGGTCGACGCCGGCAGCGGGTGCTGGTCGATCTCGCCGACGAGGTTGCTCAGCTTCCCGGACTTCTTCGCGAACGCGACGGACTCGATCCCCGGCCCGACGAGCGCGACGCCCGCCGAGTCGTAGCCCCGGTACTCGAGCCGGCTCAGTCCCTCGAGCGCGACGTCGAGGGGTCGCCCCGACGCCTCGCCCACCGTCGTCCCCGGGCCCACGTAGCCCACGATTCCGCACATGGTGGTCGAGTCTAGCGACGCCTCGCCGGGCGTGGGGACGGGCGAGGCCCGAGGGTGGGCGCATGCCCACGGTACGCATCGGCCTGTCCGGCTGGCGGTACGCGGACTGGCGCGGACGCTTCTACCCCGTCGGCCTCCCGCAGCGCCGCGAGCTCGAGCACGTGGCCTCGCAGTTCCCGGCCGTGGAGCTCAACGGGTCGTTCTACTCGCTCCAGCGCCCCGCCTCGTTCGTCGCCTGGCGGGAGCAGACGCCCCCCGGCTTCACGTTCGCCGTGAAGGGCGGCCGCTTCATCACGCACATGAAGCGGTTGCGGGACGTGCGCACGCCGCTCGCGAACTTCTTCGCGAGCGGGGTGCTCGCGCTCGAGGACCGGCTCGGGCCCGTGCTGTGGCAGCTCCCGGAGCGGGCCGAGCTCGACCGCGGCACGCTCGAGGACTTCCTCATGCTGCTGCCGCGCACCGCGCGCGACGCCGCCCGCCTCGCCGAGGACCACGACGACCGGCTGCGCGCCGAGCCGTGGACCGAGGTCGCGGTGGACCGGCCCGTCGTCCACGCGCTCGAGCCCCGGCACGCGTCGTTCGCGGACGCCGAGGCGCTCGCGCTGCTGCGGAAGCACGGGGTCGCCCTCGCGATCTCGGACGGCGCGGGGCGCTGGCCGCTCCTCGACGCGGTGACGGCACCGCTCGTCTACGTGCGCCTGCACGGCGACACCGCGCTCTACACGAGCGGGTACCGCCCGCACGTCCTCGACGCGTGGGCGGAGCGGGTCCGCCGCTGGCACGCCGACGGCCACGACGTCGAGGTGTACTTCGACAACGACGTCCACGCCCACGCGCCCGCCGACGCCCGCGCGCTCATGGCACGCCTCCCGGAGCTCGCCGCGGCGGGCCCGGGCGCGCCGGTCGACGTCCCGCCCCGCCGTCGGGCTCGCCGCGGCACAGGGTGACGCCCGTGCGCGTCCGGGCCGGCGGATCCGGCAGAATCGGTCGGGTGTCCTCCCCCGTCCACGAGTCGACCGACGCCCTCGCCCGCCTGTCGGGCGCGTCGTCGTCGCCGTACGTCGACCTCGACCGCGCGGCCTGGAGCCGTCTGTCCGAGTCCACGCCGCTCCCGCTGACCGACGACGACGTCGCGCGGCTGCGCGGTCTGGGCGACCCGATCGACCTCGCCGAGGTCGACGCCGTCTACCGGCCGCTGTCCCGGCTGCTCAACCTGTACGTCACGGCGACCGCCGGGCTGCACGAGGCGACGTCGACCTTCCTGCGCGAGGACACGGCCCGCACGCCGTACGTGATCGGGGTCGCCGGCTCGGTCGCCGTCGGCAAGTCCACGACCGCGCGCGTGCTGCGCGAGATGCTCGCGCGCTGGCCGGAGACGCCGCACGTCGAGCTCGTCACGACGGACGGGTTCCTGCACCCGAACGCCGAGCTCGCGCGCCGCGGCCTCATGGACCGCAAGGGCTTCCCCGAGTCCTACGACCGCCGAGCCCTCATCCGGTTCCTGTCGAACGTCAAGGCGGGCCACGACGAGGTCCGGGCCCCCGTCTACGACCACCTGACCTACGACATCGTCCCCGGCGCGGAGACGGTGGTGCACAAGCCGGACGTCCTCGTCGTGGAGGGCCTCAACGTGCTCCAGCCCGCCCGGCCGAGCCCCCACGACGAGTCCACCGTCGCCGTCTCCGACTTCTTCGACTTCTCGATCTACGTCGACGCCCGGACGCGCAACATCCGGCAGTGGTACGTCGACCGGTTCCTCACGCTGCGCCGGACGGCGTTCGCGCGGCCGGAGTCCTACTTCCGGCGCTACGCGGACCTCACCGACGAGCAGGCGGTGGAGCGCGCGCGGTCGATCTGGGACTCGATCAACGCGCCGAACCTGGAGGAGAACATCCTGCCCACGCGCGGCCGCGCGACGCTCGTGCTCACGAAGGGGTCCGACCACTCGGTCCAGCGCGTGCGGCTCCGCAAGCTCTGACGCGGGCGCGCGGCGACTCAGCCGGCCCGACGACCCTCGTCGCGCGCCGCCGACGGCGTGCCGGTGACGGCGCCGTCGCCGGGCACCGTGGTCGCGGGCGCCGACGTCGACGCGTGCGTGCCGGGCTCGTCCCCCAGGGCCACGAGGTCGTCGACCGCGGCCGCGGCCACCGCGGCGGCCGCGCCGGGGACGTCACGACGCCGGCGCGAGCGCAGCATGAGGATCCGGTCGATGACGAGACCGAGCCCGATGCCGAGCACGACGCCGACCGCCATGGCGAGCAGCGGCTCGTGCCCCAGCCACTGCGCGGCGACCAGGCCGATGAGCACGGAGTACAGCGCCCAGGTCGCGGCGGCGATCGCCGAGAAGGCCATGAACCGCGCGCGGGGGTACCCGACCGCGCCGGCCGTCATGTTGACCGCGACCCGGCCGACGGGGATGTAGCGCGCCGCGAGGATGAAGGACGCGCCGCGATGGGCCAGGGCACGCTCCGCCCAGGCGACGGCCCTGCGCCCGCGGCGCGTGCGCAGGAAGCGCACCCGCTCGGTGCCGATCGCCCGCCCCAGGGAGAACGCGATCTGGTCGCCGGTCCACGCGCCGAGCGCTGCGATCACCAGGACGAGGGGGAGGTTGGGCGACCCCGTCGCGTGCGCCGACACGGCGAGCGTGATGATGACCGACTCGCTCGGGACGGGCGGGAAGAACCCGTCGATCGTCGCGAACGCGAACAGCGCCGGGTAGATCCACGCGGACGCCGCGAGGGCGAGAATCCAGGTCTCCAGATTCTCCAGGAAGGTCGACACGGCCTCGGTCACGGGGTCCCTCGTTCGTCGGCTGGCGCGGGTGCCAGACTGGCGGCGGCGGACGGGCGCTCGACGGTGGGAGCACCCGCCACAGGTCAAGCCTACGGAGCACGACCCCGTCGTCCATCAGGGTTTCCCCCGGTTTCACCCCGGGCGCACCCGCCGGACCGTCGCGGCCGGTCTCGAGTCTTCTGGTCCGGGCCGCCGCACGTCGTCATCCCGGCGAGGGAGATGCCCGCGACCGGCGTACGTCGTCAGGACGAGCCGGCCGCGCGCGACGTCAGCGGGCCGCTCGCGGCAGCCGCGCCTGGCCGAGCGTGGACGCGAGGGTGCGCAGGTCCGCGCCGTCGAGGTAGAGCTCCCCGCGCAGGTGGTCGGTCTCGTGCTGCACGATCCGCGCGGGCCACCCGGTGACGACCTCGTCGAGCGGCGCCGCCGCCTCGTCCTGCCCCGTGAGCCTGACCCGGCGCGCCCGCGTGCGCTCCGCCTGCCACCCGGGCACGGACAGGCAGCATTCGGCGAACGTCCGCGTCTCGTCGCCCACGGGCTCGTACCGCGGGTTGACGAGCACGCGGTACGGCAGCGGCGGCCGCTCGCGGTCGTCGTCGACCGCGGCGAGACCCGGGTCCTCGACGACGGCGATCGCGAGACCGATGCCGACCTGCGGCGCCGCGAGGCCCACGCCGGGCGCGGCGTGCATCGTCGTGCGCATCGCGGCGAGGAGCGGGCCGAGGAGGTCACCGAGCTGTCCGGCGTACGGCACCGCCGGCGTGCGCAGCACCGGGTGCCCGGCCTGGACGATCGGCAGCACGCCGTCGTCGAAGCCGGCGAGGAGGTCGCCGACGTGCGCCCGCAGCGCCTCGTCCTCCCCCTGCCGCACGCTCACCACCGTCCCCCGGACCGGTGTCCGCTCACAGGGCCAGCCGCTCGCGCACGACCGTCGCGAGGCTCTCCGCGACGGCGTCCGCCTGCTGCTGGGTCGCGGCCTCGACCATCACGCGCACCAGCGGCTCGGTCCCGGACGGGCGCAGCAGCACGCGGCCGGTCTCGCCGAGCGTCGCCTCGGCGCGCGCGACGGCCGCGAGGAGCTCCTCGTCCGTGGCGGCGCGGGACTTGTCGACCCCGCGCACGTTGACGAGCGTCTGCGGGAGCCGCTCCACGACGCCGGCCAGGTCCGCGAGCTTGCGGCCCGTCGCCTGGACGCGGGCCGCGAGCTGGAGCGCGGTGAGCACCCCGTCGCCCGTCGTCGCGTGCCGCGACAGGACGATGTGACCGGACTGCTCGCCACCGAGGCCGTAGCCGCCCGCACGCATCTCCTCGAGCACGTAGCGGTCCCCGACCGCGGTCTGGACGGTGCGGATGCCCGCGTCGCGCATCGCGAGCAGGAGACCGAGGTTGCTCATCACCGTCACGACGAGCGTGTCGTCGGGCAGCGCGCCCTCCTCCTGGAGCGCGAGCGCGAGGACGCCCATGATCTGGTCGCCGTCGACGAGGGATCCCCCGTGGTCGACCGCGATGCAGCGGTCCGCGTCCCCGTCGAACGCGACGCCGAAGTCGGCCTCCGAGGCGACGACCACGGCCTGGAGCTGCTCCGGGTGGTTCGACCCGCACGCGGCGTTGATGTTGTGGCCGTCGGGGCTGGCGTTGATCACCACGACGTCCGCACCCGCGGCGCGCAGCGCCGCCGGGCCGACGTCGCTCGCCGCCCCGTTCGCGCAGTCGACGGCGATGCGCAGGCCGGCGAGCGGCTTGTGGTCCTCGTCCGCACCGATGCTCGCCATGAGGTGCTCGACGTACGCGCCCGCCGCCTGGCCCCGGTCGCGCGAGAGGCGACCCACGCCCTCGTGCGTCGGCCGCTCCCACTCGCCGCCCAGCAGGTCCTCGATCGCGTCCTCGACGGCGTCGTCGAGCTTCACGCCGCCGCGCGCGAGGAACTTGATGCCGTTGTCCTGCATCGGGTTGTGCGACGCGGAGATCACGACGCCGAAGTCGACGTCGGTCGTGCTCGTGAGGTACGCGACGCCGGGCGTCGGCAGCACGCCCACGTCACGCACGTCGACGCCCGCGCTCGCCAGGCCCGCGGCCACCGCGGCCCCGAGGAACTCTCCGGACACGCGCGTGTCGCGCCCGATCACCGCGCGCGGGCGGTGCCCATCCTGCCCCGCCGCGAGCACGCGCGCCGCCGCGACGCCGAGGTCGAGCGCCAGCTCCGCGGTCACGGCGCCGTTGGCGAGGCCGCGCACCCCGTCCGTCCCGAACAGTCGTCCCATGGAAGTCCTCTCACCGGGCCGCACGACGACCGCACGACCACCCGTCCCGCCCCCGCGCCGGGGGCTGTCGCCCACCGTGCCGCAACGGCCGTCGCCCGGCGGACGTGTCCACCGGGGCCGACGATCGTGCGGCGCTGGTCAGCGCTTGGAGTACTGCGGAGCCTTGCGGGCCTTCTTGAGACCCGCCTTCTTGCGCTCGACGACGCGTGCGTCGCGGGTCAGGAAGCCGGCCTTCTTCAGGGCGGGGCGGTTGCTCTCGGCGTCGATCGCGTTGAGCGCGCGCGCGATCCCGAGGCGCAGCGCACCGGCCTGCCCGGAGGTGCCGCCGCCCGAGATGCGGGCGACGACGTCGAAGCGACCCTCGACGTCGACCAGCTTCAGCGGCGAGTTGACGAGCTGCTGGTGCACCTTGTTCGGGAAGTACTCCTCGAGCGCACGCCCGTTGATCTTCCACTGGCCCGTGCCCGGCACGAGGCGGACGCGGGCGACCGCCTCCTTGCGGCGGCCCAGGGCCTGGCCGGGGGCGGTGATGCTCTGGCCGCGGCCCGTGGGGGCGGCGGACTCGGAGGTGTAGCTGCTGGGGGTCTCGTCACCCAGCGTGTCGGTGTCGACGGTGGTCTCGGCCACGGGTGTGTCCTCGCGTCTCTCTGTCGGCGTCGCCCGGGGGGCGATTACTGCGCGACCTGGGTGATCTCGAACGGCTTCGGCTGCTGGGCGGCGTGCGGGTGCTCGGCACCCGCGTACACCTTGAGCTTGCCGAACTGGGCGCGGCCGAGGCTCGTCTTGGGGAGCATGCCGCGCACGGCGCGCTCGACGGCGCGCTCGGGGTGCTTCTCGAGCAGGTCGCCGTAGGCGACGGCACGCAGACCACCCGGGTAGCCGGAGTGGTTGTAGGCCATCTTCTGCTCGCGCTTGTTGCCGCTCAGGGCGACCTTGTCGGCGTTGATGACGATGACGAAGTCACCGCCGTCGACGTGCGGAGCGAAGGTCGGCTTGTGCTTGCCGCGCAGCAGCGTGGCCACGTGGCTGGCCAGGCGGCCCAGGACGACGTCGGTCGCGTCGATGACGTACCAGTCGCGCTGGAGGTCGCCGGGCTTCGGGGTGTACGTACGCACGGTCGTAGCCTTCGTTTCTGTCTCAGTGTCTTCTTCGACCGCTGAAGCGTGCGGCCGAGAGGGCAGTGTCGTTGCGCGGCGGGCTCGGTCGACACCCGCTCCTTGGCCGGCAGCGAGTGGGCGCGCTAGCGACACGGGTGTCGTGAGGTGAGCACAACGACTCAAGAGATTACCCGCGCGCGCGGCTCCTGGTCAAAGCGCGGCGGCGGAGCGGACGGGCACCCGGGTCCGGACGCTGCTGGACGCACGCCGCGCAGCGCTCCGCGCGCCCGACGTCGGCGCAGGCGTCGCAGAACAGGCGCAGGGTCCGGCACCCGGGGTCGGCGCAGTTGTCGTAGCGCCCGGTGGCGGCGCCGCACGCGGTGCAGCGACCCAGCGGCGTCGTCCCCGGCCCGAGGTCCACCTGCATGCGCCCGTCGAACACGTAGAGCGAGCCCTCCCACAGCCCGTCCGCGCCGAACTCCTCGCCGTAGCGCACGACGCCGCCGTCGAGCTGGTAGACCTCCTCGAACCCGCGCGACCGCAGCACCGCGGACAGCACCTCGCAGCGCACGCCGCCGGTGCAGTAGGTCACGACCGGCCGGGTCTTGAGGTCGTCGTAGCGGCCGGAGTCGATCTCGGCGACGAAGTCCCGCGTCGTCGCGACGTCCGGCACGACCGCGCCCTCGAAGCGGCCGATCTCCGCCTCGAACGCGTTGCGGCCGTCGAACAGCACGACCTCGTCGCCGCGCTCGTCGACGAGGTCGTGCAGCGCCTGCGGGCTCAGGCGCGTCCCGCCACCGACCACGCCGCGCTCGTCGACCACCAGCCCGTCCGCCAGCCCGAACGCGACGAGCTCGGGCCGGACCTTGACGGACAGGCGCGGGAAGTCGTCGCCCGTGCCGTCGGACCACGTGACGTCGAGGTCCGCGAACGCCGGGTACGTCCGCGTCGTCCGCACGTACTGCTTGAGGTCCTCCACGGTGCCGCCCAGCGTCGCGTTGATCCCGTGCTCGGCGACGATCACCCGGCCGCGCAGGTTCCAGCGCTCGGCGAGCGCGTGCTGCCAGAGCCGGACGGCGTGCGGGTCGGGCAGCGGCGTGAACGCGTAGAACAGCACGATCTTGTGGACGGCCATGCGCCCCAGGATAGGGACGACGTCGCGGGCGTTCGTCACGGGCGCCCGTCGCCGGCGCGCGTCGCCCCCGTCGTGCTGCGTCCCCCGCCCGGAGGTGCGACCGTGTGCGTATGAGCGAAGACACCACCGGCACCAGCCCGGACCCGGAGACGGGCGCCGAGGGCGACAACGACCAGCTCCAGGCCGAGGACACGCTGCTCGACCGCGGCGTCAGCGACGTGCTCGACGAGGGCTACTCCCCGCCGGAGCGCCCGCGGGCGAACCACTTCGGCGAGACGCCCTGGGAGGAGTCGCACGGCGAGACGCTCGACCAGCGGCTCGCCGAGGAGGAGCCCGAGGAGTGGGACGGCGACCCGCTGGACCGCGCGGACGAGTCGCGGGCCGGGCGCTCGTGTCGGACCCCGACGCCTGGACGGGCGCCAGAACGACACGTACGCCGACGACGAGGGCATCGCGGGGGCCGGGGCGAGCGCCGAGGAGGCCGCGGTCCACGTCGTCGAGGAGCCCTGACCGGCGGGGCGCCGCCGAGCGGTCACCGCCGCTCGGCGGCGTCCCACACGTCCTCGTCGTTGCGGACCGCCCGGACGCGCTCCGCCCTCTCCGCGAGCTGCGCGTCCGGCGGGTACGTCACCTCCTCGAGGACCAGCCCGTGCGCGGGCACGACGCCCGCCCCGCCGTCGCGGCGCCGGCTCGCGAGCAGGGCGGCCGGCCAGGTCACGTCGCGGCGGCCCTCCCCCACGGCGAGCGACGCGCCCACGAGCGCGCGGACCATGTTGTGGCAGAACGCGTCGGCGCGGACGTGCGCGACGACGAGCCCGGCGTCCGGCCCGTCGACCGGCCGCGACCACGACAGGTGCTGCAGCTCGCGGATCGTCGTGGCGCCGGGCCGGGGCTTGCAGAACGCGGCGAAGTCCCGCACCCCGAGCAGGGGCCGGACGGCCTCGTCCATCGCGGCGACGTCGAGCGGGCGCCGGTTCCACAGCGTCCATCCCCGCCGCAGCGGGTCGCGCAGCAGCGGATCGTCCGCGACGCGGTACGTGTAGGCGCGGCGCAGCGCGGAGAAGCGCGCGTCGAACCCCTCCGGCGCCGCCGTGGCGCGGCGCACCACGACGTCCGGGGGCAGCACCCCGGCGAGCCGGGCGACGAGGGCGTCCCCAGGCGACCGGTCCGAGCGACCGGGCAGGGCGTCCCACTGCGCGCTCGTGAGGTCGAGGTGCGCCACCTGGCCCCGTGCGTGCACGCCGGCGTCCGTCCGACCCGCGACCGTCAGACGCGGTGGGTCGCCGCGCAGCAGCGTGGCGAGGCCGTCCTCGACCGCGCCCTGCACGGTGCGCAGCCCGGGCTGGCGCGCCCAGCCCGCGAACGCGGTGCCCTCGTAGGCCAGGTCCAGGCGCACGCGGACCCCGCCGGTCCGCGGCGTCGACGGTGCCGCGGGGGAAGCCGCGGAGCGGTCCGCGGAGGTCGGGTTCGGCGCGTGGGTCACGGGCACTCACGGTAGCCGCCGACGCCGGGTGCCGTACACGCCCGCGTCCCCCGAGCCGGGCGGCGTGCCCGTGCGACGTGCGCGCCGGGGTGCCTACGCTGCGGTCCGTGACCACCGACCCCCGCACCCTCGCCGTCGACTGCGGAGGCGGCGGGATCAAGGCGAACGTGCTCGACTCCTCGGGGACCGCGCACGCCACGCCCCTCCGTGTCCCCACCCCGTACCCGCTGCCACCAGAGCTCCTCGTGGACACGGTCGCGGACCTCGCGGCACGGCTGCCGGACGCGGACCGCGTGACCGTGGGCATGCCGGGGATGATCCGGCGAGGCGTCGTCGTCCACACGCCCCACTACGTCACGCGCAGCGGCCCGCGCTCACGGGTCGACCCCGCGCTGGTCGAGGCCTGGTCGAGCTTCGACGTGCAGGCCGCGGTCGCGCGACGGCTGGGCGTCCCCGCGCTCGTGCTCAACGACGCCGAGGTGCACGGCGCCGGCGTGGTGGCCGCGTCCGGGCTCGAGCTCGTCCTGACGCTCGGCACCGGACTGGGTTCCGCGCTCTTCCACGGCGGCCGGCTCGCGCCCCATCTCGAGTGGTCGCGCGCCCCCGTGCGACGCGGCACCTCCTACGACGCCTACGTCGGCGAGCCGGAACGGCGCCGGCTCGGGAACGCGTTGTGGTCGCGACGCGTGCTCGCGGTCGTCGACGGCCTGCGGCCGGTGTTCTGGTGGGACCGGCTCTACCTCGGCGGCGGGAACGCGCGGCTGATCACGCCGACGGTGCGCGAGCGGCTCGGGGAGGACGTCGTCGTCGTGCCGAACTCCGCCGCGCTCGTCGGTGGCGCGCGCGCGTGGGACCTCCCGCCCTCCTGACGTCGCCGCCACAGGGCCCGGGGCGCCGTCCGCCGGCCGCAGGAGGCCTGCGCGGGGGCGCCCCGCGACGTCGGCGACCGCCTCGAGCAGCACGCGGGAGAACGCGACGGGCCGGTCGAGGCTCACGAGGTGGCGGGCCCCGGGCACGACGACCAGGCGGGCCGGCGCGCCTCCGCGACGGGCAGCCGCGAGGAACGACCGCTCGCCCGTGCGGAAGTGGTCCCAGCGGCCGTTGACGATCCACACCGGGCTGTCCGTCGCCGCGATCGCCGCGAGCGGGTCCGCGCTCCGCATCTCGCGCAGGATCGCGCTCATCACGTCGAGAGCGAACCCTCCGGCCGCGAGGTCGCGGCCGCGGGCGGCGGCAGGGCGCGGTCGACGAGCGCCTGGTTGAGCGCTGCACCCCCGTCGGGCAGCCGTTCGATCCCCCGGGCGGCGAGCAGCCACGCGTCGCGCAGCACCGTGGTGGGCGCTGTCGAGCAGCTCGCCGCGACGAGCCCCAGGACGCCTGCCGGCCGTCGCGCGCGGGCCTCGACGGCGACGTACCCCCCGAGGGACAGCCCGACGACCAGCGCCGCACCCCCGAGGTCGTCGATCCCCTCGAGCACGGCACCCACGGCCCCGTCCAGCGTGAACGCCTCGCCGCGGCGGCCGCCGTGGCCCGGCAGGTCCACCGCGAGAGCCCGAACGCCCGCGCGCGACAGCGACTCCTCCTGCACCCGCCACATCGTCCGCGAGGTGCGGGACCCGTGGACGAGGAGCACGGGAGGAGCGGACGTGTCGTCGCCGCGGTGCACGCCTCGACCCTAGGAGGTCGGCGGGCGCGCCGCACGGGAACGCCGACGAGCCCGGAACCGTGCGGTTCCGGGCCCGTCGACGTGAGGAGCGGGAGCGTCAGGACTCCTTCGGCTCCTGGGCGTCCTCGGTCTTCTCGTCCGAGGCCTCGACCGGAGCGTCCTCGACCGGGGCGTCCTCGACCGGGGACTCGGTCTTCGTCGCGGCCTTGTCGGACTTCTTCCTGCCCGCCTTCTCCGTGGCCTTCTCCGCCTCGCGGACCACGGCCTGCTTCGGGCTCACCGGCTCGGTGACGAGCTCGATGACCGCGAGGGGCGCGTTGTCGCCCTTGCGCGTGCCGACCTTCGTGATGCGCGTGTAGCCACCGTTGCGCTCCGCCATCTGCGGGGCGATCTCGGTGAACAGCGCGTGCACCACGGACTTGTCGCGCACGACGCGCAGGACGCGACGGCGCGCGTGCAGGTCACCGCGCTTGGCGAACGTGATGAGGCGCTCGGCCAGCGGGCGAAGGCGCTTGGCCTTCGTCTCCGTGGTCGTGATGCGGCCGTGCTCGAACAGCTGCGTGGACAGGTTCGCGAGGATCAGACGCTCGTGAGCCGGGCCACCGCCGAGCCGCGGGCCTTGGTGGGGGTAGGCATGGGATGTGCTCCTTGAGAAGTGGTCGCGGCCAGGGGAACTGTCCCGGACGCGCTGAAGGTGTGGAGTCGCCGGTCGCCGCCGGGTCAGAACTGCTGCTCGGTGTCCGAGTACGTCGGCTCGTCCTCGTCGCCGTCGTAGTACGACGCGGCCGACGGGTCGAAGTCGAGCGGCGAGTCCTTGAGGGACAGGCCCAGCTCGGCGAGCTTCTCCTTGACCTCGTTGATGGACTTCGCCCCGAAGTTGCGGATGTCCAGCAGGTCGGCCTCGCTGCGTGCGACGAGCTCGCCCACCTGGTGGATCCCCTCGCGCTTGAGGCAGTTGTACGAGCGGATCGTGAGGTTGAGCTCCTCGATCGGCAGCGCGAGGTCCGCGGCGAGCGCCGCGTCCGTCGGCGACGGGCCGATCTCGATGCCCTCGGCCTCGACGTTGAGCTCGCGGGCCAGCCCGAACAGCTCGACCAGCGTCTTGCCGGCCGACGCGAGAGCGTCGCGCGGCGAGATCGCGGGCTTCGTCTCGACGTCGACGACGAGCTTGTCGAAGTCGGTGCGCTGCTCGACACGGGTCGCCTCGACCTTGTACGTCACCTTGAGGACGGGCGAGTAGATCGAGTCGACCGGGATGCGGCCGATCTCCGCGTCGAACGTCTTGTTCTGCGCCGCGGAGACGTAGCCGCGGCCACGCTCGACGGTGAGCTCGATCTCGAGCTTGCCCTTGTCGTTCAGGGTGGCGATGTGCAGGTCCGTGTTGTGGACTTCCACGCCCGCCGGCGGGACGATGTCCGCAGCGGTGACCGCGCCAGCGCCCTGCTTGCGCAGGTACATCACGACGGGCTCGTCGTTCTCCGAGGAGACGACGAGGTTCTTGATGTTGAGGATGATCTCGGTGACGTCCTCCTTCACACCCGGGACGGTGGTGAACTCGTGGAGCACACCGTCGATCCGGATGGAGGTGACCGCTGCGCCCGGGATGGACGACAGCAGCGTGCGACGCAGCGAGTTGCCGAGCGTGTAGCCGAAGCCCGGCTCCAGCGGCTCGATGGAGAAGCGCGAACGGTTCTCCCCGATGACCTCTTCGGTCAAGGTGGGGCGCTGTGCGATCAGCACTGATGGTTTCCTTTCGGTGAGCGTCCGCCATATGACGCTGCACGGTTCAGGGCGAGGTGCGCGCCTGCGGCGCGCGCTCCCGGGCGGGACTCGGTCCACCCGGCCGGGAAGGCAGGGACGTGGCCGTCGGGTCGCGGTGCGCCCGGACGAGCCGGTGCCGTCGACGCTCCCGCGGTGCGCGAACCACCCCGGGACCGTCGACGGCGTCCTGCCGAGGGCGTCGTCAGACGCGACGACGCTTCGGCGGGCGGCAGCCGTTGTGCGCCTGCGGCGTCACGTCCTGGATCGAGCCGACCTCGAGGCCCGTGGCCTGGAGGGAGCGGATCGCGGTCTCGCGGCCGGAACCGGGACCCTTGACGAAGACGTCGACCTTCTTCACGCCGTGCTCCTGGGCGCGGCGAGCCGCCGACTCCGCCGCGAGCTGCGCGGCGAACGGCGTGGACTTGCGGGAGCCCTTGAAGCCCACGTGCCCGGCCGAGGCCCAGGAGATCACGGCGCCCGACGGGTCCGTGATCGACACGATGGTGTTGTTGAAGGTGCTCTTGATGTGCGCCTGGCCGTGCGGGACGTTCTTCTTGTCCTTGCGGCGCGGCTTGCGCGTGCCGGAGGCGGCGCGAGTCTTGGGAGGCATGTGCTGGTTCTCTCCTGGTCTGAGGTGGTCGGACCGCGGCGGCGGGCTGCTCGCTGCTGAGCGCGCGCCCGGGCCCGCACGGCGGACTGCTGCTTAGCGGGCCTTCTTCTTGCCGGCCACGGTGCGCTTCGGGCCCTTGCGGGTGCGCGCGTGGTCTTCGTGCGCTGCCCGCGCACGGGAAGGCCGCGGCGGTGACGCAGCCCCTGGTAGGTGCCGATCTCGACCTTGCGGCGGATGTCGGCGGCCACCTCACGACGGAGGTCACCCTCGAGCTTGAAGTTGCCCTCGAGGTAGTCACGGAGCGCGACGAGCTCGGCGTCGCCGAGGTCCTTCACGCGGACGTCGGGGCTGATGCCCGTGGCGGACAGCGTCTGCTGCGCGCGGGTACGGCCGACGCCGAAGATGTAGGTGAGCGCCACCTCGAGCCGCTTGTCGCGGGGGAGGTCGACGCCGATGAGACGTGCCATGTGCCTTTCGGCTCCTCGTGCTTCGTTCGGAGGTCTGCCGCACCGCCCTCCCGCGAGATCCGCGGGCCCCGGCCTCCGAGCCGAGGGTTCCCCTGCCCCTTCGCGCGGTCCGCGGAGCGGCCGCCGCACGGGCAGGTTCGTGGTGGTGCGCTGGTGGGCGCCCGCCGGACGGCGGGTCGACCTGGTGATCCGGCCCGGAGGCCGTCACCCGTGGCGCAGGCGCGGGCTCAGCCCTGGCGCTGCTTGTGCCGCAGGTTGTCGCAGATCACCATGACGCGACCGTGCCGGCGGATCACCTTGCACTTGTCGCAGATCTTCTTGACGCTGGGCTTGACCTTCATCAGTGTTCCCTCGTGGTGCTCCGACGCCGTGCGCGACCGCGCGGGCGTGCCCGTCGGTCCGGCGTCGGCGACTGGTGGGTGGTGGACGCGTGGCGACTACTTGTAGCGGTAGACGATGCGGCCGCGGGACAGGTCGTACGGGCTGAGCTCGACCACCACGCGGTCCTCGGGGAGGATCCGGATGTAGTGCTGACGCATCTTGCCCGAGATGTGTGCGAGCACCTTGTGGCCGTTCGCCAGCTCCACGCGGAACATCGCGTTCGGCAGGGCCTCGACCACGCTGCCCTCGATCTCGATGACACCGTCCTTCTTTGCCATGTCCTCCGCTAACTCTCGTCTGAACTGCTCGGTCTCCGTGCGCGCAGGACCCGCCCGTGCGCATGGATCGTCGTGTGGAGCCGCGCACCGACCCTGGCACCCGGCCGCATGGTCGGGCACACCGGGCAGGTCGGTCCGCACGGACTACACCCAACGGTCCATCCTACGGCATCGGGCAAGCCTTGCGAAACCGGGTCGCCCGCCGCCGCAGGTGCTGCGAGCGTCGGGCGCGACGCCCGTCGCCACCGTGCCAGGCGCGGAGCCGCCCCGGCGTCAGCCGGCGAGCGGCGCGATCTCGACCCCGCGGTCGGCGAGCTCCTGCCGCCCGCCGTCGACCGCCGTGAGGACCCAGATCCCGCCCTCCAGAAGGGCGACGCTGTGCTCCCAGTGCGCCGAGCGCGACCCGTCGTCGGTCACGACGGTCCAGTCGTCCTCGCACACCTGCGTGAGGCGCTCCCCGCGCGTGAGCATCGGCTCGATCGCCAGGCACATGCCCGGCCTCAACCGCGGCCCGCGTTCGCGCGTGCGGTGGTTCGGCACGTCGGGCGGCTGGTGCATCGCGGACCCGATGCCGTGCCCGACGTACTCCTCGACGATCCCGAAGACGACGCCCGACCGCGCGCCGGACTCGCGTACCGAGTCCTCGATCGCGGCGCCGACGCCTCCCAGCCTCTCGCTCGTGGCGAGCGCCGCGATCCCGTCCCACATCGCACGCCGCGTCGCCTCGACGAGCGCCTCGTCCGCGGGGTCCGCGTCACCGAGCACGAAGGACGCCGCGGAGTCGCCGTGCCAGCCGTCCACGATCGCACCGCAGTCGACCGACACGACGTCGCCCGGACGCAGCTCGCGCGGGCCCGGGATGCCGTGGACGACCTCGTCGTTCACGGAGACGCAGACCGTCGCGGGGTACCCCTCGTAGCCGAGGAACGACGGCGTGGCACCGGCGTCCGCGATGACCGCGGCGGCGAGCTCGTCGAGGTCGCTCGTCGTCATGCCGGGGCGGGCGGCGCCGCGCACCGTCTCCAGCGCCTGTGCCACGACCAGCCCCGCGCGCCGCATGGCCCGCACCTGGTCGTGCGTCTTGTACTCGATGCGCTCGCGACCGAACACCGTGCTCCCACTCCCCCGCTCGCGCACCCGGACGGCTCGACGCCGCCCGACGGCAGCTGACGTCAGCCGACCGCCGGCGCGAGCGCCGTGACGATGCGCTCGGTGACCTCGTCGATCTCACCGATCCCGTCGACGCGTGCGAGCAGGTCGCGCTCGGCGTACGCGGACGTGAGCGGGGCGGTCTGCTCCTCGTAGATGTCCAGGCGGCGGGCGATCGCCTCGGCGGTGTCGTCCTCCCGGCCCTCGATCTGCGCCCGGCGCGCGAGCCGCGCCAGCAGCTCGTCGCGGTCCGCGGTGAGCTCCACGACGCCGTCCAGCGCCCAGCCCAGGTCCGCGAGGATCGCGTCCAGCTCGGTCACCTGGGCCGCGTTGCGCGGGTACCCGTCGAGGATGAACCCGCGCGCGGCGTCGTCCTGCGCGAGGCGGTCCCGCACCATCGCGTTCGTCACGGAGTCGGGGACGAGCTCACCCTTCGCGGTGTACTCCTGCGCGAGCCGCCCGAGCTCGGTGCCGCCCTTGATGTTCGCGCGGAAGATGTCACCCGTCGAGATGGCGGGGACGGCGAGCCGCTCGGCGAGGCGTGCCGCCTGCGTGCCCTTCCCGGCGCCCTGCGGACCCATGATGACCAGTCGCGCGTGGCCCGACGTGCTGGAGGCGTTGCTCAACGGAGGAACCCTTCGTAGTGGCGCTGCTGCAGCTGGGAGTCGATCTGCTTGACCGTCTCCAGGCCGACGCCCACCACGATGAGGATCGAGGACCCACCGAACGGGATGTTCGTGCTCACGCCGAGGCCGATGAGGACGAGCGTCGGCAGGAGGGCGACGAGCGCGAGGTAGATGGAGCCCGCGGACGTGATGCGGGTGATGACGTAGTCGAGGTACTCGGCGGTCGGGCGACCCGCGCGGATGCCCGGGATGAAGCCGCCGTACTTCTTCATGTTGTCCGCGACCTCGTCCGGGTTGAACGTGATCGCCGTGTAGAAGAAGCAGAAGAAGAGGATCATCGCGACGTACAGCGCGATGTGCAGCGGTGCCGCGGGGTCGGCGAGGTTCGTGCTGACCCAGACGACCCAGCCCGCGGTCTGGTCCCCGAACTGGGCGATGAGGCCCGGGACGGCGAGCAGCGAGGCCGCGAAGATGACCGGGATGACGCCCGCCATGTTGATCTTGATCGGGATGTAGGTGCTCGAGCCCCCGTACATCCGCCGGCCCACCATGCGCTTGGCGTACTGCACCGGGATCCGGCGCTGCGACTGCTCGACGAACACGACGAGCCCGATCACGAGGATGATCACCGCGATCATGATGATGAAGTTCACCGCGCCGTTCGCGCCGCCCGCGATCGACCACAGGGCGGTCGGGAAGCTGGCCGCGATCGACGTGAAGATCAGCAGCGACATGCCGTTGCCGACGCCGCGCTCGGTGATGAGCTCGCCGAGCCACATGATCAGGCCCGTGCCGGCGGTCATCGTGACGACCATGAGCGCCAGGGTCACGAAGCTGCCGTCGGGGATGACGTCGACCGAGCAGCCCTGGAAGAGCAGGCCGTTGCGCGCCGTCGTGATGACGGTCGTCGACTGGAGGATCGCGAGCGCGATCGTCAGGTAGCGCGTGTACTGCGTGAGCTTCGCCTGCCCCGACTGGCCCTCCTTGTGCAGGGCCTCGAAGCGCGGGATCACCACGCGCAGCAGCTGGGTGATGATGCTCGCGGTGATGTACGGCATGATGCCGAGCGCGAAGATCGACAGCTGGAGCAGCGCTCCCCCGCTGAACAGGTTGACGAGGCCGAGCAGGTCGTTGTTCTGCGACTCGGCGATGCACTGCTGCACGTTGGGGTAGTCCACGCCCGGCGTGGGGATGAACGAGCCCACCCGGAAGATCGCCATGATCGCGATCGTGAACAGCAGCTTGCGCCGCAGGTCAGGCGTCCGGAAAGCCCGGGCGAATGCGCTGAGCACCTATCCTCCTGGCCCGCCGAGGCGGGAAGTCGTGTCGCCGGGAGGCCCGGCGAGGTGTGACGCACGGCACCGGCGCCAAGAGGCACCCTAACCGTTGCGCCGCGTCGTTCGGCAATTCGATGTCCGCCGACCGGACAGGCGGGCGCCCGTCCGACGGTGGAGGGCGGCCGGCCGGTGCGCGACCGGCGACGGACCGTGGAGAAGTCTAGCCCTGCCCCGCCGTCGGGCAGGACCGTGGCCGGATCGAGGGCACGAGCGCTGCGGCTCCCCTCAGACGCGGACAGGGCCGACGGCGCGTGCGCGCCACCGGCCCTGTCCGTCGGTGTCAGTCCTGCGAGACCGAGCCGCCCGCCGCGAGGATCTTCTCGCGCGCGGAACCCGAGAGGGCGTCGACCGCGACCTCGAGCTTGACGGTGATCTCGCCCGTGCCCAGCACCTTCACCGGCTGGCCCTTGCGGACCGCGCCCTTCGCGACGAGGTCCTCGACGGTGACGGAGCCACCCTCGGGGTACAGCGCCGCGAGCTTGTCCAGGTTGACGACCTGGTACTCGGTGCGGAACGGGTTCTTGAAGCCGCGCAGCTTCGGCAGGCGCATGTGCAGAGGCATCTGCCCGCCCTCGAAGCGCTCGGGGACTGGTAGCGCGCCTTCGTACCCTTGGTACCGCGGCCCGCCGTCTTGCCCTTCGACGCCTCACCACGACCCACGCGGGTCTTGGCCTTCTTGGCGCCGGGGGCCGGACGCAGGTGGTGGACCTTGAGGGTGCCGCCGGCACCCTGCTCGACCTCGGCCGCCTTCGCCTGCGGAGCCTCGGCGGTCTTCTTCGTGGCCTTCTCAGCATCGTCACTCGACCTCCTCAACGGTGACGAGGTGCGCCACCGTCGCGACCATGCCGCGGATCTCCGGGCGGTCCTCCTTCACGGCGGTGTCGCCGATCCGCTTGAGGCCCAGAGTGCGCAGCGTGTCGCGCTGGTTCTGCTTGCCGCCGATGGCGGACTTCTTCTGGGTCACCTTCAGCCTGGCCATCAGGCGCTCACCCCCGCAGCACGCGCGCGCAGGAGCGCGGCCGGGGCCACGTCCTCGAGCGGGAGACCACGACGCGCGGCGACAGCCTCGGGCTGCTCCAGGCCGCGCAGCGCCTCCACGGTCGCGTGCACGATGTTGATCGCGTTGGACGAGCCGAGCGACTTGCTCAGCACGTCGTGGATGCCTGCGCACTCGAGCACGGCGCGCACCGGACCACCGGCGATCACACCGGTACCCGGAGAGGCCGGGCGGAGGAAGACGACGCCGGCGGCGGCCTCGCCCTGGATCGGATGCGGGATGGTGCCCTGGATGCGCGGGACCTTGAAGAAGTTCTTCTTGGCCTCCTCGACACCCTTGGCGATCGCCGCGGGCACCTCCTTCGCCTTGCCGTAGCCGACGCCGACCGTGCCGTCGCCGTCGCCCACCACGACGAGCGCGGTGAAGCTGAAGCGGCGGCCGCCCTTGACGACCTTGGCGACGCGGTTGATGGTGACGACGCGCTCGACGAAGGCGTTCTTCTCGGCTGCGTCGCCGCGGCGACCGTCGCGGCGGTTGTCACGACGGTTGTCGCGTCCCCCGCGAGCGTTCTGGTCGCTCGACTCGTTGGCGGCACCCGTGGGGGCGCCGGTGTTGCTGCGCTGCCCTGCAGCCATCAGAGAATCCTTTGCTTCCGTGTACGGATGGTCGACGTCGTCACAGGGCCAGACCGCCCTCGCGGGCGCCGTCGGCGACCGCCGCGACCCGGCCGTGGTACTTGTTGCCACCGCGGTCGAACACGACCGAGTCGACGCCTTGGCCTTCGCACGCTCGGCGACGAGCTCGCCGACCCGACGGGCCTTGGCGCTCTTGTCGCCGTCGAGAGCGCGCAGGTCCGCCTCGAGGGAGGACGCCGACGCGAGGGTCTGACCGATCGTGTCGTCGACGACCTGGGCCGTGATGTGGCGCGTGGAGCGCGTCACCACGAGGCGCGGACGAGCGGCGGTCCCCTTGATCTTCTTGCGCAGGCGCAGGTGGCGGCGCTGACGCGCGACGGCCTTGCCCTTGCCGAGAACCTTCAGAGCCATCGTTACTTACCAGCCTTTCCGACCTTGCGGCGGACGACCTCGCCGGCGTAACGCACACCCTTGCCCTTGTACGGCTCGGGCTTGCGGATCTTGCGGATGTTCGCCGCGACCTCGCCGACCTGCTGCTTGTCGATGCCGGAGACCGAGAACTTCGTCGGGCTCTCGACCGCGAACGTGATGCCGGCCGGTGCCGAGACGACCACCGGGTGGCTGAACCCGAGCGCGAACTCGAGGTCCGCACCCTTCGCGGTCACGCGGTAACCCGTGCCCACGATCTCCAGCTTCTTCTCGTAGCCCTGCGTCACGCCCTGGACGAGGTTCGCCAGCAGGGTGCGCGTGAGGCCGTGCAGCGAGCGGGACTCGCGCTCGTCGTCCGGGCGCGTCACCACGAGGGTGCCGTCCTCCTGGGCGACGTTGATGGGAGCGGGCACACGGTGCTCGAGAGAGCCCTTGGGGCCCTTCACGGTCACGAGCGCGCCGCTGATGGTGACGTCCACGCCGGCCGGGACCGGAACGGGGAGCTTGCCGATTCGAGACATGGCGGATCTCCTTTCCGGGTTACCAGACGTAGGCGAGGACTTCGCCGCCCACGCCCTTCGTGGCGGCCTGCTTGTCCGTCAGCAGGCCGGAGGACGTGGACAGGATCGCCACGCCCAGGCCGCCGAGGACCTTGGGCAGGTTGGTGGACTTCGCGTAGACGCGCAGGCCGGGCTTCGACACGCGGCGCACGCCGGCGAGGCTGCGCTCACGGTTCGGGCCGAACTTGAGCTGGATGGTGAGCGTCTTGCCCACCCTCGCGTCCTCGACGCTCCAGCCGGCGATGTAGCCCTCGGCCTGGAGGATCTCGGCGATGTGCGACTTCAGCTTCGAGTGCGGCATGGAGACCGTCTCGTGGTAGGCCGAGTTCGCGTTGCGCAGACGCGTGAGCATGTCTGCGATCGGGTCGGTCATCGTCATCGGGCTTCAGCCCTTCCTCGTCGGGGTATCCCGGCGGACGCACGCGTGGCGCGTCCCGCCGGGACCGGCGACGTAGTTGTTACCAGCTGCTCTTGGTGACGCCGGGAAGCTCACCACGGTGTGCCATCTCGCGCAGGCAGATGCGGCACAGGCCGAACTTGCGGTACACGGAGTGCGGACGACCGCACCGCTGGCACCGGGTGTAGGCGCGGACCGCGAACTTCGGCTTGGCGGCCGCCTTGTTGATCAGGGCCTTCTTCGCCATGTCAGTTCTCCTTGAAGGGGAAACCGAGACGGCGCAGCAGGGAGCGGCCCTCGTCGTCGGTCGTCGCCGTGGTCACGATCGTGATGTCCATGCCGCGGACACGGTCGATCTTGTCCTGGTCGATCTCGTGGAACATCGACTGCTCCGTGAGGCCGAACGTGTAGTTGCCGTGGCCGTCGAACTGCTTCGGCGACAGACCGCGGAAGTCGCGGATGCGCGGCAGGGCGATCGACAGCAGACGGTCGAGGAACTCCCACATCCGGTCGCCGCGCAGCGTGACGTGCGCACCGATCGGCATGCCCTCGCGCAGCTTGAACTGCGCGATGGACTTGCGGGCCTTCGTCACCTGCGGCTTCTGGCCGGTGATCGCGGACAGGTCCCGGATGGCGCCCTCGATGAGCTTCGAGTCCTTGGCCGCGTCACCGACACCCATGTTCACGACGATCTTCGTGACGCGGGCGACCTGGTTGACGTTCTCGTGCCCGAACTCCTCGCGCAGGCCGGCGACGATCTCGTCGCGGTAGCGCTGCTTGAGGCGCGGGACCTCGGGGGCTGCGATATCGGTGCTCATCAGATGTCCTTACCGGAGCGCTTGGCGACGCGCACGCGAACGGTGCGCTGGCGGCCGTCACGCTCGACCTCTTCGGTGCGGTACCCGACGCGGGTGCCCTTCTTGGTCTCCGGGTCGACGACCATCACGTTGCTGACGTGGATCGGGGCCTCGACCGTCTCGATGCCACCGGTCCGGGTGCCCCGCTGGGACTGGCCGACCTTGGTGTGCTTCGTGACGCGCTGGACGCCCTCGACGACCAGGCGGTCGCTGTCCTTGAGGACCTCGAGGACGCGGCCCTGCTTGCCCTTGTCCTTGCCCGCGATGACGACCACGAGGTCGCCCTTCTTGATCTTCGCCATGGTCAGAGCACCTCCGGAGCCAGCGAGATGATCTTCATGAACCGCTTGTCGCGCAGCTCACGGCCGACGGGGCCGAAGATGCGCGTGCCGCGCGGCTCGCCGTCGTTCTTGAGGATCACGGCCGCGTTCTCGTCGAACTTGATGTAGGAACCGTCCGGACGACGGCGCTCCTTGGCGGTGCGGACGACGACCGCCTTGACGACGTCGCCCCTCTTCACGTTGCCGCCCGGGATCGCGTCCTTGACGGTGGCGACGATGACGTCACCGATTCCGGCGTAGCGACGGCCCGAGCCACCGAGAACACGGATGCAGAGGATCTCCTTGGCACCCGTGTTGTCGGCGACACGAAGTCGCGACTCCTGCTGGATCATGTATGTACTCCTGTCGTCGAGCCGGTTCTCGCCGGTGGGCGAGCCTTGCCGAACGGATAGCTGTCAGTGCCGGGTCCCTCGCGGGTGAACCGGCCAGGCCGGGGGCGGAGCGCTCCCGGTCCTGTCCTCACTGGTTGCCGCGCCCGAGGGCCCGGCACGAGACCGGTCGTGACGGGCGGAGCGTGCCGCCCGTCAGACCGTGCCTGTCGGCGAACCGTCAGACCTTACTTGGCCTTCTCGAGGATCTCCACCAGGCGCCACCGCTTGGTCGCGGACAGCGGGCGGGTCTCCATGATGACCACGAGGTCGCCGACGCCGGCGGTGTTCTGCTCGTCGTGCGCCTTGACCTTGCTCGTGCGCCGGATGACCTTGCCGTAGAGCGGGTGCTTGACCCGGTCCTCGACCTCGACCACCACGGTCTTGTCCATCTTGTCGCTCACGACGTAGCCGCGGCGCGTCTTGCGGTTGGCGCGCGTGGCGTCCTCCACAGGAACGTTCGTTGCGTTCTCGCTCATTCCAGCCTCACTCACTCGGCGCTCGGCGCAGTACGGATACCGAGCTCGCGCTCACGCAGGATCGTGTAGATCCGGGCGATGTCGCGGCGCACGGCCTTGAGGCGACCGTGGCTCTCCAGCTGGCCGGTGGCCGACTGGAAGCGGAGGTTGAACAGCTCCTCCTTGGTCTCCTTGAGCTTCGCGACGAGCGACTCGTCGTCCATGGCGTCCAGGTCGACCGGGGCGAGCCCCTTCGTTCCGATAGCCATCAGTTGCCACCACCCTCGCGCACCACGAAACGGCACTTCATCGGGAGCTTGTGGATCGCGCGGCGCATCGCCTCGCGAGCCAGGGGCTCCGGGACACCGGCCAGCTCGAACACGATGCGGCCGGGCTTGACGTTGGCGACCCACCACTCGGGCGAGCCCTTGCCGGAGCCCATGCGGGTCTCGGCGGGCTTCTTCGTCAGCGGGCGGTCCGGGTAGATGTTGATCCAGACCTTTCCGCCACGCTTGATGTGACGGGTCATCGCGATACGAGCAGCCTCGATCTGCCGGTTCGTGACGTACGCGGGCTCGAGAGCCTGGATGCCGTAGTCGCCGAAGGAGATCTGCGTGCCACCCTTCGCCGCGCCGGAGCGCGACGGGTGGTGCTGCTTGCGGTGCTTGAGCCTGCGCGGGATCAGCATGCTCAGGCCTCCGTTCCGGTCTCAGGGGCCTGCTGAGCGGGCTCCGTGGCCGGGGCCTGCTCGGCGGCCGGCGCCTCGGGAGCAGCGCTCCGCTCGGCCGAACGCTCGGGACGACGCCCACCACGGCGCTCGCCACGGTCGCCGCGGGGACCACGGCCCTGGCGCGGGGCGGCCGACGCCTGCTGCGCCGCCCACTCCTTCTCCGTCATGTCGCCCTTGTAGATCCACACCTTCACGCCGATGCGGCCGAAGGTCGTGCGGGCCTCGAAGAAGCCGTAGTCGATGTTCGCGCGCAGCGTGTGCAGCGGCACACGACCCTCGCGGTAGAACTCGGACCGGCTCATCTCCGCGCCGCCGAGGCGGCCGGAGACCTGCACGCGGATGCCCTTCGCACCGGCACGCTGGGCGGACTGGATGCCCTTGCGCATGGCGCGACGGAACGAGACACGGCTCGCGAGCTGCTCGGCGATCCCCTGGGCCACGAGCTGCGCGTCGATCTCCGCGTTCTTGACCTCGAGGATGTTGAGCTGCACCTGCTTGCCGGTGAGCTTCTCCAGCTCGCCGCGGATGCGGTCCGCCTCGGCGCCGCGGCGGCCGATGACGATGCCGGGGCGCGCCGTGTGGATGTCCACGCGGACGCGGTCACGGGTGCGCTCGATCTCGACCTTGGAGATGCCGGCGCGCTCGAGACCGGTGCTCATGAGCTTGCGGATCTGGACGTCCTCGCGGACGTAGTCGCGGTACCGCTGACCGGGCTTGGTGCTGTCGGCGAACCAGCGCGACCGGTGGTCGGTGGTGATGCGAGGCGGTACCCGTGCGGGTGAACCTTCTGTCCCACTATCGGGTCCCTTCCTTGTTCTCACGCTGCGTCTTCGGTGCCACGACCACGGTGATGTGGCTCGTGCGCTTGAGGATGCGGCTCGCGCGGCCCTGGGCACGCGGGCGGAAACGCTTGAGGGTCGGGCCCTCGTCGACGAACACCTCGCGCACGACGAGCTCCTGCTCCTCGAACGCGACGCTCGCGCGGTCGGCCTTCACCCGGGCGTTGGCGATGGCGCTCTCCACGACCTTGCGGACGGGCTCGCTCGCCGACTGCGGTGCGAACTTCAGCACCGCGACGGCCTCGGAGGCCTGCTTGCCACGGATGAGGTCCACGACGCGCCGGGCCTTCTGGGGCGTGACACGGACGAACCGCGCCTGCGCCTTGGCTTCCATTGCTGTCCTGCCTTCTTGTCTTGTGACCGTCAGGAGCACGTCACTGCTTGTCTCGCGGGCCGGGGCCCACGAGTCAGCGGCGACGGCCCTTCTTGTCGTCCTTCACGTGGCCGCGGAAGGTCCGCGTGGGAGCGAACTCGCCGAGCTTGTGGCCGACCATCGCCTCGGTGACGAACACCGGGGTGTGCTTGCGGCCGTCGTGCACGGCAAAGGTGTGACCGAGGAAGTCGGGCGTGATGACCGACCGACGGGACCAGGTCTTGATGACGTTCTTGGTCCCCTTCTCGTTCTGAGCGTCCACCTTCTTCTGCAGGTGGTCGTCGACGAAGGGGCCCTTCTTCAGGCTACGAGGCATGTCTCCAGGCTCCTATCAGCGCTTCTTGCCGGTGCGGCGGCGACGCACGATCAGCTTGTCGCTCGGCTTGTTGGGGCGACGGGTGCGGCCCTCGGGCTGACCCCACGGGCTCACCGGGTGGCGACCACCGGAGGTCTTGCCCTCACCACCACCGTGCGGGTGGTCGATCGGGTTCATCGCGACACCGCGGACGGTCGGGCGCTTGCCCTTCCACCGCATGCGGCCGGCCTTGCCCCAGTTGATGTTCGACTGCTCGGCGTTGCCCACCTCGCCGACCGTCGCGCGGCAGCGCAGGTCGACGTTGCGGATCTCGCCGGACGGCATGCGCAGCTGCGCGTACGGTCCGTCCTTCGCGACGAGCTGCACCGACGCGCCGGCCGAGCGGGCGATCTTCGCGCCGCCGCCGGGCCGGAGCTCGATGGCGTGGATGACCGTACCGGTCGGGATGTTGCGCAGCGGCAGGTTGTTGCCGGGCTTGATGTCGGCACCGGCACCGTTCTCGATGACGTCGCCCTGCTTGAGGCGGCTCGGAGCGAGGATGTAGCGCTTCTCGCCGTCCGCGTAGTGCAGGAGCGCGATGCGCGCCGTGCGGTTGGGGTCGTACTCGATGTGCGCGACCTTCGCGGGCACGCCGTCCTTGTCGTGACGACGGAAGTCGATCACGCGGTACGCACGCTTGTGGCCACCGCCCTTGTGCCGGGTGGTGATGCGGCCGGAGCTGTTGCGGCCACCGCTCTTGGAGAGCGGGCGGACCAGAGACTTCTCCGGCTGCGAGCGCGTGATCTCGGCGAAGTCGGCGACGCTCGAGCCACGGCGGCCGGGCGTCGTCGGCTTGTACTTACGGATTCCCATGGGGATCTGTCCTCAATCTGCTCTCGTCGGCTCAGCCGAAGATGTCGATCGTGCCCTCGCGGAGGGTGACGATCGCACGCTTGGTGTCCTTGCGCTTGCCCAGGCCGAAACGCGTGCGACGCGCCTTGCCCTTGCGGTTGATCGTGTTCACCGAGGCGACCTTGACGTCGAAGATCTGCTCGATCGCGATCTTGATCTCGGTCTTGTTGCTCCGCGGGTCGACGATGAACGTGTACTTGCCCTCGTCGAGCAGGCCGTAGCTCTTCTCGGAGACGACCGGCGCGAGGATCACGTCACGGGGGTCCTTGGTCACGGTGGTCACTTCGCGGCCTCCTCGGCAGCAGTCTCGTCCGCCTCGGTGGAGGTGGCGACGGCCTTCGCGGAGCGACCCTTGACCGGGCCGGCCAGGAACGCGTCGAGCGCGCCCTGCGTGAAGACGACGTCGTCCGAGACGAGGACGTCGTAGGTGTTGAGCTGGTCGGCCACCAGGAGGTGGACCTGCTCGACGTTCCGCAGCGACTTGATCGTCAGGTCGTCACCGCGCTCGGTGACCACGAGGACGTGCTTGCGCCCGGAGAGCTTGGCGAGCGTCGCGAGGGCGGTCCGCGTCGACGGCGTGCCGTCGACCCCGAACCCCGTGACGACGTGCACGCGGCCGTGACGCGCCCGGTCGGACAGGCGCCGCGCAGCGCGGCAGCTTCATCTTCTTGGGCGTGCGCTGGTCGTACGAGCGCGGCGTCGGGCCGTGGACGGTGCCACCGCCGGCGAACTGCGGCGCGCGGATCGAGCCCTGACGGGCGCGACCGGTGCCCTTCTGCTTGTACGGCTTCTTGCCACCGCCGCGGACCTCGCCGCGGGTCTTGGTGTCGTGCGTGCCTGGCGCGCGGCGGCGCGCTGCGCGACGACGACCTGGTGGATCAGCGGGACGTTCGTCTCGACGTCGAACACCGCGGCGGGGAGCTCGGCGGTGCCGGCCTTCGTGCCGTTCGCGTCGAGGACGTCGACGGTCAGAGCGGTCTGCTCAGCCATGGGGTTCACGCTCCCTTCGCGGCGCTGCGCACGAGGACGACGCCGCCCTTGGGGCCGGGGACCGCGCCCTTGACGAGCAGCAGACCCTTCTCGACGTCGACCGCGTGGACGGTCAGGTTCTGGGTGGTCTGGCGGGCGTTGCCCATGCGACCGGCCATGCGCAGGCCCTTGAACACGCGCGACGGGGTCGAGGCCCCACCGATCGAGCCGGGCTTGCGGTGGTTGCGGTGGGCACCGTGCGAGGCGCCGACGCCGGCGAAGCCGTGACGCTTCATGACACCGGCGGTGCCCTTGCCCTTGGTCGTGCCCACGACGTCGACCACGGCACCGGCCTCGAAGGCCTCGGCGGTGATCTCCTGGCCGAGCGCGTACTCGGCGGCGTCGGAGGTGCGGACCTCGGCCACGTGGCGGCGCGGCGTGACGCCGGCCTCTCGAAGTGGCCCTTGAGGGGCTTGGTGACCTTGCGCGGGTCGATCTGCCCGTAGGCGAGCTGGACCGCGGCGTAGCCGTCGGCGTCAGCCGTACGGACCTGCGTGATGACGTTGGTGCCGACCGCGACGACCGTCACGGGCACGAGGCGACCGGCCTCGTCCCAGAGCTGCGTCATCCCGAGCTTGGTGCCGAGCACGGCCGTGACCGGGCGGGCGTTCTGCTGGGGGGTAGTCATGATGTCCTCCAGCCTCAGAGCTTGATCTCGATGTTCACGTCGGCCGGCAGGTCGAGACGCATGAGCGAGTCGACGCCTTCGGCGTGGGGTCGATGATGTCGATCAGCCGCTTGTGCGTGCGCATCTCGAAGTGCTCGCGGCTGTCCTTGTACTTGTGAGGCGACCGGATGACGGTGAAGACGTTCTTCTCCGTCGCAGCGGCACCGGACCCACGACCGTTGCACCAGCGCGCGTCACCGTGTCGACGATCTTGCGCGCCGAGCTGTCGATGACCTCGTGGTCGTAGGACTTGAGCCGGATGCGGATCTTCTGTCCCGCCATGGCGTCGTCTGACTCTCTCTCTCGAACCGCTAGCTGTCCGACCCCCGCGCTCGGGCGTGTCGCGTAGTCGCGACGCACCTGGCGCACACGCCGGGAAGGCGCGGGGCCGTTGGATATGTGAACCGCCGCGCACCGTGCTCGCGCACGGCGCTGCAGCGTGGCCACAACGTTTGTCGAGCCTGCTCGGAACGTGCGTCCCGCGGGGTGCTCGATCCGTGTCGACAGAGAGCTCAACCCGCAGACCCGGGCCGTAAGGGACCCGGTGTCCGTCCTCGCGCCGCGAGGACCGGTTCAACACACTGTTCGACACGTGAAAGAGCGCGCCCGTATCAGGCAACCTGAACAGTCTGCCACACGGGCGCGCAGGAGTCCAAGTCGGGACCCGGCGACTCCTCCCCCGCCCCCCGCACCGGACGCACGAGGGCCCGGCACCTGACGGTACCGGGCCCTCGCAGCTCGCTGCCGACGGGCAGCGTCAGATCACTTGAGGATCTTGGTGACGCGGCCGGAGCCCACGGTGCGGCCACCCTCACGGATGGCGAAGCCGAGGCCCTCCTCCATGGCGATCGGCTGGATCAGCTCGACCGTCATCTCGGTGTTGTCGCCGGGCATGACCATCTCGGTGCCCTCGGGCAGCGTGATGACGCCGGTGACGTCCGTCGTGCGGAAGTAGAACTGCGGACGGTAGTTCGAGTAGAACGGGTTGTGACGGCCGCCCTCGTCCTTGCCCAGGATGTAGACCTGCGCCTCGAAGTTGGTGTGCGGCGTGATCGAACCCGGCTTCACGACGACCTGGCCGCGCTCGACGTCCTCGCGCTTGATGCCGCGCAGGAGCAGACCGGTGTTGTCGCCGGCCTGGGCCTGGTCCATCTGCTTGTGGAACGTCTCGATGCCCGTGACCGTGGTCTTCTGGGGCGCGCGGATGCCGACGATCTCGACGTCCGAGTTGAGGTCCAGCGTGCCACGCTCGACCTTGCCGGTGACGACGGTGCCACGACCGGTGATCGTGAAGACGTCCTCGACGGGCATGAGGAACGGCTTGTCGAGCTCGCGCTGCGGCTCCGGCACGTTCTCGTCGACGGCCTCCATGAGCTCGATGACCTTGGCGGTCCACTCGGGGTCGCCCTCGAGCGCCTTGAGGCCCGACACGCGCACGACCGGCGCGTTGTCGCCGTCGAACTCCTGCGAGGAGAGGAGCTCGCGCACCTCCATCTCGACGAGCTCGAGGATCTCCTCGTCCTCGACCATGTCCGCCTTGTTGAGCGCGACCAGCAGGTAGGGCACGCCGACCTGGCGGGCGAGGAGCACGTGCTCACGCGTCTGCGCCATCGGACCGTCGGTCGCGGCGACCACGAGGATCGCGCCGTCCATCTGGGCGGCACCGGTGATCATGTTCTTGATGTAGTCGGCGTGACCAGGAGCGTCGACGTGCGCGTAGTGACGCTTCGGCGTCTCGTACTCGATGTGCGCGATGTTGATCGTGATACCGCGCTGCTTCTCCTCGGGAGCCGCGTCGATCTCGTCGAAGTTGCGCTGCACGTTCGCCGGCAGGTCCGGGTACTTGTCCGCGAGCGTCTTCGAGATCGCCGCCGTCAGCGTCGTCTTACCGTGGTCGACGTGACCGATGGTGCCGATGTTGACGTGCGGCTTGGTCCGCTCGAACTTGGCCTTAGCCACTGGGGTCCTCCTGGGACTTGGGTAGATGTGCCGAACGTTGCGAATGTCGACCGAGAGATCCTACATCCGCGGGGCGTTGCGGTTGCCTACAGGTTGATGGTTGTGCGGGTCTTCGACCTGTGGGGACTCACTCGCCCCGGGTCTTCTTGATGATCTCGTCGGCAACGTTCCGAGGAACCTCGGCGTAGCTGTCGAACTGCATCGAGTACACGGCGCGACCCTGCGTCTTGGACCGGAGGTCACCGATGTACCCGAACATCTCTGACAACGGTACTTGCGCCCGGACGACCTTCACACCCGTCGCGTCCTCCATGGACTGGATCATTCCACGACGTGAGTTGATGTCGCCGATGACGTCGCCCATGTACTCCTCGGGCGTGCGCACCTCGACCGCCATCACCGGCTCCAGCAGAACCGGGTCCGCCCGCTTGACGCCCTCCTTGAGGACCATCGAGCCGGCGATCTTGAACGCCATCTCCGAGGAGTCGACCTCGTGGTAGGCGCCGTCGAGCAGCGTCGCCTTCACCCCGACCAGCGGGAAGCCGGCGAGCACGCCGAGCTCCATCGCGGACTGGATGCCGGCGTCGACGCTCGGGATGTACTCGCGCGGGATGCGACCACCGGTGACGGCGTTCTCGAACTCGTAGAGCTCGTTCTCGCTGGTGTCGAGCGGCTCGAAGGTCACCTGGACCTTCGCGAACTGCCCGGACCCACCGGTCTGCTTCTTGTGCGTGTAGTCGATCTTCTCCGCCTTGCGACGGATCGTCTCGCGGTACGCGACCTGCGGCTTGCCGACGTTCGCCTCGACCTTGAACTCGCGACGCATGCGGTCCACGAGGATGTCGAGGTGCAGCTCGCCCATACCGCCGATGACGGTCTGGCCGGTCTCGTCGTCCAGCTTGACGCGGAACGTCGGGTCCTCCTCGGCGAGCTTCTGGATCGCCGTGGAGAGCTTCTCCTGGTCCGCCTTCGTCTTCGGCTCGATCGCGACGTCGATGACGGGCTCGGGGAACGTCATCGACTCGAGGATCACCGGGTTCGCCGGGTCGGTGAGCGTGTCACCGGTCGTGACGTCCTTGAGACCGATGAACGCGTAGATGTGACCCGCGGTGGCGTCGGGGACCGGGTTCTCCTTGTTGGAGTGCATCTGGAAGAGCTTCCCGATGCGCTCCTTCTTGTTCTTCGTCGAGTTGAGCACCTGGGCGCCCTGCTCGACCTTGCCCGAGTAGACGCGGACGTAGGTGAGCTTGCCGAAGAACGGGTGCGAGGCGACCTTGAACGCCAGCGCGGAGAACGGCTCGTTGGCGTCGGGGTGACGCTCGACGACCTTCTCCTCGTCCTTGACGTCGTGGCCCTCGATCGCGGGGACGTCGAGCGGCGACGGCAGGTAGTCGATGACCGCGTCGAGCATGGGCTGCACGCCCTTGTTCTTGAACGCGGAGCCGCAGAGCACCGGGAACGCCTCGCCGGCGATGACGAGCTTGCGGATGCCGGACTTGATCTCCGCGATCGTCAGCTCCTCGCCACCGAGGTACTTCTCGAGCAGCTCCTCGTCCGCCTCGGCGACGGCCTCGAGCAGCTCGTTGCGGTACTGCTCCGCGCTCTCGACGAGGTCGGCCGGGATCTCCTCGGTGTCGTACGCCTCGCCGAGCTTGGTCTCGCCGTGCCAGACCAGCGCCTTCATCTCGAGCAGGTCGACGACGCCGGTGAAGTCGTTCTCCGAGCCGATCGGCAGCTGGATGACCAGCGGCTTCGCCTTGAGGCGCTCGACGATGGTCTTCACGGTGAAGTAGAAGTCCGCACCGAGCTTGTCCATCTTGTTGACGAAGCAGATGCGCGGGACGTTGTACTTGTCCGCCTGGCGCCACACCGTCTCCGACTGCGGCTCCACGCCCTCCTTGCCGTCGAAGACGGCGACGGCGCCGTCGAGCACGCGCAGGGAGCGCTCGACCTCGACCGTGAAGTCGACGTGGCCGGGCGTGTCGATGATGTTGATCTGGTTGTTCTTCCAGTAGCAGGTCGTCGCGGCCGACGTGATGGTGATGCCGCGCTCCTGCTCCTGCTCCATCCAGTCCATCGTCGACGCGCCGTCGTGCGTCTCACCGATCTTGTAGTTCACACCCGTGTAGAACAGGATGCGCTCGGTGGTCGTGGTCTTCCCGGCATCGATGTGGGCCATGATGCCGATGTTGCGGACCTTGTTCAGGTCGGTCAGCACGTCAAGTGCCACGGTCTGTTTCCCTCGCTAGGTGGGTTGAGTCGGAGGCGCTGCTCGGACCGGGCTGGCCGGCCGGGGACCCGCCGACGGCCCCGGGGACGTGCGTCCACGGGGCCGGTCGGGCGGACTACCAGCGGTAGTGGGCGAAGGCCTTGTTGGACTCCGCCATCTTGTGCATGTCCTCGCGACGCTTGACCGCGGCGCCGAGGCCGTTGCTGGCGTCGAGGATCTCGTTCATGAGGCGCTCGGTCATGGTCTTCTCGCGGCGGGCGCGCGAGTAGTCCGTGAGCCAGCGCAGCGCGAGGGTCGTGGCGCGCGCGGGGCGGACCTCGACCGGGACCTGGTAGGTGGCGCCACCGACGCGGCGCGAGCGGACCTCGAGCGCGGGGCGCACGTTCTCGAGCGCGCGCTTGAGGACGACGACGGGGTCACCGTCGGTCTTCGACCGGACGCCCTCGAGGGCGCCGTAGACGATCGACTCGGCGGTCGACTTCTTGCCGTCGAGCAGCACCTTGTTGATGAGCTGGGTGACGACGGGCGACCCGTAGACCGGGTCGACGATGAGCGGCCGCTTCGGGGCCGGGCCCTTGCGAGGCATCAGCTCTTCTCCTTCTTGGCGCCGTAGCGGCTGCGGGCCTGCTTGCGGTTCTTCACGCCCTGCGTGTCGAGCGCGCCGCGCACGATCTTGTAGCGCACACCGGGGAGGTCCTTCACACGACCGCCGCGCACGAGCACGATGGAGTGCTCCTGGAGGTTGTGGCCGACGCCGGGGATGTAGGCCGTGACCTCGACCTGGGAGGAGAGCTTCACGCGAGCGACCTTGCGCAGCGCGGAGTTCGGCTTCTTCGGGGTGGTGGTGTACACGCGCGTGCACACACCGCGCCGCTGCGGGGAGCCCTTGAGGGCGGGGGTCTTGGACTTCCCCACCTTCGAGGTCCGCCCCTTGCGGACGAGCTGCTGGATCGTAGGCACTACGTCTCCGTGTCTTCTCGAGCTGCGCCGGGGCGATCCCCGGCCTGTGGTCGTGCTGGCTTCGGGCGCCGATCGCACGCGGCGCCCGCAACGCTGTGCGTCGCACGCAGCCACCTACCACCGGCTCGATGGTCCGGGCCGGCCGTCGAGCGCCGGGCGCGGGACGGACGGGGTCCGGAGTGCTCGCGCACTCACATCGACCCGTCCGGAGATCACCAGTGCGGCGCGGTGTGCGTCGAGGCGAGGCATCGACGCGGGCGCGAGCCGCGAGGAACATCACAGAGGGCCCGACGGCGCGGGCACGGTTTACCAGGCTACCTGCCGCGTCCGGGGTAGTCAAAGGTGCAGGTCCCCTGACGCGGACGGGTGCCCGACGTCCGCAGGGCGAGCCTGCGTCGTCGGGCACCCGTCAGGTGCGCACCGAGGTGCGGACGTCAGCGGTAGTCGCCGAAGTCCAGGTCCTCGAGCGGGATCGCCTCGCCGGAGCCCATGCCGAGCGCCGGGAAGTCGATCTCGTCGTAGCCGAAGCTCGGGTAGAGCTCGGTCTTCGCCTGCTCGGTGGGCTCGACCTCGACGTTGCGGTAGCGGGGCAGACCCGTACCGGCCGGGATGAGCTTACCGATGATGACGTTCTCCTTGAGGCCGAGCAGCGGGTCACGACGACCGCTCATCGCCGCCTCGGTGAGCACGCGGGTCGTCTCCTGGAAGGAGGCGGCCGAGAGCCACGAGTCGGTGGCGAGCGACGCCTTGGTGATGCCCATGAGCTCGGGACGGCCGGAGGCCGGCTGGCCACCCTCCGCCACGGCCCGGCGGTTCGCGTCCTCGAACCGGCCACGCTCGGCGAGCTCGCCCGGCAGGAGGTGGGAGTCGCCGGAGTCCAGCACGGTCACGCGGCGCAGCATCTGGCGCACGATGACCTCGATGTGCTTGTCGTGGATGTCCACGCCCTGCGAGCGGTAGACCTCCTGGACCTCGTCCACCAGGTGCTTCTGCGTGCGCGCGGGCCGAGGATGCGCAGGACCTTCTTCGGGTCCACCGCACCCTGCACCAGCTGCGTGCCGACGCCCACGTGGTCGCCGTCCTGCACGAGCAGGCGCGCACGCTTGGTCACCGGGTAGGCGATCTCCTCGGAGCCGTCGTCCGGCGTGAGCACCAGACGGCGCGAGCGCTCGCTGTCGTCGATCGTGATGCGGCCCGGGAACTCCGCGATGGGCGCCTCACCCTTGGGGGTGCGGGCCTCGAAGAGCTCCGTGACACGCGGCAGACCCTGCGTGATGTCGTCGGCCGACGCCACACCACCGGTGTGGAAGGTACGCATCGTCAGCTGCGTGCCCGGCTCGCCGATCGACTGGGCCGCGATGATGCCCACGGCCTCGCCGATGTCGACGAGCTTGCCCGTCGCGAGCGAACGGCCGTAGCACTTCGCGCACGTCCCGACGCGCGACTCGCACGTGAGCACGGAACGGACCTTCGCCTCGCGCACGCCCGCCGTGACGGCGGCGTCGATGAGGACGTCGCCCGCGTCGTCGCCCGCCGCCGCGATGACGTTGCCGTCGGCGTCGACCAGGTCGGCCGCGAGGGTGCGCGAGTACACGCTCGTCTCCACCTTGGGGTGGCGGACGAGGATGCCCGCGAGCTCCTCCGCGATCGGCAGGGTCAGGCCGCGCTCCGTCCCGCAGTCCTCCTCGCGGATGATGACGTCCTGCGACACGTCCACGAGACGACGCGTGAGGTAGCCCGAGTCGGCGGTCCGCAGCGCGGTGTCCGCCAGACCCTTGCGGGCGCCGTGCGTCGCGATGAAGTACTCGAGGACAGACAGGCCCTCGCGGTAGTTGGACTTGATCGGGCGCGGGATGATCTCGCCCTTCGGGTTCGCCACGAGACCGCGCATACCGGCGATCTGGCGGACCTGCATCCAGTTGCCACGGCGCCGAGCCGACCATGCGGTAGACCGTGTTGCGGTCGTTCGCCTCGAGGTTCTCCCGCATGACCGACGCGACCTTGTCCGTCGCCTGGGTCCAGATCTCGATGAGCTCCTGACGGCGCTCGTCGTCCGTGATCAGACCGCGGTCGTACTGCTGCTGGACCTTGAGCGCGCGCTCCTCGTGCTGCTCGAGGATCTCGCTCTTGGCCGCCGGCGTGGCGACGTCCGAGATCGCGATCGTGACGCCCGAGCGGGTCGCCCAGCGGAAGCCGGCCGCCTTGAGCGCGTCGAGCGACGCCGCGACCTCGACCTTCGGGTACCGCTCCGCGAGCTCGTTGACGATCGCCGAGAGGCGCTTCTTGTCGACCACCGAGTTCACGTACGGGTAGTCGACCGGCAGCGTCTCGTTGAACAGCGCGCGGCCGAGCGTCGTGTCGAACAGGATCGGCTGACCGGGCTCCCAGCCCTCGGCGCCTCGAAGCCCGACACCGGCGGCACGAGGTCCGTCATGCGGATCTTGACCGGCGCGTTGAGGTCGAGGGTGCCCTGGTCGAAGGCCATGATCGCCTCGGCCACGGACCCGAACGCACGACCCTCGCCCTCGGTCTCGGACTTGTCGCTCGTCAGGTGGTACAGACCGATGATCATGTCCTGCGAGGGCATGGTCACCGGGCGGCCGTCCGACGGCTTGAGGATGTTGTTGCTCGAGAGCATGAGGATGCGGGCCTCGGCCTGCGCCTCGGCGCTCAGGGGCAGGTGCACGGCCATCTGGTCGCCGTCGAAGTCCGCGTTGAACGCGGCGCACACGAGCGGGTGCAGGTGGATCGCCTTGCCCTCGACGAGCTGCGGCTCGAACGCCTGGATGCCCAGGCGGTGCAGCGTGGGCGCGCGGTTGAGCAGCACGGGGTGCTCGGTGATGACCTCCTCGAGCACGTCCCACACGACCGGGCGCGCGCGCTCGACCATGCGCTTGGCGCTCTTGATGTTCTGCGCGTGGTTGAGGTCCACGAGCCGCTTCATGACGAACGGCTTGAACAGCTCGAGCGCCATCTGCTTGGGCAGACCGCACTGGTGCAGCTTGAGCTGCGGGCCGACGACGATGACCGAACGGCCCGAGTAGTCGACGCGCTTGCCGAGCAGGTTCTGGCGGAACCGGCCCTGCTTGCCCTTGAGCATGTCCGAGATGGACTTCAGCGGTCGGTTGCCCGGCCCGGTGACCGGGCGGCCGCGGCGGCCGTTGTCGAACAGCGAGTCGACGGCCTCCTGCAGCATCCGCTTCTCGTTGTTGACGATGATCTCCGGCGCCCCGAGGTCGAGCAGACGCTTGAGGCGGTTGTTCCGGTTGATCACGCGGCGGTACAGGTCGTTGAGGTCGCTCGTCGCGAAGCGGCCACCGTCGAGCTGCACCATCGGGCGCAGGTCCGGCGGGATGACCGGGACGGCGTCGAGCACCATGCCCGTCGGCGAGTTCGTCGTCGTGAGGAACGCGTTGACGACCTTGAGGCGCTTGAGCGCACGCGTCTTGCGCTGCCCCTTGCCCGTGCGGATCGTCTCGCGCAGCGACTCGGCCTCGGCCTCCAGGTCGAAGTTCTCGAGGCGCTTCTGGATCGCCGCGGCGCCCATCGAGCCCTCGAAGTACGTGCCGTAGCGGTCCTGCAGGGCGCGGTACAGCATCTCGTCGCCCTCGAGGTCGGCGACCTTGAGGTTCTTGAAGCGGTCCCAGACCTGCTCGAGGCGGTCGAGCTCGGCGTCGGCACGCTTGCGCAGCGAGGCCATCTCGCGCTCGGCGGAGTCGCGCACCTTGCGGCGCGCGTCGGCCTTGGCACCCTCGGCCTCGAGCTCGGCCAGGTCGGCCTCGAGCTTCTGCGCGCGGGCGTGATGTCGTTGTCGCGGCGGTCCGCGATCTCCTTCTTCTCCAGGTCGATCTCGTTCTGGAGGTTGGGCAGGTCCTCCTGGCGACCCTCGTCGTCGACCGACGTGATCATGTACGCCGCGAAGTAGATGACCTTCTCCAGGTCCTCGGGGCGAGGTCGAGCAGGTAGCCGAGGCGCGAGGGCACGCCCTTGAAGAACCAGATGTGCGTGACCGGCGCGGCGAGCTCGATGTGGCCCATGCGCTCACGGCGCACCTTCGAGCGCGTCACCTCGACGCCGCAGCGCTCGCAGATGATGCCCTTGAAGCGCACGCGCTTGTACTTGCCGCAGTAGCACTCCCAGTCCCGGGTGGGGCCGAAGATCTTCTCGCAGAAGAGGCCGTCCTTCTCGGGCTTGAGGGTGCGGTAGTTGATGGTCTCGGGCTTCTTCACCTCACCGTGCGACCAGGCACGGATGTCGTCGGCCGTGGCCAGGCCGATGCGCAGCTCGTCGAAGACGTTGACGTCGAGCAAGATGTCCTACTTCCTTCGTCTGCCGGTCCGCGGCCGGAGGCCGGGACCGACGCCATAAAACGGTTGAAGACGGGGTGGGTGCGGGCGGGGCGGGGACGGTGCGCGGTCGTGGACCGGGGCACCGCCCCCGCCGGCCCGAGATCAGATCTCGTCGACGCTCGCGGCGGCGTTCGGACGCCGGGAGAGGTCGATGCCGAGCTCCTCCGCGGCGCGGTACACGTCGTCGTCGGACTCCCGCATCTCGATCTGGACGCCGTCGCTCGAGAGCACCTCGACGTTCAGGCACAGCGACTGCATCTCCTTGAGGAGCACCTTGAAGGACTCCGGGATGCCCGAGTCGGGGATGTTCTCGCCCTTGACGATCGCCTCGTAGACCTTGACGCGTCCGGGGACGTCGTCCGACTTGATCGTCAGGAGCTCCTGGAGCGTGTACGCGGCGCCGTACGCCTCGAGGGCCCACACCTCCATCTCGCCGAAGCGCTGACCGCCGAACTGCGCCTTACCACCCAGCGGCTGCTGCGTGATCATCGAGTACGGGCCGGTCGAGCGCGCGTGGATCTTGTCGTCGACCAGGTGGTGGAGCTTGAGGATGTACATGTAGCCGACCGACACCGGGTCCGGGAACGGCTCGCCCGAGCGCCCGTCGAACAGGCGCGCCTTGCCGTCGCCGCCGACCATGCGGTCGCCGTCGCGGTTCGGGACGGTCGAGGAGAGCAGGCCCGTCAGCGCGTCCTCCTGGACGCCGTCGAAGACCGGCGTCGCGACCGGGCGGCCCGGCTCGGAGGACGCCGCGATCTCGGGGACGTTCTCCTTCCAGGCGAGGTCCTCGCCGTCGGCGAGCGTGATGTCCCAGCCCTGCTTCGCGATCCACCCGAGGTGGGTCTCGAGGACCTGGCCCACGTTCATGCGCCCGGGGACGCCGAGCGGGTTGAGGACGACGTCGACCGGCGTGCCGTCCTCGAGGAACGGCATGTCCTCGACGGGCAGGATCTTCGAGATGACGCCCTTGTTGCCGTGACGACCGGCGAGCTTGTCGCCGTCGGTGATCTTGCGGCGCTGCGCGATGTAGACGCGCACGAGCTGGTTCACGCCGGCCGGCAGCTCGTCGCCGTCCTCGCGGTTGAACTCGCGCACGCCGATGACCGTGCCGGACTCGCCATGGGGCACCTTGAGCGAGGTGTCGCGCACCTCGCGCGCTTCTCGCCGAAGATGGCGCGGAGCAGGCGCTCCTCCGGCGTCAGCTCGGTCTCGCCCTTCGGGGTGACCTTGCCGACCAGGACGTCGCCTGCGCCGACCTCGGCACCGATGCGGATGATGCCGCGCTCGTCGAGGTCCGCGAGCACGTCCTCGGAGACGTTCGGGATGTCCCGCGTGATCTCCTCCGGGCCGAGCTTGGTGTCGCGCGCGTCGACCTCGTGCTCCTCGATGTGGATCGACGAGAGCACGTCGTCCTGCACGAGGCGCTGGCTGAGGATGATCGCGTCCTCGTAGTTGTGGCCCTCCCACGACATGAACGCCACGAGGAGGTTGCGGCCGAGCGCGAGCTCGCCCTCGTCCGTCGCCGGGCCGTCCGCGAGGACGGAGCCGACCTCGACGCGCTGGCCCTCGTCGACGAGCACGCGCTGGTTGTAGCTCGTGCCCTGGTTCGAGCGGCGGAACTTCGCGGCGCGGTAGCTCGACGTGGTCGCGTCGTCGTTCGCGACGACGATGAGGTCCGCGGAGACCTCGGTGACGACACCGGGCTTCGTCGCGACGATGACGTCGCCCGCGTCGACCGCGGCGCGCCACTCCATGCCGGTCCCGACGAGCGGGGCCTCCGAGCGCACCAGCGGCACGGCCTGGCGCTGCATGTTCGCGCCCATGAGCGCGCGGTTGGCGTCGTCGTGCTCGAGGAACGGGATGAGCGCCGTGGCGACCGACACCATCTGGCGCGGCGAGACGTCCATGTAGTCGACCTGCCCGCCGGGCACGATCTCGACCTCGCCGCCCTTGGTGCGCACGAGCACGCGCTCGTCCGCGAAGGAGCCGTCGGCGTTCAGCACCTGGTTCGCCTGGGCGATGATGTGGCGGTCCTCGTCGTCGGCCGTCAGGTACACGACCTCGTCCGTGACCTTGCCGTCCGTGACCTTGCGGTACGGCGTCTCGATGAACCCGAACGGGTTGATGCGGCCGTACGACGCGAGCGAGCCGATGAGGCCGATGTTCGGACCCTCAGGGGTCTCGATCGGGCACATGCGGCCGTAGTGCGACGGGTGGACGTCGCGGACCTCCATGCCCGCGCGGTCGCGGGACAGACCACCCGGGCCGAGCGCCGACAGGCGACGCTTGTGCGTCAGGCCGGCGAGCGGGTTGTTCTGGTCCATGAACTGCGAGAGCTGCGACGTGCCGAAGAACTCGCGGATCGACGCGACCACCGGGCGGATGTTGATGAGCGTCTGCGGCGTGATCGCCTCGACGTCCTGCGTCGTCATGCGCTCGCGCACGACGCGCTCCATCCGGGACAGGCCGGTGCGGACCTGGTTCTGGATGAGCTCGCCCACGGCGCGGATGCGACGGTTGCCGAAGTGGTCGATGTCGTCGGTCTCGACGCGCACGTCCACGGTCTCGCCGCCGCGGCTGCCCGGGATGCTCGCGTGGTCGGCGTGCAGGGCCGCGAGGTACTTGATCGTCGCGACGACGTCGGAGACCGACAGCGTCGAGTCGGTCAGCGGCGCGTCGATGCCGAGCTTCTTGTTCGCCTTGTAGCGGCCGACCTTGGCGAGGTCGTAGCGCTTGGGGTTGAAGTAGAAGTTCTCGAGCAGGGCGCGGCCGGCCTCGACGGTCGGCGGCTCGCCCGGGCGGATCTTGCGGTACAGGTCGACGAGCGCCTCGTCCTGCGTGTGGACGTGGTCCTTCTCGAGCGTGTCGAGCACGGACGGGAAGTCGGCGAACTGCTCACGGATCTCGGACTCGGACAGGCCGAGCGCCTTGAGGAGCACCGTGACGGACTGCTTGCGCTTGCGGTCGACGCGCACGCCGACGGCGTCGCGCTTGTCGATCTCGAACTCGAGCCACGCGCCGCGGGACGGGATGATCTTCGCGGAGAAGATGTCCTTGTCGCTCGTCTTGTCGGCCGCACGCTCGAAGTACACGCCGGGCGACCGGACGAGCTGCGAGACGACCACGCGCTCGGTGCCGTTGATGATGAAGGTGCCGCGCTCGGTCATGAGCGGGAAGTCGCCCATGAAGACCGTCTGGCTCTTGATCTCGCCGGTGTTGTAGTTGACGAACTCGGCCGTGACGAAGAGCGGCGCGGCGTAGGTGAAGTCCTTCTCCTTGCACTCGTCCGCGGTGTACTTCGGCGGCTCGAAGCGGTGGTTGGAGAAGGAGAGCGACATGGAGGACCCGAAGTCCTCGATCGGCGAGATCTCCTCGAAGATCTCCTCGAGACCGGACGTCGCGGGGACGTCCTCACGGCCGGCGGCGCTCGCCGCGGCGACGCGCGCCTGCCACGCCTCGTTCCCGAGGAGCCAGTCGAAGCTCTCGGTCTGGAGGCCCAGGAGGTCGGGGACCTCGAGGGGCTCGTGGATCTTGGCGAAGGAGACGCGGCGCGACGCGGTGCGGTTCGCGATGGCGTCGGCGGACGGAGCAGAAGGGGTGCGCGAGGCAGCCAAGAGGGGTCCTTCCCTGCAGATCGAAAGAACGCTGCACCGCCAGGCTGGTCACGATCACCGCCGCCACGACATCTCGCGGACGCGCACGTACGTCGCAGGAGGTCGGGGGTATCTGAGATCGGGGGCACAGGACAGCGCAAAGCGTTAGCATACCCCCTCGGAGCGCGTCCGTCCACACCGACGGCGCGCCCGCTCCCCGGCCTCGTCCGACGTCGCCAGACGCCTGACCGGTACTCGTGCGCGGGGCCTCGTCGCCCCTCTGCCCGACCGGACGTTGCTGCCCGGCCGCACCGCCGGCGCCGCTGTCCTGCATCGCCGACCCGCACATGGTGGCACACGCCACCCGGTTCCGTGAAGCCGGGCGCGCACACGACCGCCGTGCGACCACCACGACGCCTCCACGCCCCGCGCACGACGAGGCCCGCACCCCGGGGGGTGCGGGCTCGTGCGGCGTGACGACCGGTCCCGTCAGGACGGGACCGGCGAGATCACTTGAGGGTGACCGTGGCGCCGGCGCCCTCGAGGGCAGCCTTGGCCTTCTCGGCCGTCTCCTTGTTCGCGCCCTCCAGGACCGGCTTCGGGGCGCCGTCCACGAGGTCCTTGGCCTCCTTCAGGCCGAGGGACGTGAGCGCGCGCACCTCCTTGATGACCTGGATCTTCTTGTCGCCGGCGGCCTCGAGGATGACGTCGAACTCGTCCTTCTCCTCCTCGGCCGGGGCCTCGCCACCGGCGCACCCGCGGCGGGGGCGACCGCGACGGCGGCGGGGGCGGCGGCGGTGACCTCGAAGGTCTCCTCGAAGGCCTTCACGAACTCGTTGAGCTCGATGAGGGTGAGGCCCTTGAACTGCTCGATGAGCTCGTCGGTGCTGAGCTTCGCCATGATGGCGTTCCTTTCGGTCGGTGCTCGGCAGCGGCCCGTGCGGGCCTGCCAGAAGCGGGGTGTGTGCTTGCGCTGCGGTGATCGGTGCTGCGGCACGGGAGTGCCGGAGCGTGGATCAGGCGGCAGCGCCCTCCGATTCCTGCTTCTGACGCAGGGCATCGATGACGCGGGCGGCCTGGGCGGTGTTCGCGGTGAAGACGTACGCGGCCTGGAACAGCTTCGCCTTCATCGCGCCGGCCGCCTTGGCCAGCAGGACCTCGCGGGACTCGAGGTCCGCGAGCTTCGTGACCTCCGCGGCGGTCAGGGGGCGCCCGTCGAGGACACCGCCCTTGATGACCAGCGCGGGGTTCGCCTTGGCGAAGTCACGCAGACCCTTGGCCGCCTCGACCGGGTCCCCGGTGACGAAGGCGATCGCCGACGGGCCCTGCAGGTCGGCGTCGAGTCCCTCGACACCGGCCTCCTTGGCCGCGATGGCGGTCAGCGTGTTCTTCACCACGGCGTAGGTTGCGTTGCCGCTGAGCGACCGACGCAGCTGCTTGAGCTGCGCGACGGTGAGCCCGCGGTACTCGGTCAGCACAGCAGCGTTCGAGTCGCGGAACTTGTCCGAGATCTCGGCGACTGCGGCTGCCTTGTCCGGCCTCGCATGGCAATCCTTCCGGTGGTGGTACCACCGGCGTGGGCCCCGGAACGAGAAAGAGCCCCGCGCAGGCGCGGGGCTCGCAGTCGTGAGGCGGCACGGGGCCGGACGCACGTCCGTCGGTTCGCTACCTGCGCTGGCCTCCGCCTCGTGGCGGGACTTCGGTCTCGTGCGTGACGCAGAGGATCTGCGGGCAGCGCGGGACGACCGGCGGTCTTGGGTACGTCGATCATCGTACGGGACGACGGCGGGTGGTCCAAACCGCCCCCGTCGCTCGGCCCGGCTCAGACGACGAGCGGGCCGAAGCAGACGAGGGGGACGGGCTCCGGCTCGTCCGCGACCGCGCGCGCTAGCGCGGCGCCGGGCATGGCGCCCGCGCGCAGCTCCGCGTGCAGCGCGGGCATGACGCGCGCGGCGACGTCGTCGCGCAGCGGGGCGACGCTCGCGACGACGGCGCGTGCCCCGAGCCGGAGGAGGACGCTCGTCAGGCCGAGCGACTCCCCGCCGATCCGCGGCGTCGAGAGCCCGACCTCGCACGCCGACAGCACCACCACGACGCCCCGCAGGTCGATGCCGTCGAGCTCGTGGGCGAACAGCGGCCCGTCAGCGAGGCGCAGCGACGAGAAGAGCGGGTTGTCCGGCTCGTGCGTGCCGTGCGCGGCGACGTGGACGACTCCCGCCCCCTCGAACCCCTCGACGACCGAGGCGCAGGTGGCCTCCAGGCCCGTCAGGGTCGTAGCGCTGTCCCAGACCGAGGAGACGAGCTTGGCCTCCGCCCCGGCGAACCGCAGGTCGGGGCCGGCGACGACGAGCGCGTGGTCGGTGCGGCGGGCCGGCTCCCCGCGCAGCAGGTCGACCCAGGAGTTGGCCCAGGTGCGGCGCCCCCGCCGCGACGGCAGCGCCGCCCACGGCACGGCGAGCAGGAGGTCGCGCGCGGCGACGTGCAGGTCGCCCGCGGCGTGGAGCGGCGCGACGAGCGCGTCGTCGAACCAGGCGAGCGTCCGCCGCAGCGACGCGACCGCGGCGTCGCGCATCGGGACCGGGATGAGCGCGTTGGACAGCACCGCGAAGTCGGCACGCGCACGCCGGACGTTCTCCGCGACGCGCTCGAACGGTGCCAGCCGGAGCAGCCTCGACCCGGAGGCGGACACCCGCACCGCGGCCACCTCCCCGCCGTGCACGACGAGGTTGGCGACGACGCACTCGGTTCCCCGTGCCTCCAGCGCACCCCGCAGGGACCGTTCCGTGGCGGGCGTCGGCGTCGCGGCCCCGCCCGCGTGCTGCCACGACCGGCGGCGCGCCTCGTCCTGCATGCGCCGCGCCTCCCGCAGGTGCTGCTGACGGCGCAGGAGCTGGTCCCGGTCGTCGGTCGCGCCGACGTCGCGGGCCGCCTCGATCTCCCGACGTGCCGCCGTGAGCAGTCGCGCGAGCTCGGGGTCCGAGGGAGGCCGCACCCGCCCCGACCCGGCGAAGGCCGCCCTCCCCCGCTCGACCGCGTCGAAGACCGCGGCCGGACGGCCGGTCCCCAGCGCCGACTCGACGTCGACGTTGCCGAGCCGGACGGCGTGGACGGCCGCGGCCGTCACCGCGTCGACCGAGCCGAGCCGTTCCCGGTACTCCGCGATCGCGCGCTGGCCGCCGCGTACGGCGCGGACCCCACCACGTCGGTCCTCGCGCGCGAAGGCGAGCTGGGCGCGCACGGCCTCGCGCTGGACGCGCACCGGGAACGGGGCCCAGGGCCGCAGTCGGGGCACCTCGCGCAGGATGCGGTCCGCCTCCTCGTGAGCGCCGCCGAGCAGGGCCCACTCCGCCGCGTACAACCGTGCCGGCACGCCGACCCCGTACCGCGCGACGGCGCCGCGCGCATCTCCGTCCCGTGCGACCGCGAGCGCGGTCTCGAGCCCGCGCGCCGCACGTCGGCGGCTCGCTCCCTTCTCCGTGGCGGCGGCCCGGTCCGCCCCGAGCATGGCCTCGAGCTCGACCACCCGCGCGTACAGGGCCCACGTCGAGTTGCCCGAGCGCGTGTAGAGGCGCCGTGCCTTCCGGGCGAGCGCGACCGCCTCCGCGAAACGCCGGAGGCCGACCATGCAGCGGGCACGGTCCAGCACCGCCTCGGCACGCTCCTGCCCCAGGCCCTCGTCGACGAGCAGGGCCTCGGCGTCCTGCAGGATCCGCTCCGCCTCCGACAGGAGGCCGACGTCGAACAGGACCCGGGCCCGTCCCGCGAGAGCCAGGCCGTCCGGGCCGTCCGGGAGGAGCCGCACGGACTCCTCCATGCGCTGCAGCGCCGCCGGGACGTCGCCCTGGAGCTGGTGGACGAAGCCGATGTTGTGCATCGCGAACGACACGTAGTAGTCGTTCCCGAGCTGGCGGGCGTGCTGCGCCGCGATCTCGAAGTCGTGCAGCGCGGGGTCGAGCGCCCCGAGGTCGACCAGGGCCGAGCCGCGGTTGAGGTGCAGCACGGCGACGTCCCGGTGGTCCGCGGGATCACCCTGCTCGAGGGCCGCCGTCAGGGGCCGCACCGCGGCCTGGCTGTCGCCCGACCGCAGGAGCAGCACACCACGCTGGCCGCTGACGACCGCCTTGAGGTGCGGCCGCCCGACCGAGTCCGCGACCGCGCCGGCCTCGTCGAGGAGCCGGTTGCCCTCGTCCATGCTCCCGGTCAGCGCGTACACGCACGCCGCACGCCCCACCAGCGCGCGGACGCGCAGCTCGGCGGACCACCCGGTCGGGCCGTCACCGCGCCGCTCCCACCGCTCGACCTCGGCGGTCAGGCGACGGAACTCGGTGGACGCGGCCCGCACCTTGGCGAGGGCGTTGAGCTCCTGCGCGCGTCGGAGCCGGTCGGCGAACGCACGACGGACGTCGTCGCTCACCCGACCGGCTCCTCACAGGGATCACTCGGAGGCGGCTCCCTGCGCGTACAGTCCCGGCACACGTCGAACAGCATCCCACGCGACCGCCGTGCGCCGTGCGACGGCGTCGTCGGGCCCGGCGGGGTCCGACGACGGCTCCCCCGTGCGTGACCGCAGGACCTGCTCGGCGATCTGCGCGGCGAGGTACGGCGCCGAGAACGACGTCCCGCTCCAGGTCGCGAACCCCCCGCGGAAGTCGTCGGGGTCGACGGAGGAACGGACCCCCGGGCCCAGCCGTTCGGGGAGCCGCACCGACGGGGTGACCGGCCCGTCGATCGTCGTCGGCATCGTGCTCACCACGGCGGCGCCGGGTCGGACGGTCGTGACCCAGGGTCCGTCGTTGCTGAAGACGGCGACGCTGGCGTCCGGGTTCGTCGCTCCGACGGCGAGGATCGGCGTGTAGTCCGGCTTGAGGTCCTCGGGCTCCCGCGGCACCGCGCCGTCCGCCGTCCGGTCCACCCGCGGGGTCCACGCGGCGGGGAACATCGGCCGCGTCGTCCCGTCGTTGCCCGCCGCGACGACGACCACGACACCCGCCCTGCGCAGCGCGCGCAGCACGCGTCGGAGCGGACCGTCGTAGCCGTAGTCCTCGGGCTGCTCGTGGTAGTACCCCATGGCGAGGACCACCACGTCCACGGGGTGGTAGCCGTCCTCGCCCTGCAGCCCGCGGCGGTGGAAGCGCAGCAGCCGCCAGAGCGTGTGGAGCACCTCCCACTCGGGGACGTCCCCGGAACCGCCGAAGCGCGGACGGAGAGGATGGTGGCGTCCGGGCAGAGCTGGTGCACGATCCCCGCCATGAACGTGCCGTGCCCCGCCACCGGGTCGAGCGGCCCGGTGAGCGGGTCCTTGCTCATGCCCCCGTACTCCGCGTCCTCGGAGACGAGCGCGGGCACCGGGAACGTCCCGATCGGCGCCCCGTCGAGCGTGGCGTCGCGCACGACGACGGAGTGCGGTCCGTCGCTCGGCTCGCCCGGCGTGTACCCGCCGAACCAGGGGTGCGTCCCGACCCCCGTGTCCACGAGGGCGACCACGGGACGGCGCACGCCGTCCGCCGTGACCCACGGGCTCGCCCCGTCGGCGAGACGGCGGACCGGGGGCGGCGCGATGAGCCGGACGGGCGCCAGCCCGCCGGACCCGGGCATCCCGTACTCGTCGACCGCGCTCACCGGCAGCGGCGTCGACCGCGGACGGGCGACCGGGACGAACGGCAGCGGGGTCGTGCGGGCCCGCTGCGCGCGCAGCACGTGGTCGAGGCCCGCTCTCGGAGCGTCGACCCCGTCGTCCTCGGCCAGCTCCCGGAGCTCGGACACGATGCGCTCGAGCACCTCCCACGTGTCCACCTCGACGTCGTCCGAACGGACGGGGACGAACCGGAGCGCGTAGCCGAACGGGTCGTCCTCGCCGGGGCGGGGCGCACCGAGCCGTGCGTCGAGGGCGACCCGGTACCCCATGTCGGCAGCGATCCTCCGCACACCGTCGAGCCACGTCGTGGGCTCGTCGCCCGGCGTCCACGCCGGGAGCTCGACCTCGGCGTCCGCCCCGCCGGCGGCCGAGGCACCGACCTGGCGCGCGACGAGCTCTGCGAGCTCGGCCGGAGGAGCCCCCCGGACGATGAGACGGTCGGCCACGTAGGCGGTCGGCTCGACCCGGGACGCACCGGGGCTGCGGCGCACACGGTCCGGGTCGAGATGGCGGACGGGGCGTCGACCGCCCGCGGCGTCGCGCACCGAACGGGTCGAAGGGATCTCCGGGGTCTCGCTCACATGCTCTCCTCAGGCTGCGAAGGCAGGGACCGTCCTCGATCGCGTGGTGGAAGCACCTCGAGGCACGGCCGCACGCGGCAGTCGTCGCCGCGCGGACGGTCGGACGTCGGACGACGTCGTGGGCGGGCCGGGGCCCGCCCACGACGGTGGTGGTCGTTACAGCTCGACGACGGGCGTGCTCACCGCGGAGCCGGCGTCGTCGGCGCGGCGCACGACGAGGCTCGCCGGACCGCGGTCGACGTCGTCGAAGACGAACCGGCCGTCCTGGTCGCTCGTCGTCTCGGTCACGGAGCCGGGACGGTGCAGCTCGACGCGCAGCGACGTCGCGGGCGCGGCCCAGCCGTCGATGCGCACGCGGCCGCCCTCCACGGGCGACAGCGAGATCATCACCGTCACGGACTCGGACGTGAACGTGATGGTCCGCGCCTCGATCGGCGGCGCCTCCCCACGGACCGACATCCGGGGCACGCGCACGTACTCGAGCTCCATGACCTCCGCCTCGAGCCCGGCGAGCGTCACGGCGAACAGCGACCGCTCGACCAGCCCGTCGGGCACGGGGTCGAGCGCCTGGGCGATGCGCGCGAGGTCGGCGAGCAGGGCGACGTCGTCGCCGTCGAGGGGCTCGTCCGGGCTGTGCCGGGGCTCGGTGCTCACGATGCTTCCCACGATTCCCCCTGGACGTCGATGATGTCGCGCAGCTTGGCGAGGCAGCGGCCGCGCGTCGAGCCGATGCTGCCCACGGGCATCCCCGTGGCGGCCGAGATGGCCTTGTAGTCCGGCCGGTCCGCGAGCGAGACGAGCTTGAGCAGCGTCTGACATCGTTCCGGCAGCCGGCTCAGAGCGCGCCACAGGCCGCGGTCGCGCTCGTGGGTGAGCACCTCGACGTCGGGCGTCGGGTCGCTCGACGGCAGGGTCGGGACACCCTCGTCCGTGTCGTCGGGGAGCTCCGTGCGGCGCCGTGCCTCGTCGCGCTGCTTGCGCACCGCCTCCCAGGAGGCCCGCTTGGCCGTGATGAGCAGCCACTTCAGGACCGCGTGCGGCTCCTTGATCGTCATCGCGTTGCGCACGAGGGCGACCCACACGGTCTGCACGACGTCGTCCGCCTGCTCACGGTCGACGCCCTGGGCGCGCACGGTGTGCCACAGCAGGGGCGTCGCCTCGCGCACGAACTCGGCGAGCGCCTCGTTGCGGCCGTCCCGGTACTCCAGGAGCGCGAACGCACCGCGGTCGCGAGACTCGACTCGGGTTGACCGGTGTCCGCGAGCTCGTCGGTGGTCCTGGTCATCGGCGGCACCGTCCTTGGCACGCTCGTCTGCTCGGGCATCAGCGGAAGCTCCGCAGGGGTGCCCGAGTCTAGGGCGTCGCCGCCGGGCTCGACAACCATCATCACAGGTCACGCACCCTCTGGCTCGCGCCGGAACAGGACCATCGTTCTCCCTCGGGTGGACGGATCAGGGGGGTCGGGTGCGTCGGACGCACCCGTGCGACTGGACGGGAGGGCGCACGGGCACGCCTGATACATCCGCCGTCGTCCAGTTTCTCCTCGGGGAACGGCGGGCAGGCTCCCACACCCGTCCCAGGACCTTCCGCCGGGCGACCCATCCGCCGTCGGGCCTGCTCCGAACCACTCGCGACGCGCGGGAGGGACCCGCGCGCGACCGTCGAAAGTGGGTATGCACCATGACCTCGTCCCCGAACCGCCTCCTCGCGGCCGTCTTCGGCGCCGTCTACCTCCTGGTGGGCCTCGCCGGCTTCGTCGTGACGTCCGGCGTCGGGTTCGCCGCGACCGAGGGCCGCAACCTCCTGGTGTTCGAGGTGAACCCGCTGCACAACATCGTCCACCTCGGCATCGGCGCCGCACTGCTCCTCGCCTCGCGCTCCGTCGGCGCGGCGAGGGCCGTCAACGTGACGATCGGTGCCGTCTACCTGCTCGTGGGCGTCCTCGGTCTCTTCCTCGTCGGCACGGCCGCCAACATCATCGCGCTCAACGGGGCGGACAACGTGCTCCACCTCGCGAGCGCGATCCTGCTCCTCGGCGTCGGGCTCGCGGCGGACAAGCGCACCGGCGCGAGCACCGCGACCGCGTGAGCCCACCACCTCCCGTCCTGCGCGTCCTGCTCGGGTTCGGCCTGCTCGGCGCCGGGATCGTCAACCTCGGTCTCGTCCGAGGCACGTTCCCGGCGCCTGCCGGGCTCCTCGCGCTCGCGCTCGGGCTGGTCGAGGTCCCCGCCGCACTCGCGACGATCGCCGGCACGGCGCCGCGCACGCCCCGTCCGGCCGTCCTCGGCCGGGCCGCGGTCGGGGCCCTCGTCGTCGGGAGCGTGGCGCAGGCAGCGCTCGCCGTCGCCCCCGGCACGACCCTCGGCCCCACCGTCACGGCCGCGACGGCGCTGCAGCTCGCCGGCGCCGGGACGATCGGCGTGCTGACCCGGTCCTCGGCGCCCGGTCCGGCGGCGGACGCTCCACCCCCGTCCGCGTCGTCCCCGTCGCCCGCGGGAGCCCCTCACGGCGGCGCGGGCAGGCCACGCCCCGCCCTCGGCAGCGCGGCCTCGCTCGGCGTCCTGTTCGTCGGTGCCGTCGCCGTCGCGACCGTCACGACGTTCGGGCTGAGCGGCACGGAGGCCGCGGAGCACGCCGTCCCGCACAGCGAGCACCACCTGCCCGACCTGCCGGGACTGCACCACCACCCCTGAGGAGGAGCGCTGCGCCCGTGCACCACGGCTGCGTCCAGGAACGCAGCTCTTGCGCGGCGACGCGACGCTCGCACCCCGCGGGGCGCACAGCACACGCGGGTCGGACGCACGAACGCGACGGCGCGGCTCCCTGTCCGGGGAACCGCGCCGTCGGCGTTCGTGCTGCGAGCGGACCGGCCGCTGACGCGGGTGGCGTCAGGCCGCGTCGTCCTCGAGGAGCTTCGTCGTCTTGGACTGGTCCAGCGGGATGCCGGGGCCCATCGTCGTCGTCATCGTGGCCCGCGTGATGTAGCGGCCCTTCGAGGACGACGGCTTGAGACGCAGCACCTCGTCCAGCGCCGCCGCGTAGTTCTCCACCAGCTGCTTCTCGTCGAACGAGACCTTGCCGATGATGAAGTGCAGGTTCGCGTGCTTGTCGACGCGGAACTCGATCTTGCCGCCCTTGATGTCGGACACGGCCTTCGTCACGTCCATCGTCACCGTGCCGGTCTTCGGGTTCGGCATCAGACCGCGGGGGCCGAGCACCTTGCCCAGGCGGCCGACCTTGCCCATGAGGTCCGGCGTCGCGACCGCGGCGTCGAAGTCCGTGTAGCCGCCGGCGACCTTCTCGATCAGGTCGTCGCCGCCGACCTCGTCGGCACCGGCCGCACGGGCCTCCTCGGCCTTCGCCGCGTTCGCGAAGACGATGACGCGGGCCGTCTTGCCCGTGCCGTTCGGGAGGTTCACCGTGCCGCGGACCATCTGGTCCGCCTTGCGCGGGTCCACACCCAGGCGGAAGACGACCTCGACGGTCGCGTCGTACTTGACCGTCGACGTCTCCTTGGCGAGACGGACGGCCTCGAGCGGAGCGTAGAGACGCTCGCGGTCGATCTTCTCCTCGGCGTTGCGGTACGCCTTGCTGCGCGTTGCCATGCTGCTTCTCCTTCTGCAGTCGTGGTCGTCGGTCCGCGCGGACCCTGCCACTGCCGCCCACGGTCGTGGACGGACGTCTGTGTCAAGACGGCGCTCAGCCCGCTCCGTCTCCGGTCGGGCCGAGCGCCGCTCACGCTCCGGCAGGACTCGCTGCGCTCGTCCTACCTCCGCGTTCGCTGTGCTCAGCCCTCTGCACTCTCGCTCGGGCCGAGCGCCGCTCACGCTCCGGCAGGACTCGCTGCGCTCGTCCTACCTCCGCGTTCGCTGTGCTCAGCCCTCGACGGTGATGCCCATCGAGCGGGCCGTGCCCGCGATGATCTTCGACGCGGCCTCGACGTCGTTCGCGTTGAGGTCCTCGAGCTTGGACTGGGCGATCTCGCGCACCTGGTCCGCCGTGATCTTGGCGACCTTGACGGTGTGGGGGGTGGCCGAGCCCTTCTGGATGCCCGCGGCCTTCTTGATGAGCTCCGCCGCCGGCGGCGTCTTCGTGACGAAGGTGAAGGAACGGTCCTCGTAGACCGTGATCTCGACCGGGATCACGTTGCCGCGCTGCGACTCGGTGGCCGCGTTGTAGGCCTTGCAGAACTCCATGATGTTCACGCCGTGCTGACCGAGCGCGGGGCCGATCGGCGGGGCGGGCGTCGCCGCACCGGCCTGGATCTGGAGCTTGATGAGGCCGGAGACCTTCTTCTTGGGAGGCATGAGTCTTCCCTGGCTTTCTACTCGTGGGCCGACGCCGTGGGCGATGACCCGGTTGCAGTGCAGCGTTCACGCGCGCGGCGGGTGCCGCGCAGGACCGGTCCTGCGACCGGACGCGTCAGATCTTGGCGACCTGGTTGAACGACAGCTCGACCGGGGTCTCCCGGCCGAAGATGGAGACGAGGACCTTGAGCTTCTGGTTCTCGACGTTGATCTCGGAGATCGTGGCGGGCAGCGTGTCGAACGGGCCGTCCGTGACGGTGACCGACTCGCCGACCGTGAAGTCGACCTGCACCGGGGCCTTCGCCTGCGCGGGCGCCGGCTTGCCCGGCTCCGCGGCGGGCGCCAGCGTCGGCGAGAGCATGGAGAACACCTCGTCGAGCGTCAGCGGCACCGGCTGGTGCGTGTGGCCGACGAAACCGGTCACGCCCGGCGTGTGCCGCACGGCGCCCCACGACTCGTCGGTGAGGTCCATGCGCACGAGGACGTAGCCGGGGATGCGCACGCGACGGACGATCTTCTTCTGCGCGTTCTTGATCTCGGCCACCTCCTCCATGGGGACCTCGATCTGGAAGATGTAGTCCTCCATGTTCAGGCTCTGGATGCGGTTCTCCAGGTTGGCCTTCACACGGTTCTCGTACCCCGCGTACGAGTGGATGACGTACCAGTCGCCCGGCTGCGTGCGCAGCGTGCGCTTGAACTCCGCGACCGGGTCCGCGATGACGTCGCCGTCCTCGTCGACCGGGCGGGCCTCGTCCGTGGCGACCTCCTGGTCGCCCTCCTGCGCGCTCTCGGCGGGCGCGGCGTCCTCGACGGGCTCCTCGTCGCCCTCGACGACGTCGGGAGCGTCCGTGGTCTCGTCGACCTCGTCCTGGGCACCCTCGGGCTGCGTCGGGTCGACGTTCTCCGTCTGGTCCAGCGACTCCTGGGACACGAACGAACCTGCTTTCTGCTGACCTGCTGCGATGACTGGTGGAAGGACTGCTGCTGGAAGCGCCGACGGCGCCCCGATGGGCGCCGGGTGCCGAAGACCCGGCACTGCGGGTACGGACGTGGCGGCTAGTCCCCGAAGACCCACAGGACGGCCTGGCCGATCCCGAGGTCGAGCACCGTCACGAAGGCCATGACGACGAGCACGAAGACCAGGACGACGGTCGTGTAGGTGAAGAGCTCGGAGCGCGTCGGCGTGACGACCTTGCGCAGCTCGGCGACCACCTGGCGCACGAAGAGGGCGATGCGGGCGAAGAAGTTGGGCTTCCTGTCCCCTGCGGGGCGGCCCTTCTTCACCTCGTCGGCGCGTGCGCCGTCCGCGCCCACGGCCTCTGACGGCGATTCGCTCACTGATCTATCCCATCGCTGACGTGCGGGACGTATCCCGGACCTGCTGAACCTCTCGGTGCAGTCCGTTCTCGGACCACGCACACCGCCTGCCGGCGACGTGCCGAGCAGGGTAGACAGGACTCGAACCTGCAACCTGCGGTTTTGGAGACCGCTGCGCTACCAATTGCGCCACTACCCTTCGCGACCGACGCCCTTGCCGGCGAGCCGTGCACAGTGCCAGGAGCCCGTCGAGGCGCGGCCCAGCATGGTGGGCGTCAACCACCGAGGGACCACTGTACGCGACGCCGGCCCGCGGGTCGAACCGCCGTCCACCGACCGGTGGACCCCAGGTCCGGGCGACCGGCCGTCGCGGGGCGGCGCCCGTGCGGACGACGCTGGACGGCATGGACACCACACGTGGCGAGACGGGCGCACCCGCGGTCGAGGTGCGCGGGCTGCGCAAGCGGTACGGCGACAGGCAGGCCGTCGCCGGGGTCGACCTCCGGGTCGAGCGGGGCGAGATCGTCGCCCTCCTGGGTCCCAACGGGGCCGGCAAGACGACGACCGTCGAGATCCTCGAGGGCTTCCGCTCGCGCGACGCCGGCGAGGTGCGCGTCCTGGGCGCCGACCCGCAGACCGCCGGCCGCGCCTGGCGCGACCGCATCGGCGTCGTGCTGCAGGACTCGCGGGACCTCACCGAGCTCACCGTCGCGGAGGTCGTCGCCCACTTCGCGGGCTACTACGCCGACCCGCGCGACCCGCGCGAGGTGATCGACGCCGTCGGCCTCGGCGACAAGCGCGGCACCCGCACGCGGCAGCTGTCCGGCGGGCAGCGTCGCCGGCTCGACGTCGCGCTCGGCATCGTCGGACGCCCCGAGCTGGTGTTCCTCGACGAGCCGACCACGGGTTTCGACCCGCAGGCACGCCGGGCCTTCTGGGAGCTGGTGCGCACGCTGCGCGACGACGGCACGACCATCCTCCTGACGACCCACTACCTGGACGAGGCCGCCCAGCTCGCCGACCGGGTCGCCGTCCTGCGCGACGGGGCCGTCGTCGCGCTCGGCCCACCGGAGCTGCTCGGCGGGCCGGACGCCCGGCGGCCCGTCGTCCGCTGGGTCGAGGACGGCGCGCCGCGCGCCGAGACGACGTCCCGGCCGACCGCGCTCGTCCGCGAGCTCGCCGACCGCTCCCCCGACGGCGAGGTGCCCGGGCTCGAGGTCGTGCACCCGAGCCTCGAGGACGTCTACCTCGAGCTCATCGGCGCCGCGCCGCCCGCCCGGCCGCGCACCGGCGCCCTCGCCGGCGCGTCCGCCGGCACCACCGACGAGGAGGCACGACCGTGAGCACGACGACCGTCCCCGGCGCCCGCACGTCCCCGCCGCGCCCGCGCGCCCTCCCGGGGGTCGCGCGCCTGGGACTCGCCCGCACCGGTGCCGAGCTGCGCGCCTTCTTCCGCGAGCGCGACGCCGTGGTCTTCGTCTTCACCTACCCGGTGATCATGCTCGCGATCTTCGCGACGGTGTTCGACGGCCAGGAGCAGGCGAACGCCGGCTACGGCGTGCCGTTCGCGCAGTACTTCCTCCCCGGCATGCTCGCGACGGGGGATCATGCTCACGGGCTTCCAGTCCCTCGCGATCTCGATCGCGGTCGAGCGCGACGACGGCACGCTCAAGCGCCTGCGCGCCACTCCCCTGCCCGCCGTCGCCTACTTCCTCGGCAAGGTCGGGCTCGTCCTCGTCACGGCCGTCGGCCAGACGGTGCTGCTGCTCGCGCTCGCCGCGCTGGCGTTCGACGTCCCGATGCCGTGGGACATGCCCGACGGCGCGGGGCGGATCGCGACGTTCGCGTGGGTCTTCGTCCTGGGCTGCGCGACGGGCGCGGTGTGCGGCGTCGGGTTCTCGTCGCTGCCGCGCTCGGGCAGGTCGGTGAGCGCGGTGGTGACCCCGGTCGTCCTCGTCCTGCAGTTCATCTCCGGCGTGTTCTTCGCGTTCTTCGCGCTGCCGTCGTGGATGCAGACGGTGGCGTCGCTGTTCCCCCTCAAGTGGATGGCACAGGGGATGCGGTCGGTGTTCCTGCCCGAGCAGGCGGTCGTGCTCGAGCCGTCCGGGTCCTGGCAGCACGGCGCGACCGCTGCTGTACTGGTCGCATGGCTGGTGGTGGGTCTCGTCGTCGGGGTGCGCACGTTCCGCTGGCGGCGGCGTGACGACGGCTGACGCCCCGCACGCGCGGAGCGCCGCGAGCCGGGCCGACGACGACGTCGGCCCGGCCGAGGCGGGCCTCGAGGGCACGTGGGAGCGCGACGTGCGCTGGTGGGACGCGGCGTTCTACCTCATCGTCGTGCTGAGCGCCGTCGCGCTGGTCACGGTGCCGCTCGGCGGGACGCGGCTCGCCGTCTCGCTCACCGCGATCGGCGTGCTCCTCGTCGCCTACACCCTCTGGGGACGACGCGCGGCGCGCACCCGCGAGCAGGGCGTCGCGCACCTCTACCTCGTCGTCCTGGTGCTCGGCACGGTCGTCGTCGTCGCGCAGGACAGCCTCGGGACGCTCCTGCTCTTCGCGGCCTTCACGCAGGTCTGGATGCTGTCGGAGCACCTGCGGGCGCAGGTCGCGCTCTGCGTGGCGCTCGCCGCCGGGACGGCGCTCGCGCTCGCGTGGGACCCGGCAACGGGCCGGCTGGACGCGGCCGAGCTCGCGAGCAGCGTCCCGCAGATGGGCGTCGCGCTCGGCTTCTCCCTCGGGCTGGGCCTGTGGGTCGCGCACACGCTGCGCCAGGCCGAGCGGCACGCCCGGCTCGTCGACGAGCTGCGGGCGACGCAGGCCGAGCTCGCCCGCTCGAACCACGCCGCCGGGGTCGCGGCGGAGCGCGAGCGCGTCGCGCAGGAGATCCACGACACCCTCGCCCAGGGCTTCACGAGCGTCGTCATGCTCGCGCAGGCCGCGGGCGTGGACCTCGACCGCGGTGCGTCCGAGGCCGCACGGGAGCGGCTCGCCCAGGTGGAGGCGACGGCGCGCGACAACCTCGCCGAGGCGCGCGCGCTCGTCGCGGCGACCGGTCCGGCGCCTCTCCAGGGCGGCGGCACCCTCGTCGACGCGGTCCGACGGCTCGTGGAGCGCTTCCGCACGGAGACCGGGCTCGCCGTGACCGCACGGCTCGAGGACGTCGCCGGGCTGTCGAGCGCGGACGAGGTCGTGCTGCTGCGCTCGGCGCAGGAGGCGCTGACGAACGTGCGCCGGCACGCGGCCGCGCGGTCGGTCGTCGTCGAGCTCGCGCACGGTGCGGCGGGCACGCGCCTCGAGGTGCACGACGACGGTCGTGGCATGGCCGCCGACGTCACCGAGGGCTACGGGCTGCGCGGGATGCGCGAGCGCGTCGCGGCCGGCGGCGGCACGGTCCGGGTGACGCCAGGTCCGGACGGGGGCACGAGCGTCGTCGTCCAGCTGCCGGTGGGGAGCGGGTCCCCCGCCCGCGTGCCGGGTGGTGCGGCATGAGCGGCCCGGTGCGGGTGCTCGTCGTCGACGACCACCCGGTGGTGCGCTCGGGCCTCGTGGGCATGCTCAGCGCGGAGGACGACCTCGTGGTCGTGGGCGAGGCCGGCGACGGCGAGCAGGGGGTCGCGCTCGCGGCCGAGCTCGCGTCCGACGTCGTGCTCATGGACCTGCGCATGCCCCTGCTGGACGGCGTCGGCGCGACGAGCGCCATCGTCGCCGGTGACGGCGGGACGCGGGCGGCCGGCGCCCGGGGCGCGGCCAGGACCTCGGCGCCGCGCGTCGTGGTGCTGACGACCTACGAGACGGACGCCGACATCCTGCGGGCCGTGGAGGCGGGGGCGACCGGCTACCTCCTCAAGGACACGCCGCGCGAGGAGCTCGTCGCGGGCGTGCGCGCCGCGGCGCGCGGGCAGACGGTCCTCGCGCCGAGCGTCGCGACGCGGCTCGTCACGTCGGTGCGCGGGGAGCGGCTCACCGGCCGCGAGGTCGAGGTCCTGCGGCTCGTGGCGCGCGGGCTGTCGAACGCCGCGGTCGGGCGCGAGCTGTTCATCGCCGAGGCGACGGTCAAGACGCACCTGCTGCGCGCGTTCGCCAAGCTCGGCGTCGACGACCGCACGGCCGCGGTGACGGTCGCGATGGAACGCGGCTACCTGCCGGGCGCCTGAGCGTCGGACGGCCGGACGGCGCGGCTCGTGCCAGACTCCCGGTGTGCGAGACCTGGCGACGCTCCCGAAGGCCCACCTGCACCTGCACTTCACGGGGTCGATGCGCGTCGAGACGTTGCGGGACCTGGCCGCGCAGTACGGCGTCCGCCTCCCGCACGCGCTCCTGGACGGCGACCCGCTGCGCCTGCCCCCTACCGAGCGCGGCTGGTTCCGGTTCCAGCGCCTGTACGACGCCGCACGAGCGTGCGTGCGCTCCGAGGCGGACATGCGCCGGATCGTGCTCGAGGCGGCGCAGGACGACGCGGCCGAGGGCTCGGGGCGGCTCGAGATCCAGGTGGACCCGACGTCGTACGCGCCGTTCGTCGGCGGGATCACGCCCGCGGTGGAGATCGTGCTCGACGCTGCACGGTCCGCGAGCGCCGCGACGGGGACCGAGGTGGCGGTGGTCGTGGCGGCGTCGCGCACCCGGCACCCGCTCGACGCGCGCGCGCTGGCCCGGCTCGCGGCGCAGTACGCGGGCGAGGGCGCCGGCGAGGTCGTGGGCTTCGGGCTGAGCAACGACGAGCGCCGCGGCGACACGGGCGAGTTCGCGCGGGCGTTCGCGATCGCGCGCCGGGCGGGGCTCGCGTCGGTGCCGCACGGCGGCGAGCTGCTCGGGCCCGCACACGTGCACGAGGTGGTGCGCGAGCTCGTGCCCGACCGGCTCGGCCACGGCGTGCGGTCGGCGGAGGACCACCGGGTGCTCGACGACGTCGTCGACCGCGGCGTGGCGCTCGAGGTCTGCCCCGCGTCGAACGTGTCGCTGGGCGTGTACGACAGCGCGGGCGAGGTGCCGCTCGGTGCGCTCGTGGACGCCGGGGCGCGCGTCGCGCTCGGGGCGGACGACCCGCTGCTGTTCGGGTCGCGTCTCGTCGCGCAGTACGAGACGGCCCGCCACGAGCACGGGTTCTCGGACGAGGAGCTCGCGGAGCTCGCGCGGTCCTCGATCCGCGCGAGCCGGGCGTCGACGGCCACGCGCAAGCGCCTGCTGACCGGCGTTGACGACTGGCTCGCGGCCGGCTGAGCGGGCGCCGCTCCCCCGGGCCGGCCGGGCCGGAGCTTCTCATGTGCGTCTCATCCGGCTCTCGGATACTGGCGGCATGACTCGACGGACCGTGGCCTGGATCGTGGGCGTCCTCCTGCTCGTCCTCGCCGGGTCCGCCGCCGCGGTCGCGGTCACGGCGCGTCCCGACGACCGCGAGCTGGGCGGCACCGTGGTCGTGACGCCGCCCCCGTCGGCCCCGGCGACGGACCCGGCCTCGACGCCGCCGCCGGACGACGGGGGCACGACCGACGGCGTCGGCCGCGTGTCCCCGGCACCGCCCTCCGCGGACGACGACGACGATGACGATGACGATGACGACGCCGGTGACGACGACACCGGTGATCGTGGCGACGGCGACGGCGACAGCGATGACGACGGCGACGCGGACGGGGACGACTGATGGCCCGTGGGGCGCCGGAGGACGGCGCCGTCGCCGGCCCGGCCGACCGCCACCGGTTCGGGATCACCGTCCGCACCCGCATGCTGGCCGCGTTCCTCGGGCTGTCGGCGCTCGCCCTCCTGCTCGCCGGGGGTGCCGCGTGGCTGCTGCAGCGCGGGCAGGTCGACGCACGGATCGACGAGAGCCTGGAGCGCAGCGCGGTCGAGCTGAGGACGCTCGGGGAGTCGGGCGTGAACCCGGTCTCGGGCGAGCCGTTCACCGCACCCGAGGACCTGGTCGTCGCGGCGATCCAGCTCGTCGTGCCCGCCCGGAACGAGGGCATCATCGGCCTGCGCGCGGGACGGGCCCCGCTCGTGTCGCAGCAGGACGTCCAGGTGCACCTCGAGGACGACGCGGAGCTGCTCGCCGCGGTCGCGCCGTACGCGGACGGCGCCACGCCGGTCCTGCGCTCGGTCGCGACGTCGACCGCCGAGTACCGCGTCCTCGTGGCCCCGGTCGCCGGCGCGGCCGGGACCGGCGAGCCCGCGGCCCTCGTGCTCGCCTACGACCGCACCGCGGAGCAGGCCGAGGTCGCGCGCGTGTTCGGCACCTACGCCCTCGTCGCGCTCGGTGCGCTCGTGCTCACGGGCGTCGTCGGACGGGTCGTCGCCGGCCGCCTGCTGCGGCCGATCCGGGTGCTCGCCCGCACCGCCCGGCGCATCACCGACACCGACCTGTCGGCGCGCATCCCCGTGACGGGCAACGACGACCTGTCGGACCTGTCGCGCACGGTCAACGGCATGCTGGACCGGCTTGAGGGGTCCTTCGAGTCGCAGCGCCGCCTGCTCGACGACGTCGGGCACGAGCTGCGCACGCCCCTCACCGTGGTCCGCGGCCACCTCGAGCTCATGGACCCCGCCGACCCGTCCGACGCCCGCGAGACGCGCGACCTCGCGCTCGACGAGCTCGACCGCATGCACCGCCTCGTGGACGACCTCGTGACGCTCGCGACCGTCGGACGGCCCGACTTCGTGCGCCCGTCACCGACCGACGTCGGCCGCCTCACCGACGACGTGCACGACAAGGTCCGCACGCTCGGCGACCGGCGGTGGCGGGTCGACGCGCGCGCCGAGGTCGTCGCCGACGTCGACGCGCAGCGCGTCACCCAGGCGCTGCTGCAGCTCGCGGCCAACGCGGTGAAGTTCTCCTCGCCCGGCTCCGTCGTCGCGCTCGGCTCGGCGGTGTCCGACGACGCGCGCGACTGCGCCTGTGGGTGCGCGACGAGGGGCTCGGCGTCCCGCCCGACCAGGTCGAGCGGATCTTCGAGCGGTTCGCCCAGGCTCCGTCGTCGCCGGGCCGCGAGCGCCCCGAGGGCGCAGGTCTCGGCCTCGCGATCGTCAGCGCGATCGCCGACGGCCACGGCGGCCGCGCGCTGGTGGCCTCCACGCCCGGGGTGGGCTCGACGTTCACGCTCGACCTCCCGCTCGCTCCCGCCGCCGTCATGACGGCGCCCACCGCGCCGACCCCGCTCCTCCCGCCGCCGGACGCTCCGGCGGCTCGCGCACCCACCGACGAAGGACCACCTCGTGAGCCAGATCCTCCTCGCGGAGGACGAGACCCGCATCGCGTCCTTCGTCGCCAAGGGGCTGCGTGCCGCGGGCTACGCGAGCACCACGGTGACGACGGGCCGGGAGGCGCTCGACCTCGTGAGCACGGGCGACTTCGCGCTGCTCGTCCTCGACCTCGGCCTGCCCGACCAGGACGGCTTCACCGTGCTGCGGCGGCTGCGCGAGACGGGCAGCACCATCCCCGTCATCATCCTCACGGCGCGGTCGTCGGTGGCCGACACGGTGGCCGGGCTCGAGGGCGGTGCCGACGACTACATGGCCAAGCCGTTCCGCTTCGAGGAGCTCCTCGCGCGGATCCGCCTGCGGCTGCGCACCGAGCCGGCGGGCGACGTCACGGTGCTCAGCCACGGGTCGCTCAGCCTCGACCTGCGCACGCGCCGCGCCCGCACCGCCGACCGCGAGGTCGACCTGTCCGCGCGCGAGTTCGCGCTCGCCGAGGCGTTCCTGCGCAACCCCGGACAGGTGCTCAGCCGTGAGCAGCTCCTGTCGCGCGTCTGGGGCTACGACTTCGACCCCGGGTCGAACGTCGTCGACGTGTACGTGCGCTACCTGCGCAACAAGCTCGGGGCCGAGCACTTCGTGACCGTCCGCGGCATGGGCTACCGGCTCGCCGACGCCGCGCGCCCCGCCTGAACCGCCGCCGCCCGGGCACCGCACCCGCGCCGACCCGCGCCGACCCGCTCCGGTGCGCCGTGCGCGCGACGACGCCCGCCCCGGACGGTGGGGCGGGCGTCGTCGCGCGGGTCGCCGGCGGGACGTGCCGCCGGCCCGGGCCGTCAGTCCGCGGTCTGCGGCGTCGGAGGCGTGCTGGGGGTGTTCGGGCTGTCGGCCGTGCTCGGCGTACCCGGGGTGTCGGCCGTGCTCGGGGTGTCGGCGGTGCCCGCCGACGGCGCCGTCTGCGCCGACTGCGCGGTGGGGGCGGTCTGCGCGGTCACCGTGGTGATCGACGACCCGTTCTGCACGGCGCTCGGGCTCGGGGCGGACATCGCCGTGCCGGCCGACGTCGTCCCCGCGCCGGCCGACGTCGTCCCCGTGCCGGCCGGAGTCCCGGCCGTGGTGGCGGTCCGGTCGACCTGGACGGAGGTGGGGACGGCCGCCGGATCCGGGGTGTCGAACGCGCCCTGCGCCGTCGCGACCGTGGCGCCGAGGCCGACCGCCCCGAGGGCGCCGGTGACGATCCACGCGCTGCGAGCCTTCATGGTGTGTCTCCTTCGTGTCGTGGTGCGCGCGGCCTGCCGACCGCGTCCGATCCGTAGTCTTCCGAGGGCGGGTGAGAGGTCGAGGAGTCCGCGATGAGAGGGTTCTCAGACGGCGGGGCGAGGGTTCCGACCGGCGTCGACGAGCTGCTCCGCGACGGCGAGCCACGCCTCGGCGAGCTCGCGCGTCGCGGCGCCCGAGGCGAGGGACAGCACGACGCCCGCGGCCCGCGAGCGCAGTGCGACCGGGTCGACGACCTCGCCGAACACCGCGAGGCACCGTGCGACGAGGCCCTCCGTGCCGGCGTAGTCACCGGGCGACAGGCCAGGCAGGACGGCGAGGTGCGCGACGACGCACGCGAGGTCGTCCACCCGGTGGCCCGGACCGAGGGTGTCGACGTCGAGCAGCGTCTCCACGCGCGCCCCCGTGGCGTCGAGCAGGACGTTGGCGGCGTGGAAGTCGCCGTGGGTCGCGACGACCGGGCCAGGGTCGCGCGTCGCGACGCCGTGCGTGACGACCGTCGTCACGTCCGCGACGCGGGCCGCGTCGAGCCCGTGCACCTCCGTCGCGGTGCGGGCGTACCGCTCGGCACGTTCGGCCCAGGCAGGGCGACGCCTCAGCGACGTCGCGGCGACGGGCAGCTCCTCGAGCGCACGCAGCAGCGCGTGCGGGTCGACGGCCGTCGCGCGCCGCTCGGGCGGAGCGGCGGCGAGGACCTGGGCGAGCGACCGGCCCCGCGCCTCCTCGAGGAGGACGACGCCGTCGGCGGCCCACGCGAGGCACCGTGCGCCCGCACGGCACCCGGGCTCGCGTCACGCAGGACCGGGTCGTCGGGCGCCGCCCCGCCGACGGCCGCGTCGCGCTCGGTGAGCAGGGCGTGCCTCCGGACCAGGGCACGTGCCCGGTGCGGCCGGACCACCTTGACGTACACCGCGCCGCGCGTCGTCCGGGCACGCAGGACCGCGCGCCGCAGCGGGCGGTAGGCGACGATCTCGACCGCGTCGACCCGTACGTCTTGGCCGGTGGCACGCAGCCGTCGGGTGAGCTCGGCAGGGTCGCAGGCCACGGCGAGCCCGGGGAGCAGCGGGTCGGCGGGGTGGCGCCACACGTGCAGGACGCGCTCGCCGTCGTCGAGCCGCGCGACACCCGGACCGACGGCCTCGGGCGGGAGCGACGCGGTGGTGGCGAGCAGATACTCCCCCGCCTCGGCCGCCCCGTCGCCGCGCGCGGCGACGACGTCGTACCCCACGGTCACCTCGGCGCCCGGCCGGGCGTGCACCCGGTCGACGCGCCACGTGCCGAGGGACGCGCCGTCCGCGCCGAGCGCCGCCGCGAGCACGTCCCCGGCGTCGTCCGCCGTGAGCAGGTCGAGCCAGGTCCGGTGGTCGGTCGGGGCACAGGTGTCGGTCACGGTGCCAGCACACCCGACCTCGGTGACGCGCGCGTGAGACGCGGATGAGAGGACTCTCATCCCGGGCTTGACGCGCCCCGACCGGGCTGGGATCGTCGTCGCCATGCCGGTACAAACTTTGGCACAAAGCGACGGTGTCGACCTCTTCCTCCCCGCCGCCTACGACGTCGCGTGGAGCGCGGTCGTGCTGCTGCTCGTCGTGGGGGCCGTCGTGGCCGTCGTCCTCGTGGTGCGCGCGCTGCTGCGGACCCCGCCGCGTCCGGTCTCCCTGCACGACGTCGCCGACGCCGACCCGGTCCGCCGGTCCGCGCGCCGGCACGCGGCGACGGTCGCCGGCGGGGCCGCGGGGCTCGCCGCACTCGTCGGGATCGTCGGGTCGCAGGCGGTCGCGACCGTCGACGGGCTCGCCGAGGGGGTCCTCGTCGGCCTCTCCCCCGCGCTCGTCGCGCTCGCCTTCCTCGCCGCGCACGCGATCGGCGAGCGGACCTGGCCCACCCCGCGGACGGCCGTGCGCTCCGCGACGCTCCGCCACCGCACGGTCGGCGACGTCGCCCCACGCCGCCTGCGCCACCTGACCTGGGCCTTCGCGGCGCTCGTCGTCGTGCTCGCGGCGGTCGGTGCCGCGACGGCCGGCGACGAGGGACGGTCGGTCACCCGCGTCGCCGAGGCCTCGACCTCGACGGCGAGCCCGTACCCGGGGGCGTTCTACGGCGTCTGGCTCGCGCTCGGCGCCGTGACGGTCCTCGCGGCCTCGGAGGGCGTGCTGCGGCTCGTCGCCCGCCGCCCGGCCGTGCCCCACGTGGGCGCGGGCTGGGACGTCGCGCTGCGCCGGCTCTCCGCGCACCGCGTCCTGCGCGGCGTCCAGCTCGCGCTCGGCCTCACCGCCGCGGGGACGCTCGGCACCGGCGCGAGCGCCGCGGCGCGGGTCGGGTACCCGGGCGCCGTCGTGCTCGTCGCCGTGGCGGCGCTGCTCGCTCTCGCCACGGTCGCCGTCGTCGTGCAACCCGCGCCGGACCCGGACGCGTGGGTCGGCACCACCGCCGACGAGGACGCCCGTGCCGTCGCCTGACCTGAGGGTCGAGATCGACCTCGGCTCCGGGACACCGCCGTTCGAGCAGATCCGCGCCCAGGTCCTCGCCCACGTGGCGGCGGGACGCCTCTCCGTCGGCGACCGCCTGCCGACGATCCGCGCCCTCGCGACCGACCTCGGGGTCGCCCCCGGCACGGTGGCGCGCGCCTACCGCGAGCTCGAGGCGTCGGGCGTCGTCGAGACGCGGCGCCGGGCCGGCACGGTGGTCGCGACGGCGCGTCGCCCGCCGACGTCGACGCTCGCCGGGCCGCGCGCGAGCTCGTCCGGGCGGCGCGCGCGGCGGGGCTCGACGACGCGGCGGCGCTCGACCTCGTCCGCGGCGCGCTCGAGGAGGGACGCGGACCGTGATCCGGGGGCCGCGCGCGGCGCTCCGGTCGGCACGCGGAGCCCGCTCGTGGTGGTGAGCCGCGTCACGAGAGCATCACGATCTCGCGCCGCCCCGCCTCTCCGCCGCACTCGCGCGCTCCCTCTCCCCCATGATGGACGTCCCCGCCCGGCACACGGGTCATCGTGCTCCCGCGCGGCAGTCGACCGAGGAGGACGTCGTGGAGCACCACCGGACGTGGAGGACGCCACCGCGCGGTTCCGCACCCCGCCGTCGTGCACGCGCGGTGCGCGCGCTGCTCCCTGCCGCGGTCGCGCTGCTCCTGGCGAGCGGATGCGAGGCGGGGGTCCCCGGCGCCGGGCCGGCTGACGCGCCGTCGGCCACCGCGTCCGCGGAGGACGAGCCGACGACCCGCCCCACCTCCCCGCGACCGGAACCGTCGCAGGAGCCGTCCGAGGAGCCGTCGTCGGGGCCCTCCCCAACCGGTGACGCGACGCCGGGACCGACGGACGAGCCGTCCGAGCCGCCGTCGCCGTCGCCGAGCCCGGCCCCGCCCTCGCCGACGCCTCCGCCGGCCGAGCCGACGCCCCCGCCGGAGCCCGAGCCGCTCGTGCGCGGAGCGACCGGCGAGCGCGTGAGCGCGCTCCAGGCGCGCCTCGGCGAGCTGGGGTACTTCATCGGCCCGCCCGACGGTCACTTCGGGCCGGGTACCCAGCAGGCCGTGTGGGCGCTGCAGAAGGCTGCGGGGACCGCGCGCGACGGCGTCGTCGGCCCTGCCACCCAGGCGGCGCTCGACTCCGGCGTCCGGCCGCAGCCCCGCAGCGGCTCCGGCCGCGTGATCGAGATCGACCTCGACCGCCAGCTCCTCCTCGCGGTCGAGGACGGCCGCGTCGTGACGGTCATCAACGCGTCGTCGGGCAACGGCGAGCGGTTCGAGGCGAAGGGGCGCACCTACCGGGCCGGCACACCGCGCGGGACCTTCCAGGTCGGGCGGCAGGTCGATGCGAACTACGAGTCGAGCCTCGAGCTCGGCAGCATGTGGCGCCCGAAGTTCTTCACCGGCGGCATCGCCGTCCACGGCTCGGGCTCGATCCCGCCGTGGCCCGCCTCGCACGGCTGCGTGCGGGTGTCGAACGACGCCATGAACTGGATCTGGGACGCCTGGGGCGCCCCGCCCGGGACGACGGTCCTCGTCTACTGACCCTGCGGCCCGCTCGAGCCGTCCACGGGGTCCGGCCCGTCAGAGCGAGACGCGACCAGCACCGGCTCGGGGACGAGCTCGACCCCGAACGCGTCGCGGACGCCGTCGCGCACCGCGCGGGCGAGCTCGACGAGGTCGGCGGCGCTCGCGCCACCACGGTTCGTCAGCGCGAGCGTGTGCTTCGTCGACAGCGTCGCCGGGCTCGCGTCCCCGTGGACGCCGTAGCCCCGGTGGAAACCGGCGTGCTCGATGAGCCACGCCGCGGACGTCTTGACGAGCGTCGGGTCGATCTCGCCGAGGCTCGGCCCGGTCGTGCGGCTCGGCGTCGCGGAGCGCACCGGGTAGCGCGGCGCGTCGGCGGGCAGGAGATCCGCCTGGTCCGCCGGGACGACCGGGTTGGTGAAGAACGAGCCGGCGCTCCACCGGTCGAGGTCCCGCGCGGCCGACGTGTCGCCCGAGCCGGACGCGCCCGCGGGGCCCGGCCCCACGCCGTCGAGCAGCATGCCCTTGCCGGCCCGCAGTGCGAGGACCGCCTCGCGCACGTCCGCGCTCGGCGCGCGCTCCCCCACCTCGACGCCGAGGCGCCGCGCGAGCTCGGGGTACCCGACCGGCGCCGACAGCGAGCCGAGGCGCGCCTGGAACCCGACCTCGAGGACGACGTACCGGGGCGACGGGTACCACGGGCCCGACGCCGCGCCGTCGCCCCCGGACGTCTCGTGCATGGAGCGCTTGAGCAGCGACGTGCGGTAGCCGAACCCGAGCTCGCCCAGCGCGAGCGTGCGCACGCGCGAGCGCGCGCGGTCCCACACCCGCACCGTGGAGACGACGCCGGAGACCTCCTGGCCGTACGCGCCGATGTTCTGCACGGGTGCCGCGCCCACCGTGCCGGGGATGCCGGACAGCGCCTCCACGCCGACCCACTCCTCGGCGACGGCGCGCGCGACGAGCGCGTCCCAGTCCTGCCCGGCGGGCGCCGTGAAGCTCGCGCCGCCGCACGAGTCCTGCGCGTCGACGACGACCCCCTGGCGCAGGTCGCGCACGACCACGCCCGCGAACCCGTCGTCCGCGACGAGCAGGTTCGACCCGCCGCCGAGGACGAGCAGCGGCTCGCCGGCCTCGTCCGCCGCCCGCACGGTCTCGACGAGCTCGGCCTCGGAGTGCGCCTCGACGTACCGGTCGACGGGACCGCCGACGCGCAGGGTCGTGAGCTCGGCGAGCGTGGGCACGCCGACGGCCTCGGGCCGCAGGCCCGGTCGGGTCGCGACGACGGCGGCCGGGGCGTCGCCCGCGTCGGCGAGGCGCGGTGCGGAGGGTTCGCAGGTCACCCGCACAGCCTAGTTCGCGCGGTCCGCGGCCGACGTGCGGGCGTCGCCCTGCCCCTGCGGGGGCCCGTCCGCGGGGTCGCCCGGCTCCGCCTGCCCGGTCGCGGGCAGCGGTCGGGCCGCGCCCACGACGAGCAGCCCGACGACCACCGGCACCGCGATGACGAGCAGCGCGTTGCGGTACCCGACCTCGTGGGCGAGGAAGCCGATGAGGGGCGGGCCGACGAAGAACGCCGAGTACCCGATCGTCGCGACGACGCTCACCCGGACCGCGGCGCGACGCGGGTCGTCGGAGGCCGCGCTCATGCCGACGGGGAACCCGAGGGCCGCGCCCAGGCCCCACAGCGCGACGCCGACGAGCGCGAACCACAGGTTCGGCACGAGCCCGAACACGAGCAGCCCGGCCAGCGCGAGGCCGGCGGACAGCCGCAGCACGACCACGCGCCCGTAGCGGTCGAGCAGCCCCGTGCCGAGGAGCCGCATGCCGGTCATCGCCGTGAGGAACACGGCGAGCCCGACCGCGCCCATCGCGTTGTCCGTGCCGAACCCGTCGACGACCGCGAGGCTCACCCAGTCGTTCGCCGCACCCTCCGTGAGCGCCGCGGCGAGGACGACGAGGCCGATGAGCAGCGTGCGCGGTTCGGTCCAGGCGGACAGCTGCGAGCGCGCGCCGCCGTGACGCCCGTCCGCCGCCGCTGCCGATGGAACGGGGACCGCGGTCGCGGGGTCGGCTCCCTGGGCGTCGCCCCCGCTCGTCCGGACGTCCACCTCGCCGGGACCGTGGCCGTCGCCCGCGGGCACGAACCACCGGACGGCCCACAGCACCGCCAGGAGGCTCAGGCCGACGGCCACCGTGACGTGCCACTGCACCGGGACGCCCGCGGCCGCGGCGAGCGCGCCGACCCCCGCCCCGGCCACCGTGCCGAAGGAGAACCCGGCGTGGAAGCGGGGCATGATCGTGCGCCCGAGCCGCTGCTCGACCGCGGCGCCCTCGAGGTTCATCGCGGCGTCCCACACGCCCGTGCCCACGCCCATGAGGAACAGCCCGGCGCGGACGACCCAGTCCGTCCCCTCGGCGACGGCGAAGACGGTCGTCACGAGACCTGCCGTGTTGACGACGGCGAACGCGACGACGGCGCGTGCGGCACCAAGACGCTCCACCACGAGCCCCGACAGCGGCAGGGCGAGCAGGGAGCCGAACGCCGCGAACAGCAGCAGGAGCCCCATCTGCGACTCGGCGAACCCGAGCGCGTCGCGCACCGCGGGCAGGCGGGAGGCCCACGTCGCGAAGTTGAAGCCGTTGAGGAAGAACACCGCGAAGACCGCCCAGGCGGCGAGCGCGGCGACCCGCGCGGCGCGGGGCACGGTGGAGGTCATGCGGACGTCTCCTCTCGGTGGGCCGGGCGCCGGCACGGCGGCGCGGCGACGCGACGGCGGAGCGCGGGCGCGGACGACGAGCCGCCGCCGGACCCTGCGGGCAGGTGCGTCCGGCGCGGCGACGCAGGAGAGGTCCTCGGGCACGCCGCCATCCTCCCCCGCGCGGCGGGCCGCGGTCTCGTCGGCCGGGCGGAGCGGGGCGACCTGTCGCGCGAGCGCGACGCTGAGCACCATCGCGCCCACGATGAGCACGAGGGCGTGGCGGGCCCCGATCGCCTCGGCGGCGAGGCCGAGCAGCGGCGGGGCCGCGAGCGCCGCCATCGAGGAGAAGGCCGAGACGACCGACACGCGCCCGGCGGCGCGCAGCGGCTCGTCGGACGCGGCCGCGATGCCGACGGGCACGGCGAGCGCCGCGCCGAAGCCCCACAGGACGACGCCGACGCCGGCGAGCGCGAGCGTCGGCGCGAACCCGAACAGCACCAGCCCGGCGATCGACGTCACCCCGGACGCGCGGAGCACGACGACGCGTCCGAAGCGGTCGATGAGGCGCGTCCCGGCGAGCCGCATGACCGTCATCGCGGCGACGAACGCGCCGAACACGACGGCGCCGACGGCTTCCGTCTGGGCGAACCCGTCGACGACGGCGAGCGCGAGCCAGTCGTTGGCGGACCCCTCGGACAGCGCCGCGGAGAGGATGACGAGACCGATGAGCAGCGTGCGGGGCTCGCGCCACGCGCTGAGCGCCGCGCCGAGGCGCGCACCGCGCTGGGCGAGACGGGCCCGCAGGCCGGCGGTCTCGACGTCGACGACGGCGTCGCCGAGCGACTCGACGGCCGCCGGCGCGTGGGCGCCCGGCACGCGGCGATCGACGGCGGTGTCGTGCACCGTCACCGGGATCGCGGCGAGGCGCAGCGCCACGCGACGGCACCCGTCACGCCGAACTGGACGAGCACGGGCACCTCGCCGTGGGCGCACGCGGCGCCGACGAGCGAGCCGAGCACGGCGCCGACGGAGAACGCCGCGTGGAACTGCGGCAGGATCGTGCGACCGACGCGCCGCTCGATCCCGGCACTCTCGACGTTCATGGGCACGTTGCCGAGCGCGAACGCCATGCCGTTGAGGAAGATGCCCGCCGCGAGCAGACCGACCGACCCGGTGGCCGGACCCAGTCCCAGGAGGAGGAAGGCCCCGCCGAACAGCGCCGCCGACACGGCGAACGCCACCCGGCCGCCGAAGCGGGTGACGAACGGACCGGCGGCCGTGACGGTCGCGAGCGCGCCGACCGCGCCGGCGAGGAGGACGACGCCGAGGTCCGCCGCGGTCAGGTCGAGGGCGTCGCGCACCGAGGGGATGCGCGCGAGCCAGCTCGACATCATCACGCCGTTGAGGGCGAACACGCCGAGGAGCGCCACGTGGGCACGGCGGAGCGAGGGCGGGGACGCAGCTCGGTCTCGAATCGTTTCGATCCGACGGGACGACGAGCGCTTCGAAACGATTCGAGGCATGGTGCCCAGTCTGCGGGTACGCTGGCACGCGCGTCAATCGACCAGGCGGGAGCGTGATGACCGGCACAGGGCACCGCGGCGGCGACACCGCCGGCGGCGCGTCGGCGCACCGCCCGACCCTTGCCACGGTCGCGGAGCGAGCGGGCGTCTCCGTCTCGACCGCGTCGCTCGCGTTCTCGGGGGCGGGGCCCATCACGCCGGAGACGCGCGACCGTGTGCTCGGGGCCGCCAAGGAGCTCGGCTACACCGGGCCGAACCCGCTGGGACGCCAGCTGCGGTCCGGCCGCTCGGGCGTCGTCGGCGTCGTCGTCGGCGACCAGCTGCGCCGCGCCTTCCGCGACCCCGTCGCCGTGAAGGTGCTCGACGGCCTCGTCTCGACGCTCGGCGAGAACGGCCTGGGCGTCCTGCTCATCCCCGGCATCCCGTCCGACGACCCGGAGCGCGCGGTGGACCCCCTCGTCGAGAGCGCGGCCATGGACGTCGCCGTGCTCGTGTGGGGCGTCGGCACCGACGACCCCACGCTGGACGCGCTGCGCCGCCGCGGCGTGCCCGTGGTCGTCGGCGAGGGCCGCCCCGTCGAGGGCGCCCCGCTCGTCGCGATCGCGGACCGCACCGGCACGGCGGAGGTGGTGCGCCACCTCGTCGGCCTGGGGCACACGCGCGTCGCCGAGGTCTCGCTGCCGCTCGACAGCTCCGACCGCAGCGGCCCGCTCGACGCGCACCGCCTGGCCCAGGTCGACCGCACCCCGACGGCGAACCGTCTCGCCGGGGTGCGCGACGTCGTGGAGCCCGTCGCGAGCTGGGAGACGGAGGCGTCGCTCGTCGAGCACGGGCGGTCCGCGGCGCTCGCGCTGCTCGGTCGCCCGGGGGAGGACGGCACCGTGGAGCCGCTCGACGCCGCAGCCCGGCCCACCGCCGTCATCGCCCACTCGGACCTCCTGGCCGCAGGCGCGCTCCTGGGCGTGCGCGAGCTCGGCCTGCGGGTGCCCGACGACGTGTCGGTCGCCGGCTTCGACGGGCTCGACCTCCCGTGGCTGGCCCCGGACGTCCTGACGAGCGTGGAGCAGCCGCTCGCGCGCAAGGGTGCCGAGCTCGGCCGGGCCGTGATCGGGCTCCTCGCGGGCGAGGAGCCCGGGACCGTCACGCTCGACGTCGAGCTCGTCGTCGGGACGACGACCGGGCCAGCACCCGCCTGAAAGGCCCCGCCCTGCCCGCGCTGCGCACCTCGCGCCGGCGGCGGACGACGGCGTCAGAGCCGGACGACGGCCTGCGTCTTGCCCAGCACTCGTGCGCCCTCGAACGTCACCGTGAGGTCGACGCGCACCGTGCCGGCGTCGGCGTCGATCGCCCCGATCGTGCCGGTGATCTCGACCGTCGCGACGCCCGGGTTCGGGACGGCGACGGGGCGCGTGAAGCGCGTCTGGTAGTCGACCACGGCGCCCGGGTCGCCGGCCCAGTCCTCGACGAGAGCGACGGCGGCGCCCATCGTGAACATGCCGTGCGCGATGACCCCGGGGAGACCGACCTGCTCGGCGAACGTGTCGTTCCAGTGGATCGGGTTGAAGTCGCCGCTCGCGCCGGCGTACCGGACGAGCCGGGCGCGGTCGACCTCGACCGTGCGCGTGCCGACGACGTCGCCGACGCTCAGCTCGGCGAGGACCGGGCGTGCCGCCGTCGCCCCGGTGGCGTGCTCGGCGCTCATGCGCCCTCCCCTCGGACGGCGAGCGTGGAGGTGACGGTCGCGACCGGCGTCCGCTCCCCGGCGTCGTCGGCCGCCTCGGCGAAGATCTCGCAGCGCGTGGTGACCATCGCGAGGCCGGCGCGCTCGACGATCGAGTCCACGTGCAGCACCGTCACGAGCTCGTCGCCCGCGACGATCGGCCGGTGGTGGGTGAAGCGCTCGTCCGCGTGGACGACGCGCGAGAAGTCGATCCCCGCCTCGGGGTCCTCGACGAGCTGCGCCTCGGCACGCTGCGCGACGACGACCGCGAAGGTGGGCGGTGCGACGAGGTCCGGATAGCCGACACCCCGCGCCGCCACGAGGTCGTGGTGCGCGGGGTGGGTGGAGCCGACCGCCGCGGCGAACTCGCGGAGCTTCTCGCGGCCGACGGAGTACGGCGCGGTCGCCGGGTACTCGCGTCCGGCGAAGTCAGCGTTGATCGCCACGGGTCGACGTGCGGACCGCTGGGTCAGCGGGTCTCGCGGTGCGCGGTGTGCTTGCCGCAGCGCGGGCAGAACTTCGCCATCTCCAGGCGGTCCGGGTCGTTGCGACGGTTCTTCTTCGTGATGTAGTTGCGCTCCTTGCACTCCACGCAGGCCAGAGTGATCTTGGGGCGAACGTCAGCGCTCTTGCTTGCCACGGTAGTGAGCCACCTCTCGCGCCTCCGGAGGGCGCATGTGCTGTGCAGGCCGCACGACGCCGGCCGCCGTACGGAGTTTGTCGAAAGTGGTAGCGGAGGCGGGGATCGAACCCGCGACCTCACGATTATGAGTCGTGCGCTCTAACCATCTGAGCTACCCCGCCGGGTGAGGAACGCGAGGCCGCCTCGCGGAATTCCGCAAGGCGACCCCGCGTCACCACAGAGCCCCGAAAGGGAATCGAACCCTTGACCTTCTCCTTACCATGGAGATGCTCTGCCGACTGAGCTATCGGGGCAGCGCGGAAAACTCTACACGCCCGCGGGCGTCCCGCGAAATCGGCGCGATGGCGCCGATCGTCGGGCCCGCACGCACTCCTCACGGACGAGGACGGCACGCCCGGGCGGCGGACCCGCCGTACGACGACGGGGCGCCACCTCGTGGTGACGCCCCGTCGGCTCCGGTGGCAGGTGAGGGATTCGAACCCCCGAAGGCTGAGCCGTCTGATTTACAGTCAGATCCCTTTGGCCGCTCGGGCAACCTGCCGTGGAACGTCGCGCGGTCCGCCTGCACGTCGTGCGAGGTGGGCCACGCGGGCGAGCCCACGATACAGCCACGAGCACCGCACGTGAAATCCGCGCCGGGCGCCGGCGCCCTGCCGCGCCCCGGCGCGCTCCTAGAGTGGTCCCGTGAACGCCCCCGCTCCCGCGCCGGAGCCCGGACCCGACCTCGGCACCACGCCCCGCAGCGCCGCCGCGGGCGCTGGTCCGCTCGACCGGCGGGGCGTGCTCGCCGGTGCGGGCGCTACGCCCTGTGGGGCGCGATGCCCCTGTACTTCCCGCTCCTGGAGCCCGCCGGGCCGCTCGAGATCATCGCGCACCGGATCGTGTGGAGCCTCGTCGTCTGCGTGGCGATGCTCGCCGTGGTCCGCCAGCTCGGTCGCTTCGTCCGTGTGCTGCGCACGCCCCGCACGCTCGCGCTGCTCGCTCTCGCCGCGGTGCTGGTCGCCACCAACTGGACGATCTACGTCTACGGCGTGCTCTCCGGGCACGTGCTCGACGCCGCGCTGGGGTACTTCGTCAACCCCCTCGTCACGGCACTGCTCGCGGTCGTCGTGCTGCGCGAGCGGCTGCGACCGGCGCAGTGGGTCGCTCTCGGGATCGGGGTCGTGGCGGTCGCCGTCATCACCGCGGGCGTCGGCCGCGTGCCGTGGATCGCGCTCGGCGTGGCGTTCAGCTTCGGGCTCTACGGCCTCGTCAAGAACCGCACCGGCAGGACCGTCGAGGCGCTGCCGGGCCTCGCGGCGGAGACGGCGACGCTCGTCCCGCTCTGCCTCGCCTACCTCGTCTGGCTCTCCGCGACCGGCGCGGGCACGTTCACGACCTCGGACCCCGCGCACGCGCTGCTGCTCGCATCCTCGGGTCTTGTGACCGCCGTGCCGCTGCTGCTCTTCTCGTCCGCCGCGCGCCGCATCCCGCTGTCCCTCGTGGGCATGCTCCAGTACCTCACGCCCGTCCTGCAGTTCCTCTGCGGCCTCCTCGTCTTCCACGAGGCCATGCCGCCCGCGCGCTGGGTGGGTTTCGCGCTCGTCTGGGCGGCGCTGGTCGTGCTCAGCACCGACGCGCTGCGCGCCGCCCGGGCCGCGCGGCTGGCACAGCTCCCGCGACCGCCTGCCGGCCGGTCCCGCGACGTCTGAGACCACGGCCCGGTCGAGACCGGGGCGGAACGTGCGGCGAGACGTGCGCCGACGTTCATGCCGGCGTCGTCCCGCGTTCACGGCGCGCGCCTAGCGTCGCAGCGCTGGTCGCCCTGCTTCCGCCGGCCGACCCGCGAACCCGCCCTGACAGCGCTGACGGATACGGTTGCGACGGTCGCCGCCGGCCCGTCCCACGGCTACCGAAAGGCTTCACCGTGCCCCGACGTCCCCGGCGGCTGCTCACCGCAGCCGCCCCCACCACCCTGCTCGCCGTCCTCACTGCCGGCGTCGGTCTCGCCGCGACGCCCGCCGCCGCGGCGCCGGCCACGGCCCCCGCGACCGCCGACGCCGCAGAGCCCGCCGCGTCGGCGGGCGACGACGACCTGGTTCCCGCTTCACGCTGGCGGTCCTGCCGGACACCCAGTTCTACTCGCGCTACGCGACGTCCAACTTCGAGCCCGACTACGGCACGAACCCCTTCGCCGTGCAGACGGCGTGGCTCGCCGAGCACGCCGACGAGCTGAACATCCCCTTCGTCGCGCACCTCGGCGACGTCGTCGACCGGGTCGGCGTGGAGGACGAGTGGACGACCGCCGACGCCGCGATGCGGAACCTCGAGGACGGCGAGCTGCCCTACTCGGTGCTCGCGGGCAACCACGACGTGCGCAACTCGAGCGACGACCACTACGACACCGCGTACGACCTCGCGGACGAGCCGTACCTGCGGTGGTTCGGCCCGGACCGGGCCGCGGGCCAGCTGACCGACGGCGGCACCGACCCGACGGGCATGAACCAGTACCAGGTGTTCGAGGCCGAGAGCCAGGAGTTCCTCGTGCTGGCGTTGTCGTGGCGCGCGTCGGACGCGACGCTCGCGTGGGCGCAGGGCGTCATCGACGCGCACCCCACGACCCCCATCGTCCTGACGTCGCACGACATCGTCAACGCCGACGTCGACACCGAGGGGCGTACCGGCGGCACCAGCGCCAACGGCGAGCGACTGTGGGACGGGCTCATCGCGCACAACGACCAGATCTTCCTCACGCTCAACGGGCACTACCACGGTGCCGCGGTGACCGAGCGCACCAACGACGCGGGCCACACCGTCACGCAGGTCCTCATGGACTACCAGATGGCCTACGAGGGCGGGAACGGCTACCTCGGGCTGTTCGAGTTCGACCTGTCGAACGACGTCGTCGACGTCGAGACCGTCTCGCCGTGGGTCGTCGCCAAGCCGACGGAGTCGCTCACGTCCTACGACGACCCGGTCCTCGAGGGCGACGCGCAGAGCTTCTCCCTGCCGATCGACTTCGCCGAGCGCTTCGGCGGGTTCAACCCGTCGTTCGGCCCGGGCGACGGGCAGTGGCCGTCCCTCAGCGACCGCGCCGTCGCGCTGCTCACCGACGGGTTCGAGGGCGTGCCGGGCTCGACCGACGTCGCGCCCGGGAGCACCCGGGACTACGTCGAGGTCGACGGCACGCTCGCGCACTGGCGCATGACCGGCGAGACCGGGACGGTCGCCGAGGGCACCGTGTTCGAGGACGTCGCGGGCGACAGCGACCTGCACCGTGCCACGATCGCCGAGTCCGGCTCCCCCACCGCCCAGGTCGAGGACGTCACCGTGGTCGACGAGACCTATCCGTACTCGTCGTCCGGCCAGGCCGTGTGCTTCGCGGGCTCGAGCCGTCTGACGGACCGCTACAGCTACCTGACCACGGACGCCGAGGCGCCGGTCAACGACGCCGACCTCTCGGACGGGTACACCATCGAGACGTTCGTGCAGATGGACCCCGACTGGACCGCCGACGACAACCAGTGGAGCAAGGCGCTCGTGCGCACCGGCAACCGCTCGCAGATCCCGGGCATGCCCTGGAGCCGCTGGGACTACACCGCCTCGCCCACCGCGCTGGGCATCTCCAACCTGCGCGAGCTCCAGTGGACCGAGGTCGGCCAGGACGCGACGAAGGGCGACCGCACCAACTGGTCCGGCGAGATCATGGTCGGCACGTGGAGCCACGTCGCGCTCGTCAACGACCCGGCGACGGCCGAGACGACGATGTACGTCAACGGCGCGCCGGTGCTGCGCACCGCGCAGGACACCGTCGGGGCGTCCTTCAACCCCGGGATGCCGTGGATCGTCGGTGCCGACTGGGTCGACGACGCCGCGACCAACGGGTGGCACGGGTGCGTCGGCGAGACGCGCATCGTCGACCGGCCGCTGGACCGCGACGAGTGGCTCACCGCGCGTCCCGACCTGTCCGGGCTCGAGGTCACCGACGTGCCCGAGCAGCCCGTGCCCGCGGACGTCGCCGCGGTCGCGCTGGGCGGCGTCGGCACGCCGCACGCGACGGTGACGGCGACCCCCGCCGGCGCCGCGGCGGTCACGACCACCGTCGCCGCCGACGGGACGTGGGCGCTCGACGTGCCCGCGGCGCCGATCGCGACGACGGGCACCGTGGTCGCGGTGGTGCAGGGCTTCGGCGGACGCGTCTCCGACCCGGTCGAGCTCACGCTCGCGCGGGAGTCCGAGCCGGACGACGGCCTCGCGCACACCGTCGAGGCGCAGGTGCGTCAGCTCGGGGGGCGCCCGTACCTCGCGGTGCGCGTGCACAACGACGCCGAGGTCGCCGTCGACGTCACCGTGGAGACCGACCACGGCAGCCGCTCGTTCGAGGACGTCGCACCGGGCGCGAACGCCTACCACGCGTTCGCCGTGCGCAGCGGCGACGGCTCGACGGGCACGGTCACGGTCACGGTGAGCGCGGTGCGCGACGGCGCGACGGTCACCGACCGCACCGTCCTCACCGGTGACGACCTCGGCTGACCCCGGTCACGGACGGAACCCGGGCGGGCGCGACGCTCGCCCGGGGTCCGCGCGTCCTCGGCGGTCGACGTGGCGCCGACTCGGCTACGGTGGTCTGCGCACGCGGCACCGCGCCGCGCCCACGCCGCAGCGTCACGAGGGAGAATCCATGGCCGACTCGTCGTTCGACATCGTGAGCAAGGTCGACCGCCAGGAGGTCGACAACGCGCTCAACCAGGCCGCCAAGGAGGTGTCGCAGCGCTACGACTTCCGCAACGTCGGCGCGTCGATCGCCTGGAGCGGCGAGAGCATCCTCATGGTCGCGAACTCCGCCGAGCGCGTGCTCGCGATCCTCGACGTCTTCGAGACCAAGCTCGTCAAGCGCGGGATCTCCCTCAAGTCGCTCGACACCGGGGACAAGGAGCCCAAGGCGTCGGGCAAGGAGTACCGCCTCGCCGCGACCCTCAAGGAAGGCCTGTCGAGCGAGAACGCGAAGAAGATCACGAAGATCATCCGGGACGAGGCGCCCAAGGCGGTCAAGACGCAGATCACCGGCGACGAGGTGCGTGTGACGTCGAAGTCGCGCGACGACCTGCAGACCGTGATCGCCCTGCTCAAGGCCGCCGACCTCGACGTCGCGCTCCAGTTCACCAACTACCGCTGAGTCGGCGGGACGGGCGTCGTCGCCCGCCGGGAGCGGGCGAGACGTCAGGTCAGCAGCCCGCGGACACGCGCCATCGGGTCGGGACCGCCCGCGCTGGCGGTCCCCACCACGTCCTCGGCCAGGTCCCGGAGCCGGACGTTGCGCTCGTTCGACACACGCTTGAGCAGCTCGAACGCGGTGTCGGGACACACGCCGCGCACCAGCGCCACGATGCCCTTGGCCTGCTCGATGGGCCCGCGGCTCGCCGCCGCGGCGCGGATGTCGTCACGGGCGCGCAGCTGCGCGTGCTGCACCACGACGTCCGTGACGTCGACGACGTAGCCCACGAGCTCGGCGACCTCCGTGCCGCCGGGACCGCGGCGGCCCTGGCCGACGACGACGAGGGAGCGCGCCCGTCCGCGGGCGTCCATGATGCGGTGCATGCTCGAGAACGGCTCGCCGGTCGCGCACGCCCGCGCCAGGACGCGCGCGACCCGGCCGCGGTCGTCCGGGTGCTTGTGCGCCAGCACCAGCTCCGTCGTCGGCACGACCTCCCCCGGCTCGAAGCCGTGCATGAGGTACGTCTCGTCCGACCACCACCAGCTCCCCGTGCCGAGGTCGAGCCGGTACCGGCCGACCTGCTGCCGGGACCCGCTCGTGAGCGCACGGTCGATGGCCAGGGTGTCGAGGAACATGCTCGTCTCCGCCTCGTCGCGAGGGTGACGAGCCACGGCCTGACCCATCCTCTCGACTGTAGACCCGGCGTCCCGGCGCGCGCTCCCGGGGACCGCGCCGGATGCTCCCGCGGGAGAGGCCGGACACTCCCGTGGGAGAGTAGGGCGGTGCCCGGCCCCGACCACCTGCCCCGGCTCGTCGCCACCGACCTCGACGGGACGCTCCTGCGCAGCGACGGGACCGTGTCCGGCCGCACGCGCGAGGCGCTCCTCGCGGCCGAGGACGCGGGGGTCGAGATCGTGTTCGTGACCGCACGGCCGCCCCGCTGGCTGGCTCCGCTGGAGGACGTCGTCGGCGGCCACGGTCGCGTCATCTGCCTCGGCGGGGCCGCCGTGTGGGACCTCGCGACCGGACGCGCGCTCGACGTGTGCGGCTTCCGCGACGACGCCGCGCTGGCGCTCGTGGAGGACCTGCGCGCGGCCGTCCCGGACGTCGCGCTGGCGTTCGAACGGGTCGAGGGGCCGACGTTCGACCCCGCGTTCCGCTCCGACGACGACGACGCGGCGGACCCCGCGCACGCCCGCACCGTCCGGCCCGTGGAGGGCACGCTGGGCCGGTCACCGCGCGACGCGCCCGGCCCCGTCCCCGGCCCGGTCGGGAAGATTCTCGCCCGCCGCGGCGGGACGCCGCCGTCGCCCGACGCACCCGCGACGCAGCCGGTGGTCGTCGCACGCGACGAGGACCCGGCGCAGGAGCGGTTCTTCGCCGAGGTGCGCGACGTCGTCGGGCACCGGGCGCACCTCGCCTACTCGGGGGCCGCCGGGCTGGCCGAGCTGTTCGCCCCGGACGTGACGAAGGACGCGGCGCTCGCGCGCTGGTGCGCGCGCCTCGGCATCGGTGCGGACGAGGTCTGGGCGTTCGGCGACATGCCGAACGACCTGCCCATGCTGCGCTGGGCCGGCCGCTCGTTCGCCGTCGCGAACGCCCACCCGGACGTGCACGCCGCGGCGACCGACACCACCGCGGCGAACGACGACGACGGGGTCGCGGTGGCCCTCGAGACCGCGCTCAGTGGTAGGTGACGCCCCCGTAGCCCGGGCCCTGACCGGCCATCGACTCGAGCCGCCGGATGCGGTCCGCCATGGGCGGGTGGGTCGCGAACATCTTCCCGACGCCCGCGCCGCGGAACGGGTTGGCGATCATGAGGTGGGAGACGTCGACGAGGTCGCGGTTCTGCGGCAACGGCGCCCGCTGCGTCCCGGCGTCGAGCTTGCGCAGCGCCGACGCCAGCGCGAGCGGGTCGCCCGTGAGGCGCGCGCCGTCCTCGTCCGCGTCGTACTCGCGCGTGCGCGAGATGGCGAGCTGGATGAGCATCGCCGCGATCGGCGCGAGGAACATCATCGCCAGCGCCGCGAGAGGATTGCCGCCGCGCTCCCGGTCGCCGCCGAAGAACAGCAGCAGCTGGGCGACGGAGGTGATGACGCCCGCGAGGGCCCCCGCGACGGAGGACGTGAGGATGTCGCGGTTGTACACGTGCATGAGCTCGTGCCCGAGCACCCCGCGGAGCTCGCGCTCGTCGAGGATGCGCAGGATGCCCTCCGTGCAGCACACCGCGGCGTTCTTCGGGTTGCGCCCGGTGGCGAACGCGTTGGGCGCCTGCGTGGGCGAGACGTACAGGCGCGGCATGGGCTGGCGCGCCGCGGTCGAGAGCTCGCGCACGATCCGGTACATCGCCGGCTGCTCGAGCTCGCTCACCGGTCGGGCGTGCATCGCCCGGATCGCGATCTTGTCCGAGTTCCAGTACCCGTAGAACGTCGTGACGAGCCCGAGGCCGACGAACAGCCACAGGAGGTTCGGCCGCGCACCGAACAGCGCCCACAGGCCCAGCAGGATGGCCCACATGACGCCGAACAGCGCGGCGGTCTTGAGGCCGTTGAAGTGCTGACGACGTCCCACGTGCGCTCCTTCCACGCTCGGGGCGGCCCGCCGTGGTGCCGGGCCGCCCGCGGACGACGGCCGCGCCGTCGTCCACCACGTGAACGTGCGAGACCCCCCGGTCGTTCCCGGGGACGCCGCCGAGCGCGGGTCAGCCGACCTGGGACTCCCCGCGCGCGACCCGGATCATCTCCTCGCGCGGCACGACCTTGATGCGCTCGCGCCCGTGCGGCTCCCCCAGCCCGCGCTCCGAACGCGTCCAGCAGCTCCCAGCCGGACCACTCCACGAAGTCCACCCCGCGCTCGGCGAGGAACTCGACGATCGCGTCCGGGCTGCCCAGCGGGGCGACCCGGCCGCCGGCCAGGTCGGCGGACGCGACGTCGCCGCCGTCCCCGGCACCGGTGACGTCCTCGACGAGGTGGCGGATCGTCTCCGAGGCGTCGGACTTGGTGTGGCCGATGAGCCCGACGGGGCCGCGCTTGATCCAGCCGGTCGCGTAGACCCCGGAGATGTGCTCGCCGTCGATGTCGACGACGCGCCCCTCACGGTTGGGGATGACGCCCTTGAGCTCGTCGAACGGGATCTCCGGCAGCGGCGAGCCGAAGTAGCCGACCGCGCGGTACACGGCCTGGACCGGCCACTCGTGGTACTCCCCCGTCCGGGAGACGGTGCCGTCGCCGTTGAGCTTCGTGCGCTCGGTGCGCAGCGCCTCGACCTTGCCGTCGCCGAGGACGGCCTCCGGGGCGTGGAGGAAGTGCAGGTGCAGACGGCGCGACGCCGTGAGCTCGCTCGGGTCCTTCAGCGCCCAGTCGGTGAGGGTCTTGACGACCTGCTTCGTCTGGTTGGACGAGTTGATGGCGGCCGTGGAGCCCTCGTCGAACTCGAAGTCCTCCGGGTAGACGATCACGTCGACGTCGGGCACGTGGCCGAGCTCGCGCAGCTCCAGCGGGGAGAACTTCACCTGCGCCGGGCCGCGCCGCGCGAACACGTGGACGTCGGTGACCGGGGACGCCTTGAGCGCGTCGTAGACGTTCTGCGGGATCTCCGTGGGCAGCAGGTCGTCCGCGTGCTTGGCGAGGATCCGGGCGACGTCGAGCGCGACGTTGCCGGCACCGACGACGGCGACCTGCTCCGCCTCGAGCGGCCACGTGCGCGGCACGTCGGGGTGGCCGTCGTACCAGGAGACGAAGTCCGCGGCCCCGTAGGAGCCCGGCAGGTCGATGCCCTCGATCGGCAGCGCCGCGTCGCGGATCGAGCCGGTCGAGAACACGACGGCGTCGTAGTACTGGCGCAGGTCGTCGAGCTTCAGGTCGACCCCGTAGTCCACGTTCGCGAGGAGCCGGATGTCGCCGCGGCCGAGCACCTTGTGCAGCGCGACGATGATCTGCTTGATGCGCGGGTGGTCGGGCGCGACGCCGTAGCGCACGAGGCCGAAGGGCGCGGGCAGACGCTCGAAGAGGTCGATGCTCACGTCGAGATCGGTCTTGGACAGGATGTCCGCGGCGTAGATCCCGGCGGGACCGGCGCCGACGATCGCGACGCGCAGGGGACGGATGCTGCTCACAGGACAGGACGCCTTCCGGTCGAGGACGGGAGTCTGGTGCTCGCGGCCGGGTCGTGCCCGACCGCACCGTGACGACCGGGGAGCACCGGCCGCAGGAGACCATGTCGATTGTACGACCGGGTGAGGGTAGCCTCACCCAGCCCTCTCCCGACCCTCCTACTCTGCCAGGCGTCCCGCCACTCGGACCCGCCGTCTTGTGATCCGGGCGAATGTAAACGGTGACGGCCTCGCGAAGGGGTCAGTCGCGGGCCAGGCGCAGGCTCTGCTGCACGGCGCGGATCTCCCCGCCCGCCCACGGCTGCTGCACCACGGTGCACGTGCCGGTCGTCTGGACGAGGTCGGCGACGGGCCCGCGCGGGACGAGGACCGTGCGCACCGACTGCACGAGCACGACGCCGCCCCCGCCCTTGAACTGCGCCTCGACCCAGCGGCCCGGCAGACCGTCGACGTCGACGTCGCCGCCGTCGAGCTCGCGCATCTTCGGCATGGGGCGGAGCTTGCGCAGCACCTCCGCGTGGGCGTCGTCCAGCGTGGCCTCCGCCCGGACGCGCGAGACCACGACGATGACATTCGGGTTGAACTCGCCCTCGGGCACCTCGCGGCCCAGCGCGAGCGGCAGCGCGACGTGCGGGAGCGGGACCCAGTGCTCAGGAGCGGTCAGGCTCACGCCGACCGGGGCCGGGAAGTCGCCGCTCGGGTACGTCAGGGTCGTCATGCCGGAGGTCACCGGTCCTTCCACGTGGTCGTGTCCGTCCGCCAGTCTCGCAGACGACCGTCGCACCGCCGGGCACGCGCTCGCGGCACGTGCGCGGCGCGTGCGCGGCGCCGGACGCACGGAGGGGCGGTCCCGCGCCTGCGGGACCGCCCCTCCGTGCGCGGTGCGCGACGTCAGCCGCGGATGCCCTGCGCGAGCTGGGAGTCGACGTCGGCGAGCGTCTGGGCCGACTGCTCGAGGAACGAGGCCATGCCCTCGATGCCCTCGACCGCCTGGGTCGTGCCCGTCGTGAACTCCTCGTACGACGCGTTGAACGCCCCCGACGCCTGGTCGGTCACGAACCCGCTCGCCGTGAGGTTGTTCACCAGCGTGCGCAGGTTGTTCAGCGTCTCCGTCAGCGTCTGCTGGCCGGAGCGCAGCTGACCGGCGACGCTCCGCAGCTCGTCGTAGGTGACGTTCATGTTCGCCATGAGGTGTCCTCCAGATCCTCGACCGGCCCCCACGGCCGATCCGTCGGCACGAAACTACCGTCCCCCGCCGTGCGGGTCGATGGGGACCGGTCCCCATCGAGCGGGTCACGCGTCAGGCGCGCCCGTCCCCGCCGGCACCGCGCACCCGCGCGGACCGCGCGCGGCGCAGCTCCTCGAGGCGGCGGCGGCGCTGGTCGGCCGTCATCCCCGCGACCCCCGCCTCCCTCGGAGACGCCGGTGCGGGCGCGTCCGAGAACCGGCGCACCCACGCCCGGCGGCCGAGCCGGGCGCTCCACACCACGAGCAGGGCGGCGACGACGAGCGCCGCGGCGCGCCACGCCGGCGGCACGTCCCGCGCGAGACCGACGAGGGCGAGCAGCCAGCCGAGCCCGGCGGGGAGCATCGCGACGAACATCCTCCCGTCGGGCACCCAGCCCGAGACGTAGAACCGCATGAGCCACGCGGTCACGCGGCTCTGTCGCACCGGCTGCAGCGACAGCGCGACGCCCGCCGCGGTCGGCAGGCCGATCGTCGCACCCCGGGCCGCCTGCTCGGTGAAGGACAGCCGCTCGTGCGCGAACGCCGGGCTGAGCGAGCGGGCGACGTAGACGAACGAGAGCGCGGCGAGGGGCCACGTCGCGGACGGCAGGTACCACAGGACGCCCGGACCCCAGAGCACGACGAGCAGCGGCACGGCGAGCACGAGCGCGACGAGCTCCGACGGCTGCGCGGCGAACCGCTCCCACACGCCTGCGAGCTCCATCGTCCCGTCCACGGCGACGAGCGCGAGGACGCCGGGGCCGAGCGCGACCACGACGGCCGCGATCGCGGTCCAGACGAGGCCCACCAGCAGGTAGCCGAACGGGCGGAGGGCACGCGCGACCGCGCTCGGCGCGGCCCCGCGGAGCGGTGCCTCGGAGGCCCGTGTCATCGGGACGTCTCCCGCACCGGAGCCCAGGACGCCGGCACGTCGCCCGCGGGCGCCTCTCCGTCGACCTCCCCGGCGGCGCCCGCCTCCTCCACGGCGCCGCCCCCCGGTGCGTCGAGGAACGTCACGGAGTCCAGGATCTCGTCGAACAGCGTCGCGAACGGCTCGGCCGACGGGATGTTGGGCACGTTGACGCGTGCCAGCAGGAGCCGGCTCCGGTCGGGGACCGGGATGTGGTACTCGAGGCGCATCGTGAGCATCTCGGCCCCGTCCTCCGTCGCGCCGCGCACCATCTCCGCGACGCGCGCGACGGGGCCGTTGCGCTGGGTCGCGACCTCCCCCGCCGGGAACGCCCGGCGCAGGGCCTGCTCGACGTCGCCGTCCGCGAGCGCGTCGCGTGCCGTCACGGGCCACTCCTCGTCGAGCACGAGCACCGCCGCCGGGAACGGGACGCCCGGGAGCAGCTCGAGCGAGACGAGATAGGTGTGGACGCCGCGGCGGCGGCGTCGCGCACGTTGCGGAGGATCTCCTGCGAGGCCTCGCGCCGCGCGCGGGCGAGACGGTCGGACGAGCCCACCTGCCGGCGGACGAGGCGGCGCACGAACCGCTCGGACTCCTCCGGGCTGCCGAGGGGGACGTTCCCCCACGTGCCGGGCAGGACGATGCGGAAGCCCCCTGCCGACGTGACCTCGCGCGTCATGCCGTGCCCTCGAGGTCGACCGCGAGCCCGCCGAGCACGTCGACGACGTCCTGGGGCATGTCGTCGAAGGCGCCGACGCCGTTGGCCACGGCCGTGACCTCGATCATGTCGGCGCACCCCGGCGGGAAGACGCCGAGCGCGACCCGCTCCTCCAGGTGCGCGACCCCCTCGCCGAGGTCGGGCTCGAGGTGGCCGAGCATCAGGTGCAGACCGCGCACCTCCCCCGCGTCCACCACGGCGTCGACCTCCTGGGCGAGCAGGTGCTCGACCGCCTCCGGACCGGAGACGAGCCCCTGCAGGTCCGCGACGAAGGCGTCGCGCGACAGGTCCTGCTGCGCGGCCAGCGTGACCATCGCGTCCACGCGCCCGAGCTCGGGCCTGCGCACGAGCGCGGCCGCCTCCAGGCCGCGGACGCCGGCGCCCGCCGCCGTGCCGGCGACCGCCGCGAGACCGGACGCGAGCAGCGCGACCGGGTCGACGTCCTCCGCCGGCTCGCCCGGGGCCGAGGCCGCTCGCAGCTCGACGTCGGCGCGGTCGGGCGCCGCGGCGACGAGGCGCTCGGCCTCCTGCCGTGCCCAGACGTCGACGTCCGCGAGGTCGGACGGGATCGCCACCCATGCCTCGGGCAGCGCCAGCTCGTAGCCGGCGAGCCTGCGCGCGGTCATGGTGGTCCTCTCGTCGATGTCGTGGCGCCCTCGGGCACCGGTCACGGGCCGACCGCGTTCCCCGTGGGGTTGGGCACGTGCTTCGCGCCCTCGCCGAGCAGGTTCCCGTACGGGCCGTCGAGCGGCGACGTCAGGATACTCACGGCAGGTCCGAGCGCGTCGCCGACGTCGCCGTTGCGCAGCTCGTTCGCCAGGTTGATGCCGTTCTCCCCGAGGCGGTACATCTGCAGGCCGTACGCGCCCGTCGCGGCCACGGCCGAGGTGACGGAGGTGACGTTGTCCATGACGACACCGGACTTGTTCATCACCGCGAACATGTCGACCACGTCGCCGTTGCCGAACAGGGTCCGCATGCCCGCGCCTGGAAGGGGTTGGGGAAGGCCGTCCGGAACGCCGCGCCGTAGCTGCCGCTGCGCAGCATGCCGTTGACGGCACGGTCCGTCGAGGACCGGACGAACGGGGACGCCAGCACCTGCGTCACGCGCTGGCGGCCCGTCATCGCGAAGACCTTGCGCGAGCTCTTGATCACCGAGCCGCCGAACGTGAGCTTGGCCGTCCGGCTCGTCATCCGTGCGGTCGACTGCACGACCGAGCGGGCCTTGGCGTACTTCGCGACGGCGCCGATCACGCGTCCGCCGAACAACGACACGACCGCGAGCGCCGCGGCGCCGAGCACGCCCCAGAAGCTCCCGTCCCCGCGCGCCCACTTCACCGCGGCGTTGATCACCGCCAGGATCGCGCCGACCGCGGCGAGGGCGAGCAGCACCTGCCCGAGGACCGGCACCCAGCTGAGGAAGATCGCGAGGATGCCCGCGACGTCGCAGATGACCTTGACGATCTTGTAGACGGAGTCCCAGACCTCGCCGGCCTTGTCCCAGAAGCCGTCCTCGAGCCCGTGGGTCTTGCGCCCCGTCACGACCTCGTCGATCGCGCCGACAGCGGTGGCGGCGGCCCGGTCCTTGTCACCCTTGGCGGCGGCCCACACGCCCTCCCAGTGCGTGACCGAGCCGCTGAGCTCCGTGACCTCGCCCGACGCGGTCCGCGCCCGTCCCTGGACCTCCGTGCGCTCCTCGGGCGTCGCGCTCGCCGGGAGGTCGTCGACCGCCGAGTCGGCGGTCGCGGCGCGGGACTGAGCCGTGGCCAGCTCGCTGCGCAGCGTGCGCAGCCGCTCGGCGGCGGGGTCGGCCTCGTCCTTCGCGGTGCGCAGCGCCTCGCCGTACGTCTGCAGCGCGGTGCCGGTCTCGTGGTACCGGTCCTTCGCCTTCTCGATGCTCTCGCGGACGGTGTCGGCGAGCTTGCGGGTCTCGTCCATCGCGAGCGACCGGGTGCCGATCTCGTCCGAGATGCTCTTGAGCGCCGTCACGGACCGGCCGATGGCGTCGGCCAGCTCCGCGTAGCGCCGTCCCTTGGTGACCACCAGCGACGGCGTGCCCTCGAGCTCTTCCCACTGCCTGTCCGGACCGTCCATCACTTCGCCTTCTCTGCGCTGTCCTCGAGGGCCTTCGCCAGCTCGGTGTCCACCTCGGTGAAGGTGTCGACGATCTGCGTCATGATCTCGCTGAGCTTCTTGACGTCGCCGATCATCTCCTCGCGCTTGATGCGCCACTTGTCGGCGAAGTCGTTCACCCGCTCGCGCAGCTCGTCGTGCCCGGTGGCCTGCGCGGCGTCGCTCGCGTTGTCGTCCGCGTTCTCCAGCTCGTCCACGATGGACGCGAGGTCCGTGGCGAGCGTACGCAGCGACTCCATGTCGATCGACAGGTCGTACCCGGCCACGGCTCAGTACCGCCCGTCCGGCCGCAGCCCGTCGTCCGTCATGCGCGTCCTCGCCATCGCCGCACCTCTCGCCCTGACCGGCCCCCACGGCCGACCGACCACGGAGAACCTACCGGGAGCCCCCGGCGACGTCGATGGGGACCATTCCCCATGTCGCCCGGCGTCACCCGGCGTCCAGGACGAGCGGGAGCTGCAGGCGCACGTGCCGACCGCGCGCGACCCACGCCCCGCGGCCGGGCGGGAACTCGCCCTTGCCGGCGCGCGGGAGCGACGTGCGCAGGATGGTGTCGCCGTCGAGGTTCTCGGGCTGCAGCAGCAGCCCGCGCCGGCCGTTCTTCACCTCCGACAGCAGGGGCCAGGTGGAGGACCAGGCCGCGGTCTCGGCCTCGGCGACCAGGAGGTGGTCGCTCGTGCGGATCGCCTTCGTCAGGTCCTGCAGCGCCTTGTCGGCGGGGGTCTGCAGGTACTCGTTGATCCCCTCGACCACGACGACCATGCCGGGCGGCGTGTCGGGGTCCTGGGCCGCGGCGAGCAGGTCCTGCGCCAGCGCGACCACCTTGTCGACGCCGACGGCCGTGTCCTCCCACGCCAGCGCGCCCGCGATCGCGGAGCGCGCCTGGCCCAGCAGGTAGCAGCGCGCGTCCGGGTTCGCCCGCTGCACGGCCGAGGTGATCGCGACGAGCGCGTTCGACCGGCCCGAGGCGGGCGGGCCGGCGACGAGGAGCGTGCCCGTGGGGTCGAACGGGTACGGCGCGAGGGCGACGTCGTCGAGACCGAGCACCGGGCGCCCGTCGACCCGGTCGGGCAGCCGGTCGGCGCCGTAGACGGTCGGCAGCGTCCGGACGGGCGGTGCGTCCGCCACGCCAGCACGCCGCATGGACGCGCCGAGTCGTTCGGTCGCCGCCGCCTGGTCCGGAACCGACGTGCTGCCGCCGATGACGGCGAGCTGGACCTCGAGGCCGTCGACCACCGCGCGGCCGGCGGGCGACGTCGGCGTGACGACGTCGCGCGGCGCGTTGAAGGCGAGGTAGCCGTCGTCGGCGAGGCGCAGCAGCACGTTGCGCTGGACGAGCGAGCGCACGTACGTCGGGACGGCGCCCGAGCGGTCCGCGGTGAAGACCACGTGCATGCCGAGCTGGCGACCGTCGCCGAGGATGTCGCGGAACACCTCGAACCACTCGGCGCGACCCGTCCCGACCTCGAACTCGTCGCGGAACCCGGAGAAGCCGTCGACGAGCAGGAGGATGCGCGGGGTCTCGTGGCGGCCCGTGAGGCGCCGGTACTCCGTGACGCTCGACGCCGACGCCGCGGCGAAGCCCTCCCCGCGCCGGGCGAGCTCGTCGCGCAGCATGCGGAAGAGGCCGACGACGCGCTCGGTGTCGTCCCCCCGCACGACGGCGCCCACGTGCGGCAGGCTCTCGAGCATCCGGAGCGCGCCGGCCGCGAAGTCGAGCGCGTAGACGTGCACCGGTCCCCCGCGCGGCGTGATGCCCGCGACGGCGGCGAGCGTGCGCAGGGCCGTGCTCTTGCCGGCGCCGCCCGTGCCGTAGACGCCGAGGTGCCCGTCGGCGTCCGGCAGGAAGTACACCGGGTCCTGCGCCTGCTGCTCCGGCAGGTCGGCCACCCCGAGCAGCAGCTCGGCGTCGGTGCGCTGGCGCAGGCGCGTCAGGTCGTAGACGTCGGCGAGCGAGTCGAGCCACGGCCGGCGCGGGTGCGGGACCGCCGCGGCGTGGAAGGCCCGCGTGATCGTCGCGACGAGCCGTTGCTGGTCGTTCGGGCCGAGGTCGCCCTCCGGGACCGGCACGTCGTCGGCCGGCGCCTCCCAGCGCACCTCGCCGCCGAACCGCAGCTCGGCGACCTCGATCGACGTGCGCTGCGGCGCGCGCGTCGTCCACCCGCCCGCGTACGCGGACTGGAACGTCTGCACGCGGCCCGGCCCCGTCTTGACGAGCCCGCGTCCCGGGATCGACGGGTCGAAGTGCGCGGCGTCCTTGACGTCGACGACGTCGGCCGAGTCGGACTCGTCGGCCATCCGCAGCGCGACGCGCAGGTTCGTGTTGGCCCGCAGGTTGTCCTTGATCACGCCCGCCGGGCGCTGCGTGGCCATGACGAGGTGGATGCCGAGCGAGCGACCGCGCTGCGCGACGTCGACGACGCCGTCGACGAACTCGGGCACGTCGCCCACGAGCGCGGCGAACTCATCGATGACGATGACGAGCGCCGGGGGGCAGTCCGGGTCGCCCCGCTTCTCGAGCTCGAGGATGTCCTTCGCCTTCTTGCGGTTGAACAGGCGCTCGCGGTGGTGCAGCTCCGCGCGCAGCGACGTCAGCGCGCGGATCACCAGGTGCGGCGACAGGTCGGTCACGAGACCCACGCAGTGCGGGAGCTCGACGCAGTCCGCGAAGGCGGACCCGCCCTTGTAGTCGACGAAGAGGAACGTCACGCGGTCGGGGCTGTACTCGGCGGCCATGCCGAGCACCCACGCCTGGAGGAACTCCGACTTCCCGGCGCCGGTGGTGCCGCCGACGAGCGCGTGCGGCCCCTGCGAGCGCAGGTCGAGGTGCACGGCGTCGACGCCCGCCGACCCGACGGCCGCGCGCAGCGACCCGGCGCGCCGGCGCGCGGACGCCGGCCCCTGGCGGACGGCGATGGACTCGTTCTGGCGCCAGCGGTCGACGACGGCGTCGGGCGACTCGAACAGGTCGTGCCCGAGCAGCGCCGGCATCGGCACGGTGCGGGGGATGTCGGACGCGTCCTCGATGATCGCGCCGGCGTCGAACACGGGCGCGAGGCGGCGGCCGAACTCGAGCGCCTGCCGGGTCTCGACCTCCTCGAGCCGGACGTCGTCCACCCACGCCCCGAGGCGGACCATGCGACCCGCGGTCCGTGCTCGGCGTCGATCGTGACGAAGGTGCGGCACGCGGCGGGCAGCCCCGCGGCGTCGGCCGCGACCCACAGGACGTACACGCCCGCGTCCGGGCCGAGCTCGGCGAGCTGGATCAGGCGGGACCGGTCGACGTCGGTGTCGTGCGACACCAGCACGACGACGGCCGGCACGGGCGAGCGCGTGCCGCTCTCGGTGGCCGACGAGTCCCCGACGCTCGCGCCGCGCTCGAGCGCCGCGTCGTCGGTGTCGACCGCCCCGCGCCGCTGCGTCTTGCGCGCGCGCAGGCGGGACGTGACGAGCTCCTCCAGCTGGGCGAGCAGCGTCGCCCCCGAGCTCGCCGAGTCGGCGAGGTGGGTGCCCTCGATCGGGCTGTGCGGCGACGACGTGTGCGGGAGCCAGGTGAGCCAGCGCATCGGCGCGGCCCACGCGGGGCCGACGATCGCGGCGACGGCGAGCTCCGCGGGCGAGTGCAGCGCGGTCAGCTGCAGCAGCACCGCGTCGAGCGGCTTGACGACGTCGGCCGGCGGCCCCGCGAAGCCGAGCGCGCCGGCGTCGTACAGGTTCTCGACGACGGGCACGCCGCTCACGTGCGCGTGGCGCTCGACGACCTCGTCGAGGCGTTCGGCGTACTGCGGGAGCATCGCGCCCTTGCCGGTGCGCTTGACCGTGTTGCGCGACGGCATGGTGCCGAGGCCGAGACGCACGTTGAGGAAGCTCCAGTGCTCCGGGCGGCGCGTCCACAGCAGGGGGCCGTGCCGCATCGCCTCCGCGAACACGTGCTGGGTCGCGGGCGCCTCGCGCAGGCGCACGGAGCGTTCCTTCTCGTCCTCCCCCGCGAGCGCGGTGCGCAGCGCGTCGAGCCGCTCGTCGAACCGGCGCACGTCGCGCTCGCGGCGCTTCTTCTCGCGCCGGCCCTGCGTGAGGTAGTTGCCGACGAGCATGAGCGGCGCGAGCAGGACGAACAGCAGCGACGTCGGGCGCTGGGTGAGGGCGAAGAGCCCGGCGCCCATGAGGACGGGCGCGAGGAGCGCGATGTACGGGAACTCGGTGGGGTCGGTCTCGGTCGGGACCTCGGGCGACTCGAACTCCTGCCCGCGGTAGCGCTCCTCGACGCGCGGCGAGCGCGTGAACGGCACCGGCCCGGCCTTCGGCGCGACGCCGGTCAGCTGCCCGTTGGCACGCCGCTCGACGACGAGCGTCGTGTCGCCGACGAGCACCCGCTGCGCCCCTCGACCCGGACGCGGGACACGTGCCCGCCGTCGACCACGAGTCCGTTCGCCGAGCCGAGGTCCACGACGTCGACGGTGTCGCCGACGTCGACGCGCAGGTGCCGCTTCGACACGAGCGGGTCGTCGAGGACGACGTCGCACTCGGGCGAGCGCCCGACGACGTAGCTGCCCTCGGACAGCTCGTGCACCGGCTGGCCCTCGACCCGCACGGCGGCGCGCACGTGGCCCGCGCGCGGGGCGTCGAAGCCCGGCAGCTCGCGATCGACGACCGCGACCACGGCGCCCGAGCCGATCCAGGCCTCGCCGAGCGCCGCGTCGGGCGGCAGCGCGGCGGGCCGCTCCTGGCCGGGGAGCTGCGCGAGCAGCGTCAGCGGCCGGTCGGGCGCGGCGGGGCCGCGGGGGTCGACGCGCGCGATGGTGCCCGCGATCTCGCCGATCGTCGCGCCCGCGTCGGCGGTCACGACGATGTCGTCCTGCGTGCCCTCGGGGCGGTGGAGCGTGGCCTTCAGGCGCATCGGTCGTGCTCCTCGGTCGGGTGCGGGGGTTCGTGGTGGCCGGGGCGCGCGACGAGCGCCCACGCGGCGCCGAGGACGGCGGCCGCGGCGACGACGAGCCACGTGTACGCGGTGCCGAGCGCGGTGGCGAGCGCGCGCCACGGGTCGAGCGGGTCGCCGGTCCCGGCCCCGGTGAGCAGGACGACGACGGCGAGGTCCGCGACCGCGACGACCACGGCGCCGCCGGCGGACGCGGACACGACGGCGCGCGAGGTCGCGAAGTCGGCGTCGCGCGTCCCGGCCGCGAGGGCGACCAGGAGCGCGGTGAACGCGAGCGCGGCGGCGCCGACCGCGAGCGGGACGACCGCCGCCGACGTGGTGGGGCCGCCGACGATGACGTCGGGCGACCCGCCGCCCGCGGCGTACGCGGCGACGGCCGCCGCGACGAGCAGCAGGGCCGCCGCCGCGGTCGCGGCCACGGTCCGCGTCACGCCTCGGCCTCGTCGCCCTGGTCGAGCAGCGGCAGGTCCGCGCCCGTGACGAGGCGGGACGCCACCGCGTACTCGACGAGCCGCGCGCGGCGGTTCGTCGCCAGGGCGCCCGCCCCGCCGCGCAGCCCCTTGACGCCGATGCGGTCGAGCTTGTCGCACACGTTGTCGAGCTTGCGGTTGAATCGCGTGGTCGCCCAGCCGAGACGCGCGGCCGCGGCGGCGGACGACGGGATCTCGGACAGGCCCGTGCCGTCGCGGCGCAGCATCGGCTCGCAGAGCGCGACGATGAGCTGCTTCTGGCTCGTCGTGAACGTGATCATGCCGATCGTCGTGGCGCCCGAGTCCGGGTCCTCGGAGCGGATCTCCTGGTAGGGGGCCCCGCGGAGCCGGGCGGTGATCTCGTACGTGGTGGGCCCGGCCGTGAAGACGATGGACGTGCTCGGGAAGACGAGCGGGAGCCGGTTGCCCGGGGAGAGCCACGACTGGACCCCGCCACCCGCGTCGCACACCGTCGCCGAGATCAGCGAGCCGACGTTCGCGAGCCACCAGATCCCGTCCTCGTGCGTGATGCGCAGGAACCGGCGGTGCAGGTACGGGTTGTCCTCGATCGCCAGGTCGCCGTCTCGCCCGACGTCGAACGCCTCGCCGTCCGCGGACGGGCGGAACCACTCGCCGCAGAACTCGACCGCGAGCTCGCTCATCCCTGCTCCACCTCCGGCACGCACGCGGTCTGCGGGGTCGCCGAGGCCCGGCCGTCGCGGACGACGACCACCTCGACGCACACCTGCTCGCCGGGCTCGGCCGGGACCACGGCCGTGGGCTCGGTCGTCGGCTGCGTGCCGGCGTCACCCACGAGGTCGAGCTTCTTCCAGCCGAACGTGTCGCCCTCCTGCGCGTCCGGGCTGTCGTACGCCCAGGTGAAGACGACTGCGCCCTGCGCCGCGTCGTACGCACCGGTCAGGTCGTTCACCGGGGGCACGAGCGCCCCGAGGTTGTCCGACGGCGTGAACGTCCGGTCGCTCGTCGGCGTCGGGTCGGCCTCCGCCGCGTCGTCGTCGCCGCCGCGCACGAGCGCGAGGACGCCCGCGCCCGCGACGGCCAGGACGAGGACGCCCGAGAGCACGGCCCACCTGGCCCGTCCCCCGCCCGCACGCTCCTGGGCCGGCTCGTCGTCCCGCGTCGGGGCCGGGGCCGCGCGGTGCACGGTGTCCTCGACCGGGGCCGCGCCCCACGTCGGCCGGGCTGCCGGGGGCGGCGCCGTGACCGACGACGCGGCCGCGGCGCCGGCGGTCCCGTCACCCGACAGGGGCGCGCTTGGGCCGACCCCGGACGTCGGGCGCGTCCCCGTCGTCCCGTGGAGCCCGCTCGTCCCGTCGTGCGCGCCCGGCGCCGTGCCCGTGCTCGTCCCGGCGGTCGCCGCCGGCGGCGCGGGCGCGAGGTGCGGCGGGTACGCCGGCCCGCCCGGAGGCGTGGTCGCCGGTCCGGCCGGGTCGATCGAGACGACTTGGCGCAGGCGCGTCCCGGCGTCGTCGTCGGGCTCCTCCTCGTGGACGTGACCGGTGTCGTCGAGGAGGTCGATCGGCGTCACCGCGAGCGACAGCTCGTTCTGCACCTGCTGGAGGGCGCGCGCGAACGCGAGCACCGTCGGGTAGCGCGACGCGGGGCTCTTGGCCATCGCCGTCGCGAGCACGCGCTCGAGCGAGGGCGGCACGTCCGAGCGCCGGTGGGCGGCAGGGGCGACGACTCGACGCGCGCGACGAGGTCGGCGCTGGTGTTCGACCCGCCCGGGACCTCGAACGGGGAGCGGCCCGCGAGCAGCGTGTACGTGGTGGCGGCGAGCGCCCAGACGTCCGTCGCGATGCCGCTGCGCGGCGGCTCGGCGAACGACTCGGGCGGCGACCACGGGATCGACATGCCCTCGGCGCGCGCCGCGTCGTCGACCGTCGAGGAGATGCCGAAGTCGGTGAGCGCGGGGTGCCCGTACTCGGTGACGAGGATGTTCGCGGGCTTGATGTCGCGGTGCAGGATGCCGGCGCGGTGCGCCGTCTCGACCGCGCCCGCGACCTGCACGGCGATGCGCAGCGCCTCGGCGACCGACAGACGCTCGGAGCGGTACCGCGCCCCGAGGTTCGGGCGCGAGCAGTACTCCATCGCGAGGTACGGGCGGCCGTCGTCGGCGACGTCCGCCTCGTACATCGTGACGATCGACGGGTGGGTGGACAGCGTCGCCATGAGGTCGGCCTCGGCGTCGAACGCGGCGCGCTGCGACGGGCTCGACCACTCGTGGAGCAGGACCTTGACGGCGACCCGGCGGCGGGGGCGCTGCTGCTGGTAGAGGAAGACGTCGGAGAAGCCGCCCGAGCCGATGAGCGAGACGTACTCGAAGCCGTGGATCTCCGGGGGCGGGGAGGGTGCGCGCTTCGTGCTCACCGGATGCCCTCGAACGTCAGGGTCACGCCGTCCCCGAGGTCGGCGACGTCGCCGTCGACGACCAGCACGGGCTCCGACGGGTGCAGCCGGCGCGGGGGCTGCCCGGCGCGCAGCAGCGTGGTCCCGTTCGTCGTCGCCATGTCGCTCACGAGGACGTGCCAGCCCTCGAGCGTGATCTCGACGTGCGAGCGCGAGATGTCCTGCTGCGGGCTCGGCACGGTGACCAGCCGCGGGAGGTCGCCGGCCTGGGTGCGCGGGGTGCGCGGGCGGCGCCCGACGACGACCCCGCGGTCGAGCTCGACGCCCTGCCCGGTGGAGAGCACCACCCGGCCGAGCGGCGGGCGCACCGCGAGGGCGGCGTCGCCCTCCAGCGTCGCGCCGCACAGCGCGCACGTCTCGCGCGAGGGCGGGTTCGCGTGCCCCTGCGGGCACGTGCGCGCGAGGATCTGCTGCTGCCCGGGTGCGGGCGGCGCCCCGAAGGACGGCACGGGCGCGGGGGCCGGGTCCGACGGCGCGTCCGCGCGGCCGGCCGCGGCGCGCAGCTCGGCGATCGCCGACGACAGGACCGTGTGGCCGTCGTGGTCCGGCCCGGTCGGGCCCGGGGCCGGCTCCGCGTCCGCGCCCGGGACGTCGTCGGGCCCGACGTCGCGCACGTGCGCGGCGGCGGGCGACGCGCCGGTCCATTCGCGGGGCACCCCCGCGATGAGGCCCTCGGGCGGCGGGGGCACCGTCGCGGCGCTCACGGGTGGCTCGGCGGCGGGCACCGCGTCCGACGGCGGAGGCGGCGGGACCGCAGCGGGCCGGGGCGCCGGGTCGTCCCCGGCGGCCGGTGCGGGCGACACCGGCGGTTCGTCGCCGGTCGAGGAGTCGGTGCCGGGCGCGTCGCCGTCCTCGGCGTCGACCCGGACCGCGGCGTCCTCGACGGTGCGCAGCACGGTCGAGCCCCACAGGTGGCCGTAGTCGTCGAGCGGGTCGGCCTCGACGGGCGGCTCCGGGTCGGTGCGGGGGCCTCGCCGCTCGCAGGCCCGGCGTGGGGCGGACCGGCCGGCGCCTCGACCGCGCCGGTGGTGACCTCGGGCGCGATCGTCTCCTCGGGCGCCCGGAGCGTCGCGCCGCCCACGGGCTGCTCGTGGCCCGCCGTGCGCACGGTGGGCCGCCACGCGACGGCGTCCGCGAGCACGACGCCCGCGGCGAGGGGCCAGGACGCGGCGGGGTCGAGCAGGACCCCGCCCGCCGGCGCGGGACGCGCGCCGGTCCGGACGAGGACCTCCGCGACGTCCTCGACGACGCGCTCGGACCACGTCGTCACGGCGCTCCCGTCGACGTCGACGCGCTCGGCGCCGCCGAGCACGAGGGACACGGAGAGGTCGCCGCGGACCGCGACGTGCGTGCGCCCGTCGGACACCACCACGACGGCGAACGGCGGCAGCGTCCGCAGGCTCGAACCGAACGCGCCCGTGAGGACCTGGAGGACCTCCACGACCCCCGCGTCGGTGCCGAGCTGGTCCCAGACCTGCTCCACGAGCGCGGGCTCGACCGGCGCGGGCAGGAGCACGACGGCCCCGCCCCGGACCAGGGCGCGCGCGCCCCGCGGCGTACCGCAGCGTCACGTCGGGTCCCCCCTCTGCAGACGAATCTCCCTCGGCAGCGTGTCGTCACCGACCGCGCGGTCCGGCGCCGACCCGCGGTCGCGCGGCGCGGTGCTGCCCCCGCTCGTGTCGTCGGACACCCCCGTCGCGTCGACGACGACGACCGTGATGTTATCCCGCCCACCGGCCACGATGGCCTCGTGGACCAGGCGTTCCGCCGCGCTGCGGGTCCGGGTTCTCCAGGAGGAGCTCGGTGATGCGCTCGTCGGACAGCTCGCCCGTGAGGCCGTCCGAGCAGACGAGCACCCGGTCGTGCTGCGTGATCGGGACGTACCAGAAGTCGGGCCGGGGCGCGGTGCGCGAGCCCAGGGCGCGCGTCACGACGTGCCGGCGCGGGTGCGTGAGGGCCTCCCCGGGCGTGAGCAGCCCGGCGTCGACCATCTCCTGGACCTCGGAGTGGTCCACGCTGACCTGGTCGAGGCGTCCCGCGGACAGGTGGTAGGTGCGCGAGTCGCCGACGTGACGACGAGCCAGTACGGGTTCCCGTCCTGCGCGGCGACCGCGACGCCGCTCAGCGTGGTGCCCGCCCCGCCGCGACCGGGCTCGGTGACGATGGCACGCACCTCCTCCTGGGCGACCGCCAGGCGCTCGCGCACGTCCTCGGGCGTCACGACGTCGAGCTCGGCCAGCGGACGCATCGCGTCGACGGCGGTCGCGCTCGCGACCTCGCCGGCCTCGTGCCCGCCCATCCCGTCGGCGACGAGGAACACGGACCGTGAGACGAGGAAGCGGTCCTCGTTGAGCAGGCGCCGGGCGCCGCGGTGCGATGCGGCGCCCCAGGCGAGGTGGACCTCGGTCTCCGGGCTCATGCGGGCCCCGGGTGCACGAGCAGACGCCGGTCGCGACGTGGATCGTCGCGCCGACCGGGACGCGCACCCGCGCGCCGGGGTCGGCCAGCCGTGGGGGCGCGCCCGGCACGGAGACGACCGTGCCGTTGGTCGAGCCGCGGTCGACGATCCACAGCCCGCCCGGGTCCACGCCGAGCTCGGCGTGCGTCTTCGACACGGACCGGTCCGCGACCGCGACGAGGATCGGCGCCTCGCCGTCCGAGGCCTGGGGGTCGCGCCCGAGCAGCGCCCTCCCGTCGACGACGTGCCGCTCGCCCGACTCGAGCTCGAGCACCACGGGGACGACCGGCGCCGGGTCCATCGCGCGCACGTCGGCGACGCTGAGGCGCGTGCTGTCCCACTCCGCGTCCAGGTCCGCGGGCTCCGCGGCCGGGAGCGCGAGGTCCGGCAGCGCGGGAGCGGCGGGCACAGCGGGCACAGCGGGAGCCGCGGGCGGCGAGGGGGCCGAAGCGGGTGCGCCCCTGCCGGGCACGCCGGTGATGAGTCCCTCTGACGTGGACGGTGCGGCGGGCCGTGCTGCGGCCGCGGGGAACGCCCACGGGTCTGCCGGCGCCGCCGCGCGCGGGCTCGGCGGGGCCGCGGGCGGCGGCGGCACGCGGCGGGCGTCCACGACCACGGCCCGTGCGGCCTTGTCCTGCCAGCCCTGGCGTCGGCCGGAGGAGTCGAAGGCGGGGCTCACGACGACGACCCACTGCCCGACGAGCAGCACGAGCGCGCCGGCCCCGACGACGAGCCAGCGCACGAGCGCCCGGCCGAACCCGATCGGCGCGCGGGACTGCGCGTCGACCGTGCGGATGCCCGTCGCGAGGTTCCCGAGCGTCTTCCCGGTGGACCCTTCCCAGGCCCAGGTCGCGACCCACCACGCGAGAGCGACGCGCGCGGCGACGCCGTAGACGACGGCCGTGCGCCCCAGCAGGGCGGACGCCTCCGCGGCCGTGACCTCGCGCGCGCCGCCGAGCAGCGGGGCGCCGGTGGTCGCGAGCCCGACGAGGACGACCGCGAGGACCAGGAGACCGGGCACGGCGGCGTCGACGACGTAGGCGAGGACGCGCCGTCCGAGACCGGCGGTCGCTGCCGCGGCGAGCGCCGGCGCACTCCCGACCGGGGCCGGCAGTGCCGCCCTCTGGGTCGCGGCGTAGACCTCGGGCTCGGTGGTCGTGTCCGGCGGCGTGCTGCGCGGCGCGGCCGTCGGTGGCGGCCCCGGCACCGGGCCGGCCGGCCCGCCCGAGCGCGTGAACGGCTGCCCGCACACGGCGCAGAACGCCGCGCCGTCCGGCTGCGCCGACCCGCACGCCCGGCAGGTCACGTCCGTCATCGTCCCGCTCCTCGCTCCCGCGCCGTCGCGTCGCGCCGGGGCCACGGCACCCGGCGCCACCACGGCGTCGCCGGCCCACCGGACCGCGCCGACCGCACCGAGCGCAGGGAGAGCGCCGCACGGACCCGGGCGCGCCTGTTCACGGAGGAGCGTAGCCCGCCGACGAGCGCGTCGACGTCGGCCCAGAAGGCCTCGATCTCCCGGTCGCTCGGCTCGGTGGCGCCGAAGACGGTCGCGTCGGCGCGGTGCGCGAGCGGGATCGTCGACGTCGCGCCGAACGTCGTCGCGATGACCCCGGCGCCCTCGCGCCGGGTCGCGCCCGCCGGGACGGGCGTGCCGAGGTCGGTCGCGGCGTCGAGCACCTCGCGCCAGCCGCCGCTGACCCGGTCCGCCGGGCGCTCGGCGGACCGGCGGCGCGTCCGGCGCCGGGCCTTGTAGCCGAGCACGAGCACCACGGGGATCGTGAGCAGCACGAGCGGGACGACGACGGCGGCGCCGACGAGGGCGACGGTCCCCCAGTCGAAGCCGTCGCTCTCCGCCTTCTCCTTGTCCTCGTCGTCGATCTTCCCGGCCTCGGCCTCCGCGGGCTCCTCCGGGGGCTCGGGGTCCTCGAGGATCGGCGGCTTCGGCACCTGGAGGCTCTTGGGCTCCGGCTGGATCTTGTTGTCCTCGTCGGGGATCGCGGGGATCGGCACCCAGCCGTGGCCGACGAACGGGACCTCGGCCCACGCGTGGACGTCGCCGCCCGTGGCGGTGAACGGCTCGCCCGGCTCGAGCGGGCTGTCCTCGTCGGGGTAGAAGCCCATGACGACGCGTGCCGGGATGCCGGCCTGGTTGGCCATGAGCGCGAGCGCGACCGCGAACTGCTCGTCGTCGCCGACCATCTCCTCGTCGCGAGCAGCGTGTCGATACGCTCCGCGGAGTGCCCCGGCCGCGACGGCGGCTGGTTCTCCAGCCCGCTCGAGAACACGCCGCTCGCCACCAGGCCGTCGCGCAGCGCGAAGAGCTGCTTCACCGGGTCGGTCTCCTCGCCCATGAACTGGGCGGCCTTGCCGGCGAGCGCCGCGGGCAGGACGCCCTTCGGCGTCGGCGGGAGCGTGACGTCGTCGATCGCGCCCGCGCGCAGGTCCTCCTCCGTGGGCTCGGGCGTGACACGGGCGTCGAGCGTGTACGTGTCCCCCGGTCGCAGGCCGGCGGCGGCGAGCGCGGTGCCCGTCGTGGCGTTGTAGTAGGTGCTGTCCGCGAGCTCGCGCGCCCGGTCGCCGGTGAACGTGATGCCGGAGAGGGACCCGGTGTCGGGGACCCACACGCCCGCGTAGTCGCCCACCTGGACGTCGAGGGTCACGGCCGTGCCGGGCGCGACGGTCGCGATCTCCTCCCCCGCGCGCGTGTAGACGCCCGACCCCGGGAGGCCGCTGGAGGCGTCGTAGACGACGCCGTCGTACGCGTCGAGCGTCGCGAGGCGGACCTTCGCGCCGGGCGGCAGGCCGCGGACGGTGAAGAGCTCGGCGTCCTCGAGGTCCTTGGCGTACTTGCGGAACCCGGTGAGCGGGCTGACGTACTCGTGCAGGTCGAGCGGGGGCACGACGGTCTCGCGCAGCACGGTGCGGGGTTCGTCCGGCAGGAGCGCCGGCCCGCCGAACGCCGCGGCGACGCCGCCCACCGCGAGCATCGCCGCGCCCGCGCGGACGCGGTGCCACCACAGACGGCGCGTGGCCGCGCGGCTCGCCTCGGTCGTGACCTGGTGCGCCCCGAGCCGGGCGGCCGTCACGCGCCAGCCCGCCCACAGCAGCCCCACGGCGGCCAGGACGAGACCCTGCACCACGGGGTACGCCGCGATGACCGTCCCGAGCAGGATCACGGCGACGAACGCGACGACGACGGGCGCCAGCGCCCACGCGCCGCGGCGCGCCCGCCACGCGACCGAGCCCGAGACGAGGGCCGTCACGAGCATGAGCAGGTACGGCACGACGGCGAGGTCGGGGAAGGAGTGCAGCGGCGGGACGGTCGTGACGAACGCCTTCCAGCCCGTCACCGCCCCGAGCAGCAGGTCCTGGACCGTGGCGAGCGAGGGCAGCACCCCGCCGATCGCGTCCGCCGGGAGGGCGAGCGCCCCGCCGAGCAGGACGTACGCGAGCACGGCGACGGCGAGGACCGTGACGGCGGGCCAGCGGCGCCAGGCGCCGAGCCACGCGACGCCGAGGCCGACGACGGCTCCGCCGACGGCGGGCACGAGGTAGCCGGAGGAGCCCCAGACGGGGCCGAACCCCACGATTGTCGCGCCGAGCAGCACGACGAGCGCGAGGGCGTCGACTGCGCCGAGGGCGGTCAGAGCGCGGGGCGTGTCGGCGCCGCGGCGGCGCGTGGTGCCGCGCCGGGACGTGCCGGACGTGGAGCCGGGGGCGCCCGCGGTCCCCGGGGCGACGCGGCGCGAGCCGCGCGTCGTGGTGCTGGTGGGTGCGCTCATCAGTCCTGGAGCCTCCGCAGGGCGGCCGGCAGCTCGCCGAGCTCCCCGATCGTCAGCACGACGAGCTCCGCGATCGCGTGCCGGCTCAGCGAGGCGCCGGGGGCGCACTGGATCGCCATGACGCGCACGTCCTGGGGCAGGCGGGCCGAGGCGGCGCGCAGCTCGGTCGGGGTGACGCGCGAGCCGACGACGAACGCGACGACGGACGCGTCCGCGATCGTCGTGCCGGCCACGCGGGCGACGTCGACGAGCGTCGAGCGCCGGGTGCTCGTGCCGACGCGCGACAGGTCGTCGAGCAGCCGCGTGCGGTGGTCGCCGCGGAGGGTGCCGTCGTTGACGAGGACCGTGACGCCGCGGTCCTCCTTGATGGCCTGGAGGCCGAGGGATCCGCACACGCTCACGGCGAGCTCGAACTCGTCGTCGTGCGCGTAGTCCTCCGCGCGCGTGGACAGCAGCACGGCGAGGTGCGAGCGCCGGGTCTCCTCGAACTGGCGCACCATGAGCTGGCCGGTGCGCGCCGTCGTCTTCCAGTGGATGTGGCGGCGGTCGTCGCCCGGGACGTAGTCCCGCAGCGCGTGGAACGACACGTCGGAGTTCGAGATGTCCGTCGTCACGCGACCCTCGAGGTCCTTGAGGAACCCGGTCGAGGACCCGGCGAGGTTCTTCACGCGCGGGTGGACGAACAGCTCCTCCGGCTCGGTCCACACGACCTCGCGGCGCAGCAGGCCGAGCGGGTCGGCGCGCACGGAGCGCACCGGGCCCACCGAGATGACGGACCGCCGGTGCGTCGGCACGGTGAAGATCTCCTCGTGGTTCGCGCCCGGACGCAGGCGCGGGACGGGGAAGCTCGCCATCCCCTGCCCCACGGGCAGCTCCATGACGGACGGCAGCAGGGCGCGCCCGGAGTCGTTCCGCACGTCCAGGCGCCCGACGGCGCGGTCGCCGACGGTCACGCGCCGCTGCGCGAGGTCGAGCACGACGGCGTAGCGGATCCGTCCGAGGACGAACGCCACGGCCGCGAGCAGCGCGACGGTGAGGAGGATCGCGACGACGACGAGCTCGAGCCAGGAGAGCGCCAGCCCGGCCCACCACGCGCCGACCGCGGCGACGAGCGCCGCCCAGCCGAACGGGCTCACGGCCGACGTGACGGGCCCGGCTGCGCGGCGTGCCGGTTCGAGCGCCCGGCCGACCGGTCCGAGTGCCCGGGCGACCGGCGCGAGCACGCGTGCGCCGCCCGACGCGAGCGGACGCAGGAGCCCGGCGAGCGCGGTCGTCGGCGTTGTGCCGGCGGCCGCGCCGCGAGGTCGGGGTCGGTGCTCGGTCATGGTCCTGCTCTCGGTGCGGGTCGTGGTGCGGGGTGGCGCGAGATTGGGCTGCGGTGCTCGGCGGCTCAGGCGCTGCGGCGCTCCTGCGGCGCGGCGACGTCCGCGAGCAGGCGCGCGAGGACGCCCTCGTTCGTCGCGCCGGCGAACTCCGCCTCGGGGTCGAGGACGAAGCGGTGCGCCCACACGGGCTGCGCGAGCTCCTTGACGTCGTCGGGCAGCACGTAGTTGCGCCCGTGCGCGGCGGCCCACACCTTGGTGCAGCGCACGAGCGCGAGCGCGCCGCGGACGGAGACGCCGACGCGCACCTCGGCCACGTTGCGCGTCTCCTCCGCCAGCCGGGAGATGTACTCGAGCACCGCGCCGTCGACGTGCACCGTCGCCGCGAGCTCGGCCATCTCCGTGACGGCCTGCGTCGTGATGAGCGGCTGCAGGGCCTTGCTGCGGTCGCGCACCGACGCCCCCGAGAGGATCTCGACCGTCGACGCGTGGTCGGGGTAGCCGATCGACGACTTCATGAGGAAGCGGTCGAGCTGCGCCTCCGGCAGGCGGTACGTGCCGGCCTGCTCGATCGGGTTCTGGGTCGCGATGACCATGAACGGACGACCGACGTCGTGCCCGACGCCGTCCACCGTGACCTGCCCCTCCTCCATCACCTCGAGCAGGGCGGACTGCGTCTTCGGCGACGCACGGTTGATCTCGTCCGCGAGCACGATCGACGCGAAGATCGGGCCCGGGTGGAAGTCGAACTTCCCGCTCTTCTGGTCGTAGATCGTCACGCCCGTGACGTCGGAGGGCAGCAGGTCCGGCGTGAACTGGATGCGGTTCTGCGTGCCCTGGACGCTCGCCGCGATCGCGCGGGCGAGCGACGTCTTGCCCGTGCCCGGCGCGTCCTCGAGCAGCAGGTGGCCCTCGGACAGCATGCACGTCAGCGCGAGCCGCACCACGTGCGACTTGCCCAGCACGGCCTGGCCGACGTTGCCGACGAGGCGGTCGAAGGTCTGAGCGAACCAGGCGGCCTGCTCGGGGGTCATGGTGCTCATGTCGTTTCGTCTCTCCTGCTGTTTCGGATGGTCTACGGACGCACGGCCGACGCTCGGCGTCACCAAGCAGTCTTGGCGTACGCCTTGCCGTTGATGACGACCCAGACGTTGTGACCGGGGAAGGTCGGACGCCCGTAGCCGATGTAACAGCCCACCTGGAAGCTGCCGTTCGCCTGGATGTTCTCCGTCGTACCACCGAACGAGTGCGCGCCGTTGCGGTCGGTCCAGCACTCGACGAATCGCGTGCCGGTGTCCTGGAAGTCGCGCGTCGTGACCTGGAAGTACCGGCACGTGCCGTCGCCACACTGGCTGTTGTTGACGGATGCACCTTGCTCACGTTCGCCTGAGGCTCCGGCCGGGACCCGTGTTCGCCGTGGCGCAGCGCGTCGCGCTCGTCTGGCCCTCGGTGTCCTGCACCCGGCCGCAGATCTCGATGGACTGGCCGTAGCCGTTGCCGACGGTCCGCGAGCCGTCGTTGCCGACGTTCTCCCAGCCGCCGCCGCCGATGCGGACCTGCATCTGGATCGGGCGACCGTTGTTGCCGTTCGCGCTCCAGGACACGGTCGTCTGCGTCGCCCCGACGCCGGCATTCGCGCCGCTGACGCTCGCGCCGGAGGTGTGCCGTACGGCTTGACCGTGTTCGACGCCGCGGACCATCCGGAGCACGTGTACGCGTTGCAGGCGCGGACGGTGAACGTGTAGTCCTCGCCGTTCGTCAGCCCGGTGTACGTCATCCCGGAGTCGCCGCGGCGCGCGCCGCTGCCGTTGGCCCGGACCTCGTAGTACAGCCCGGTGCCCCGCGCGTCCGCGATGCCGCTCCAGGTCACGCGGGCCTTCTGGCTGGTGTTGCCCGAGATGAGCTCCGCGCGTGGTGCTGCGGGCTTGTCCGGCGTGCCGTAGGGCACGACGCGTTCGAGGTCGCTCCGGCAGCCGACGTGCCCGCCTTGTTCGTGGCGCTGACCCGGAAGGTGTAGGTCGCGGTGGTGTCCAGGTCCTCCAGGGTCTGCGAGGTGCCGGTCACCGGGGACAGCGTGCGCTCGACGGACCCGTTCCTCATGACGTCGAGGTCGTAGGACTTCACGGCGTCACCGTTCTCGAACGGAGCGGTCCACGTCACCTTCACCTGGCCGCCCAGCGCTGTGTCCACGCGCGTCGCGTTCGGGGCCGCCGGGGCGTCCGGGACACCCGCCGGAATCTCTTCCGCCGAGTAGTCGCCCCACTCGGACGGCTCCGGCGCCTTGTTGACGGCCTGGACGCGCACCCGGTAGGCGACGCCGTTCTTCAGCCCTTCCCACGTCGTCTGCGTTCCCGTCAGGCCCGTCTTCTGGATCGCGCCGCCCGGAGGCGCCGGGGAGATCTCGAGGTTGACGGTCTCGATCGCGGACCGGTCGGTGTAGGTCCTGTTGCTCCACGTGACGGTGAGCGACTCGTCGCCGAACTCGAGCTCGGGCGCCGCCGGCGGGTCGGGCTTCTCGTCCGGTCGCGCCACCGCGGACGCCGGCGACGCCGGCCCGTCACCGACGTCGTTCGTCGCGAACACGGTGAACGTGTACTCCACGTCGTTCGTCAGGCCGTCGAGCGTGCACGTCGTGGTGCCGCACTGCTTCTCGTACCCGTTCTGCGAGCGCACGGTGTACCCGGTGATCTCGGACCCGTTGTTGTTCGGCGGGTCCCAGCTCAGCACCACCGTCTTCGACCGGACCTCCTCGACCTGCGGGGTCGTCGGCGCCTCCGGCTTGCCGAGCACGGTGATCTGGACCTGCCCGTCGACGATGCGGTCCGGGTCCTTCGTCGCGTCCTCGACGCGGTAGCGCACGACCATGACGCCGACGAAGTCGTCCGCCGGGGTGACGGCCACCTGGTCGCCCCGGACCGACGCGACACCCTGCCCCGTCTCGACACCGGCCGAGACGAGGTTGAGCGGCGTGTCGGGGAACGGGTTCGAGTCGTTGGCCAGCACGGCGATCGTGCTCTCCCGACCCTGGTGGCGTCGTCGAGCGTGTCCGTGTTCGCTCGCACGAGCGGGCGCGTCGACGCCACCACGGTCAGGGTGGCCGCCGCCTCGACCGGCGGGTGCTCGCCGTCGGTCACGGTGACTGGCACGCTGACGACCGTGCCCTTCGGCACGTCAGGGTTCGCCTGGGCCTGGAGCGTCGAGCCCTCCATGGACAGCGCGACGCCGGGCGCCTCCCCCGCGACGCGAAACGTCAGCGGGTCCTCGTCGGGGTCGCTCGCGAACCGCGCGAGGTCGACGGCCGCCTCCTCGCCGGCCGCGACGTCGAGCGTCGGCGTGCCGGTCATCTCGGGCGGCATGTTCTCGGGCGGCAGCACGCTGACGGGCAGCGTGAGCAGGGCGGTGCTGCCGTCGGGGTCGTCGGGGCCGGAGCCGTCGGTGACCTCGAACGTCACCGAGGCGGGGCCGACGTACCCGGCGTTCGACGTGTAGGTGATCGTCGTCGTGCTCGTGACCTCGCGCGAGCCCTCGAGCGCCGTGACCTTGTCCTCGACCGTCAGGCGCGGCGAGCGGCCCTCGACGGTGAGCACGTAGTCCGTGATGTCGATCTCGAGCGGCTCGCCGCTGTTGACCTCGAGCGGCGTGATGCCCGGCCGCAGGGTCGGCGCCTGGTCGGTGAGGCCCGGGACCTTGACGAACGCTTGGCGGTCAGGCCGTCGGGGTCGGTCACGGTGTACGTGACGACCTGGCGGCGCTCGGTGAGCGTGATCTCGAGCTCGCCGTCGTCGGTGACGGCGGCGGTCTCGTCCTCGCTGCTCACGACGAGCTCGGTCGCGGCGCCGTCCGGGTCCTCGTCGTTGTCGAGCACGGGCACGCTGACCGTCGTCTTCCCGAGGATGTCCTCGACGGGCACCGCGTCGTCGCGCGCGACCGGCGGCTGCAACGGCGCGTCCGCGGCCACGTTCACAGTGATCGCGCCGGTGGCGCGCGCACCGTACGTGTCCTGGATGCCGTAGTAGAACGTGTACGCGCCGTCCTCGGCGGGCGTGGTCACGACCACGCGGTCGGCCACGACCTCGGCGTCCATGCCGTGCTCGTCCTCGACGGCCGACGGCACGAGCCCGACCTGGTCGCCGTCGGGGTCCGTGTCGTTGGCGAGCGCGGCGATGGCGACGGTGCGCCCCGGGCGCACGGTGACCTCGTCGTCGACAGCCACCGGCGGCTGGTTGGTCTCCCCCGGGCGCGAGATGCCCACCCGGACGGTCCCGGTGGCGGTGGCTCCCCGCGCGTCGAGCACCGAGTAGGTGAACGTGTCGAGGCCGGTCGCGTTCTCCGACGCCGCGTACTCGACGAAGCCGTCGACGAGGCTCGCCGTGCCCTTCGACGCCGGCGACGCGATGCCCGTCACCTGGACCGAGTCGCCGTCGGGGTCGATGCCGTGCAGCGGGATGTCGATCCGCACGCTCGCGCCCGAGAGCACGCGGGCCTCGACCTCGCGCGGCTGCGGCGGCGCGTTGTCCTCGCCGTCGCGGATGCGGATCGTCACCTGGGCGGAGTCCTCCTGCCCGTTGGCGTCGCGCACCCGGTAGATCGCGTACGCCGTGCCCGCCTCGGAGCCCGCGCGGAAGCGCAGCGTGTCCTCGGAGACGAACGCCTCGCCCAGCGCCGGGTCGACGTCCTGCTCGAGGTCCGGCTGGAGGAACAGCTCGAGCCCGTCGGGATGCGTGTCGTTCCTCAGCACCGGGATCGTCACGATGTCGCCCGCGTGCACGGTCACCTCGTCGGCGACGGCGTTCGGCGGCTGGAGGCGCGTCGGCGCCGGCACGGGGACGACGCGGACCTGGCCGGTCGACGTCTCCGTCCCGTTCGACACCGTGTACTCGACCGTGACCGGGCCGTCGAGACGCCGGATCTCGGTGACGCGCAGCATCTGGTGCGCGAGCACCGCGACGGAGATGCCGGCGTCCGCGGGCACGCGCACCGACTGGACGACGAGCACGCCGCCCGCCGGGTCGGTGTCGTTGGCGAGGACGTCGACGAGCGTCGAGCCGCCCGTGGGCAGCAGCGCGGTGTCGGCGACGACGATCGGCGCCCCCGCGGCGGCCGACGGCGGCAGCACGTCGACGCGCACGAGGCCCGTCGCCGCGTTGGGGCCGTCGGTCACCTGGTAGGTGAGGTCGTACGACCGCGGCTCGTTGGACACGAACGTGAACGTGCCCGCGTCGTAGTTCGGCGTGATCTCGGCGGGCGCGGACTCCGAGACGGAGGCCAGGCGCAGCTCGTCGCCGTTGGGGTCGCTGTCGTTGCGCAGCGGTTCCACCGTGACGGGCTGCCCGGCGGGCACGACGACGTGGTCGCTCACGGGGATCGGGGGCTGCGGTCCGGGCACGACGTCGACGAGCAGCTTGCCCTCCGCGACGCCCCCGAGGCCGTCGGCGACCGACAGCGTGACGATCTTGCGGCCCGTCGAGCCGCCGCCGTCGCGGAACTCCACCGAGCCGTCCGGGCGCGAGCGCACGTCGTCGCCGGGAACGGTCGCGGCCGCCGAGGCGAGGTACAGGTCGTCGCCGTCGGGGTCGCGGAAGAACGGCAGGACCTTGATGGTCGCGGTCCCGCCCTGCTCGACCTTGAGCACCGGGTCGCCCGTGGGCTCCGGCGGGGCGTTCTCGCCCCACGGCGAGATCTTCAGCGACACCGCCGCCTCGGCGACGCCGCCACGACCGTCGGAGACGGAGTACCGGAAGCCCTGCGTGCCCTCCGCGCCCTCCGGCACGACCGCCTGCAGCGCCGCGCCGCCGAGGATCTGCTGGACCGTCGCGTTCGCCGGCGACTCGCCCGCGAGGGAGGCCGTCATCACGTCGCCGTCGGGGTCGACGTCGTTCGCGAGCACCGGGAGCACCGTCGTGCGGCCGGGCCGGGCGCCGAACGCGTCGTCCTTCGGCTGCGGCGGGCGGTTGGGCTGCGAGCGGTCGGCGAGGAACTGGTCCACCTGCTCGGGGTTGGTCAGCTCGGCGTCGGACTCCTCGCCCTCGGCCTCCTCGGGGATGACGAGGTCCCAGTCCTCGACCTTCTCGTACTCGTCCGCGGCCATCCACAGCGTGCCCGCGGACAGGTCGTTGAGCACGACGACGTGGCGGTTCACGCGGTACTCCAGGCGCGCCTGCGGGTCCACGCCCTCGAGCCGCTTGTCGACGTCGTCGTCCGGGCCGGGGCAGTCGCGGATCACCTGGCCCGTCGACGACCAGGCCGCGTACGTGCAGCCGTCGAGCTGCACCGGCGCCGACGGCACGCCCTCGGCGCGGCGCACCTGCGCGTCGCCGCCGCCGAGCGGCTGCGACACGAGGCCGGTCGTCGTGGCCACGACGACAGCGTCGGACGCCGCGGACGGCTGTTGGAGCGCCGCCTGCTCGGCGCCGTCGAGCGTCACCGCCTCCCCACCCGGCAGGACGAGCTGCCCGCCGGAGCGGTCGAGGACGACCGGCTCGTCGCCGACGGCCGTGACGTCGACGTCCGCCCCCGTGCTCACCGGGAGGGACGACTCGCGCGGGTCCCCGTCGGGCTCGCCCGCCGCATCCGTCTCGACGGTCACCAGCGTGCCCGTCGACGGCACCACGGCGAACACGGTCCCGTCGCGGGACACCGCGAGCTCCCCGTCGCCGCCGAGCTCCGCGACCGGCTCCGTCTCCTCCTCGTCGAACGCGGTCGCGGCGTCGAAGGGCAGCACCCACAGCAGGCCCTCCTCGCCGTCGAGGACCGCCGTCGTCGCACCGCCGGACGCGACCTGCGCCCCGGCCGGCAGGCGCACCTGCCCGCTCAGCTCCAGGTGGGCGACGTCGACGGGCGAGGCCGTGCTCGTGCCGCCGTCGTCGAGGAGCACGCGCCCCTCCTGCTGCTGCACGTCGAACGACGCGCTGCCGGCGACGAGGGAGCCGTCGAGCGCCTGGGACTCGTAGTTGAACCGCCCGAGCAGGCCGGCCGACGTCTTCGTGACCCACACGCCCGAGTCGTTGAGCTCGACGTCCGCCGTCGCCTCGCCGTCGGAGAAGAGGGCGAGCCCCACGACCGCCGTCGAGAACACCGAGACGGTGCTCACCGATGCGACGGTGCGGCGGTTGTCGTTCAGGCGCGACAGGAAGCCCACGGATCCTCCGGGATGACGGGTCGACGGCCGACCGTGCCCCCTCCGCCGCCTGGCCGTTTCACCGTCTCTCCGGGCAGCGCGCACCGGTCGCGCACACGAGGATAGCCGCACGTCAGCGGATCCTCCCGGGCGGCCCATGGGGAGAACTCCCCCCGGCACCCGGCCCGGGGCCTCAGGCGGCGCGGTCCGCCAGGGCCTCGGCGAACGAGCGCAGCGCGACCACGACGGGACCGTCGGGGAGCGCGTCGAGCTCGGCGGCCGCGGCGCGCGCCCACCGCACGGCGAGCGCGCGTGTGTCGGCGAGCACCTCGTGGCGACGCAGGGCGGCCACCGCGTCCGCGAGCGCGGCGTCGTCCGACAGGTCGGAGTCCAGCAGCTCGACGAGCGCGACGTCGGCCGCGGACGCGGCGCCCTCGGCGACGCGCGCCCGCAGGAGCAGCACCGGCATGGTGGGCACCTTCTCGCGCAGGTCCGTGCCCGGCGTCTTGCCCGACTCGTCGCCGGACGAGGCGAGGTCGAGGACGTCGTCGGCGAGCTGGAAGGCCACGCCGAGCTTCTCGCCGTAGGCGGCGACGGTCTCCACGACCGACCGGTCGCACCCCGCGAACATCGCGCCGAGCCGGGCGGACGTCGAGAGCAGCGACGCCGTCTTGTCGGCGAGCACCTGGAGGTAGTGCTCGACCGGGTCCTCCCCCTCGCCGGGCCCCGTCGTCTCGTGGAGCTGGCCGAGGCACAGGCGCTCGAAGGTCCCCGCCTGGATCAGCACCGCCTCGGGGCCGAGCGCGGCCACGGTCGAGGCGGCGCGCGCGAAGAGCAGGTCGCCGACCATGATCGCGACGGAGTTCCCGAAGACGGAGTGCGCCGACGGCGCCCCGCGGCGCACCGGGGCGGAGTCCATGACGTCGTCGTGGTACAGCGACGCGAGGTGCGTCAGCTCGACGACGACCGCCGCCTGCTCGACCTCCGCCCGCGCGCCGTCGCCGAGCTCGGCCGCGAGCAGGGTGAGCAGCGGGCGCAACCGCTTGCCCCCCGCGTTCACCAGGTGCCGCGACGCCGTGTCGGCGAGCGGGTCGGCGTGCGCGACGGCGTCCCGCAACCGCACCTCGACGCCCTCGAGCCGGGTGGTCAGCGCAGCGGCCAGCTCCGGGTCGTGGATCGGGATGGCGGTCGTCGTCACGGGGGTCGTCCGTGCGGACGGCCCGGGGGGAACGGAGGTCACGGGACGAACTTAACCGCCTCGGCCGCCAGATCGAGAACCGGGGACGGGAATACACCCAGCACGAGGACGCCGACGGCGCACACGGCGATCGCGACGGCGGTCGGCCCGGACGAGCGCACGACGGTGACGCCCACGCCGCCGTCGGAGGTCCGGGCCCCCTCCGGCGCCCCGCCGGCGGTGTCGTCGCCGCCCTCGGCGGGAGACGTGAAGTACATGAGCACGATGATCCGCACGTAGAAGAACACGGCCACCGCGGACGCGAGGACGCCGACCACGGCGAGCACCCACGTGGCGCCCCCGCCCTGCCCGTCCGGCCCGGCGATCGCGGCGCCGAACGCCGTGAACTTCGCGATGAACCCGGCCGTCAGCGGGATCCCGGCCATCGAGAGCAGGAACAGGGAGAACGCCCCCGCGAGCCACGGGCTGCGCCGCCCGAGCCCGGCCCACTGCGCGAGGTGCGTCGCCTCGCCGAGCACCGCCCCGCCGTCGGGCACCGCGCGCCCGGTTCCCGACGTCGGCACGTCCGCGAGCGCGTTCGCGTCGCTCGGCTCCGCGGGCGCACCGGTCCCGCTCTCGCCGGCACCGCCTTCGGTCCCGACCGCGGCGGGGACCCGCTCGGACGCCGCGGGGGCCTTCTCCCGCACGAGCGTCACGACGGCGAACGCCCCGACCGTCGCGAGGCCGTAGACGAGCAGGTAGAAGGCCGTCGCGCGCAGCGACAGCGGCGAGAAGCCGACGACGCCGACGAGCAGGAACCCCGCGTGCGCGATGGACGAGTAGGCCAGGAGCCGCTTGACGTCGGTCTGCACGGCACCGATCACGGTCCCGACCACCATGGTGAGCAGGGCGACGACCCACAGCGCGACGAACAGGTCCTGGCGGACCCCGGGCGCACCGACCTCGAGGGCGATCGACACGGAGTACAGGACGCGCAGGAGGGCACCGAAGGCGGCCGCCTTGGTGCACGCCGCCATGAAGCCGGTGATCGGCGTGGGGGCGCCCTGGTAGACGTCGGGCGTCCAGGCGTGGAACGGCGCGGCGCCGACCTTGAACAGGAGCCCGGCGAGGATCAGCAGCAGCCCGGTGAGCACGAGCCCTGGCATGTCGGCGACCGGCGTCTCGCCCGTGGCGACCACCTGCTGGATCACCGCGAGGTCGACCGAGCCGGCGTAGCCGTAGACGAGCGCGACGCCGAAGACGAGCAGCGCCGAGGCGAACGCGCCGAGCAGGAAGTACTTGAAGGACGCCTCCTGCGAGAGCAGGCGGCGCCGCCGCGCCATCGCGGACAGCACGTAGAGCGGGAGCGACAGCACCTCGAGCGCGACGAACAGCACGAGCAGGTTGCCCGTCGCGGGGAAGATCATCATGCCGCCGACGGCGAACAGCACGAGGGGGTACACCTCGGTCTGCTGCAGGCCCTGGCGCCGCGCGAGGTCCTCGTAGGGCGAGCCCGGCACGGCCGCGGCGGTCGGCGCGAACGCGTCCTGGCCCGTCGAGGTGCGGTCCGCGACGACGAGCAGCGCGAGGAATGCGAGCACCGCCACGGTGCCCTGGACGGCGAGGCCGAAGTGGTCGACGACCATCGAGCCGCCGAGCACGCGGACGCCCGGGACGCCGGTGTCGAGGCCCTGGACGACCGGGTCGCGCCAGAGCACGACGACGGCGGCGAACGACCCCGCCGTCGCGGCGAGCGCGAGGACGACCTGGGTGGTGCGCCGCGCGCGCTCCGGCACGAACGCCTCGACCAGGACGCCGAGCACGCCCGCGCCGAGCACGACGAGGACCGGCGCGAGGTACGCCCAGTCGACGGTGGGGGCGACGAAGGAGTCGATCACGACCCGCTCCCTTCCTCGGTACCGGCACTGAAGAGGACGTCCCCGGACTCGACCGGCTCCGTGGCACCCGTCTCGACGAGGTGCGACACGGTGACCTCTCCCGGCTCGTCCACGAGCTGGAGCGCGGGCGCCGGGTAGAAGCCGAGCACGAGGAGGAGGACGACCAACGGCGCGACGACCCACTTCTCGCGGGCACCGAGGTCGGGCAGCTCCTCGAGACCCGGACGCACGCCGCCGGTGAACACGCGCTGGTACGTGAGCAGCACGTACAGCGCGGCGAGGACCACGCCGAGCACGGCGACGAGCGCGGCCCAGGGGCTCCGGGCGAACGTGCCCACGAGCACCATGATCTCGCTGACGAACGTCGACAGGCCGGGCAGCGACAGCGCGGACAGACCGGCGACGAGGAACGTCCCCGCGAGCACGGGGACCACGCGCTGGAGCCCCCCGTAGTCGTCGATGCGCTGCGACCGCTCCGGGTGCCGGGCCACGAGGAAGCCCGCGAGGAGGAACAGGGCACCCGTCGAGATCCCGTGGTTGACCATGTAGAACGACGACCCGGAGACGCTGAGCGACGTGAACGCGAAGATGCCGAGCACGATGAACCCGAAGTGCGACACCGAGGTGTACGCGACGAGCCGCATGAGGTCGTTCTGCCCGATCGCCAGGAGGGCGCCGTACAGGATCGACACCACGGCCAGGACGACGACGGCCGGCGCCGCCCACGCGCTCGCCTGCGGGAACAGCGGCAGGCACAGCGTGAGCATGCCGAACGTACCGACCTTGTCGAGGACGCCGACGAGGAGCGTGGACGTGCCGGCAGGGGCGTGCTGCGCCGCGTCGGGCAGCCACGTGTGGACGGGGAACAGCGGCGCCTTGATCGCGAACGCGAGGAAGAAGCCGAGGAACAGCAGCCGCTCGGTGGTCACCGGCATGGGGCTCGCGGCGAACGTCTCGACGAGGTTCGCGGTGAGGAACGCGTCGTCGGGACGCAGGCCGGTGGCCGGGTCGACCGGCACCTGCACGTACAGCGCGATGACGGCGGCGAGCATGATCAGGCCGCCGGCGAGCGAGAACAGCAGGAACTTCACCGCGGCGTACCGGCGGCGCGCTCCCGTGCCGAAGCCGCCGATCATGAAGTAGACCGGGACGAGCATGGCCTCGAACAGCACGTAGAAGAGGAAGACGTCGCGCGCGGCGAACACGGCGACCATGAACGCCTCGAGCAGGAGCACGAGGCCGAGGTAGTGACGCAGGCGCCGCGGGTCGCCGTCCTGCTCGCGCCAGGCGGCGAGCACGACGAGCGGGACGAGGACGACGGCGAGCGCCACGAGCGCGAGGCCCACGCCGTCCACGCCGACCGCCCAGCTCGCGCCGATCTGCGGGATCCACGGGGACGTCTGCGTGAGCTGGTGCGTCCCGGCGTCGGAGGCGTCGAACGCGGCGAACGCGCCGACGAGGAGCGCGACCTCGACGAGCGCCGCGCCGAGGGCGATGCCGCGCACCGCACGCAGCGCGCCGGACCCGACGCCGCGGGTGCGGGCGGCGCCGGTGAGCCACACCGCGGCGGCGCCGACGACCGGCCACGCGACGAGGAGGGTGAGCCAGGGGACGTCGAGGAGTGTGGAGTTCATGGGCCGACGCCTTTCAGTTCCCGGTGCCGGTGGTCAGGGCGAGCACGACGGCCGCGATCACCACGACGCCGCCGAGCATGGTCGCGCCGTACGAGCGCACGTAGCCGTTCTGCCAGCCGCGCAACCGCTCCCCGGTGCGGCCGATCGCGCCGGCGACGCCGAGCCAGCCGCCGTCCACGACCTCCTTGTCGGCGTACACGAGCGAGCGGGTGAGGTACTGGCCCGGCCGCATGAGGACGGCCTCGTTGACGTCGTCCTGGTAGAGGTCGCGGCGGGCGGCGCGGGTCAGCACGGAGCCGCGCGGGGCCCGGACCGGGACGGACGACATCGCGTACCGACGCCACGCGAGCGCGGCGCCCGCGACCACGAGGAGCAGCGTCAGGGTGATGAGCGCCCACACCGGCAGCACCGGCTCGTCGTGCTCCACGTGCCCGGTGACCGGCTCGAGCCAGTCCACGAAGCGTGAACCGGCGGCGAGGACCGCGCCGAGGGCCGCCGAGCCGACGGCCAGCACGATCATCGGCCACACCATGAGCCCCGGGGACTCGTGCGGGTGGCGTACCGGGCCGTCCTGCGGCCGCAGCCCCTCGACGTCGCCGCTGCCGTCGTTCCAGCGCCGCCGTCCCGCGAACGTCATGAAGAACAGGCGGGACATGTAGAACGCGGTGATCCCCGCGCCGACCAGCGCCGCGCCGCCGAACACCCAGGCGCGCCACGGCTCGCCGTCGACCGGGACGAACGCGGCCTCGATGATCTTGTCCTTGCTCCAGAACCCCGAGAACGGCGGGATGCCGAGGATCGCGAGCCAGCCGAGCCCGAACGTCACGAACGTGACCTTCATGTACCGGGACAGGGAGCCGAACCGGCGCATGTCCACCTGGTCGTCCATCCCGTGCATCACGGAGCCCGCCCCGAGGAACATGCCCGCCTTGAAGAAGCCGTGCGTGACGAGGTGGAAGATCGCGAACGCGTAGCCGATCGGCCCGAGCCCCGCGGCGAGGATCATGTAGCCGATCTGCGACATCGTGGAGGCCGCGAGCGCCTTCTTGATGTCGTCCTTGGCGCAGCCCACGACGGCCCCGAAGACCAGGGTCACGGCGCCGACGACCACGACCACGAGCTGCGCCGTGGGCGCCCCCTCGAAGATCGGCGCGGACCGCACGACGAGGTAGACCCCGGCGGTGACCATGGTGGCCGCGTGGATGAGGGCGGAGACCGGCGACGGGCCGGCCATCGCGTCCCCGAGCCACGCCTGCAGCGGGAACTGCGCGGACTTGCCGCACGCCGCGAGCAGCAGCGCGAGGCCGGTGGCGGTGAGCAGCACGGTGGACGCCTCGGGCGCGAGCGCGAAGACGGTGGTGAAGTCGACGGCGCCGAACGCCGCGAACATCAGCATGAGCGCGACGATGAGGCCGATGTCGCCCACGCGGTTCATGACGAACGCCTTCTTCGCCGCGACCGCGTAGTCGCGGCGGTGGTTCCAGAAGCCGATGAGGAGGTACGACGCGAGCCCCACGCCCTCCCAGCCGACGAACAGCAGGAGGTAGGAGTCGGCGAGGACCAGCACGAGCATCGCGGCGACGAACAGGTTGAGGTAGGCGAAGAACCGGCGCCGGTCGCGGTCGTGCTCCATGTAGGCGACCGCGTACACGTGGATGAGCGTGCGACGAACGTCACGAGGAGCACGAACGTCATCGACAGCGGGTCGATGCGCAGGCCGAGCGGGACGTCGAGACCGCCCGCGACGATCCACTCGCCCAGGTTCTGGTCGACCACGCGCTCGTCGGCGGGCAGGCCCAGCATCGCGACGAACATCACGAGGCCGACGAGGAACGCCGCGCCCGACATGACGACGCCGAGCCAGGCGCCCCACCGGTCGCTGCGCCGGCCCGCGAGCAGCAGCACCACGGCACCCAGCAGGGGCAGCACAACGAGCAGCGGCGCGGCGGCGAGCGCCCCGGGCACGTCCGTGCTCACCGGCACGGGCGCGGTGTCCGCGGGCAGCGTGAGGAGCATCGTCATCGGTGCCGACCTCTCAGCTCTTCAGCAGGTTGACGTCGTCGACCGAGGCGGACCGACGCGTACGGAAGATGGACACGATGATCGCGAGCCCCACGACGACCTCGGCGGCGGCGACGACCATGACGAAGAACGCGAGGACCTGTCCCGTGATGTCGCCGTGGATCCGCGCGAACGTGACGAGCGCGAGGTTCGTGGCGTTGAGCATGAGCTCGACGCCCATGAACTCGATGATCGCGTTGCGTCGCAGCAGGACCGTCGCGGCCCCGATCGAGAAGAGGATCGCCGCGAGGACGAGGTAGTTCGTGATCTCCATCAGTCCTCCCCTCCCGGGACCCGCGAGCGCCCGGGGCTGCCGTCCGTCGGGCGGGGGCCGCTGACCTCGCCCGCCGGGGCGTCGTCCGCCGGCTCCGCCTGGACGCGGCGCTCGTTCGCGTCGTCCGCGCGCAGCGCCGGCAGCGCGCGCTGCGGGTCGTGCTCGACGAGCACCTCGCGCTCCGCCGCGAGGATCGTCCCGGCCGAGCGCTCCTGCCCGCGGATGCGCAGGATGCGCGAGACCGACTCGTCGATCGGCCGCCCGGCCGGGTCGAGCGCCGGCGTGTCCATCGCGTTGTTCTGCGCGTAGACGCCGGGTGCGGCGAGGGGGGTGAGCCGCCCGCCCGAGGGCAGCGCGGCGACCTTGGCGTCTGCCTGCTCGCGCTGACCGACCTTCGGCACGAGGCGACGGCGGTGCGTGAGCACGAGGGCCGAGACGGCCGCGGTGACGAGCAGCACGCCCACGACCTCCATGGCGAACACGTAGTCCGCGAAGAGCACGCGCGCGAGCGCCACCGGGTTCGACACCTCGTTCGCGGCCGCGAGGCCGACCGCCGGCGGGAACGTCGCCTGCGTGACGACGCCCACGAGCACGGCGCCGAGCCCGAGACCGAGCAGCACGCCGATCCAGCGCTGGCCGCGGATCGTCTCGACGAGGGAGTCCGACGCGTCGACGCCGACGAGCATGAGGACGAAGAGGAACAGCATCATGACGGCGCCCGTGTAGACCACGACCTGCACCACGCCGAGGAACGACGCCTCCTGGGCGACGTAGAGGATCGCGAGGTCGACCATGACGAACATGACCGCGATCGCCGCGTGCACCGCCTTGCGGGCGAACAGCAGCGACAGCGCCGCGAGGACCATGAGGGGGGCGAGGACCCAGAACAGGGCCGCCTCGCCCGCGCTCGCGGTCACCGGGCCGCCCTCGGTGCGTGACCGCGGCCGGCCGGCCTCTCGACGCGGCGGACCTCGGGCGGCGGGGCCGCCGGCTCGGGCGGCAGGGTCGCGTCGTCGGGCCGGTGCTCGCGCACCCACGCCACCTGCTCGGCCACCGGGCCGTCCACCTCGCCGCGGTAGTACTCGGTGTCGGTCGTGCCGGGGACCATCGGGTGCGGCGCCGCGAGCATGCCCTCGCGCAGGGGCGCGAGGAGGTCCTGCTTCTCCCAGATCATCCCCTCGCGCGTCGGCCCGGCGAGCTCGTACTCGTTCGTCATCGTCAGGGCGCGCGTCGGGCACGCCTCGATGCACAGCCCGCAGAAGATGCAGCGCAGGTAGTTGATCTGGTAGACGCGGCCGTACCGCTCGCCGGGCGACATGTGGCCGCCGTCCGGCAGGTCGGCGTTGTCGGCGCCCTCGACGTAGATGGCGTCCGCGGGGCACGCCCACGCGCACAGCTCGCAGCCGATGCACTTCTCCAGGCCGTCCGCGTACCGGTTGAGCTGGTGGCGCCCGTGGTAGCGCGGCTTGGTGGGCACCTTCTCGCGCGGGTACTGCTCCGTCACGGTCGGGCGGAACATCGACGAGAACGTCACGCCGAACCCGGCCACGGGCGCGAGCGCCTCGCGCAGTCCGTTCGCCTGCGGCCGCAGCGGCTCGTACCGTCCGCCGGGCTGTCGCTCCTCAGGCACGGTCGACCTCCTTGTCGTGGGGCGTGCTCCCGCCCGGGCCGGACGCTCCGGCCGGGCGGGCGTCGTCGTCGGGCACGAGGGCGCGGCGGCGCGGGGACGGGGGGAGCGACTGGCCGGGCAGCGGCGGGACGGGGAACCCGCCCGCGAACGCGTCGAACGGCTCGCCCGGGGTCCCCGCCGTGGTGGCGGACGTGCTGCCCGACGCCGCGCGGCCTGCCGCACCGCGGCCCGCGTCCGGCTCCTTCTGCGGCCAGAACCACACGGCGGCGACGACGAGCACCGCGACGCCGGCGCCGATGCCGACCACGAGGCGCGTGTCGACCTCGCCGAACTGGCGCAGACCCTGCACCACCGACAGGAGCACGACCCAGCCGAGCGCGGCCGGGATGAGCACCTTCCAGCCGAACGACATGAACTGGTCGTAGCGCAGGCGCAGCAGCGTGCCGCGCACCCACACGAACACGAACATGAAGGCCCACATCTTCGCGAGGAACCAGAGGATCGGCCACCAGCCCTCGTTGAACATGCCGTCGTTGATCGCCGAGAGCGGCCACGCGCCCGCCAACCCCCGAAGAACAGCGTCGTCGCGATCGCCGAGACGTTGATCATGTTGATGTACTCCGCGAGGAAGAACCACGCGAACTTCATCGACGAGTACTCGGTCATGTAGCCCGAGACGAGCTCGCCCTCGGCCTCGGGCAGGTCGAACGGCAGGCGGTTCGTCTCGCCGATCATCGAGATGACGTAGATGACGAACGCGGGCAGCAGCGGCAGGAACCACCACAGCGGGGTCTGCGAGTCGACGATCTGCGAGGTCGACATCGACCCGGCCATGATGAACACCGACACGAGCGACAGGCCCATCGCGAGCTCGTAGCTGATGACCTGCGCCGTCGAGCGCACCGAGCCGAGCAGCGGGTACGTCGATCCCGACGACCAGCCGCCGAGCACGATCCCGTACACGCCGAGCGCGGCGCACGCGAGGATGTAGAGCACGGCGACGGGGAAGTCGGTGAGCTGCGCCGGCGTCACGTAGTCGGTGAACGGGATCCGCACCTCGGGGCCGAACGGGATGACGGCGAACACGAGGAGCGAGCAGAACACCGAGATCATCGGCGCCAGCAGGTAGACGAACTTGTCCGCGGCCCTGACGGTGATGTCCTCCTTGAGCAGGAGCTTCATCGCGTCCGCGAGCGACTGGAGCAGGCCGAACGGGCCGTGCCAGTTCGGCCCGGGGCGCACCTGCATCCGCGCGACGACCTTGCGCTCGAACCAGATCGCGACCAGCACGCTCGTCAGCAGGAAGACGATGATGAGCACGGCCTTGACGAGGTACGTCCAGCCGTTGTCCTGCGAGAAGTCCGCGGCGACGCCCGGGATCATGCGCCCTCCCCTCCTGCGACGAGTGCCGCGCCCACGTCGGCCGGCGCGAGCGTGACGACGTCGCCCGGCACGGCGCCGAGCGTCGCGTGCACCTGCGACCCGGCGGAGCGCAGCGGCAGCCACACCACGTGGTCGACCATGTCCGTGACGACGACCGGGAGCGTGATCGCGCCCCGGTCGGTGCCGACGCGCAGCAGCTCGCCGTCGAACACGTCCACCGCGGCGGCCGTCGTCGCCGACAGGCGCGCGACCGGCCGTTTCGCCGTCCCCGCGAGGTAGCGCTCGCCGTCCTGGCCGCGGCCGTCGTCGAGCATGAGGCGCCAGCTCGCGAGCACCGCCGTGCCCGGCGCGACGGCGGGCGGCTCGGTCGCGGGCACGTCGGGGGCGGCGACGCGCGCACCGTCCCACGCGGCGAGCTGCGCGAGCTCCGCGCGCACCTCCTCGACCGTGGCGAGCCCCAGGGACGTGCCCGCCGCGTCGGCGAGCGCGTCGAGCACCCGGTGGTCGGCCATGGCGGTCGACCCGAGGGCCGCGGGGAACGGCCGCAGCCGCCCCTCCCAGCTCCAGAACGAGCCCGCCTTCTCGACGGGCGGCGCGACGGGCAGGACGACGTCGGCCAGCTCGGTGACCGCCGAGCGGCGCACCTCCAGGCTCACGACGACGTCCGCCGCCGCCAGGGCACGCAGCGCGTGCGCCGGGTCGGGCAGGTCGTCCGGCTCGAGCCCGCCGACGAGCACGCCGGAGAGCTGCCCGACGGAGAGCGCGTCGAGGACGTCGGTGGCGTCGCGCCCCGGTGCCGCGGGCAGGTCGCCGGCGTCGACGCCCCAGACCGCGGCGAGGTCCACCCGCGCGCCCGGGTCGTCGACCGGGCGCCCGCCCGGCAGGAGGTTCGGCAACGTGCCGACCTCCACGCCGCCGCGCTCCCCCGCACGGCGCGGGACCCACGCCAGTCGCGCGCCGGTCGCCGCCGCCGCCCGGAGCACGGCGCTGTACCCGCCGGGCGTCGCCGCGAGGCGCTCGCCGACGAGGATCACCGCGCCCGGCGAGCGCAGCGCGTCGCTCGCGTCGGCCAGCCCGTCCTCGGCGCCCGCCGCCTCGTCGAGCGTGCGGACGCGGTCGCCCGTCGCGATGCCGTCCAGCCACTCCGCCTCGGTACCCGGCGCGGCGCGCAGCAGCGTGCCGTGCACCCGTTCGAGCCCGCGCGTCGCGTACGGCGCGAGCGCGAAGACCCGGACGCCGTGGCGCAGCGCGCCCTTGCGCAGGCGCAGGAACGTGACCCCGGCCTCCTCCTCCGCCTCGAGGCCGACGAGGAGCACCGCGGGCGCCCGCTCCAGCTCGGCCAGCGTCACACCGATGCCGCTCCCGGCGACGGCGTGCCCGAGGAACGCGGCCTCCTCGGCGCTGTGCACGCGCGCACGGTGGTCGACGTCGTTCGTGCGCAGGACCACGCGCGCCAGCTTGGCGTAGGCGTACGCGTCCTCGACCGTGAGCCGTCCGCCCGGCAGGACCGCGACCCCGCCCGCGTCCCGTGCCCGCACCAGCGCGTCGGCCGCGACCTCCAGGGCCTCGGCCCACGACGCGGGCCGCAGCTCGCCGCGCACGACGTGCCCGTCCGGCGCGACCTCCCGGTCGCGGACCAGCGGGTGCGTGAGCCGGTCGGGCGCCGACTGCCACGTGAACGCGAACCGGTCCTTGTCGGTGATCCACTCCTCGTTGACCACCGGGTCGTCGCCCGCGAGGCGTCGCAGCACGACGCCGCGGCGGTGGTCGACCCGGATCGCGCTCCCGCACGCGTCGTGCTCGGCGACCGACGGCGTCGAGACGAGGTCGAACGGCCGCGACCGGAACCGGTAGGCCGCACCGGTGAGCGCGCCCACCGGGCAGATCTGCACCGTGTTGCCGGAGAAGTAGGAGGCGAACGGCTGCCCGGACTCGTCCTCGAGCGCGAGGCCCACCGGACGGTCGCCCGGCGTCTCGCCCGCGGGGGCCGCGAAGTCCAGCACCGCCTCGTCGAACCGGCCGATCTGCTGCGCCGCACCGCGCTTCTGCAGGTCGATGAACGCGTCGCCCGCGATCTCCTTCGAGAAGCGCGTGCAGCGCTGGCACAGCACGCACCGCTCGCGGTCGAGCAGGATCGTCGTCGACACGGCGATCGGCTTGGGGAACGTGCGCTTGACGTCCACGAAGCGCGTCGTGGCCCGACCGTTGCTCATCGCCTGGTTCTGCAGCGGGCACTCCCCGCCCTTGTCGCACACCGGGCAGTCGAGCGGGTGGTTGATGAGCAGCATCTCCATGATGCCGTGCTGCGCCTTGTCCGCGACGGGGCTCGTGCGCTGCGTGCGCACGACCATGCCGGGCGTCGCCTCGAGCGTGCACGACGCCTGCGGCTTCGGCATGGGCCGCAGGTTGCCCTCGCGGTCCGGCGCCTCGACCTCGACGAGGCACTGCCGGCAGGCGCCCGCGGGCGCCAGCAGGGGGTGGTCGCAGAACCGCGGGATCTGGATGCCGAGCTGCTCCGCGGCACGGATGACGAGCGTGCCCTTCGGCACGGACGTCTCGATGTCGTCGATGGTGAACGACACGTGGTCGCCGGGCGGCGTGGACGTCGTCATCAGTGGACTCCTGCCGTGAGGGCGGGGGCGGCCGGGCGCCGCGGCGTGTGGTCGAACAGCGCCGACGCCGACGGGTCGAACGGGCACGCACCCTGCGCGATGTGCGCCTCGTACTCGTCGCGGAAGAGCTGGATGCTGCTCGTCACCGGCGACGTCGCGCCGTCGCCCAGCGCGCAGAACGCGCGGCCGAGGATGTTGTCGCACGTGTCGAGGAGCAGGTCGAGGTCGCCCTGGGTGCCCTGCCCCGCCTCGATGCGGTGCAGCACCTGCTTCATCCAGAACGTCCCCTCACGGCACGGCGTGCACTTGCCGCACGACTCGTGCGCGTAGAAGTCCGTCCAGCGGCTCACGGCACGCACGACGCACACCGTCTCGTCGAAGATCTGCAGGGCGCGCGTGCCGAGCATCGACCCCGCCTTCGCGACCGACTCGTAGTCCAGCGGGGTGTCGAGGTGCTCCGCGGTGAACAGCGGCGTCGACGACCCGCCGGGGGTCCAGAACTTCAGGGACCTCCCGCCGCGCACGCCGCCCGCCAGGTCGAGCAGCTCGCGCAGCGTCGTGCCGAGCGGCGCCTCGTACTGGCCCGGCCGCGTGACGTGGCCGGACAGCGAGAACAGCCCGAAGCCCGCCGAGCGCTCCGTGCCCATCGACGTGAACCAGTCCGCGCCGTGCGCCACGATCGACGGCACGCTCGCGATCGACTCCACGTTGTTCACCACCGTGGGCCGCGCGTACAGGCCCGCGACCGCCGGGAACGGCGGCTTGAGCCGCGGCTGGCCGCGCAGCCCCTCGAGCGAGTCGAGCAGCGCCGTCTCCTCGCCGCAGATGTACGCGCCCGCGCCCGCGTGGACCGTGACGTCGAGGTCGAAGCCCGATCCGAGCACGTCGGTGCCGAGGAACCCGGCCTCGTACGCCTCCTCGACCGCGCGCAGCAGGCGCCGGTACACGTGCAGCACCTCGCCGCGCACGTAGATGAACGCGTGCGTGCACCCGATCGCGTACGACGTGATCGCGACGCCCTCCACGAGCGCCTGCGGGCTCGCCATCATGAGCGGGATGTCCTTGCACGTCCCGGGCTCCGACTCGTCCGCGTTGACGACGAGGTAGCGCGGACCGCCGTCCGGCGGCGGCAGGAACCCCCACTTCATGCCCGTGGGGAACCCGGCTCCCCCGCGCCCGCGCAACCCCGACGCCTTGACCGTCGCGACGACGTCCCCCGGCTCCTGGGTCAGCGCCGCCCGCAGGCCCGCGTACCCGCCGTGGTCGAGGTACGCCTGGAGCGTCCACGACCGCTCGGCGTCCCACGTCTGCGACAGCACGGGCGTCAACGGGTCCGGCGCCGGTCGGGGCGCGCGGTCGGTCTGCTCGCTCATGCGTCCTCCTCCGTGCCCGACGCCGGACGCTCGTCCGGGCTCGACGCGTCACCCTCGCGCTCCGGCGTCCCGGGCTTGCCGCCCTCGGCGGTGTCCTCCGGCGTGACCGGCGGTCGGTCCGCGCTCGACTGCTCCTCGCCCGGCTCTGGGGTGACGCCGCCTGGGCTGGGCTCGCCTCCGGCGGGTGAGGCGGCGTCGGCGCTCGGGCTACCATCCGGAGCCTCGTTCCTCGGGCTCCTCCCGCCAGGCCCGCCACGCCCTTCGCCCCCGACGCCGCCTCCCCCGCCTCTGCGTCCGTCTCGCCTTCCGCTGGGAGCAAGGCCTGGTCGGCACCGGGGGCGGTCCAGCCGTGCTCGCGCGCGAGGCGCAGGCCGGCGAGGGTGGGCTCGCCGGCACCGACGCCCTCGTCGGCGCGGCCGTCGGTGAAGCCCGCGAGGACGCGGCTCATCTGCTTGAACGTGCAGACGCTCGCGGCCCCGCGCGTGGGGGCCACCTGCTCGCCGGCGCGGAGGCGGTCGACGACGTCGGTCGCGGACGCCGGGGTCTGGTTGTCGAAGAACTCCCAGTTGACCATCATCACCGGCGCGTAGTCGCAGGCCGCGTTGCACTCGATGCGCTCGAGCGTGACCGCGCCGTCGTCGGTGGTCTCGTCGTGGCCGACGCCGAGATGGTCGGCGAGCTCGTCGAAGATCGCGTCGCCACCCATGACCGCGCACAGCGTGTTCGTGCACACGCCCACCGTGTACGTGCCGTTGGGGTGGCGCTTGTACTGCGTGTAGAACGTCGCGACGGCCGAGACCTCGGCGGCCGTGAGGTCGAGCTGCTCGGCGCAGAACAGGATGCCGTCGCGCGAGACGTAGCCGTCCTCCGCCTGGACGAGGTGCAGCATCGGCAGCAGGGCCGACCGGGCCTGCGGGTACCGCGCCACGATCTGTGCGGCGTCGGCCGCGAGGCGCGCGTGCGTCCGCGGGTCGTAGCCCGGCCGCCGGCGCGCGCCGCCCGCGGGCGTGCCGTCCGTGACCGCTCCGGCGTCGGTCGTCATCGGTCCACCCCTCCCAGCACCGGGTCCAGGGACGCGACGGCGACGACGACGTCGGCCACCTGGCCGCCCTCGCACATCGCGGCCACGGCCTGGAGGTTGTTGAACGACGGGTCGCGGAAGTGCGCCCGGTAGGGGCGGGTGCCGCCGTCGGACACGACGTGCACGCCGAGCTCGCCGCGCGGGTGCTCGACGGTCTGCCACGCCTGGCCCACCGGCACCCGGAAACCCTCGGTCACGAGCTTGAAGTGGTGGATCAGGGCCTCCATCGAGGTGCCCATGATCTCCTTGATGTGCTCGAGCGAGTTGCCCTGGCCGTCGCTCGCGACGGCGAGCTGCGCGGGCCACGCGATCTTGCGGTCGCCCACCATCACCGGCTGCCCCGCGGTCGCCTCCAGCCGCTCGAGGCACTGCTCGACGATGCGCAGCGACTGGTAGCACTCCTCGATCCGCAGCACGACGCGGTCGTAGCAGTCGGCACCGTCGGACGTCGGGACGTCGAAGTCGTACGTCTCGTAGCCGCAGTACGGGTCGGTCTTGCGCACGTCGTACGGCAGGCCGGTCGAGCGCAGCACCGGGCCGGTGATGCCGAGGGCCATGCAGCCGGCGAGGTTGAGGTGGCCGACGCCGACCAGCCTGCCCTTGAAGATGGGGTTGGCGAGCATGAGGTCGCCGAGCTGGGCGAGGTAGCGCCGGATCAGCGGCTCGGCCGTCCGCACCTGCTCCACGAGGTCCGGCGGCACGTCCTGCGCGACGCCGCCGGGCCGCACGAACGCGTGGTTCATGCGCAGCCCCGTCACCGCCTCGAACACGCGCAGGATCTCCTCGCGCGCGTGAAGGCGATCGTCATGACGGTCGTGGCGCCCATCTCGTTGCCGCCCGTGCCGAGGCACACGAGGTGCGACGCGATGCGGTTGAGCTCCATGAGCAGGACGCGGATCACGCTCGCCCGCTCCGGCACGTCGTCGGTGATCCCGAGGAGCTTCTCGACGGCGAGGCAGTACGCCGTCTCCTGGGAGAACGGCGCGAGGTAGTCCATGCGGGTGCAGAACGTGACGCCCTGCGTCCACGTCCGGTACTCCATGTTCTTCTCGATGCCCGTGTGCAGGTAGCCGATGCCGCACCGCGCCTCGGTGACGGTCTCGCCGTCGATCTCGAGCATGAGGCGCAGCACGCCGTGCGTGGACGGGTGCTGCGGGCCCATGTTGACGACGATGCGCTCCTCGCCGAGCGCCGCGGCCGCGACCGCGCTCTCGGCGACCTCGGCCCAGTCGCCGCCCGACGCCTCGAAGCTCGGGACGCCCGGCTCGAAGTCGCCGACGGGCGGGCGCGTGGCGTGCGGCGTCCCGGTGGTGTGCGTGCTCACGAGTACGACCTCCTCGTGTCCGGCGGGGGCACGGTCGCGCCCTTGTACTCGACCGGGATCCGCCGAGCGGGTAGTCCTTGCGCTGCGGGTGGCCGGGCCAGTCGTCGGGCATCTCGATGCGCGCGAGCGACGGGTGGCCGTCGAAGACGATCCCGAAGAAGTCCCACGTCTCGCGCTCGTGCCAGTCGTTCGCCGGGTACACCGACGTGGTCGAGGGGACGTGGGGGTCGGCGTCCGGCACGGCGACCTCCAGCCGCAGGCGGCGCCCGTGCGTCACCGAGGTGAGGTGGTAGACGGCGTGCAGCTCACGACCGACGTCGTGGGGGAAGTGCACGCCGCTCACGCCGAGGCTGAGCTCGAAGCGCAGGTCCTGGTCGTCGCGCAGCGCCCGGCAGACCTCGACCAGGTGGTCGCGGTGCACGTGCAGGGTCAGCTCGGCGTGCGGGCCTGGCGGGTCGACGCTCACGTACTCGACCGCGTCCGCCGCGGAGGTGCCCGCCTCGGCGAGCACGACCGCGAGGGTGTCGACGACGTCGTCGAACCAGCCGCCGTACGGCCGGCTCGCGCGCCCGGCATGGCCACCGGCTGCACGAGGCCGCCGTACCCGGACGTGTCCCCCGAGCCCTGCGCGCCGAACATGCCGGTGCGCACCTCGACGACCTCGAGCGTGCGGGGCGCGTGCGAGCCCGGCACGAGGTCGGCCGAGCGCGGACCCTGGACCTCCTCCGGCTGCGGCACCGGCCTCGCCGCGCCCTGGCCCGGGCCGCTGCCGCCGCCCGGACCGCCGCCCGTGCCCGCGGTCATCGCAGCAGCCCCTTCATCCGGAACGTGGGCGTCGCCTCGAGCGCCGCGGCCTCGGCCGCGCGGGCTGCCTCCTTGCGGTTCACGCCGAGCGGCTCCTCGCGGATCTGCTCGTGCAGCGCGAGGATCGCGTTGATGAGCATCTCCGGGCGCGGCGGGCAGCCGGGCAGGTAGATGTCGACCGGCACGACGTGGTCGACGCCCTGCACGATCGCGTAGTTGTTGAACATGCCGCCGCTGGAGGCGCACACGCCCATCGACAGCACCCACTTGGGCTCGCTCATCTGGTCGTAGACCTGCCGCACGACCGGGGCCATCTTCTGGCTCACGCGGCCGGCGACGATCATGAGGTCCGCCTGGCGCGGCGAGGCGCGGAACACCTCCATGCCGAACCGCGACAGGTCGAACCGGGACGCGCCGGCGGCCATCATCTCGATCGCGCAGCACGCCAGGCCGAACGTCACGGGCCACAGCGACGCCTTGCGGAAGTAGCCCGCGAGGTCCTCGACGGTCCCGAGCACGAAGCCCGAGGGAGCTTCCTCGATCCCCATGGTTGTCCTCCTGGTGCCTGCTAGCAGTGCGGACGTGCGCGGTGCGTGCCGGTGGCGGTCAGTCCCACTCCAGCCCCCCGCGGCGCCACTCGTAGACGAACGGGACGGTGATGAGCGCGAGGAACGCGAGCATCGCGACGAGGCCGAACGTGGCGAGCGTCGCGAAGTCCACCGCCCACGGGTAGAGGAAGACCACCTCGATGTCGAAGACGATGAACGTCATGGCGACGAGGTAGTACTTGATCGGGAAGCGCCCGCCGCCGACGGCGTGGGGCGTGGGCTCGATGCCGCACTCGTACGCGTCCAGCTTGGCCCGGTTGTAGCGCTTCGGGCCGATGACCGCGCTGGCCACGACCCCGCCCAGGGCGAGCACGGCGGCCACGCCCATGAGGACGAGAAGCGGGACGTACGGGTTGGTCATCGCGTACTCCTCGAGTGGGGGCTCGGGATCCCCGGACGACGTCGTCCGGGGTCACGGTGGGGGAAGTGATGGGGCGTCGTTGCCGTTGCTCACCTGCCGGCCCGGGTCAGGGGCTCATGACGACGGCACCACCTTCGTCAGGCCCGCGATGACGCGGTCGACCCAGTCGCCGCCGCGGGGCTCGTAGCAGTCGGACAGGAGCTTGAGGACGAACCGCATGACGACCGGGCGGGGCAGCCCGTACCGCGTGCAGATCCGCATGATCTCGGGGTGCTCGATGAGCTTCACGAAGTAGCGCCCGAGCGTGTAGTACCCGCCGAGCTCGCGGTGCATCGTGCGCGCGTAGGTCTGCAGCGCGCGCTCGCGCCCGGCCCCGGTGCCGCGCGCGAGGGCCTGCGCGACGACGTCCGCCGCCGTCCGGCCGGCCTGCATCGCGTACGCGATGCCCTCGCCGTTGAACGGGCTCACCATGCCGCCGGAGTCGCCGACGAGCAGGACGCCCTTCGTGTACAGCGGCGTGCGGTTGAAGCCCATCGGGAGGGCGGCGCCGCGCACCGGTGCGAGGCGGTTCTCCTCCGCGAGCTCCCACGCGGGTGGGGCGTTGCGCAGCCACCGCGCGAAGACGTCCTTGTGGTCGACGCCCGACGCCGACTGCCGCGCCGGCGTCGAGCTCACCGAGCCGAGGCCGACGTTCGCCGTGCCGTCGCCGAGCGCGAAGATCCAGCCGTACCCGGGCAGCAGGTTCGAGCGGCCCGGGGCGCCGTCCCAGAGCTCCAGGTGCGACTCCATCCAGGCGTCGTCGTGGCGCGGTGTGCGGTAGTACGAACGCACGGCGACGCCCATCGGGCGGTCCTCGCGCTTGGCCAGGCCGAGCGCGAGCGCGAACCGGGACGACACGCCGTCGGCGGCGACCACCACGGGCGCACGGTACGTCACGTCGTCGCCCGCGCGGCGTCCCCGGTCGTCGACCGGCCGGGCGGTGACGCCGACGACCCGCCCGGTGCGGTCGTCGAGCACCGGGCCCGTGACGGTCGTCCGCTCGAGGAGCTTCGCGCCGTTGCGCTGCGCGTGCTCCGCGAGCGTGCGGTCGAACGAGTGCCGGGCGCGCGCCATGCCGTAGCTCGGGTAGGAGGCCAGGTCCGGCCACGCGAGCTCCCACGACCGGCCGCCCGCGACGACGCGCAGACCGTGGTTGCGGATCCACCCGTCGTCCTCGCGCGCGGTGACGCCCATGCGGACCAGCTCGGCGACCGCGCGCGGGGTCAGCCCGTCGCCGCAGATCTTGTCGCGGGGGAACGCCGACTTCTCCAGCAGCAGGACCTCGAGGCCCGCGGCGGCGCAGTAGTGGGCAGCGGCCGACCCCGCGGGGCCCGCACCCACGACGATGACGTCGGCGTCATCGCGGCTGCCGCGCACGTCCTCACCTCGCTGCCCGGTCGTCGGAACACTCTCGAAGCTCATGCACACCACCGTCCCCCGCCCTCGGGGCACGGCACCTCCGCCGCCCTTGTGAAGTCGATCACAATGCGACATCCGTCACTCTAGTCACACGCGACGCAGGATGTGTAGCAAGGCGAACCTTCCTTGGCCGAGTCGTGACCGAGGTCCCGGGGCGGTCCCGGTCCCGCACCGGTCTGACCTGCACGGGCGCGACCGCCGGCGCAGGCCGACCCACCCCTCGGGGCCGTCGACCTCCACCACGCGGGCGCCCGGCGGGACGACGCGGCGGACCCGCCGTGGGACGGCGTCGACGAGTACACGCGCTCCCCCATCGCGCGGCTGCGGTGGACGCAGACGACCGGGCAGTGGTCGCTGTGCTGGCGCGACCGCGACCTACGCTTCCACGAGTGCGACCGCAAGCGCCCGACGAGGAACGACCAGTCGCTGCTCGACCACGCCGGCAGCCACGACGACCCGATCCTGTGGTGGTGGACGCGCCAGCGGGTCACGGTTCCGCTACGGCGCATCTGGCTTCGCCATCCGGCGTAGAACTCACGCAGGGAGCGAACCTGGTCGGGCTCCATGGGGAGTCGCGAGTCCGAGATGCGATCGAGCGCGCCGAGCATGTCGGCGAGGACACTCGCGTCGAAGCCGGAGTCACGTTCCCCGGCGAGCTGGAGGAGCCGCTCCGTGCCGAACCGCTGCGCGAGCTCGAACACGTCGACGAAGTCACGCGGCGCTGCCCGGCCGAAGAGAGCGAGGAGCTTCTGTCCGGCGCTCTCCTCGAGCGCGATCGTCGGCCCCAGGAACGTGACGGTCGGCGGCAGCAGCGGAGGCGAGTCCACAGCGAGGTCGACGACCAGCTCGTGCGCGTCGACGATCACCGACATGCGCACGAACGTCGCGCTCGACCGGTGCGTCTGCACGCCCCACCCGCGCAGACGGGCCGCCTCGGTCAGCTGCTGAGCAGCGCGCTGAACCCCGTCGTCGTCCGCCGCGACGAACAGGTCGAGATCGTCCGTGAAGCGTTCCACCACGCCGTGAGCGATCAGTGCAGCACCGCCCGCGACGACGAAGCCGCGAGACGCGGGCAGGTCGAAGAACGCCTCGGCCACCAGAAGATGGGCGCTCGACAGACCGTGCGCAGCCGGTCCGTTCGGCCCGGCATCCGAGCCCGCCGGTTCTCGGTTCATGCTGCGCGACCTCGGACGGAGTCGATCACGGGCTGCCACGCGGAGCGAACCGGCGGTGGCAGCCACATGGTGTCCCACATCGCGACGAGGAGCACACCGTCGACGTACTCCTCGATGTCATCGGGTTCGCCTTCGGCGAGGACGGCTGCGTACACCTCCGCACGGTCGTCGGCATCGGCGAGGTCGAACTCGTCGCGCGCCGCGGACCAGAACAACCGCCGCGGCAGTCGCACGCGTCGCAACGCGCGTTCCGCCGACTGCCGCGGGAGCTCGTCAGGGACCCAGACGGTTCGACCCCGGTCGGTCTCGTGGCGGCGGTACTGCGGGCCTGCCGACACCACGTCGATCCGATGATCCGTAGCGCGCAGGAGCCGAGCAAAGGTCTCGACCGTCGGGTTCTTGCGCCCGTTCTCGTACGCGGACACCGTGGGCCGCGACGTCCCTGCCCTCCGGGCGAGCTCACCAGCGCTGAGGCCGCTCCGCAGCCTCGCACGCCGCAGCAAGGCGCCTGGACGCACCGTATCCATGCGGATACGGTAACTCTTGGGATACCCGCACCGCCAGCGCCTCCCGTGCCGACGTCTCGCGAGACCGCCTCGCGCATGCCTGACTCGAGACCGCCCTGCACGGCGTCAGATCGGCCCCGAAGGCCGATCGCACTGCGCGCGGGCGATCTCCCTCAACAGGTCATGCGGCGGGGCGTGTCCCCCGGTGCAGCGCGACGATGCCGCCGGACAGGTTGCGGTACCCGACGCGCGACCAGCCGGCGCGCAGCAGCAGGCGCCCGAGGCCCTCCTGGTCGGGCCAGGCGGCGATCGACTCGGCGAGGTACTCGTACGAGCCGCCCTCGCGCGTGACGGCCGACGCGATGCGCGGCAGCGCCTTGACGAGGTACTCCTGGTACAGCGTGCGGAAAGGTCCCCACGTCGGCGTGGAGAACTCGCAGATCACGACGCGGCCGCCGGGCCGCACGACGCGCAGCATCTCGCGCAGCCCGGCCTCGGTGTCGACGACGTTGCGCAGCCCGAACGAGATCGTCACGGCGTCGAACGTCGCGTCGGCGAACGGCAGGCGCGTCGCGTCGCCGGCCACGAACGGCAGGTCCGGGCGGCGCTCCTTGCCGACCTGGAGCATCCCGATCGAGAAGTCGCACGGGACGACGCGCACGCCGTCGTCCGCGAACGGCTCCGACGACGTGCCCGTGCCCGCCGCGAGGTCGAGCACCTTCTCCCCCGGCAGCGCCCCGACGGCCCGCACGGTCGCGCGGCGCCACGCCCGGTCCTGGCCGAGCGACAGGATGTCGTTCGTCAGGTCGTAGCGGCGGGCGATCCCGTCGAACATCGACGCGACCTCGGTGGGCTTCTTGTCCAGGCTGGCGCGGGGCATGGCGCCCATGCTTCCACGACCCCGCGCCGACGGCGGCGCACCCCGGGACGCGCGACGGCGGGGCCGTCGTCGCGCTCGTCACACCGCCCGCAGCCGGACGCCGCCGCGCTTACGCTGGGGTCGATGACAGCAGAACCGTCGGCTCCCGCCACCGAACCCCACCCCCTGGTGGTGCGGACCACGCAGATCGACGACCTCCCGGGCGGCCTCACCGCGCTCGTGGACCTCCTGCCCGACGCGCGGCCCCTCACCTGGGTGCGGCGCGGCGACGGGATCGTCGGCTGGGGCGAGGCGCTGCGCCTCGAGACCTGGGGCCCGGGGCGGTTCGCCGACGCCGAGGCGGCGTGGCAGGAGACGCTCGCGCGCGCCGTCGTGCGCGACGAGGTCGGCGTGCCGGGGACCGGCCCGGTGGCGTTCGGCTCGTTCGCGTTCGACGACTCGGCCCCCGGGGACGACGCCCACGAGCCCGTGCGCGCGGGAGGCGCGCTCGTCGTCCCGCGCGTCGTCGTCGGGCGCCGGGACGGGCGCACGTGGCTCACGACCGTCGACACCGCCGGATCGCTGTCCTCCTCCCCTGCCGAGGCGCTCGCCCGCGCCTCCCGCACCCCGGTCTCGGCGCCCGGCGACGTGACGTGGCGCGACGGCGCGCTGCGGGCCGACGACTGGACCGACGTCGTCGCGGAGGGCGTCGAGCGCATCCGCGCGGGGGCGCTGGAGAAGGTCGTGCTCGCCCGCGACGTCGTCGCGCACACGAGCGAGCCCGTGGACCCGCGCTGGCTGCTGCGGCGGCTCGCCGCTTCCTACGAGGCCTGCTGGACGTTCTCGGTCGACGGCATGACCGGCGCGACGCCCGAGCTCCTGGTGCGCAGCGAGAAGGGTCTCGTGACGTCGCGCGTGCTCGCGGGCACGATCCGCCGCGCGGGCGCGTCCGACGACGAGGCCCTCCTGCGCGCGGCCCACCTCGCCCGGTCGTCGAAGGACCTCGAGGAGCACGAGTACGCCGTCGCGTCCGTGGCGCACGCGCTCGCGCCGTTCTGCTCGTCGATGAACGTCCCTGACGCGCCGTTCGTGCTCCACCTGCCGAACGTCATGCACCTCGCGTCGGACGTCACGGGCGTCCTCGCCCGCAGCGCGTCCGGGCGCGTCGGCCCCGGGCACGCGGGGAGCGGGCTCGCGGGGAGCGAGGGCCCCGACGCCGCCGGGCCGACGAGCCTCGCGCTCGCCGCCGCGCTCCACCCGTCGGCCGCCGTGTGCGGCACGCCGACGGGCGTCGCCCGCGAGCTCATCCGGGAGATCGAGGGCATGGACCGCGGTCGCTACGCCGGCCCGGTCGGCTGGCTCGGCGCGGACGGCGACGGCGAGTGGGGCATCGCGCTGCGCTCCGCCGAGCTCTCGTCCACCGACCCGCGCACCGTGCGGCTGTTCGCCGGGTGCGGGATCGTCGCGGCGTCGGACCCGGAGGCCGAGCTCGCCGAGTCCGAGGCCAAGCTCGAGCCCCTGCGGTACGCGCTCGGCAGCTGAGTCCGGTCCCCCGCGCCTCGGGCACGACGAACGGCCGCACGGAGGCGTGCTCCGTGCCGGCCGTGGTGGTGGCCGCCCGGGGGACGTCGGGCGACCACCGGTCCGGCGCGCGGGGGGACGCGCCGGAAGGGTGCGTCAGCCGCGACCGCCGAAGAACCAGTCGAACGGGTTGGGGACGTTGCCCGGGTCGGTCGGGTCCTGCTGACCCTGGTCGCCCTGACCCTGCTGGCCCTGGTCCTGCTGTCCCTGCTGGCCCTGGTCCTGCTGGCCCTGCTGGCCCTGCTGCGCGAGCTCGTCGTCCGCCGGGCGCGTCGCGAGCGTGACCTCGACGTCCTGCGCCGTGCCGTCGCGCACGACCGTCACGGTGGACGTCGCGCCGGCCGCGAGCTCGCGGACGAACGCGGTGAGCGACTCGGCACCACCGACGGCGTCGCCGTCGATCTCGACGATGACGTCGCCGGGCTCGATGCCGGCCTCCGCGGCGGGCGAGCCGTCGGTGACGTCCTGGACCTCGGCGCCGCGGCGCGTGACGCCGTCGGCGGTCGCCGTCGCGTCGGACAGCGTGACGCCGAGGAACGCGTGCTCGGCGGTGCCGTTGTCGATGAGCTGCTCGCCGATGGAGCTCGCGAGGTTCACCGGGATGGCGAAGCCAGGCCGATCGAGCCGGACTGGCCGCCCCCGCTCGACAGGCTCGCGATCGACGACGTGATGCCGATGACGCGGCCCTGCGCGTCGAAGAGAGGACCGCCCGAGTTGCCGGGGTTGATCGCGGCGTCGATCTGGATGGCGTTGGTGACGACGGACGTGCCGCCCTCGGCGCCCGACGCGGAGACCGGCCGGTCGACGGCGGAGACGATGCCCGTCGTCGCGGTGTTCGCGAGGCCGAGCGGGTTGCCGACCGCGAGCACCGACTCGCCGACGGTCACGTCCTCGGAGTCGCCCAGCGTCGCGGGCTGCAGGTCGGCCGGGGCGTCCTTCAGCTGCACGACGGCGAGGTCGGTGGCCGGGTCGAGCCCGACGATCGTCGCCTCGAACAGGCGCCCGTCGCTGAGGGTGACCTGGACGGTGTCGTCCACGGCGCCCTCAACGACGTGGTTGTTCGTCAGCACGTGACCCTCGGTGTCGATGACGACGCCGGAGCCCTCGCCGCCGCCCGCCTCCGTCTGCACCTGGATCGCGACGACCGCCGGCGCGACGGCCTGCGTCACGGCCTCCCAGTCGGGGTTCTGCGACGACGAGCTCGACACCGGCGCGGCGGTCGTCTCGCGCTGCTGGCCGACCTCGGCGAGGGAGCTGGTGGTGCCGTCGTCGTCGAGCGCGACGACGAGACCGGCGGTCCCGACGCTCGCGACCACCGCGGCCGCGGCGGCGGCGCTCACGACCGGCACCCAGGCGCGACGGCGGCCGCTCGGCTCGCCGCTCGTGGCCGGGGCCGGCGGGGCGGGCGGCACGGACCCGGGTGCTCCGGGAGCCGCGTGGCCCGTGTGGCTTGTGTGGCCCGCGGGCGGGGCGTAGGGGTTCGACGCGTGGGCCGACGCCGGTGCGTGGGTCGCCGCGGGCGCGTACGTCGGCGCCGGTGCGTGCGTCGGCGCCGGTGCGTGCGCCGTGGTGCCCTGCTGGGGCGCGTCCTGCGACGCGTGCGGCGCGTGCGCCGGCTCGAGCGGCTGCGTCGGGCGCAGCTGCGGGTGGTCCGACCCCTGGACCTGCGCGGCCGGCCGCGGGGCGCCGACGGCGTCCGGGCTCTGCGGCGTGGTGGGGGTGCTCGGCGTGGTGGACGTGCTCGACGTGGTGGGGTGATGTCGGTTCGACACGGTGGGCCTCCTCTGATCTCCCCCTACTCCACACCCCTGCGCTTGGGCGACGCTTGATCCTTCCTGAGAGTCCGCTGCGAGTTCTGGATCGGCTCCCTCGCGAGAGATGCGCTCGCGCACGAAAGATGCACTCCCACGCGCATCGCTCGCACCGGAGCGCATCACTCGGCCCGGTGCGGACCGCCCGTCAGCCCGCGAGCGCCGCGCGCACCGCGGCGCGGACCTGCTCGGCGAGCGCGGCCGCGGACCGGCGGCGGTCGTCGCGCGGGACGCGCACCTCGAGCACCTGGACCCCGTGGCTCGGGGCGGCGAGCGCGTGGCGGAGCGCCGCGACGTCGGGCACGAGCTGGTGGTCCACGCCGTACCCGGCGCACAGCGGCGCGAGGTTCGCGCCGTGCGGCGTCGCGAAGACGCGCTCGAACGTGCGCGCCGCCGCGACCGACGTCGCGCCGAGACCACCGGGCTCGAGCCCCGCGAAGATCGAGCCGCCGTCGTCGTTGACGACGACGAGCTGGAGGTCGACGTGCGGCTCGTGCGGTCCGCGCAGCAGCCCGCCGACGTCGTGGAGGAAGGTCAGGTCGCCGAGCAGCGCGCGTGCGCGCGGACGGTCGGCCCCCGCTCCGGCGGGCGCGGACCGCGCGACGGCGAGCGCGACGCCGATCGCCGTGGACACCGTGCCGTCGATCCCGGCGAGTCCGCGGTTGGCGAGGACCCGCGGGCCTGCCCACCCGCCCGGGTCGTCCGGGTGGACGTCGGGCGCGAGGAGCCCCGCGACGAGGTCGAGGTCGCGCACCGGACTGGACGAGCCCACGACGAGCACGTCCCGCGGCCTGCCCGCGCGGGCGACGGCGCGCGCGACGGACGGGCCGTCGACGACGGCGCCCGACGTCGCGCGGTCCACGGCGCCGGCGGCGGCCCGGCTCGCGGCGCGCCAGCGCTCGACGAACGCGTCGTCGACCGTGCTCGCGGGTGCGAGCCACCCGTCGGGGAGCGCCGGCAGCACCGTGCGGGCGTTGCGCGCGGCGTCGGGCCACGGTCCGGCGCCGGGCGCGACGACGGTCACCGCGACGTCGGGGCGGCCGAGGAGCCGCTGCACCGGGCGCGAGAGCGTCGGCCGCCGAGCACGACGACCGCCTCGACGTCGTCGACGAGCTCGGCCACGCCGAGGACGAGCGGGTGCGCGGCGACGGCCCGCGGCCCGCCCAGCGCCCCCGAGGACGGTTCGGCGAGCAGCGGCCAGCCGCGGGCCTCGGCGAGCGCGCGCGCGTCCGGGCCGGCGCCGTCGCCCGCCACGACGACGGTGCGCGCGCGGCGGCGGGACGTCCGGGGCGCGCACGAGCGCCGGGACGGCGACCGTGCGCCACGACGCGTCCCCGCCGTCCCCGGGGGCGCTATCCGGGACCGGCCCCGGCCGGTCGGTCTCCAGGGGGGCGGACGGCACGAGCGGCTCGCGGAACGCGAGGTCGAGGTGGACCGGCCCCGGGTGGCCGTCACGCGCGCCGGTCGCGGCGGCGAGCGCGCGCCCCGCGACCGCGAGCAGGTCGCGGACCTCGCCGGGGCGCCGTCGGGAGCGGGCGGGTCGACGGCGTACCGCACCGCCGGGCCGAACAGCCCCGCCTGGGCGGTCGTCTGGTTCGCGCCCGTGCCGCGCAGCTCGTGCGGGCGGTCGGCCGTGAGCAGCACGAGCGGCACGCCCGCGTGGTGCGCCTCCAGCACGGCGGGGTGCAGGTTCGCGACCGCCGTGCCGGACGTCGTCACGACGGCGACGGGCCGTGGGACGCGTACGCCCCCCGGCCGCTCGACCGGCTCGCTCCCCCGGGACAGCCCGAGCGCGAGGAAGGCCGCGGTCCGCTCGTCCACGCGCACGTGCAGCGTCAGCAGGCCCGCGTCCGCCGCGGCCGCGACCGCGTACGCGAGCGGTGCGGAGCGCGAGCCGGGCGCGAGCACGACGTCGCGCACGCCCTCGGCGACGAGGGCCGCGACCAGCGCGCGCGCGCCTCGACCGCCTGGCGGCTGCGCGGACCGGC
>NZ_MKKH01000043.1 GCF_001942335.1 Cellulosimicrobium sp. CUA-896 | reverse complement strand
GCGTCGCGCGCGGCCCCCTGCCCGCGGCCGCGGACCAGGCGCTGTACCGGATCGCCCAGGAGGCGCTGACGAACGCGCTCAAGCACGCGCCGCGGGCACCCGTCACCGTGCGTCTCGCGCGGTCGGGCGAGCACGTCGACCTCGTCGTGCACGACGACGGCGCCCCTGCCCCCTCGCCTCTCGCCGAGCCGGCGCTGAGCGCGGGCACGGGGCTGCTCACGATGCGCGAGCGCGCCGAGGGACTGGGCGGCACGCTCGAGGCCGGGCCGGTGCCGGACGGCGGGTGGACCGTGCGCGCACGGGTGCCCGTCCCGGCGGCCACGGGCGTGGCGGCCACCGCGTGACCGGGCGCACCGTGCGCGTGCTGCTCGCCGACGACCACGCCGCCATCCGCGCGGGTCTGCACCTGCTGCTCGACGCGGCCGACGACGTCGAGGTCGTCGGCGAGGCGGCCGACGGCACGGCGGCGGTGACGAACGCGCGGGCGCTGCGGCCCGACGTCGTGCTCATGGACCTGCGCATGCCCGGCGTCGACGGCATCGAGGCGACGCGCACCATCACCTCCGAGGGTCTCGCGGACGTGCTCGTGCTCACGACGTTCGACCTCGACGAGTACGTCGACGGCGCGCTGCGGGCCGGGGCCGCCGGGTTCCTGCTCAAGTCCGCCGAGCCGGCGGCGCTGCTCGACGCCGTGCGGCGCGTCGCCGACGGCGACGGCGTCCTCGCACCGGAGGTCACGCGACGCCTGCTCGCGGCGTTCGCCCGCGGCGACGGGGCTGCGTCCGGCGCGGACGCGCACGACGGCGAGCCAGCCGGGTCGGGCGGCCCCGCGCCGTCGGGCACGTCCACCGTGCCGCCGACGACCGCCGGCCCGCGGCTCGCGGGCCTCACGCCGCGCGAGGTCGACGTGCTCGCCGCGCTGGGGCGCGGGCTGTCGAACCAGGGGATCGCACGCGACCTGTTCATCACCGAGGCGACGGCGAAGACGCACGTGTCGCGCGTCCTCGCGAAGCTGGGCGTCGCGACGCGCATGCAGGCGGCGATCGTCGCACGGGACGCCGGTCTCGCCTGACCTCCGCCGGGTGTGGACGCCCCGGTCGTGGTGGAGTGTCCTGCGTGACGCCGAGCAGTCCGACCCGTGGTCCGTGCAGGAGTCCGACCTCGACATCGAGCCCGGGGCGGTCGCCTCGGTGCTCGGCCTGGCCAATGGCTTCGTCGGCGTGCGCGGGGTGCTCGACGAGCTCGACCCGGACGACGAGCCGGCGACGCTCGTCGCGCCCGTGTTCGAGGAGCACGAGCAGACCTACGCCGAGGGCGGGTACGCCTACCCCGAGGTCGAGGAGCGCATGGTCCCGGTCGTCGACGCGTGGCGCCTCGGCTGGTCGGTCGACGGCGTGCCGGTCGACGTCCGGCGCGGGACGGTGCACGAGCACCGGCGTGTGCTCGACGTGCGGCACGGCGTGCTGGACCGCGAGCTGCGGTGGACGGCGCCGTCGGGCGCGACCGTGAGCCTCACCAGCCGACGGCTCGTGTCGCTCGTGCGGCGCGAGGTCGTCGCCACGTGGTGGCAGGTGCGGGCGGAGGACGACGTGACGGTGACCGTCCGCCCCGCGCCGGGCTGCGCGCACGCGGGCGACGGGCCGGCGCCCGACACCCAGAGTGCGCCCGGGCCGCAGGCACCAGGCCTCGTGACGACGTGGTGCCGCCACGACGCGCAGGGGTCGTCGGTCCGCCAGCGGGCCGCCCGTTCGGGCCGCGCGGTCGCCGTCGAGACGGCGCATCTCGTGGAGTGCTCGGACGGCGTCGCCGCGACGTGGGACGACGCGCCGCGGGCCGCCGCGCTCACCGCCCGCCTGCGCGCGGGCGATCGCGTGCGCGTGCTCGTCCTGGCGGCGTACGCGGGCGGTGAGGACACGGCTGCGCTGCCCGCCCGCGCGCACGAGGCGCTCGCCGTCGCCGGTCGAGCGGGGTGGGACGAGCTCCAGCGCGAGCAGCGCGGGTTCCTCGCCGAGGTGTGGGAGCGCGGCGACGTCGTCGTCGAGGGCGACGACGAGATGCAGCAGGCCGTGCGGCACGCGCTGTTCTCCGTGGTCCAGGCCGCGGCGCGCGTCGACGGCGTGGGGATCCGCGCGAAGGGCATGACCGGGACCGGGTACCACGGTCACGCGTTCTGGGACTCCGAGTGCTTCGTGCTCCCCGTGCTCGACCAGGTGCTGCCGACGGCAGCCGCCGACCACCTGCGCTGGCGCCACCAGAAGCTGCCGTACGCGCGTGACCGCGCGGCCGAGCTCGGGCTGCCCGGTGCGTCGTTCCCGTGGCGGACGATCAGCGGACGGGAAAGCTCGGGGTACTGGCCCGCGGGCACCGCGGCGTACCACGTCAACGCCGACGTCGCGTGCGCCGCCGCCCGGCACGCGGCCGTCACGGGGGACGAGACGTTCGAGCGCGACGTCGCGGTGGAGCTCGTCGTCGAGACCGCCCGGCTGTGGGCGGGGCGCGGGCACCACACGGACGAGGGCTTCCGGATCGACGGGGTCACCGGCCCGGACGAGTACACCGCCGTCGTGGACGACAACACGTACACGAACCTCATGGCGCGCTCGAACCTCCGGTTCGCGGACGCGCTGTGCGAGCGTCACCCCTGCGAGGCCGCGCGCCTCGGCGTCACCGCGGACGAGCGCGCGGCGTGGGTGCGTGCGGCCACCCGGATGGTCGTGCCGTACAACGAGCGGCTCGGCGTCACCGAGCAGTCGCGGGACTTCACGCGCCACGCGCCGTGGCACTTCGAGCCCCGTTCCACGGCCCGGTTCCCGCTCGACGACCACGTCCCGTACGTCGAGCTCTACCGTCACCAGGTGGTCAAGCAGGCCGACCTCGTGCTCGCCCTCCACACCGCGTCCGACGCCTTCTCGCCCGAGCAGAAGCTGCGCGACTTCGACTACTACGAGCCCATGACGGTGCGCGACTCGTCGCTGTCGGCGCCCGCGCAGGCGGTCGTGGCGGCCGAGGTCGGGTACGTCGACCTCGCCTACGACTACGCGCGCGAGTGCGCCCTGCTCGACCTGTGCGACCTGCGCGCCTCGACCGACGGCGGCCTCCACGTCGCGTCGCTCGCAGGCGCGTGGACCGCGCTCGTCGCCGGTCTCGGCGGACTGCGGCACGGCGACGAGGGAGTGCTGCACCTCGCGCCCCGGCTGCCCGGGCGCCTCCGGCGGCTCGCGTTCACGGTCCGCCACGGCGACGCGCGCGTCACAGTCGACGTGCGCGGCCAGGTCGTGACGTACCGGCTCGCGGCGGGCGACGAGGCGCTGCTGACGCACCACGGGGAGAAGCTCCTGCTCACCGCCGCCGCGCCCGAGGAGCGGCGCCACGTGCCCCCGGGCGTCGCGCGCCCCGCACCCGCGCAGCCGCCCGGCCGCGCGCCGCTCTTCGCCGCGCCGTGACGGCGTGCGTCGAGCGATGCGCTCCGGACCGAGTGATGCACACTCGCCCGAGAGATGCACCCCGAGGTGCATCGCCCGCGCACGGGTGCATCACTCGCGGAGCAGGGCGATCCGCTCAGGGCTCGGGGTGCAGGGCGTCGTAGCGCCAGAACCGCCGTTGCGACCACAGGACGAGCCACAGCACGACGACGCACGCCACGCCGCCCGCGACGGCGGCCCACGCCTCGCCGACCCACGTCGCCTGCGCGCCGAGCACGAGCTCGCCGAGCCGCGGGCCGCCCGCGACGACGACGATGAACACGCCCTGGAGGCGTCCGCGCATGTCGTCGGGGGTCGCGGTCTGGAGGATCGTCTGGCGGAAGACGGCGCTCACGGCGTCGGAGGCACCGGCGAGCGCGAGGGCGACGCACGCCGCGACGAGACCACCGACGAGCACGGTCGTGGGCTGCGCCGCCCCGACGCCGAGGAGCACGAGCCCGAACAGCACGATCGACAGCCCGTACGCGGTGATCGCCCACACGATGACACGGCCCTGCCACCGCACGCGCGACAGCCCGCCGGAGAACACGCCCGCGAGCACCGCGCCGACGGCGAAGGCCGCCGTGAGCACGCCCGTCGTCGCCTCTCCCCCGCCGAGCCAGACGACGCCCGCGGCGGGCAGCAGCACGCGGGGCGACGCGAGCACCATCGCCGCGAGGTCGGCGAGGAACGTCGTGCGGACGTTCGGCCGCGTGGCGAGGTAGCGCAGCCCGTCGACGACCGACCGCCAGCCGACCACCCGGCCGCGCGGGCGCCGTCGGCCACCGGACCGGTCGCCCGGGCCGACCGGTGCGACGCGCACCCCGGACACGTCGTCGGCCCCGAGGGCCGCGTCCCCGGCCGGCGCCGCCGGGGCGACCTCGGGCACCGACAGCGGCGGGATGTCCGGCAGCCTCCACACGGCCCACAGCGCCGCGGTGAAGAGGACCGCGTCGATCGTGTACGCGACCTGGTAGCCCCACAGCGCGACGAGGAACGCCCCGCCGAGGGGCCCGACCGTGAGCGCGACGTTCCACGCGAGCGTCTGGAGCGCGTTCGCGGCCGGCAGCAGCCGGGGTTCGACGAGCCGCGGGATGATCGCCGACCGCGCCGGGTTGTTGATCGCGAACGCCGCGGACTGGAGCGCGACGAGCACGTAGAGCACGCCGACCGAGTCGAGGCGCAGCCACGCCTGGAGGGCGATCAGCGCGGTGATGACCCACAGCGCCGACGACGCACCGAGCGCGACCCGGCGGCGGTCGTAGGCGTCCACGAGCGCGCCGCCGTACAGCCCGAGCACGACGAGCGGCACGAGCGCGCACACGCCGAGCACGCCGACGGCGAGCGACGACCCCGTGAGCGCGTAGACCTGCAGCCCCACGGCGACGACCGTGAGCTGCGACCCGAGGTTGGAGATCCCGAGGCCCCACCACAGGCGGCGGAACGGCGGCGAGGTGCGCAGCGGCGTCGTGTCGGCGAGAAGACCGTTGACCCGGGACACGATCGGAGAGCCTACGTGAGATACCCCCGGACGCCGCCGCCGCAAGCCGACGCACGTCCGCTTGACTTCTGCCTGAGGGCCGCGAAAAGTAGCCCCTACCGTGCCGCGACGCCGCGGCGCGACGAGACGCTCTCAGGACTCATCGGCGAGACGAGGAGACGCAGGCATGGATTTGTTCAGCGGCAAGACGATCCGCAGGGCGACGGCGGGGCTCGTGACCCTTCCGCTCGCCGCGACCGGGCTCGCGCTCGCGAGCGCTCCGGCCGTGGCGCCGACGAGGACTACAAGATCCTCGTCGTCGGCGAGACGCTGGGGTTCCGGCACTCGCACATCGACGACACCACCCGGGCCCTCATCGCGCTCGGCGAGGAGCACGGCTTCACCGTCGACGTGTGGGACCCGCCGAACGACTCGAGCGGATGGTGGGGGCCGGGGTCGCCCGGTCAGCCCGAGCTCACGCTCGACAGCACGCCGTTCACGAGCACCGAGGACCTCCAGCAGTACGCGACGATCGTCTTCGCGTCGCCGGTGGACAACACCAACGACCTCGACCCCGACAAGCCGCGCCTGCTCGACGACGACGAGCTCGCCGCGTTCCAGGGGTACATCCGCTCCGGCGGCGGCTTCGTCGGCCTGCACGCCGCGACCGACACGATGCACACCGTGCCCTGGTACAGCCAGCTCACGGGCGGCGGCGCGCGGTTCGCCAGCCACCCCCAGCAGCAGACGGCGACCATGCGGGTCGAGAGCCCGGCGCACCCGTCGACGGCGCACCTGCCGACCGCCTGGGAGCGGTTCGACGAGTGGTACAACTACACGACCAACCCCCGCGAGGACGTCCACGTCCTCATCACGCTCGACGAGTCGACGTACAACCCCGGCAACAACGCGATGGGTGAGGACCACCCGATCGCCTGGTGCCAGAACTTCGAGGGCGGCCGCTCCTGGTACGAGGGCGCCGGTCACACCGACGCGTCGTGGACCGACCCGCTCTTCCTCGAGCACGTGCTCAAGGGCGTCGAGTGGACCGCCGGTCTCGTCGAGGGCGGCGGCGACTGCGTGACGTTCGGCGAGGTCGACGAGATCGTCGCGGATCTCGACACGACGGCGATGGGCGACCGCGTGATCACCGGGTCGATCACGGCGCTGCTGGACGGCGCCGAGGAGGCGGCCGACGCGGACGACCACGTGACCGCCGTCCAGATCCTCGGCGGGGCTCGCGCGCTGGTGGACCACCTGTCCGAGGCCGCGGGCGACCGGGAGCTGCTCGGGTCGAAGATCGACGACCTCGTCGAGTGGCAGTCCGCTCTGCCGGGCGAGGGCGACGTCGACCTCGCGTTCTCCGCCGAGGCGGAGCTGCGCGCCCTCGGCAGCAAGGACTACGTCGCGGTGCGCGTCGTGAACGAGGAGGACACCCCGGTCGACGTCACGCTCGCCACGGCGTACGGCACGCGGACGTTCGAGGACGTCGCGCCCGGTCGCTCGGCGTACCACGCGTTCGCGTCCCGCGTCGCCGAGGCACCCGCGGGCGAGGTCGAGGTGACGGTCGCGGCCGACCGCGACGGCACCGAGGTGTTCGAGCACGCCACGGTGGCCTACCCCGCCGGCTGACGCCCGGGCAGGCCGTGCCGGCCTCGGCTCGCCCCGTCCGACGAGCGAGCACGGCACGGCGCCGCCGACCCGCGTCGCGCACGCAGCAGCGCCCGGCACCCACGGAGGGTGCCGGGCGCTGCCGCGTCTCACGAGGCGGAGACGGGCGCCGGGCGTCGGCGCCCGGCGGCTCACCAGGCGTCGGCGTGCCGGTGCACCGGCCCCGGCGGGGGCTCGTACGCCGGGTGCGGCTCCGGCGTGAGGTACGTCCGCGCGAAGAACAGCGACGCCGCGAGGTCCTCCCGGCGCTCGGCGGCGGTGCGTGCGCGGCGCGTCGCGATCTCGACGACGACGTCGCCCGTCCACCCGCGCCGGACGAGCTCGCCGAGCACCTTGTCGCACGGCTGGTCCCCGCGCCCGGGGACGAGGTGCTCGTCCTTGATGGACGACGAGCCGTCGGCGAGGTGGACGTGCGCGAGGCGACCGTCGAACACGTCGAGGAGCATGAGGGCGTCCTGCTGCGCGACGGCGGCGTGGGAGAGGTCGAGCGTGACGTGGTCGTACCCGTGCTCCGCCGGGTCCCAACCGGCAGGTACGCCTGCATCTCGCGCTTGCGCCCGCGCCACGGGTACATGTTCTCGACGGCGATGGTCACGCCCTCGGTCTCGTCGAGCTCGCGCACGAGGTCCTCGAACTCCCGCGCGTACTTGTACTGCCACCGGAACGGCGGGTGCACGACGACGGTGCTCGCCCCGACCTCCTGGGCCAGCTCGACGCTGCGGCGGAGCTTCGGCCCGGGGGACCGGCCCCACACGCGCTGGCTCACGAGGAGCGTCGGTGCGTGGATGCTCCGGATCGGCATCTCGTGCTCGGCGGAGAGCTTGCGGAGGGCGGCCGCGTCCTGGGTCACCTCGTCCGACCAGACCATGACCTCCATGCCGTCGTAGCCGAGGTCGGCGGCGGCCTGGAAGGCGTAGCCGGCGCGCCGCGGGTAGACGCTCGCCGTCGAGAGGGTCACGTGGATCCCCGGCTCCCCGGGGCCCGAGGGAGGACGCGGGGTCGTCGCGTCTGACATGCCCGCCACCCTAGACCCGCCGCCCGGGCTCCACACCCAGCGCTGCCGACCCGGCGCGGGCGTGGCAGAATCCGCGTCCTTCACCCGCGGCTCAGCCCCGCAGCGGCAGCACCAGCTCCGGATCCGTGGCGGTCCCACCCGCGCCGACCACCCGGACGGGCACGCCCCAGTCCTGCTGCGCGAGGTGGCACGCGGGGAACACCTCGGGGTCGGGCTGCCCGTCGGGGCCGAGCGGCACGACGTCGCACGACGCCGCGCGGGCCGTCACGTGCAGCACGCCCTCGGCCACGTCCGGGTTGATCACGAGGTCGCGCGCGAGGTCGGTCCCGGTGCCGTCGCCGGAGAGCAGCAGCTCCGTCGGCGTCGCGCTGACCCGCAGCTCGGTGGACGGCCCGAACCGGTCGTCGAGCTTCTGCCCCGGCGCGGGCACAAAGGGCACGTCGAGCCGCAGCGGTCCGGCGGCGACGTCGGTGGCGGGCCGCTGCGTGCGGTGGGCGCCGCCGTCGAGCACCTCGCCCGCGAGGTCGGCCGGCAGCGCGACGCGCGTGAGCCGGTGCGCGGCGGACTCGACGACGAGGAGGTGCACCTGCGCGGAACCGTCGGGCGCCTCCCCGACCTGCACGACGACGTCGCTCGGCTCGGCGAGGCCCGTCGCCAGGGTCGTGACCTCGCCGGCGAGGCGGGTCCCCGCCGTCCCGTCCCCGACGTCGGAGCCGCTCGCCGCGTCGTCGATCACGACCCGGCGGAGCGCGCCGTCGTACGTGTCGGCGACGACGACGCTCCCGTCGGGCAGCACCGCGACCCCGAGCGGGTGCTGGAGCAGGGCCTGGTCCGTGCGCCCGTCGCGGTGCCCGAAGTCGAACAGGCCCTGCCCGACCGCGGTCCGCACGGAGACCTCCCCGCCGGCGACAACCGCACGCCGAAGCGCCGACGTCTCGGAGTCGGCGACCCACACCGCGCCGTCGGCCCCCACCGCGAGCCCGGACGGCTGCGCGAACCACGCCACCGCACCGGGCCCGTCCTCGAGCCCCTCGTTCATCGTCCCCGCGAGCAGCCGCACGGAGCCCTCCCGACCGTCACCGCCCGGCACGAACGCCCACAGCGTGTGGTTCCCCGCCATCGCCACGACGAACGCGGCCAGCTCCGACGACCACGCCACGTCCCACGGCGACGACAGCTTCTGCCGCCGCGGGCCGGAGAGCACCTCGCCCGAGGCCTGCGTCGAGTCACCGACGGTGGTGGCGAGCGACGAGGCGGAGGGGACGGGGTCGGTGGTGGTGGCGGGTCGTGGCGGGTCTGGCGGGAGGTCGCGAGGGACGAGCGACCGGATGGTAGACCCGCCGCCACCACCGACCTCGGCCCCGGCCCCGGCCCCGGCCCCGGCCCCGGGCAGCACGTTGTCGACCGCACCCACCATGTACTGCTGCCCGTTCCCGGCGACGGTCGTCACGGCGCCGTCGGCGAGCCGCACGCCCCGCAGCGCGTGGTTCACGGTGTCGGCGACGAGCACGTCGTACCCGACCGACGCCCGCAGCTCCTCGGGCACGAGGCACAGCCCGTTGGGCTCGCTGAACCGGGCGTCGTCGGGTCCGCCGTCGACGAGGCCGCGCTCGCCGGTGCCGATGCGGCGGACGAGGGTCTCGGCGTCGGGCGCGAGCTCGGCGAGGGAGTGGTGGCCGGCGTCGGCGACGAGGAGGTTGCCGTCCGGCAGCGTGATCGCCTTGGCGGGGAACCGCAGGGTGCCCGACGTCGGGGCGGGCGGCACGTAGACGTCGGCGCTGCCCGGAACCGCCGACCGCAGCGTCCCCTTGGCGTCGTGCTCGGCGACGAGCTCGTCGACGAGGGCCGCGATGGCGGACGCGTGCCCTTCGCCGGCCATCTGCGCGACGACGTACCCCTCGGGGTCGACGACGACGAGCGTCGGCCAGGCGCGCGCCGAGTAGGCGGACCAGGTGACGAGCTCGGGGTCGTCGAGCACGGGGTGGTGCACCTCGTACCGCTCGACGGCGGCGGCGAGCGCGTCGGGGTCGGCCTCGTGCTCGAACTTCGGCGAGTGCACGCCGACGATGACGAGATCGTCGCGGTGCGCCTCCTCGAGCTCGCGCAGCTCGTCGAGCACGTGGAGGCAGTTGATGCAGCAGAAGGTCCAGAAGTCGAGGACCAGGACGCGACCGCGGAAATCCTCGAGGCTCAGCGACTTGCCCCCGGTGTTCAGCCAGCCGCGACCGACGAGCTCGGACGCACGGACACGTGGGCCACGGGTGACAGTCACTCGCCCATTCTGCGGTACGCCGCGAGCGACCCGACATCAGCAAGCCCCCGCGAGAGCGCCGACTCTCCGGATGCGTGGCCGGAAGGGCGATTCCGGCGATGACCAGCTTTACGCGCTCGGCTGCGGCTATCGCGATCCACATGCAGCACGACAACGCGCAACCGACTGGCGCGACTGCTCTGAACGATGCGTCAACAGTCTGTGTGTGCATTGCCTTCGACCAGCGCCTCCCGCGCGTGCTCGCCGCCCTGTTCGCCTGTGGGGGTCATCGTCCGCCTCATTCAGCCAAACAGAATCGTGGCTCAAGCCATGATTGCTCGGATGTACGCCACCAACCGAAACTGCCAAGCGCATGCCCGAGGCACGCGAGCCAAGGGCGAGGATGAGCGGTGACCACGCTCCCTGGTGATTCTCATGCAAATCTAGTCTTCACCATGGTCGTGACGGTGCTCCTAGCAATCGTCGCCTTCAGAATCTCGTTCGCCGGCCTCGTCGCCGTCGCCTCGTGGGCAGGCATCCCCGCGTGGGCGACACCCCGCCTGCCAATCGTCATCGATGGAGCTCACATCGCGTTTACAGCGGAAATGCTCGTTCACAAGGTCCATGGCGAGTCCGTGACCGGTCTTGGGCCGCACTCATCTTCTTCGCTTGCGTGAGCGTCGCGTCGAACGTCATTCACGCCTGGGACGCCTCAGACGGCAGGTGGCACGCCTACGCGGGAGGCTTCATCGCCCCGCTCGCGCTCGCGCTCGTGCTCGTGCTCGTGCTCGTGCTCAAGCCCGCATCGCTAGCGAACGCTCGACCCGGGGCCGCGGTGGCCGCCGAGTCGGTGCAGGTTTCCGAACTCGCGGCCGCCGAGCCCTAGCACGCAACTCAACTCGAGGGACCTGGCACCGGAGCCCGAGCCTGCCTATATCAGCACCGTAGAGCCGCTACGTTCGCGCGGGAAGCGGGTGAATCTCGCCTGAGGCTTACCGGTGATGGCAACGAAGCGCATGGAAGGCGGATCAGCTCGCTACGGTGCGCTGCATGGAGTTGCAGCAGATCGTGGAGCGGTACGCCGAGGCAATCGAGTACGTTGACGCGACCATCGCGGCCTCGGGTGCGAACACCCGGACTGGCGTCATCTACCAGGTTGGCTTCAAGTCCCTGAACGAAGAGCCGGCGGTCGATGCAATCGATGACGCGTGGGAGCAACTGCATCCGGGTGAGCGGAAGGTCCATAGGATGAAGGTCCGCTACCCCGATCTGCCGGCGACCGCGAAGGTTGACCACGTCATAACGACTGACGGAGATCCGGGCGACGACGAGTGGGGCATCGAGGTCAAGCGCCTGCAGTTCGTGGGCGACAACGGCAAGCGCAATGACTACGCGACCACTAAGGTGCTGTCCCCGTACCTCAAGGACCGGGGCATGCTCCATGACGCGCTGCGACTACGTGAGTACGGGTTCACCCGCAGGGTCGCGGTGGTCGCTTACTCGTTCGACTACGACTCGATCACCTTGGAACAGGCAGCGGCGGAGCACACGTCCCGCGAGTCGGTCGCGGTCTTGTCCGAGATCGCCAACGTTCTTGACGTCAACGGCGGGCACATGCGCACACGCCCCTTGATGGAGTTCGCTGATGCGATCATGGGCCTTCGCGGCCTGATCAACGGACCACGTGCTCAAGCAGAGTTCGAGGCGTGGCGACACCCCGCCGGCGGTAAGGGCGTCGTGTTCGGATGGGAGATCCGTCGCCCACAACTGGAACCGGACTACGATCCTCGGCACCCCTGGTAGTCAGGCGGTGGGCTTCATCGCCGCCAGGATGCCATCCGGCGAGAGCGGAGCCGCATCGAGCACGGCATGCAGGATGCTGCGGCCCTCGGGTGTGGTCTTGAGGATCTCCTCGTCTCGCTCGACGTGCGCACGAAGGATGTGCCACACGGCGCCGACGTTCACGCCGTTGCCCATTTGCTTGTAGGTCGCGCCCGGCCGCTGGTCTCCAAAGTCGAACCAGTCGGGGAGACCTTGAAGCCGGGCGGTCTCACGGGGAGACAGGCGTCGTTCGCGAGGACCAACGATCGAGGTCTGCGTGATGGCCACGAGCGCAGGCAGGTAGGTCGGACGCTTGGCGCGGATACCGGATGGCCGGAAGTGCATCACCGTGTCCCACAGACGCGGCGTGTCCTGAGCCTGCCATTCGAGCTTGCGGCGCGAGGGAGGAAACGCGTCCGTGAACACGCCCCACTTCTCGGCCCACGCGTCAAGCACGTCCTTGTGGGCCCTGTAGAACTCGTAGTTCTTCCTCAGATGCGACGTCTTCCATGCGGGCGTGCCGGGAGGGATGGGGTCGCGATAGTCGCGCCAGGAGTTTGCCCAAATCGGGAAACCAGGCAGCCGTCGACCCTCGCGCCGCTCCCACATGATCTCAACGAAGTCGTTCCATGCGTCGATCCACAGCCGCTCGGCACTAGTCAGTTCGCAGCCGGGAATGTTGTGAGAGTCGTCAAGCAGATCCTCTAGGTGCCACTCCTCCTTCGGCTCCCAGCCGTCGATGGCCTTGTTCGAGAACGCAACCGGACCCACTGGCAGTCCGTCGCCAATCCCGTTCGGGTTGTGCGTCGCCGTGATGAAGACACGCTCTCGGACCTGGGGTCGACCACCGCGCTCGGGCGGTAGCAGGTGCGGCGAGAAGATGGCCGGCGTCTCGGACACCCTGTAGTCGAGATCCTTCAGTGTCTCGATGATGACCTGCCATTCATGCAGGTGACGGGGACCGGCAAGGTTTCGGACGTTCTCGAGGATGACGACCTTCGGCCTGCGCTCCTCGATGATCCTCGCGATGTTCCAGAACAGCGTGCCGCGCGTCTCCTCCATGCCGCGCTGGGCGCCGCTCTTGGAGAACGGCTGGCACGGGAAGCCCGCCGCCAGGATCTCGTGCTCGGGGACCGCCATGGTGTCGTCGTTGGCGTGCTTTGTGATGTCACCCAGTGGGTCGTAACCCCAGTTCCGCTCGTAGACCCTGGCGGCTGCCGGGTCGATCTCGACCGCGTACTTACACTCGCCGCCGTACGCCGAGAGGGCGGCGTGGAACCCGCCGATCCCGGCGAAGAGGTCTACGAACCGGAACGCGGGGACTGATGCGACCATGGCTGGAAGCTTAGCCCAGCCCCTCTGACACAGCAGCATTGAGCCCAGCGTGTCGTCGATCACGTGTTCGAACCAGGAGCGCGCCCTGGCTAGGGTTGGTGCGAGTAGGGCATCCTGGCGCAGTGGACCCTCGGTTCCCCAGCGTCGATCCTGTGGTGAGTGCGCGCATGAGCCGCGTGCGACGTCGCGACACGAAGCCCGAACTTGCCCTGCGTCGCAAACTCCACCGTCGCGGCCGACGCTTCTACGTCGATCGAGCCGTACTCCCACGCCGGCGCGCTGACCTGGTCTTCCCCCGCGCCCGAGTGTGCGTCTTTGTAGATGGCTGCTATTGGCATGTCTGTCCTGAGCACCGGACGACGCCCAGGGTAAACGTCGAGTACTGGACGGCCAAGCTCGCCCGCAACGTCGAGCGGGACCGCCAGACAGACCGCGACCTGACGGCGGAAGGCTGGACCGTGATTCGTGTCTGGGAGCACGAGCGGCCCAGTGCGGCCGCCGATCGCGTAGAGGCGTTGCTCCCCGGGCGCAGGGTCGCGACGCAGCATCCTGGCAGCCCCGTCCGCTCGCGACCTTAGCCTCGCTTGCGCCGTCGAGATTGAGGGTCTGGCGGCACGGACACCAGCCTGGTCGGCTTCGAGTTTGGCACGACGAACTCCTCCGCCAGCTTGAGGAGCTGATCGTGCTGGTGCTGGACGTGATCCGCGCGATCCCAGGCGAGGCAACCAAGGATGGTGAACTGTGTAGCGATGCCGAGAAGAACTGGCGCCATTTGGCTCTCTGGAACGGTGACGAATCCAAGGCCTGACGGCGAACCTTCTTCGATCACGTGAAGGTCCGTTTGCATCGAACTCGGGTGCATGAGGTTGGACGCGATGCGAAAGTAGACATAAAGGCGATCCGGCGGCCATCCGTCGAGTGAAATTTCGTCGCAGATGCGCTTGAAACTCTGCTCGTCCGCCTTTCCTTTGAGTGAATCGAAGTCCTCCTGCGCGGAGACGAGTGCGGCCGAGTCAACATCGACCAATCCGACCTTCGCGGCACCCCTCAACATATTCAAGTGCTGGCGGGCACCCTCCTTCGCGACAGACTCGACGCGCTCTGGATACAACTCGAGCCAGACCGCCCGAGTCGAAAACTCAATCACCTGACGGACGAGGGCAATTGCTGCTACCTGGCGCGAGGGGTGGTCAACGGATCGCTTCCAGAGTTCCGAGAGCCCGTCCGCGAGGGCGACGGTCTGAGAGACCAGAGCAAACAAGGTGGGCGCGTACGCCGTGGGCAACTCTGCGAGGAACTTTGCCTCCGGGCGATCTTCACGCCAAGTCTGGACGAGGTCGTCAAGAACCTCCATGCATCGGTCCGGGCCTGGGCCATCCAGGGCGACGGTCTCTGGCTGGGTCTGCGGCTTGCTACTCATGCCCAGACGCTAGACCCTCACCAATGGCCTGTTCCAGACATACGGGCGCTTTCACCGCCTTAGATCGGCTCTAGGCCGGAGCCTCTGCTCCTCGGGACGGACGCGGTGGTCTCAAGCAAGTGACGGGTCGTCGTCCTTGTCGTACATAGAGGGCCACGCAGACACTCTCGGCCCCAAGGTCACACGCTTGGTGACCCCGTCTGCCACCTTCCCTCCTATCGACGCGGCGGCCTCGGTCGGAGAACTGTGCGTTGTACCTCTGCACGACGCGCTGGAAATTCAGCCGCTGGCGTGCCTTCTGTTCGGGACTCTCTCCAGCGTTCCGCCACGAGTCGTCAACCCAGCATGGCGCACTCGGAACCATGAGGCTGTCGAGCGCGTCGACGCGGTCTCGCGTCGTGAACCGGTGCCATCATGTGACGATGCGAATGACCAGCGACGACGTGTGGGTGTCGATAGAGCCCATGATCGAGGACGAGGCGAAGGTGCGTGTTCCCAACGAGCACGCGGAGGAGATGCGCCAAGACCTCCTGGACGCAGGACTCGATCCAACTCTCGGCGGAGAGTTCTCGGCCGTTCCAGAAGGTGTCATTTGGGCCGTCTCGATCAGCGGGCCCGCACTCACGGCGCTGGTGACCGCTTTGCGCGCCTACTGGCACCGTCACGACGGCAAGGAAGTGACGCTTGAGCCGCATACAGGGAAGCCGGTCAAACTGAAGGGCTTCCCTGCCGAGGAGGTCGAGCGCCTGATCTCAGGGGAGGTCGAGGCGAACCGCGAGCTCGGGCGCGGGGCACAGCGCGCATTCGAGGAGTCGGTCGCTCGACAGGAGCGGGAGAGCCCGCGGGCTGAGACCGGGTAGGTGAACCTTTGGCGTACGACCGCCTCAGGCTCACGCCCCACCTACTCATCGGTGCGCCAATTTCACCCGCCGCTCGTTCGGGTCAGCGATAACGGCATAGATCTCGCCGTTGATGAGCGCTTTCGCCGCCTTGCGAGCCTCCGGGAAGGTCGGCCGGGTCATGCTCGAGCCGCCTGTCAGCGCCGATCCGCAGACCCTACGGGGCTGGTCCACCGAGCCAGAGCCCCGGCCTCACGGCGATAGCGCTTCATGCGCGCGATGTTTTTCCTCCACTTCTCGCTGTTCGCGCGGCCGATGTCGGTACGGATGATGTTTGCAAGCCGGTCGCGCTCGTTTCCGTGCCATCGATCCCGAGGATTTGGCGCTCCGTGACCGCGTGCCTCGTGAGCAACGCAGCCAGCGTGTCAGCGCCTTCCCGTCGGCGCGGTCGAGTGCCCAGACGATGACCGTATGGAATTCGTCGCCCTTATCGAACTCGGCCAGCGCGACACGGCTTCCTGTTCCTGCGCGCCTTGTTCGCACCCAGATGGCGCAGCACTGCGCCCAGAATGGGAACATGGCCACCGAACTCGACCTAGGGGACTGAGCCGCCATCGACGTTCGGCTTGGCCGGAGCTTTCGGGAACGTCCAGAAGTCGACCACAACGACCTTGCCTCGCACGTCAGCAAAGGGGTGAGGTCGTGACCGCCGTGTTGAGCGAGCCGCGGCCGGCCAAATCGGACGCGCGGCAGGCGGGAAACGGTCGGGGAGTCGGGGGTCGTCAGGACGACGCGGTGATCGCTCCGACGACGCGGACCTCCACGTCGACGCCGTCGACCGACGCGGGGACGGCCACCTCGGCGGACGCGACGTTGACCCGCAGGACCCAGTCCTCCGGCTCGACGGCACGGCCGGTCGCCGGGCCGCGTGCCGCGCCGCGCGCCGCGGTGCCGCCGGTGCCGTCCTGCGGGGGGTGGGCACGGGTGATGCCGATGCCGGTCACGCCGTCGCGGCCACCGATCTCGCGGCGGAGGACGGTCTTCGCCTCGCGCGCGCTCTCGAGCGTCGCCATCCGCACCACCTCCCGGGGCCGTCGTGCGTTCCCCGCCATTGTGCGCCCGATCGCCGCTCCGCGACAGGCTCGTGGGCGACCGGAGGAGGGGACGGGCGGCGGCTCAACGGAGCAGCGTCACCCCGAGGCGGTCCAGGACGGTGCCGACGGGGTTGCAGTACGTGAGCCCGCCGCCGTTCGTCCCGCCCGTCTCGGAACCGGCGAACAGGAGGCCGAGCGCGACGCCGTCCTGGCGGTACACGAGCGAGCCGGAGTCACCGCCGCGCGAGAACGGGCCGGTGCCCGTCGACTCGACCTCGATCTGGTCGTCGAAGCGCAGCGCGCCGAGCTCGTCGCCGTACCCCACGACGACGTCGTCCAGCTCGATGGCCGTGACGCGCCCCGCGGTGACGCCCGTGGTGCGGCCGGTCTTGCCGACGGGCTCGCCGCCCAGCGCGACGGCGGTGGTCGTCACCCGGCCCACCGGGTACGTCGGGTCGACCTGCGGGTCGTCGAGCAGCGCGAGCGCCGCGTCGACGGTCTGCGTCACGCCCGCCTCGAGCGGCACGAGCGCCGCGAGGGTGCCGACGCGGTCGTCCGGCTCGCGGCCGCCGTCGGCGGGGCCGGGCTGCACGACGACGTCCCCCGCGCGCGCGGCCGGCGATCCGGCGAGCACGTGCCAGTTCGACAGCGCGTACACCGCGCCCGCGGTCCCGTTCCCGCCGGTCGAGCGGACGAAGGCCCCGAGCGTCCCGGCCGACACGTCGACGTGCGCGATCGACACGCCGGGACGCAGGGGGCGCGCGCGGCCCGTCTCCCCCGCGGCCTGCGCGGTCACGACGGGCGGGCGGACGACGGGCGCGTCACCGCCGAGCGCCCTGATGCGGCCCGTCCGCCGCACGTCGACCGCCCGCCCGGCCTCCGCCGCGACCCGTCGCGCGATGCTGCGCGCCGTCGGCACGCCGAGCCGGTACCGCACCGCGATGGCGTACCCGTCCTCGCGGGGCGCGAGACCGAGCGCGAGCGTGGGTGCCCGCACGAGGCGCGCGGCGTCGTCGGGCACCCCGCTGGCCTCGATGCCGGGTGCGCCGCTGCGCTCGGCGAGCTCGCGCGCGTAGCCGGCGAGCTGGGTCTTGATCTCCCGGGCCTCGTCCTGGTCCATGCGGAGAGTGTGACGGCCACCACCCACGGTCGCCCGCCGGACGCCGGGCGACCGACGCCCAGGGGCTCACGCGCGCAGGAGCTGCTCGACGCGCACCGTGCGCCTGCGCGCGACGACGAGCGTCGTCACGGCGAAGGACACGAGCCCCCACACGACGAGGGCGACGACGCCCGCCGCTCCGCCGGTCGCGCCGGGGACGACGACGGCGGTCAGCGCCGTGAGCGCCGGGCCGACCGGCAGCACGTCGCGCAGCGCGACGAGGCCCGAGGGCACGGTCGCGACGACGCCGGTCGCGACGAGCAGCACGGCGACGAGGACGCTCAGCGCGCGGCCGACGTCGCCGAGGAGGGCGGCGAGAGCCTGGTTGAGCGCCACGAACGCGACGGAGGCGAGCGCGCCGACGGCGAGCAGTCCCAGCCACCCGCCCGGGCTCGCGTGCTCGACGGCGGCGAGGACGCCCCCGACGGCGAGGCCCGTCACGACGCCCACGGCCGCGGGGCCGGCGAGGGCGTGCGCGGCGAGGCGGGCCGGCCCGCGGGTCGACCCGAGGAGCTGCGGCGGGACGGGCGGGAAGGCGAGGAAGAGGGCGAGCGCCCCGAACCACAGGGCGAGCACGGCGAACACCGGGCCGGTCGACCCCGTGGTCAGGGCGTCGTCGGGTGCGGCGACGGGGTCGGCCACGACGGAGGCGAGGTGCTCGGCCTCGTCGTCGGTGTAGGTGGGGACCTGGGCGGTGGCCTGGTCGAGGCCGTCCGCGAGGTCGGACGAGCCGTCCGCGAGCTGCCCGACGCCGCCCGCCAGGTCGCTCGCGCCGGTCGCCAGGCCCTGGGTCCCGGTGGCGAGCTGGTCGGCGCCGGTGCCGAGCTCGCCGATCCCGTCCGCGAGCCGGTCGGCGCCGTCGTCGAGCTGCCGCAGCCCGGTCGTGAGGTCGGTGGCGCCCGTCGCGACGCCCGCCGCGCCGGTCGCCGCCTGCGCGGCCCCGTCCGCCGAGCTGCTGGGCACCGGTCGCGAGCTGGTCGACACCGGCCGCGAGGCCGTAGAGGCCGGTGGGTCCGTCGGGTGTCGCGGCCTGCCCGGCGAGCGCCGCGTTCCCGGCGGCGACGAGCCGCGCGGCCTCCTCGAGCTCGCGGAGCCGCAGGATCTGCGCGTCGAGCTCCCGGCAGGGCGCGGAGGCCGGGTCGAGGTCGCACCGCGCCGCACGCTTGACGCGTCGAGCGCGGGTCGAGGTCGCACCGCGCCGTACGGGACGCGTCGAGCGCGGCGACGTCCGCCGCGACGAGCGCGCCGACGCCGTCGGACACCTGCTGCGAGCCCGCGGCGAGCTCGGCGGCCCGCGCGGGCAGAGGCGCGAGGGCGCCGTCGAGCCCGGTGAGACCGGAGGAGAGCTGTCCGGCGCCGTCGGCGACGCCCTGGGCGCCGGCCGCGACCTGGTCGGCCCCGGCCGCGAGGGCCGCCGCGCCGTCCGCGCTCCGTCCGGCGCCCGCCGCCAGGTCGTCGGCCCCGGCCCCGAGCGCGCCGACGCCCGCCGCGAGGTCGCCGGCACCCGTGGCGACCTGGTCGGCGCCGTCGGCGAGCTGCGTCGCGCCACCGCTCGCGTCCGACGCCCCGCCGGCGAGCTGCGACGCCCCGTCGGCGGCCTGGCCGAGCTGCTGGTTCAGCGTCGTGAACCCGACGAGAACGCCGTCGACGTAGTTCTCGGTGAGCGTCTGCCCGAGGACGGAGGTCGCGGTCGTCGTCACGGCGCGCGCGAGCGCGGCGTCGACGACGCTGCCGCCGGGCACCGTCTCGACGGTCAGCGTCGCCCGGGTCGCCGCGGACGGGTCGTCCCCGCCGAAGGACGTGGCGCTCGCGGAGAAGTCCTCCGGGATGGTCACGACGGCCGCGTAGGTGCCGTCGGCGAGGCCGGAGGACGCGTCGGACGCGTCGGTGACGACCCACGTGTAGTTCACGGTTCCGGGGTCGGGCTGCGTCGCCACGGGGCCGGTGTCGCTCGACGGCGCGCCGCCGCTCACGAGGCCGGCGGCGAGCTGGCGGCCGAGCGGCACGGTCTGCCCGTCCACCTGGACGGGCTGGTCGTGGTTGACGATCGCCGCCTGCACCGTGTCGAGCCGGCTCTGCGGGTCCCACAGCGCCCACAGGAGCAGGCCGAGCACCGCGAGCGGCAGCACGACGGCGGCGACGACGGCCCACGTCCGGCGCGGGCCGGGCGACGGGACGGGCCGGTCGGCCAGGGGCGTCGCGCTCATGCGCCGACCTCCTCGGGCGTGGCGGGGACGACCTCGACGGGCTCGCCGTCGGGCGACGGGGGCACCAGCTCGACCACGTGCGCGCCGGGTGGCGCGAGCGCCGCCCCCGCCGGTCCGAGCGCGCCGAGGACGAGCGCCGTGCCGGCCGCCGACGCGCGGGCGAGCGCCCGGGCGAGGGCGGCCCGCTCGCCCGGGGCGGCGACGGCGTCGGTCCCCGTCGACGACGAGGACGCGCG
>NZ_MKKH01000042.1 GCF_001942335.1 Cellulosimicrobium sp. CUA-896 | reverse complement strand
ACGCGACCCGCGCCACCGGCACCGTCGCCACGCGTGCCGCCGACGACGGCCTCGACCACGCGACCCGCGCCACCGGCACCGTCGCCACGCGTGCCGCCGCGTGGGGCGGCCGCGGCGAGGGCGACCTGACGAGCCTCGTCGTGAGCGTCGGCGCGACCACGCGCCGGCTCGGCCGCCTCGCCCGACGGCCCCAGACCGGCCTGCTGCACCAGTACTACGCCCAGGTCGCGGCCGGGCTCGCCGCCCTGCTCCTCGTCCTGCTGATCGTGAGGTGACCATGCTGCTCAGCGTCGTCGTCCTGCTGCCCGCCGTCGTCGGTCTCGTCCTCGTCGCCGTGCCGCGCCTGCCCGACGCGGTGGCCTCGTGGACGTGGCTCGCCACGACGCTCGTCGTCGCGGGGCTGGTGGCCTGGACCTGGTGGGGCTTCGACCCGGGCGGCGGCGTGCAGTACGACGTCAAGGTCCCGTGGATCCCGACCGTCGACGCGTCCTACCACGTCGCGTCGACGGCCTGTCCCTGCCGCTGCTGGCGCTGACCGCCGTGCTGTTCGTCGCGTGCGCGGTGTGGTCGCTGCGCGCCACCGCTCGCCCGCGCACCCACGCCGCGCTGTTCCTGCTGCTCGAGACGACGTGCCTGGGCACGTTCGCCGCGCTCGACCTCATCCTGTTCTTCCTGTTCTTCGACCTGTCCATCGTCGCGATGTACCTCGTCATCTCCGGCTGGGGGCACGGCGACCGCCAGCGCAGCGCCCTGATGTTCTTCCTCTACACGTTCCTGGGGTCCCTCGCGCTGCTGCTCGGCATCATCGGGCTGTTCCTCGGCAGCGAGCCCCGCACGTTCGACATCGTGCGCCTGGCCGCCGACCCGCCCTGGCGCGACGACCCCACGACGGCCGGGCTCGTGCTGCTGGCCGTCGGCATCGGGCTCGCGGTCAAGACCCCGACCGTGCCCTTCCACAGCTGGCTCCCGCCCGCGCACACCGACGCCCCCGCCGAGGGTTCCGCGGTGCTCGCGGGCGTGCTGCTCAAGCTCGGCACGTACGGGTTCGTGCGCATCGCCATGCCGCTGCTGCCCGACGCCTGGCAGCGCTGGGCGGGCGTCGTGATCGTCGTCGGCGTCGCCGGCGTGCTGTGGGGCGCGCTCGTCGCCCTCGCCCAGACCGACGTCAAGCGCATGATCGCCTACACCTCGGTCAACCACATGGGGTACGTGCTGCTCAGCCTCGGCGCCGTCGGGTACACCACCGCCGAGGCCGGGCCCCGCGCGGTCGCCGCCACCGGCGCGGTCACCCAGATGGTCAGCCACGGCCTGCTCACCGGTGCGCTGTTCCTGCTCGCCGGGGTGCTGTGGTCGCGCGGCGGCACGTACGCGTTCGACCGCTGGGGCGGTCTCGCGCGCCCCGCACCGGTCCTCGCCACGCTCCTCGTGGTCGCGGCGCTCGGGTCCCTCGGGCTGCCGGGCCTGTCCGGCTTCGTCGCCGAGTTCCAGGTCCTCAGCGGGTCGCTCGCCGCCGTGCCCGTCGCGGCCGTCGTCGCCGTCCTCGGCATCCTGCTCACCGCCGGGCTGCTGCTGCGCGCGCTGCAGCGCCTGCTCACCGGCGACCAGGTGCGGCCGGGCGGCGTGGACCACGTCGGCGACGTCACGACCCGTGAGCGGCTCGCCGTCGCGCCGCTGCTCGCGCTGTCCGTGCTGGTGGGGCTCGTGCCCGTCGTCCTGCTCGGCGTCGTCGGCCCGGCCGCCAACACCCTCGTCGAGCTGACGTCGCGATGAGCGGCGCCCCGGCCGAGGACCCGCTCGCCCTGCTGCCCGAGGCGGCACTGCTCGCGGGCGCCGTCGCCGGGCTCCTGCTCGGTCTGTGGACCCCGCAGTCGCGCCAGCGGCGCGTCGCCGTCGTCGTCGTCGCGGCGTGCCTGCTCAGTGCCGCACTCGCCGCGCCCGGCCTGACGGACGCCGCCCGGACCGTCTTCTCCGGCACCTGGTCGGTCGACGCCGCCGCGGGCACCGTGCGGGTCGTCGCACCGCTCGCCACGGCACTCGCCGTGGTCCTGCTGCGCGCGGGCGTCGCGGGCGACGCCCGCGAGACCGAGACGTACGTCCTGGCCACGTTCGTCGCGCTCGGCGCGGACGTCCTCGCCGCGAGCGACGACGCCCTCATGCTCGTCGCGGGCTTCCTCCTGGCGAGCGTGCCCGCGTACGCGCTCGCCGGGACGCGGCGCGACGCCCGCGGCACCGAGGCGGCGCTGAAGTACTACCTGCTCAGCGCGCTCGCCGGCGTCGTGCTCCTCGTGGGCGTCGTCGCGCTCGTCCTCGCCACCGGGACGACGTCGTGGGCCGCGGTCGGCGAGACGATCACCACCGCGCCGCGGGCCGTCGTGGCGCTCGCGGCGGTCGGGATCGCCGGGGCGCTGCTGTTCACCGCGGGCGCGGTGCCCGTGCACTTCTGGGTGCCCGATCTCGCCGCCGGTACCCCGCCCGCCGTCGCGGCGCTGCTCACCACCGTCGCGAAGCTCGGCGCGCTCGTCGCGCTCTGGCGCCTGGTCACCGGTCCGTTCGCCGAGGTGCCGGGCGCGGCGGGCACGGCCGTCGCGGTCGTGGCCGCCGCCAGCATGACGCTCGGCAACCTCGCCGCGCTGCCCCAGACGGAGCCGCGCCGCCTCCTCGGGTACTCCACGATTAGTCAGGTGGGCTACCTGCTGATGCCCGTGGCCGTGGCCGGGACGACGGCGCTCGCCGAGCCGGCCCTGCTCGTCTACCTCGCCGCGTACGCGGTGACGAACGTCGGCGCGTTCGCGGCGGTGGCCGCGGTGCCGCAGGCGGGGACCCTGCAGGAGTGGGCGCGAGGAGCCGCGGCACGGCCGTGGGTCGTCGTGAGCCTCCTCGTGTGCCTCCTGGGGCTCGTCGGCACCCCGCCCACGGCGGTGTTCGTCGGCAAGGTCGCGGTCTTCGCCGCTGCCGCCGACGGCGGTGCGCCCTGGCTGGCGGTCGTGGCGGTCGTGAACACCCTCGTCAGCCTCGCCTACTACCTGCGCTGGATCGCACCCGCCGTGGCGGCGACGTGGCGCCGGCCCCCGCGCACCGCGCCCGACGCCGCGCCCGACGCCGGGCCGGGCGTCGCGGCGGGCGTGCTGCACGCGTGCGCCGCGGTGTCGCTGGTGCTCGGCGTGGCGGCCGGTGCGGCGGTCGCCGCCTGACGGTCGGGCTGCGCGGTCAGCGCCAGCCCAGCCCCGGGGCGACGTCGCGCAGCACGGACTCGAGGACGTGGGCGTTGTACTCGACGCCGAGCATGTTCGGCACGGTGAGCAGCAGCGTGTCGGCGGCGGCGACGGCCTCGTCCTTCGCGAGCTCGTCGACGAGGCGGTCGGGCTCGCCGGCGTACGTCTTGCCGAACCGGGCGCGCACGCCCTCCAGGACGCCGACCTGGTCGCCGCCGCCGGTCTCGCGGCCGAAGTAGGCGCGGTCGAGGTCGGAGACGACCGGGAAGACCGACCGGGACACCGACACGCGCGGCTCGAAGGCGTGGCCCTGGGTGGCCCACGTGTCGCGGAAGCGCTGGATCTGCTCGGCCTGCAGGACGTGGAACGGCACGCCGGTGTCCTCGGACAGCAGGGTCGAGCTCATGAGGTTCATGCCCTGCCGCGCGGTCCACTCCGCGGTGGCCCGCGTCCCGGCGCCCCACCAGATCCGCTCGCGCAGCCCGGGCGAGTGCGGCTCGACGCGCAGCAGGCCCGGCGGGTTGGGGAACATCGGCCGCGGGCTCGGCTCGGCGAACGCCTCCCCCTCGACGACCTCGAGGAACCGGGCGGTGTGGCGGCGCGCCATGTCGGCGTCGCTCTCCCCCGGCGCCGGCTCGTGCCCGAAGTACCGGTACCCGTCCACCACCTGCTCCGGCGACCCGCGCGAGATGCCGAGCTGCAGCCGCCCGCCGGAGATGAGGTCGGCCGCGCCGGCGTCCTCGGCCATGTACAGCGGGTTCTCGTAGCGCATGTCGATGACGGCGGTGCCGATCTCGACGCGGCGGGTGCGCGCCGCGACGGCGGCGAGCAGCGGGAACGGGGACGCGAGCTGGCGCGCGAAGTGGTGCACCCGGTAGTACGCGCCGTCGGCGCCGAGCTCCTCGGCGGCGACCGCGAGCTCGATGGACTGGTGCAGCGCGTCGTGCGCGTCACGCACCTGCGATCCGGGCGACGGCGCCCAGTGGCCGAAGGACAGGAACCCGATGCTCTTCACGGCCGGTGCAACGCCGCGCACCCGCCGCGGTGTTCCCCTCGCGCCCGCCCCGACGGGCCTCAGCCCAGCAGGCGCTGCTTCGCGCGGGCGTACTCCGCGTCGGTGAGCGCGCCGCCGCGGTGCAGGGCGGCCAGGCGCTCGAGCCGGTCCACGACGTCCCCTCCCCCGCCCTCCTCGCCGGTCACCGCGCCCCGCGGCACGGCAGCCGCCCACGCGCGCCACACCGCGCGGACGAACACGCTCGGCCGACGCTCGCTGCCGCGACGCCCCGGCCGCAGGCGCGGCACGCGCGGCGACGGGACCGTCCGGTCGTCCAGGGTCAGGACGTCCGGGCGGGCGTCCTCCAGCGCGCGAGCGAAGCGCACGAACCGGTCCGCGGAGCGGTCGAGCAGCACGACCCGAGCCGGTCGGGCGCGGCGGGACCGCGCGCGCGGTCGCCGGAGGGCGCGGGCCAGGCCACGACGACAGTCGGGCACGTGAGCCCGGCGCCGGTGACCGTGACCACGGGGCGCCCGGCGGCCGGCACGGGCGTGCCGTCGCCGCGCACGGGGACGAGGCGGTTCCCGTCCCACACGAGGCGACCGCCGGCGACGTGGAACATCGCGGGGTAGCGCGGCGCCGCGGCGAAACGCTCGGGGACGTCCACGGGGCGCTCGCGGTGGGGCGCGACGCCGGCGGTGCGGCGCTGCGGCGCGCGGACGCCGCGCGCGGCACGGGGCCGGGGCGGGCGTCGTCGGGTGCTGCGGTGGCGTCCACGGGGCCTCCCGGGTGCGGCGGCGGGTGCGTGCTCGCATCCTCGCCGCCGCCGGGCACCGGCCGCAAGGGCGAGCCGGTGCCCGACGGCGCACGTGGGGTTCAGAGGCCGCCGAGGAGGCTCTCGAAGTCCGGGGCCGTGGCGAACGGGTCGGCCGGGCCGGTGCTCTCGCGCCGCGCGACCGTCGCGGCGAGCTCACGCCCGGCGCGCTCGATCCGCCGGGGCAGGCCGCCGCCGGCGTCGGTCTCGGCGGCGGCCCAGTCGTCGGTGGCGGCGAAGACCGAGGTCGTGGCGACGTCGGCCCGCAGGTAGGTGAAGAGCGGGCGCAGGGAGTACTCGAGCGCGAGCGAGTGGCGCGAGGTGCCGCCGGTGGCGCCGAGCAGCACGGGCGTGCCGGTGAGGGCGTCCTTGTCGAGCACGTCGACGAACGACTTGAGCAGGCCCGAGTAGGTCGTGGTGAACAGCGGGGTCGCGACGACGATCCCGTCGGCCGCGTACACGCGCTCGAGGACTCCGGCGAGGTCGCCCGTGGGGAAGCCGGTGAGCATCGCGTCGACGACGGCGTGCGCGTGGTCGCGCAGCTCGACCGTCTCGACGTCGGCGCTCAGCCCCTGCTCCCGCAGCCCGCGGACGGTGGCGTCGGCCAGACGGTCGGCCAGGAGACGGGTGGACGACGGCTTGGACAGGCCTGCCGAGACGACGACGAGGCGGCGGTCCGCGCCGGCGGTGGTGTCGGTCATGGGTGCTCCTGCGGGTGCTGCTCGGTGGTGGGTGTGCTGCGCGGGGCGGTGCCGGCGGTGCGCCGGGCGGGCCGCCCGGTCAGAGGCCGAACGAGGCGCCCGCAGGGGCGGGCACGCTCGCCTCGTCCTCGGCGACGCGCCCGGTCCAGCGGTCCTCGGCGGCGCGACGTGCGCGGAACCGTCCTGGCCCGCGGCGCGGGCGGCGGCGACCCGCTCGCCGTGGCTCGGCGGGCCGGCGGGGACGTGCGCGGGGCGCGCGGCCTCGGCCTCGCGACGCAGGACGGGCACGACCTCGCCCGCGAGGAGGTCGATCTGCTCCAGGACCGTCTTGAGGGGCAGGCCGGCGTGGTCGATGAGGAACAGCTGGCGCTGGTAGTCCCCGACGTGCTCGCGCATCGCGGCGTACCGGTCGATCACCTGCTGCGGGGAGCCGACGGTCAGCGGCGTCTCGCGCGTGAAGTCCTCCATCGACGGGCCGTGCCCGTACACGGGCGCGTTGTCGAAGTAGGGCCGGAACTCGTCCCACGCCTTCTGCGAGTCCTTGCGCAGGAAGACCTGGCCGCCGAGCCCGACGATCGCCGTGTCCGCGGGGCCGTGCCCGTGGTGCTCGTACCGCTGCCGGTAGAACTGCACCATCTGCTTCGTGTGGCTCATCGGCCAGAAGATGTTGTTGTGGAAGAAGCCGTCGCCGTAGTACGCGGCCTGCTCGGCGATCTCGGGGCTGCGGATCGACCCGTGCCACACGAACGGCGGCACCCCGTCGAGCGGGCGCGGCGTGGAGGTGAAGCCCTGCAGGGGGGTGCGGAACTTGCCCTCCCAGTCCACGACGTCCTCGGTCCACAGCCGGCGCAGCAGCGCGTAGTTCTCGACCGCGAGGGCGATGCCGTTGCGGATGTCCTGCCCGAACCACGGGTACACGGGCCCGGTGTTGCCGCGGCCCATCATGAGGTCCATGCGTCCGTCCGAGATCACCTGGAGCATCGCGTACTCCTCGGCGAGGCGCACCGGGTCGTTCGTCGTGATGAGCGTCGTGGACGTCGACAGGACGATGTCCTTCGTCACACCCGCGAGGTAGCCGAGCATCGTGGTGGGCGAGGACGGGACGAACGGCGGGTTGTGGTGCTCCCCCGTGGCGAAGACGTCCAGGCCGGCCTCGTCGGCGTGCCGGGCGATGGTGAGCATCGCGCGCACGCGCTCGGTGTCGTCCGGGGTCCGGCCCGTCGTGGGGTCGGTCGTGACGTCACCGACGGTGAAGATGCCGAACTGCATGGTGGGCTCCCAGTGTCCTCGGGCCGATCCGGTCCTGCCGATGTCCATGCGTTTGCATGCACACGGCGCTCAACCGTGCACCCCCGGTGTTTGTTCCCGCACTCGTCGGCGCGCCGTGCGCAGCGGTGGACGTCACGCGCGCATGATTTGCGTGCGACCGGCAAACCCGCGAACCTGAGGTCCGCGACGCACCGTGGCGGACCCGGCGGACGGCGCGCGCACCGCACCGCGGCGCGCCCGCCCGCGTTCACGGGACCTTCACCGCGCGCCGGAACACCTCGTCATCACCATGCGTTGCGTACTCGTAGACCGGGCACCCTCGCACCCCCTCGGGGCGCCCCCACGACCCCCGACGATCCTCTGGAGGACACCATGGCCGACCGTTCGCTGCGTGGCATGAGCATCGGTGCGAAGAGCATGGAGTCGGACGAGGGCGTCGACTTCGCGCCGCGTTTCCAGGCGCACTACGACTGCCCCAACGGCCACACCATCATCCTGCCGTTCTCGACCGACGCCGAGGTCCCGCCGGTGTGGGAGTGCCGCTGCGGCGCCGAGGCGCTGCTGCGCGACGCGGAGCGCCCCGAGCCGAAGGCCGGCAAGCCCGCCCGCACCCACTGGGACATGCTGCTCGAGCGCCGCACCATCTCCGAGCTCGAGGAGCTGCTCGACGAGCGCCTCGACCTCCTGCGCGCCGGCAAGCTGCGCCGCAGCGCCTGACCCGTCACCGCGTCCGCGAAGGGCCCGGCCCCGTCCCGGGGGCCGGGCCCTTCGCCGTCCCTCGGGGGTCCCCCTGGGGGGCGCACCGGGGCACACGGGGGGTCAGCGCACCCTCGAGCGGGCCGCAGCACGCGGGCGCACGAGGGCGCGCAGCTGCCCCGCGCGTCGTCGCACGCCCCAGGCGGTGACCTTCCACAGCGCCTCGGTGACGATCGACCGGCTCATCTTCGACCGGCCCGCCGTGCGCTCGACGAACGTGATCGGCACCTCCACGACGTGGCCGCCGGCGCGGGCGACGCGCCACGCCATGTCGACCTGGAAGCAGTACCCGTGCGAGGCGACCGTGGCGAGATCGGTGTCGCGCAGCGCGGACGCGCGGTAGGCGCGGAAGCCCGCCGTCGCGTCCCCGAGCCGCAGCCCGAGCGCGAGGCGCACGTACCCGTTGCCCGCCCGTGACAGCACCTCGCGGTGCCACGGCCAGTTCTCCACCTCGCCGCCCGGCACCCACCGCGAGCCGATGACCAGGTCGGGCGCGCCCTGCGGCCCCGGCGCGGCGAGCGCGTCCAGCAGGCGCGGCAGCTGCTCCGGCTGGTGCGAGCCGTCCGCGTCCATCTCCACCACGACGTCGTACCCGCGGCCCAGCGCCCAGCCGAACCCGGCGACGTACGCGGCCCCGAGTCCGTCCTTGCCGCCGCGGTGCAGCACGTGCACCGCGGGGTCGCGCGCGGCGATGTCCCGTGCCAGGTCCCCCGTGCCGTCGGGGGACGCGTCGTCGACGACGAGCACGTCCGCGTCCGGCACGGCCGCGCGCAGGCGCGCGAGCGTGCCGGGAAGCGTCTGCGCCTCGTCGTAGGTGGGCACGACGACGAGGACCCGCCCGGGCGCGGCGCTCACCCGTGCCGCCCGGCGCGGCGCGCGCGCACCCCGGTGCCGACGCCGGCCGCCAGGAGCGCGAGCGCGAGCACGCTGACGACGACCGCGGGAGCGGCGCCGGCCCGCACGGCGGGCGCGACGCTCGTGCGCAGCGGCAGGGACGCGACCATCTGGTCGGCCGTGAACAGGCCGGTGCGCTGCAGGACCTGCCCGTCGGGTGCGACGACGCCGCTGACGCCGACGGTGGAGCCTGGACGGTGGCGCGGCCGGTGGAGATCGCGCGCAGCCGGGACATCGCGAGCTGCTGCGTGGACTCGGCGGTGTACCCGAAGGACGCGTTGTTCGTCGGCACGACGAGGATCTCGGCGCCGGACGTCACGGCGTCGCGCACGAGCTCCTCGTAGGCGACCTCGAAGCAGATGACGACGCCGAGCGGCACGGTGCGGCCCAGGCGCTCGGCGTCGAGGTCGACGATCCCGGTCTCGTCGCCGGGGATCATGTCGATCGTCACGCGGTCGACCTGGTCGGAGAACACGCGCAGGACCGAGCGCATCGGCATGTACTCGCCGAACGGCGCGGGGTGCTGCTTGGCGTACCGGTCGACGACGCCCTCGCCGGGTTCCCACAGCAGCGCGACGTTGTACCGCCCGCCGGTGGCCGGGAACTCCTGCGCGCCGACCAGGACCGGGGCGTCGACCTCGCGCGCGACGTCGTCGATCGCGGCCGCGACGTCACGCGCCTCCTGCGGGTCGAGGTCCGACCCGTTCTCCGGCCACAGCACGACGTCGAGGTCGCCCGGGTCCACCTGGTCCAGGAGGGCCAGCGTGCCGTCGAGGTGGTTGTTCAGCACCTCGGCCCGGTTGGCGAACGATCCCAGCCCGGGCTCGGCGACGTTCCCCTGCACCGCACCGACCTCGAGCGTCCCGGACTGCGCCCGGTCGTCGAGCGGGACGAGCAGCGGGGCGGCGACGAGCGCCGTCGCGGCGACCAGGGCCGTCGCGACGGACGGCGCCGCCGCGGCGAGGGACGCCGACGTGCGCGCCCGCCACAGGAGCGCGACGGCCGCCGCCAGCAGGGACCCGACGAGCGCGACGAGCAGCGACACCAGCACCTCGCCGCCGAGCCACGCGGCACGCCCCAGCGGGGAGCCCGCCTGGGAGAACGCGAGCCGCCCCCAGGGGAAACCGCCGAACGGCACCTCGGTGCGCGCCTGCTCCGCCGCGACGAACAGCACCGCGAACCCGGCGGCCTGCGCGAGCGGGCGCCCGCGCAGCCACGGCCACCGGCGCACCCACACCCAGGCGGCGCCGACGGCGGCGACGAAGCACGCCTCCATGACCGACAGCGCGACCCAGGGCACGGTGTCCGTCGCCTCGTCCGCCCAGGACAGGTGCGGCAGGAAGAACGCCAGCCCCCAGGTCAGCCCGACGAGCGCGCCCCAGCGGGCGTCGTCGCGCCGCAGCGCGCACAGCAGCAGCGCCACCCCGGCGAACGCGGCGGGCCACCAGCCGCGGTCCGGGAACGCGGCGTCGGTGGTCAGGCCGCCCGCCGCGGCGACGAGGAGCGACCCCGGCCGCGACGCCAGGAACGCCGCGGGACGGCCCGTCGGGTGCCGCTCGCGCGGCACGGCCGACGGCACGGCCGCGTCGGTCGGGGGTGCGGGATCGGTCGGTGGTGCAGGGTCGGGCACGGGGTGCAGACTACGCCACCCACCTGCGCCGGGACCGAGGTGTGTGGCGGGCCCGCGCGCCCTTCGGCCCGTGCCACACCGCCACCGGCGGGACACGTTTTCTATCGAGCGCGCGGGCCCGGCCTGACGCCCGGTGCGGGCACGCCGAGGGCCCGTCGATGGTGGCTGGTTCCCCCTGCGGCCGCCGGGGCCGGAACACCCCACGAAACTACCGGCGCCTCGCCTGCTGTCAAGCGGCAGGAATCAGTCGAACGTGTCGAACAGGACGATCCCGTCGCGCACCGTCTGCCGGCACGTCGGGCGCGGCGCGTCCCCGCCGAGCTCGGGCAGCAGCGGCGTGCCCGCGCGGGCGTCCGTGCTCCACGACGACGCCGTCCGACCGAGCGGGCCCTGCACCGCCAGGTGCTCCGCCTCCCACACGGCCAGGTGCGCCGGCGCCCCGACCCGCAGCTGCCCGGCACCCGTGTGGTCCAGCCCCGCGATGCGCCACCCGCCCCGGGTGTGCGCCCGGAACGCCGCCCGGGCGGAGATGCGCTGGTCCGGGTCGACGTGCGACATCGCCGCCAGCACCCCCGCCCACGGGTCCAGGCGCGTCACGGGCGAGTCCGACCCGAACGCCAGCGGCACGCCCGCGCCCGCGAGGTCCGCGAACGGGCTGAGCCCCTCCGCGCGCGTCGCGCCGACACGCGCGGCGTACGTCCCCTCCGGGCCGCCCCACGCCGCGTCGAACGCCGGCTGGATGCTCAGGCTCACCCCGTGCAGCAGCATCGTCGCGAGCGCGGTCGCGTCCACGAACAACGCGTGCTCGACCCGGACCCGCGCCCCCCGCACGACGCCCGACCCGTGCGCCTGCGCGGCCCCCTCGAGCCCGGCCACGAGCTCGTCCATCGCCCGGTCCCCGATCACGTGGAACCCGCCCTGCGTGCCCGCCGCCGCGACCGCCGCCACGTGCGCGCCGATCTGCTCCGCCGACAGGTACAGCGCGCCCCGCTCCCCCGGCACCGGCGCGTCCCGGTACGGCTGACGCATCGCCGCGGTGCGCGACCCGATCGAGCCGTCGACGTTCAGGTCCCCGGCGATCCCGGTCAGCCCCGGCACGTCCGCGAGCAGGTCGCGCGCGTCCTGCTCGCCCGCGCACAGCTCCCCCCGGTAGCCCACGACGTGCGCGAGGCCGCTCGCGCGGTCCCGCGTGAGGTCCAGCACCTCCCGCAGCCCCGCCCGCGTGTCGATGTGCGGGGCGCTCATCTCGTGCACCGACACGATGCCCTGCTCCGCCGCCGCGGCCAGCGCCGCCCGGTACAGCGCCGTGCGCCGCGCCGGCGTCACGTCGCGGGCCACGTCGCGGGCCGCGTGGTGCGCCTCACCCGTCACCCAACCCGACGCGTGCCACCCCGGCAGCCGCTCCGCGCCCGCACGCCGCGCGAGCGCCGTCGACACCACCGCCGAGTGCACGTCCACGCGCGCCGCGTACACCGGCCGACCGCCCGCCGCGGCGTCCAGCTCCTGCGCCGTCGGCGCCTGCCCCTCCGGCCACGCCCGCTCGTCCCAGCCGAACGCCAGCACGACGTCGTCGGCGCCCGCCGCGCCCGCGGCCCGGGCCACGGCCCGCAGCGCCGCGTCGAGGGACGTCACGCCGGCGCTCGCGGACAGGTCGACGCCGGCGAGGGCGAGGCCGACCTCGACGAGGTGGACGTGCGCGTCGACGAAGCCCGGTGCGACGAGCGCGCCCTGCAGGTCGATCACCCGGTCGGCGCGGGCGGCGAGCCCGTCGGCGGTGTCGTCGGCGCCGATCCAGGCGATGACGCCGTCGTCGACGAGGAGGGCTTCGGCGAACGGGTCCGTCGCGGAGTGGATCACGCCGCCGCGGTAGAGGGTGGAGGTCACGGTCCCCGACGATAGGCCACGTGCGCCGGGTTCGTGCCGGTCGGCGGCCCCGGTCCGGCGGGCTCGGGCGTACGTCACACGGCGCGCGTCAGACGCTGGAGTAGGCGACGACGCCGCGCCGCAGCCGGTCGATCGCCTGGTTGGCGGTGCGGCGCAGCGCCGGGGTGGGCGCGGCGGTCGCGAGCTGGTCGAGCACGTCGATGACCTGCTTGCACCAGCGCACGAAGTCGCCGGCGGCGATCTCGGACCCGCGCAGCACGGCGTCGAGGCTGCGCCCGACGGCCCACCGGTGCACGGCGGCGACGAGGCCGAGGTCGAGCTCGCCGGTCGCGTCGAGGCGGTGGGCGTCCTCGAGGTCCTCGACCTCGGACCACACGCGCACGGTCGCGTCGAGCGCCTGGCCGAGGGTGCCGTGCGGCCCGCCGGGCACGTACGGCTCGGCGGGCTCGTCGCGGCGCCCGGAGTACACGCACGTGGACACCACCGCGGCGAGGGCGGGTGCGTCGAGGTCGGCCCACACGCCGCGGCGCAGGCACTCGGCGAGCAGCAGGTCGTTCTCCGCGTACAGGCGCCGCAGCCACCGTCCGTCGTCCGTGACGCGCAGCTCGGTGCTGTCCGTGCCGTCCGTGCCGTCCGTGCCGTCTGCGCCGGAGGGGCCGTCGCCCCCGCGCTCGAGGTAGCCGAGGGTGAGCAGCACGTCGCACGTGCGGTCGAACAGCTTGGCGATCGACCCGGTGCGGCCCTCGACGCGGCCCACGAGGCGGTCGTGCTCCTTCTTCAGGCGCTGCCACCGCTCGGCCCACCGGGCGTGGTCCTCGCGGTCGGGGCAGCCGTGGCACGGGTGCGCGCGCAGCTGGGCGCGCAGGCGGGCGAGCTCGGCGTCGTCGGCGGCCGCTGACCGGGCACGCGGACCCTTGCCCGGACGGGTGCCCGGCTCGTCGAGCGCGCCCAGCGCGTTGCGCAGGGACGACGCCAGGTCGCGCCGGTGCGCCGGCACGCGCGGGTTGAACGTCTTGGGGATGCGGACCCTGGCGACGGTCCGCACCCCGCCGGGCGCGTCGGCCACGGTGAGATTCTTCACCGCGCGGTCCTGCGTGAGCACGGTGGGGCGCGGGCCGTCGAACCCGGCGCCCTCCCCCGGGTCGAGCACGACGACGTACCCCGCCCGGCGCCCGGACGGCACCTCGACGACGTCCCCGGGGCGCAGCCGCTCGAACGCCGCGATGACCTCGGCGCGCCGCGACCGGCTCGCCGCCCGCGACAGGTCGGCCTCGCGCGCGGCGATGCGCCGGCGCAGCGCGGCGTACTCGCCGAAGTCGCCCTGGTCGCACGTCATGGCGCGCGCGTACCCCTCGAGCGCCTCGGCGTGCGCCTGCGCCTGCTTCGCGAGGCCGACGACGCCGCGGTCGGCCTGGAACTGCGCGAACGACGTCTCGAGCACGTCCCGGGCCCGGTCGTGCCCGACCTGCGCGACGAGGTTGACCGCCATGTTGTACGTGGGCCGGAAGCTCGAGCGCAGCGGGTACAGGCGCTTGGACGCCAGGCCCGCCAGGTGCACCGGGTCCAGGCCGGCGTGGTCGACGACGACGGCGTGGCCCTCGACGTCGATGCCGCGCCGCCCCGCGCGCCCCGTGAGCTGCGTGTACTCGCCGGGGGTGACGTCGACGTGCGCCGACCCGTCCCACTTCACGAGCCGCTCCAGCACCACCGACCGCGCCGGCATGTTGATGCCCAGCGCGAGCGTCTCCGTGGCGAACACCGCCTTGATGAGGCCGCGGCTGAACAGCTCCTCGACGGTCTCCTTGAACACCGGCAGCATCCCGGCATGGTGGGCCGCGATGCCGCGCGCCAGGGACTCGCTCCACGTCCAGTACCCGAGCACGTCGAGGTCCTCGGACGGGATCGCGGCGGTCCGCTCCTCCGCGACGCGCCGGATCTCGGCCTCCTCCTCCGGCGTCGTCAGCCGCAGCCCCGCCGTCAGGCACTGCGTGACGGCGCCCTCGCACCCGGCGCGCGAGAAGATGAAGTAGATCGCGGGCAGCAGCCCGTCCTCGTCGAGGGCGTCCACCACGGAGAACCGTGACGGGGTGCGGCGGGAGGACCCGGCGCGGTCGGGGGCCGGGCGGCGCCCGCCCCGGCCCCGGTACCCGCGGTCCCCGGGGCCGCGCCCCCGCCCGCCCGGCCCGGACGTGCCGGTGCGCGGCGCCGCGCGGAACGCGGCGAGCAGGTCCGGGTTGATGGGCGGGTTGACGCCCGGGTCGGTGGGGTCGACGTGCCCCGCGTACAGGTCGAGCAGCTCCGCGCCCAGGCCGGGGCGCCCGGGCCCGCGCTCGGCACGATCGGGCCCGCCGGCGGACCGCGCGACGAGGACGTGCTGCCACAGCGGCACGGGCCGGCGCTCGCTGACGACGACGGCGGTGTCGCCGCGGACCATCTCGAGCCAGTCGCCGAACTCCTCGGCGTTGGAGACGGTGGCGGACAGGGAGACGAGCTGGACGTCGTCGGACAGGTGGATGATGACCTCTTCCCACACCGGGCCGCGGAAGCGGTCGGCGAGGTAGTGGACCTCGTCCATGACGACGTACCCGAGGCCGTCGAGGGCGCTGGAGCCGCCGTAGAGCATGTTGCGCAGCACCTCGGTCGTCATGACGACGACGGGTGCGTCGGCGTTGATGCTGGTGTCGCCGGTGAGGAGGCCGACGTGGTCGGGGCCGTGGCGGCGCGCGAGGTCGGCGTACTTCTGGTTCGACAGCGCCTTGATGGGGGTGGTGTAGAACGCCTTGCGGCCGGTGGCGAGGGCGAGGTGGACGGCGAACTCGCCGACGACGGTCTTCCCGGCGCCGGTGGGGGCGGCGACGAGGACGCCGCGTCCCTCTTCCAGGGCCTCGCAGGCGCTGACCTGGAACTCGTCGAGGGGGAAGTCGAGGTCCCGGCGGAACTCGGCGAGGCGGGTGCGGGACGCGGCCTGGCGGGCGCGGGCCGCGGCGTACCTGGCGGCGGGCGAGTCGGCGGGCGTGTCGGCAGCCGTCATGGGCCCAGCCTACGTTTCGTGGGCGCTCTCGCCGGTCAGCGCGGCGTGGCGGGCGGCTGCAGGACGGTGAGGGCGCCGGGGACGACCTCGGCGTGCAGCGGCAGGGGGCCGAGGTGCTCGCCGTCGGCGTGGGCGTGCGGGGGCGTGGTGCCGGCGCCGGTGGGCTCGATCGTGACGGCGCGGGCGCGCAGGGCGTCGACGCCGGGGTGGTGCAGGTGCCGCCCGGCGTACATGCCGGGGAACGTGCGGGCGGCGTCGGCGCGGGTGAGGGGGCCGGCGAGGACGACGTCGAGCAGGCCGTCGTCGGGGCGGGCGGCGGGGGCGATGCGGATGCCGCCGCCGATGCGGGGCCCGTTGGCGACCGCGACGAGCGCGCCCGGGGACTGCCACACGAGGCGGGGGCCGTCGGGTCCGTCCTCGGTGCGCACGGGGACGCCGGCGACGAGGGCGGGCGGCTCGGCGCCGTCGGTGCTGCGCGCGCCGTGGAGGGTGACGCGGTAGCCGTAGGGGGCGTAGCGGGAGATCTCGCGCAGGGCGGAGCGGGCGTAGCGTGCGCGGCCGCGGGGCCAGGTGGCGGCGTTGGCGTGGGCGTTGACGGCGGCGTCGAGCCCGGCGGACAGCACCCCGGCGTACCAGCGGGGGGCGGGCAGGTGCGGTCCGGTGACGCGTACGGCGTCCACGGCGCGCACGCCGGCGCCGGCGACGGCGCCTGTGAGCGCGCCTGTGAGCGCGTGGGTGAGCGCGTCGAGCGCGGGTCCGACGGCGCCGGTGGGCAGGGCGAGGGCGTGCGCGAAGTCGTTGCCGGTGCCGACGGCGACGAGGCCGAGCGGCACGGTCGTGCCGGCGACGGCGTTGACGCCGAGGTGGACCATGCCGTCGCCGCCGACGACGACGAGGGTGTCCACGGCGCCGTCGCGCACAGCGGCGTCGGCCGACTCCTGGGCGAGGGGCAGGCTGGGTGCGCCGAGGTCGTGGACGGTGTGGCCGGCGTCGCGCAGCGCGGCGGCGGTGCGCTCCCCGGCGACGCGGCCCCGGCCTCGACCGGCGGTGGGGTTGACGACGAGCCCGACCGTGCTCACGGGGTGTCCCCGCGCCGCGGCCGGCGCGCGCGGTGCCCGGCGGTCACAGGGCGAGCCGGGCGGCGTCGCGCTTGTCGACGCGGCGGTCGTGCAGGTAGCTGATGCCGAGGGCGCCGAAGTAGAGCCCGCAGATCGGCAGGGCGACGAAGATCATCGTCAGGGCGTCCGGGGTGGGCGTCATGACGGCGGCGAAGACGAACGCGAGGAGCACGGCCCAGCGCCAGCCCCGCGCCATCGACGCGGCGCGCAGCATCCCCGCGGCGTTGAGCACGACGAGGACGACGGGGAGGACGAACGCGAGCCCGAACGCGAGCACCAGGCGCATGACGAAGCTGAGGTAGCCCTGGGCGTCGGCGAGGTTGGTCGCGTCGTCGGGGACGAACCCGGCGAGGATGTCGACGGCGTGCGGCAGGACCCACCACGCCAGGAGCGCGCCGCCGAGGAACAGCGGCACCGACGCGCCGAGGAACCCGACGGCGTAGCGCCGCTCCTTCGACGTCAGGCCCGGGGTGATGAACGCCCACAGCTGGTAGAGCCACCACGGGCAGGAGACGAGCACGCCGAGGAAGAGGGAGACCTTGACCTTCATGTCGAGCGCCGAGGCCATGCCCGAGAAGTTCAGCGAGATGATCTTGCCCTGCTCCTCGGCGGCCTCCTGCAGGGGTGCCTGCAGGGCGTCGAGGAGGGGCTCGTAGAGGAACCAGCCGACGAGCGCGCCGACGACCAGGCCGCACGCGGCGAGGAAGAGGCGCTTGCGGAGCTCCAGGAGGTGCTCCCGCAGGGCCATGCGCTTCGGGGTCACGAGGACTGCGCGACACCGATCACCTCGAGGAGGCGTCGTCCGAGGTGGACGACGGGGTTCCTCCCGGGACGCCGGACGAGCCCGGGCCAGCGGCATCACCGGTGCGCGTGCCCGTGGTGCCCGTGGCGCGGTCCTGCGGCGCGTGGGTGGTGTCGGCCCGGTCGTCGCGATCGGTCTTGTCGTCGTCGGTGAGCTCCTTGACCTCCTTCTTGAAGATCTTCAGCGACTGCCCGACGCTGCGGGCGAGGTCGGGGAGCCGGCGTGCCCCGAAGAGCAGCAGGATCACGACGACGAGCACGATGATGTGCCAGGGCTTCAGCATGCCCATGGTGCGACTCCTCCTCGAGGACCGGGGTTCGACCTGTTCGAGTCTACGCGTTGAACCGGCGCCACCGTGCCCACACCCGCTCGTCGCGGCGGCGGCGCTCGCCCCGGCGCTCGTGGCGGTCGGCACGCAGCGCATGGACGCGGTGGCGGAGCTCGACGGGGTCGTCGAACAGGGTCGGCGCGGTCGACGGCTGAGCGGCTTCCAGGCGCCGCGAGAGCTCCTCGGCCCGGGCGCCGAGCTCGCTCGCGACCTCCGAGGCGCGGGACAGCTCGCGGCCGAGCTCGCGCACGGACCGCCACAGGCGCCGCCCGAGGAGGAACGCGCCCACGAGCGTGCCCACGACGAGGAGCGTCCACACCCAGAACCACATGCCGCTCACCCTAACGACCCGGGGAGGCGCTCGTACGCGGTCAGGGCGGCGCGCGCGGCCTGGCGCACGTCCTGCGCGACCGACGCGGGCTCGACCGACAGCACGTGCGGGGCCCGGGCGAGCAGCAGCCGGCGCAGCCACACCGGGTTCGTCACGCGCAGCCGCACCTCGAACGACCCGTCGGGCAGGTCCCGGACCGACTCCACCGGCACCTGCTCCGCGACGGCGCGCGCCGGGCTCGCCAGGACGATCGTGGCGACCGGCGCGTCACCGGCGGGCGTGAAGTCCACGTCCGGGTCGACGTCGTGCTGCTCCACGGGGACGTCGAGCACCGTCGCGTCCAGGACGCGGTCCACCCGGAACGTGCGCCGCCCCCGGGCGCGGTGGCACCACGCGAGCAGGTAGGCGTGCTCGTCCTGGGTGTGCAGGCTCACCGGGTCGATCTCGCGCTCGGACGCCTCGTCCGCCGCCGTCACGTACCGGATGCGCAGGCGACGCCCCGCGGCGAGCGCACCGGACACCGCCGCCACGACCCGCGGGTCGCCCTCGGGCGCGAGGCGCACGTCGAGGCCGCCGCCGCCTCGCCCGTGGCGTCGGTGAGCTTGCGCAGCGCCGACTCCACGACGCCCGCACGGCCCGGGTCGGCCTGCACCGCCGCCGTCTCGCGCATCGCCCGCAGCGCCGCGACGAGCGCGACCGCCTCGCGCGTGCCCAGCCGCAGGGGCCGCGTCATGCCCCGCGCCTCCGTCAGGCGCACCACCCCGCGCTCGATCGAGTCGGCGTCGAAGTCGATGAGGTCGTCCGGCCAGTACCCCGGCGTGCCCGAGACCCACAGGGCGTCCACGTCGTCCAGGACCTGGCGCTCGCTGACCCCGAAGTGGCGGGCGAGCTCGTCCACCGGGACCGGGCCCGCCCCGTCGAGGTAGGCGACGATGCCCAGCAGCCGCACCAGCCGGTCGTCCGCGCGCTCAGCCACGGTCCTCCTCCCCCGCCCCGCCCAGGGCGGCGGCCTCCTGCAGGCGGCGCACCACGACGTCGCGCAGCTCCGGCGGGCCCAGGACGAGCACCGCGTCGCCGTACCCCAGGACCTCCTCCGCCAGCGCGCCGCGCACCGAGAACGGCACCTCCAGCACGTCGTACCCCGCGCCGTGCGCGTCCTGCGCCGACGACACCGGCGCCGACCCGACCACCGTGCCGCGGGCGCGCAGCGCCGCCGCGCGCTCCGGCACCACCGCCAGCCGCGCCACCCCGCCCGCGCCGCGCCCGCCCAGGAACGCGTCCACGTCCACGTCCGCCGGCACCTCGAACGCGTCCCGCGGCCCCGACGCCCGCACCCGTCCCTCCACCCGGCTCAACCGGTACGAGCGCGGCGCCTGCCGGTCGACGTCGAACCCCAGCAGGTACCACCCGCCGCTGCGCGCCGCGATCCGCCACGGCTGCACCCGCCGCGGGCGCACCTCGCCCGTGCTCGCCGCCCGGTACGTGAACGACACCGCCCGCCGCTCCGAGATCGCGTCCAGCAGCGGACCGTACGCGTCCCCCACCGCCCGCACGCGCGGCACCAGACCCGTCACCGCGTCCATCGCCGTCTCCCCCGCACCCGCCGCGCGCAGCTTCGTCAGCGCCCGCGAGATGTCCGTGCGCAGCGTCTTGTCCTGCCAGAACTGCGCCGCCAGCACCAGCACCCCCAGCTCCGCCGGCGTCAGGTCCACCGGCCCCAGCGCGTACGCGTCCTGGTCGATGCGGTACCCCACCTCGTCCGCGTGCCCGCCCGCGTCCACCGTGACGATCGGGATCCCCAGGTCGCGCAACGTGTCCTTGTCCCGCTCGAACATGCGCTCGAACGCGTCCGGCGACGGGGCGTCGCCGTACCCCGCCACGCTGCGGCGGATCTGCTGCTTCGTCATCGACGCGTTCGTGTTCACCAGCGCGATGACCAGGTTCAGCAACCGGGCAGCCGGGTTCGACGGCGCCACCGACGACGCGGACCGGGAGGAGGAGGGCTCGGACATCGGGCACCACGCTAGCGCTCGATAGGGTGAGCGGCGTGATCACGTGGCGGACCGGGACGGTGACGTCGCACGGCCGGGCCTGGCCCGGCGCGCAGGAGCTCACCGTCACCCTCGACCAGCCCCTGCCCGGGCGCACCGATGACACCCCCGTGCGCGCCCTCGCCTACACCCGCCTCGTCGGCACGCCCGCCCCCGGCGACACCCTCCTGCTCAACGTCTCCGCCCTCGCCCGCGGCCTCGGCACCGGCGGCTACGCCCTCGTCGTCGG
>NZ_MKKH01000041.1 GCF_001942335.1 Cellulosimicrobium sp. CUA-896 | reverse complement strand
CGGTGGGCTCGCCGCCGCCCTCGGGGGAGAGGTTGGTCCAGAAGGCGGAGTGGTTGACGTGGCCGCCGAGGTTGAACGCGAGGTTCTTCTCGTGCAGGTTGATCGCGGCGAAGTCGCCGGACTCGCGCGCTCGGCGAGCTTGTCCAGGGCGGTGTTGGCGCCGGTCACGTAGGCCTGGTGGTGCTTGGAGTGGTGCAGCTCCATGATCCGCCCGGAGATGTGCGGCTCGAGCGCACCGTAGTCGTAGGACAGGTCGGGCAGCGTGTAGACGGGCATCAGGTCCTCCTGGTCGGGACCACCGGGCCACGGTCGCGGCGCGGTGGCGGGGTTCGGGCGTGTACGGGCAGCGCGGCACGGGGTCACGGAGCCCGGAAAGCCGACGACCCGCGACACGTCCCCTCGGAGCTCCGAGAGAACATGTCGCGGGTCGTCACCGTCCTACTGTGCAGGAACCTCAGGGCCTGCGCTCGTCGGCCCCGTCCTCCGGCTCGACGAGCTCGCGCGCCCGCCGACACCGGCCCCGGCACCGGCCTCGATGCGGGCGTGGCCGGCGCCCTCGAGCGCGTCGTGCTCGCCGTGGGAGTGCGCGGCCGCGAGCTCGGTCGGCGTCACGGGCTCGACGCGGTCCTCGTAGAAGAACCGGGAGAGCCGCTGGAGCTGCTTGTCCTTCTTGTAGCCCTTGCGGCGGACGCCACGAGCGTCCGTGGCCGGCTCGATCTCGAGCGGGGCGTGTGCGGGGTAGTTGACCCGCAGCCAGCGCTCCTGCTCGTCGAGCGGGCGGTGGACCTCGATGTACTCGCCGTGGGCGAAGCGCACGATGCGACCCGTCTCGTGCCCGTGGAGCACGAGCTCGCGGTCCTTGCGCTGCAGCCCGAGGCAGATGCGCTTCGTGACCCAGAAGGCGAACCACGGCCCGACGAAGAACAGGACGCGGAAGGCCCAGGTGATCGCGTTGATCGACATGTGGAAGTGCGTCGCGATGAGGTCGTTCGAGCCGGCGAGCGCCAGGATGATGAACGCCGTGAGGAACGCGACGCCCAGACCCGTGCGGACCGGGACGTTGCGCGGCCGGTCGAGCACGTGGTGCTCGCGCTTGTCCTTGGTGACCGCGGCCTCGACGAAGGGGTACGCGAACAGGAACGTGAAGAGCAGGCCCGGGACGACCACCGCGGGGATGAGCACGTTCAGGGGCACGGTGAAGTCGCCCCAGGTGACGAACTCCGCCCCGCCGGGCATCAGACGGAGCGACCCTTCCAGGAACAGCATGTACCAGTCGGGTTGGGCGCCCGCCGACACGGGGGAGGGGTCGTACGGCCCGTAATTCCACACGTTGTTGATCGCCATCGTGCCGCCCATGAGGGCGAGGATGCCGAAGACCACGAAGAAGAACCCGCCGGCCTTGGCGACGTACACGGGGAACAGGGGGAAGCCGACGACGTTCTTGTCCGTGCGGCCGCCGCCCGGGTACTGCGTGTGCTTGTGCAGCACGACGAAGAACAGGTGCAGCGCGATCAGCGCGAGGATCAGGCCGGGCACGAGCAGGATGTGCACCGTGAACAGGCGCGGGATGATGTGCTCGCCCGGGAACTCGCCACCGAACAGGAAGTACGACAGGTACGAGCCGATGAGCGGGATGGACTTCACGACGCCGTCGGTGATGCGCAGACCGTTGCCGGAGAGCACGTCGTCCGGCAGGGAGTACCCGGAGAAGCCGGCGGCGAGGCCGAGGATCATGAGCAGCATGCCCACGAGCCAGTTGAGCTCGCGCGGCTTGCGGAACGCGCCCGTGAAGAACACGCGCATCATGTGCGTGACGATCGCGGCGAGGAAGATCAGGGCGGCCCAGTGGTGGATCTGCCGCATGAGCAGACCGCCGCGCACCTCGAACGACATGGTGAGCGTGGAGGCGAACGCGTCGGACATGAGCTGCCCGTCCATGGACGCCGGCGGGCCGTGGTACGTCACGAGCGACATGCTCGGGACGAAGAACATCGTCAGGAAGATCCCGGTGAGGATCAGCACGACGAACGAGTAGAGCGCGATCTCCCCGAGGAGGAACGACCAGTGGTCGGGGAAGACCTTACGCGCGAACTCCTTGACCGCCGAGCCGACGCTCGTGCGCTGGTCCAGGTAGTCGGCGGCCTTGCCCGTACGCGTGGTGGGTGCGGTGTTGCCGGTGCTCGTGGTCACTTCAGACGCTCCCAGAAGCTCGGACCGACGGGCTCGTGGAAGTCGCTCTGCGCGACCAGGTAGCCCTCGTCATCAACGGTGATCGGCAGCTGCGGCAGGGGCCGCTTCGCGGGGCCGAAGACCACCTTGCAGCTGTCGGCCACGTCGAACGTCGACTGGTGGCACGGGCACAGCAGGTGGTGGGTCTGCTGCTCGTAGAGCGCCACGGGGCAGCCGACGTGCGTGCAGATCTTCGAGTACGCGACGATGCCGTCGTAGGCCCAGTCCTCGCCCTGGGGCGCCTGGGTCGAGACGATGTCGCGCGGGTCGAGCCGGACCAGGAGGACGACCGCCTTGGACTTCTCCGTGATCCACTCGTGCGACTGGCGCTCCTCCTCGCTCACGTCGGGGATGACGTGCACGACCGAGCCGATCGTGACGTCGGCGGCGCGGATCGGCCGGCCCGACGGGTCGATGGCGAGGCGCGTCCCGCTCCGCCAGAGCGTGTGCTTGAACTTCGACACGTTCCAGTCGCCGCCGACGCTGCTCACGAGCGGCACGGCGATGGTCAGCGGGAAGAGGGCGAGGGCCGAGATGACCGCGCCCTTGAGGACGCCGCGGCGGGCGATGCCCGAGTCCTTGACGCCCGCCTCGAGCTCCTGCACCGCCACCGCCCGCGTCTCCGCGTCGCTGGCGACCGGGTGGCGCTCGTCCACCTTCTCGTGGTCGGACATGAGGACCTTGGCCCAGTGCACCGCGCCGAAGCCGATGCCGAGCAGCGCGAACGCGATGCCCAGGCCGAGGGACAGGGTCGAGAGGCGGACACCGGAGGTCGTGCCGTCCGGCGGCAGCGCGAAGTAGACGACCATCGAGGCGATGGTGCCGATCACCGAGATGCCGAAGAGCAGCGCGACCTGGCGCTCGCCGCGCTTGGCGGCCTGCGGGTCACGGTCGGCCATCCGGCTCTTGTGCTCGGGCAGCCCGGGGTCCGGGAACGTCTCGAGGGTGCCGTGCTGCTCGCGGTGCCCGACCTCGCGGTGGGAGCTCTCCGGCGAACGGGGGTTCTGGTAGTCGCTCACGAGGACTTCGCTCCGATCCACACCGCGGCCCCGATGAGGAGGCCCATGCCCACGATCCATGCCCACAGGCCTTCGCTGACCGGCCCCAGGGAGCCGAGCGAGAGCCCGCCCGCCGAGCCGTCACGCTGCTCGACGAGGTACGCGATGATGTCGCGCTTCTCCTCGGGCGTGACGGTCGCGTCGTTGAACACCGGCATGGACTGCGGGCCGGTGAGCATGGCCTGGTAGATGTTGCGCTCCGAGACGTCCCACAGCGGCGGGGCGAACTTGCCCTCCGACAGCGCACCGCCGGCGCCGACCGCGTTGTGGCACATCGCGCAGTTCGTGCGGAAGAGCGCGGCGCCGTTGGCGATGTCGCCCTGGGACGCGTCCACCTGCTCGTCGGTCGGGATCGTCGGGCCGACACCGAGCGAGGCGACGTACGCGGCGAGCTGCGCCGTCTGCTCCTCGTCGAACTGGCGGGGCTTCTGCAGCGCCTGCGGGCCGTCCATCTGCATGGGCATGCGACCGGTGGACACCTGGAAGTCGACCGACGCCGCACCGACGCCCACGAGCGAGGGCGCGGACTCCGTGCCCTCGGCGTTGGGGCCGTGGCACGTGGCGCAGTTGGCCTGGAACAGCTTCTGGCCGGTCTCGATGTCCTCGGTGCTGGCGGTCTCGGCGTTCGCCGGGGTCGGTGCAAGGGCGGCGTAGACGCCGCCCGTGACCAGCAGCGCCAGCAGCAGCAGCACGACCGGCGCGAAGCGGTGGTGTCTGCGGGCGGCGAGTGCCTTCACGAAATGATCCTCGTCTCGCAGGTGGGGGAGCAGGGGCGGGAGGGCTGGCGGGGGCGGTGCCCGGGACTCGTCAGCGCAGGATGTAGATCACGAAGAACAGCGCGATCCACACGACGTCGACGAAGTGCCAGTAGTAGGACGTCACGATGCCGGTCGTGGCCTCGTGGTGCCCGAAGTTCTTGGCCGAGAACGACCGGCCGAGAAGGAAGAGGAAGGCGATCAGACCACCGACCACGTGCAGGCCGTGGAAGCCCGTCGTGAGGTAGAAGACCGACCCGTAGGGCGTCGAGGAGATCGAGACGCCGTGCTCGACCAGCTCGGCGTACTCGAAGATCTGGCCGCCGATGAAGAAGGCGCCCATGAGGAACGTGAGGGTGATCCACTCGTTCATGCCCCACCGGTTCACCTGCCAGATCGAGCCGGTGCGCACGGGCTGGAAGCGCTCCGCCGCCCACACGCCGAGCTGGCACGTCACCGACGACAGCACCAGGACGGTCGTGTTGACCATGGCGAACGGAAGGTTGAGCTTCTCGGCCTCGGCCGCCCACTCCTCGGCGGGCATCACCGACCGGACGGTGAAGTACATGGCGAACAGGCCCGCGAAGAACATGAGCTCGCTGGCCAGCCACACGATCGTCCCGACCGAGACGGGGTTCGGTCGGTTGACGCTCACGTGCTGATGGGCGTGGGGGGCAGCCGTTGCGGTCGACACATCAGCCATTATGGCCGACGTCGGCACCGATCGCGGCACCCGGCGGTGACCGGCGGGGCGGGGAATCTCACAATGTCTACAGATCCTCTCTCGGGGACCTCCACTTGGTGACGGATCGCGTCCAGGTGCCATGAAACCGGCGGCACCGCTCCCGTGCCGACCCTGTCGCGCGCGACGGCACGGGAGCGTCGTCGCGGGACACCGTCGGCGACCCGCGGTCGGCGGCGGGTGCCCGAACGCCCGCGGGCGTGCCAAGATGCCTGCGTGGACGGCCGCCGACGGCCGCCCGTGCCCCGACCGGCAGGACGAAGGTGACGGTGACGACGATGACGACGACCGTGACGACGCACGCAGGCACGCGCTCCGGCGCCGTGGCGCGCGAGGGCGCGGCGGCGGCCGACGAGCGCGCGCCGCGCGTCCTGCTGTACAGCGACGACGTGACGGTGCGCGAGCAGGTGCGCCTCGCCGTCGGACGGCGCCTGGGCGCGGGGCGGCCCGACATCGTCTGGCGCGAGGTGGCGACCGCCGACGCCGTCGTCGCGGCGGCCGACGCGGGCGGCTGGGACCTGCTCGTGCTCGACGGCGAGGCCGACAAGGCCGGCGGGATGGGTCTGTGCCGGCAGCTGAAGAACGAGATCTACCGCTGCCCGCCCGTCCTGGTCCTCACCGGCAGGCCCCAGGACGGTTGGCTAGCATCGTGGTCGCTCGCCGACGACGCGGTGCCCCGGCCGTTCGACGCGGTCGAGCTGCAGCGCGCCGTCGCCGGCCTCCTGGGTGCCGCCGGCACCCCGTGAACGTCGTCCCGAAGGCAGGAACCCGTGAGCTCGACCCCCCACCCCGTCTCGTCCCCGGGATCCGCGGGGGAGGGTGAGCGGTCGTGGCCCGGCCTGCTGACGGAGCTCGTGGCGGGGCGCGACCTCGACGTCGCGCAGACCTCGTGGGCGATGGACCAGGTCATGGCGGGCGACGTCTCGCCGACCCGGCTCGCGGCGTTCCTCGTGGCGCTGCGCGCCAAGGGCGAGACGGTCGAGGAGCTCACCGGCCTGGCGGACACGATGCTCGCGCACGCGCTGCGCTTCGAGGTGCCGGGCCCGACCGTCGACATCGTCGGCAGCGGCGGCGACCGCGCGCACACGGTCAACGTGTCCACGATGGCCGCCGTCGTCGTCGCGGGCACCGGCATCCGCGTGGTCAAGCACGGCAACCGGGCGGCGTCGTCGTCCTCCGGCTCGGCGGACGTGCTGGAGGCGCTCGGCATCCGCCTCGACCACGGACCCGACCGGGTCGCGCAGCTCGCGCAGGAGGTCGGGATCACGTTCTGCTTCGCGATGGTGTTCCACCCCTCGTTCCGGCACGCGGGCGTCGCCCGCAAGGAGCTCGCCATCCCGACGGCGTTCAACTTCCTCGGACCCCTGACGAACCCGGCCCAGCCGCGCGCGACGGCGGTCGGCGTGGCGGACGCGCGCATGGCACCGCTCGTGGCGGGCGTGTTCGCGAGCCGCGGGACGTCGGCGCTGGTCTTCCGCGGGGACGACGGGCTCGACGAGCTCGCTGCGACGGGCGGCGCGACGCTGTGGGAGGTCCGGGACGGCGAGGTGCGCGAGCACCGGCTCGACGCCGTGCGCGACCTCGGGCTGCGCCGCATCACGGTGGGCGACCTGCGGGGCGCCGACGCGGCGTTCAACGCCGAGGTCGCGCGCGAGACGTTCGCGGGGCGCCACGGCGCCGTGCGCGAGACGGTGCTGCTCACGCCGCGGCGGCGCTGGCCGCGGACGGCACCCTGCCCGGTACCGGGTCCGGGACGCTCGTCTCGCGCCTCGCCGCCGGGGTCGAGCACGCGGCGCGCAGCGTCGACTCGGGTGCCGCGTCCGACGTGCTGCGCCGCTGGGCGGACGCCGCCGCCCGCTGAGAAGAGACCGGCGAGGCCCTCAGTCGTCGAGGCCGAGTGCGAACGCCTGCTCCAGGTCCACGTGCGAGTAGGCCCGGAAGGCGATGAAGGTCTCGGTCCGCAGGACGCCGGAGACCTTGCCGATGCGGTCGGCGATGACGTCGGCGAGGTGGTCGTGCTCGGCGACCCGCACCATCGCGACGAGATCCGTCTTGCCCGTCACCGAGTACACCTCGCTCACGCCCCGCAGGTCGGCCACCTCGGCCGCCACCTCGGGGATGCGCGCGGGGTCGGTGTCGATCAGGACGATGGCGGTGAGCATGCTTCCTCCGGGGACGGGTCGTCGTCGTGCGCCCACTCTACGGCCGGGTGCGTCGGCGGGGCGTGCCGCTCGTCGAGGGTGTCGGCGGGACGCCGGTCGTCGCCGTGCCGCGCCACCTCTCGAGCCGTGACGGCCGGGTCGGTGTGGGACCGGGCGGAGCGCACCGGGCACGTCCAGGGACCGCTCACGTCGACCAGCCGGACGTCGGGCTGCTCGAGCCAGGCCAGGAGGAGCTCGGCCTCGTGCGGGTGGCCGGCGGGCGCGGCGGGACCGGGGCGGGCACGGTCTCGGCGGTCGCGACGAGCGCGTGGACCAGGGGCCACGGGTCCTCGCCCGGTCGGCTGACACCCGTCGCGGCGAGGCGTGCGTGCCGCACCACGACGATCTCCCAGCCGCCGGCCTGCGCGGGACGGGCCGCGACGAGCTGCGCGCACGCCGAGAGCGGCGCGAGCCGCTGCGCCCGCGCGGCTGCGGTGAGGAAGGCGCGCAGGCGGTGGGTGACCTCGCCCGCCTGCTCGAAGCGCTCGTCGCGCGAGAGCGCGGCGATCCGTCGCCCGAGCTCGTCGACCACGGCGGCCGGGTCGCCCTCGAACGCGTCCCGCACGGCGTCGACGACCGCCCCGTAGCGGACGTCCGGTGCCACCGCGGTGCACGGCGCCGAGCACCGCCCCATCTCCGCGAGCGCGCAGGCCGTCGCCGTGGACGGCGCGACGAGAGGCAGGCGCCGCGTGCACTGGCGCAGCCGGAAGGCGTCGTGCAGCGCGTCCACCGCCGCCTGCGCCTGGTGCCGGGACGTGAACGGGCCGATGTGCGCGGCGGGCGCGCGCACGTCGCGCACCACCGAGAGGCGGGGGTAGGCCTCGTGCGTGAGCCGCACCCACGTCATGCGCTCGGGGTGGCGCGAGCGGCGGTTGTAGCGCGGCGCGTGCTCCGCGATGAGCCGCAGCTCGCGCACCTGCGCCTCCAGCGGGGTCGCGCACACCACGGGCGTCACGGCGTGCGCGACGCGCACCATCTCCGTGATACGACCCCGCTTCTCCGAGCGGGTGAAGTACGACCGCACGCGGCGGCGGATCGACGTCGAGGTCCCCACGTACAGCACCTCGTCGCCCGGGCCGCGGAACAGGTACACGCCCGGCGCGTCGGGCAGGTCGTCCGCGAGGTGGCGCTTGCGCCGCACGTCCTGGGGCACGGGGTCGGTCGCGCCGGCGAGGTCCTCCAGGTGGGTCACGCCGAGCGGGCCGAGGCGGCCGAGCAGCGCGTGGAGCACGTCCACCGTGGCGCGCGCGTCGGCGAGCGCGCGGTGCTCGGGCGTGACGGTCGCGCGGAACAGGGCGGCGAGCGTCGCGAGCTTGTGGTTCGGGGCCTCGTCGCGCGTGACGACGCGACGCGCGAGGGGCACGGTGTCGAGGACCTGGTTGCCCGGCCACTCGTAGCCGGCGGCGCGGCACGCGGCCTTGAGGAACGAGACGTCGAACGGCGCGTTGTGCGCGACGAGGACCGCCCCCCGGGCGAACTCGAGGAAGCTCGGCAGGACGGCCTCGATGCGCGGGGCGGTCGCGACCATGGCCGACGTGATGCCCGTCAGGCGTGCCACGAACGCGGGGACCGGCCGGCCGGGGTCGACGAGCGTCTGGAACTCGCCCAGCACCTCGCCGCCTCGCACCTTCACCGCGCCGATCTCGGTGATGCCCTCGGCGGCGGGGGAGCCGCCGGTGGTCTCGAGGTCGACGACCACGAACGTCACCTCGTGCAGGGGCGTGCCGAGGTCGTCGAAGGCGTCCTGCACCGCGGTGCCTCCCGTCGCGGCCGGGGGCAGGGCTCCACGCGGCGGGGACAGCAGGGGGCTGGGCATGCCCGGGACGCTAACGACGGCCACCCACAGGACCGGCGTCCGGCCAGCCGGCCGGGCGCCGGGCCTGTGGTCCCGCGAGACTCAGCGGACGGCTGCCGGCCCGTCCGCGTAGATCGTCTCGATGTCGCCCGCGAAGTCCTTGAGCACCTCGGCGCGCTTCACCTTGAGCGACGGCGTGAGGTAGCCGTTCTCCACCGTGAAGTCCGTGGTGAGGACCGTGAACTTGCGGATGGACTCCGCACGGGACACGACCTGGTTGGCGCGCGTGACGGCGGCGTCGAGCGCTGCCAGGACGTCGGGGTCCTTCGCGGCCTCGTCCACGGTCATCTCGCCCTTGCCGTGCATGGTCGCCCAGCCCGGCAGACCTCCGGGTCGAGGGTGACGAGCGCGCCGATGAACGGCTTCTGGTCACCGACGACGACGCACTGGGACACGAGCGCGTGCGCCCGGATCCTGTCCTCGAGCATCGCCGGAGCGACGTTCTTGCCGCCCGCGGTGACGATGATCTCCTTCTTGCGCCCCGTGATCCGCAGGTAGCCGTCGTCGTCGAGCGAGCCGAGGTCGCCGGTGCGGAACCAGCCGTCGACCAGTGCCTCGCGCGTCGCCTGCTCGTTGTCGTGGTACCCGCGGAACACGTGGTGGCCCTTGAGCAAGATCTCGCCGTCCTCCGCGATGCGCACCGCGCAGCCGGGCAGCTGCGTGCCCACGGTGCCGATGCGCGTGCTGGCCGGCCGGTTGACGCACGTGGGCGCCGTCGTCTCGGTGAGGCCGTAGCCCTCGAGGATGCGCACGCCGATGCCGCGGTAGAAGTGGCCGAGGCGCTCGCCGAGGGGCGCGCCGCCGGAGACGGCGTACTTCGCCTGCCCGCCGAGGGCGTGCCGCAGCTTCTTGTACACGAGCGCGTCCGCGACCTTGTGCCGGAGGGTGAGGCCGACGCCGGGGCCCTTGGGCTCGTCGAGCGCGCGGGAGTACGCGATCGCGGTCGCGACGGCCCAGTGGAAGATCCGCAGCTTGCCGCCCGCGGCCGCCTTCTGCTCCGAGGAGTTGTAGACCTTCTCGAACACGCGCGGCACGGACAGCAGGTACGTCGGACGGAACGTGCCGAGGTCCTCGAGCAGCGTCCTCGTGTCCGGGGTGTGCCCGAGCACCGTCCCGCCGGCGACCACGAGGACGCCGATGAACCGGGCGAACACGTGTGCGAGCGGCATGAACAGCAGCGTGCGCCCGCCGGGTTCCTTGAAGACCTCCGGCACGGCCTCGACGGCGTTGACGGTCAGCGAGTAGAAGTTCTCGTGGGTCAGCTCCGCGCCCTTGGGGCGGCCGGTCGTGCCGGACGTGTAGATGATCGTGGCGAGGTCCGCGAGGTCGGCGCTCGCGCGCCGGCGGCCGATCTCGGCGTCGTCGACGTCGGCGCCCTCGGCCACGAGCGTGGCGACGGCCCCGGAGTCGATCACGAGCACGTCGGTCAGCGACGGCGCCCGGTCGCGGACCTCGGCGACCGTCGCCGCGTGCTCCTCGGTCTCGACGACGAGGAGCCGGACGTCGGCGTCCGACAGGATCCACTGCACCTGCTCGGCGCTCGACGTCTCGTACAGCGGCACCGGCACCGCGCCGGCCGCCCAGGACGCCCAGTCCAGGAGCGTCCACTCGTAGCGCGTGCGCGACATGATGCCGACGCGGTCCCCCGGCCGGACCCCCCGGGCGACGAACCCCTTCGCGACGGCGACGACCTCGGCGTCGAACTCGCGGGCGCTGAGCGCCTCCCAGGCCCCGCCCGGTCCCGTGCGGCGCTCGACCATGGGCGCCGACGGGTCGGCGGCGACGCGCTCCGCGAGCAGGTCGTTGAGGTTCCGCGAGGGATCGACCTCGACGATCCGGGGTGCGCTGATCTCGTCCATTCTGGCTCCAGTGGCAGTAGTCGACGGTGGGAGAACACTACCCAGTGGCGCAGCGTGCCGGGGACCTCCGCGAGTCGGTAGGCTGCACTCGCTGTGCGCTGCTTGCGCAACGTTTCGCCCGAGCGAGGAGTTCCCCCGCGTTGCCCCGACGCGCCGGCCGCGGCTGTCCGGCCGCCGGCCATCTGCCCAGCCAGGACTATCGAAGAGGACGGGACATGCACGCGATCGGTGTGGACATCGGCGGGACGAAGATCGCGGCCGGTGTCGTCGACGAGGAGGGCAGGATCCTCGCCCAGACGCGGCGCGACACCGAGCCCGACGACGTGGCGAGCATCGACCGCGCGATCGCCGACGTCTACGTCGAGCTGTCGACGAAGCACGACGTCGGGGCGATCGGCCTCGCGGCGGCCGGCTTCGTGAGCCCCGACCGCACGTCCGTGCTCTTCGCCCCCAACATCGCGTGGCGCGAGTACCCGCTGGCCCGGAACGTGCGTGACCTCCTCGGCGACGACGACGTGTCGATCGTCGTGGAGAACGACGCCAACGCCGCCGGGTGGGCGGAGTTCCAGTTCGGGGTCGCGCGCGACGCGACCGACATGCTCATGCTCACCGTCGGCACGGGGCTCGGCGGCGCGATCGTGGTCGACCGCGCGCTCGTGCGCGGCAAGTGGGGCGTCGCGGCCGAGGTCGGGCACATGCGCGTCGTGCCGGGCGGGCACTACTGCGGGTGCGGGCACGAGGGCTGCTGGGAGCAGTACGCGTCGGGCACCGCGCTGGTGCGGGACGCGCAGGCGCCCTAATCGCCCAGCCGGACCGCGCGGAGCGCCTCCTCGAGCTGTGCGGCGGCGACCCGGCGAAGCTCACCGGCCCGCAGATCACGCAGGCGGGGCAGGAGGGCGACCCGCTCGCCGTCGAGCTCCTCGCCAACCTCGGGCGCTGGATCGGCGAGGGGGCCGCCTCCGTCACCGCGTTGCTCGATCCCGAACTCATCGTCATCGGCGGCGGCGTCGGCGCCGCCGGCGACCTGCTGCTGCAGCCGGTCCGGCGCGCGTTCGCCGAGCAGCTGTCCGCGCGCGGGCACCGCCCGGAGGCGCAGATCGAGCTGGCCGAGCACGGCAACGAGGCCGGCATCGTCGGTGCCGCCGACCTGGCGCGCCGCTGACCGCTCAGACCACCGCGCCCGGCCCCGCGTGGTCGTCGTCGCGCCGGTGGGGCATGCGCCACAGGAGGACCGCCAGGCCGGCGAGGAACGCCGCGCCGCCGACCTGCGCGACCACGACGGGGAACGGGCGGGCAAGGACGAGCAGCACGAGGAGCAGGACGGGCACCCCGACGACGAGCGCCCACGCCATCGTCAGGAGCGGGTCCCGGCCGAGCACGAGCGGGGGGTCCGGGGGGACGAAGTGGCTCTCCGCCTCCTCGAGGGCCTCGACCTCCGGCGTGGCGGGCCAGTCGCGCGGCCCGGTCGGGCGCACCCAGGGGGCGACCGGGACCGACCCCAGGGCGTCGCTGCCCGTCGTGCGCCCCGCGGGGCCGGGCGGGGCGTCGCGCGCGGGCGGTGCCTCGTCGCCGCCGCGGGGGCGGTCCTCGGGGCCGAGGCCGGACAGGTCGTCCAGGCCCGCGACGATCCCGGCCCACTGCGCCTCCACGTCGACGGGCGCGTCGTCGTCCCGGGCGACGGGCTCCCCGCTGCGTGTCGGGTCGGCCGGTGCGGTCCGGTCGTCGTCGCGGGGCTCGGGCGTGGGCTCGGCGCGGGACCCGGCGACGTCGTCGGGCTCCGCCGGGTCCGGCTGGCATTCGGTGCGGCCATGACAATCACTCTAGAGTCGGATGCACGTCCCGTGCCGGGACCCCGCGAGGAGGAACGTTGTTCTACTGGTTCATGAAGCAGGTGATGGTCGGGCCGCTGCTGCGGCTGCTGTACCGTCCCTGGACGCGGGGCGTGGAGAACGTGCCGGACTCCGGCGGCGCGATCCTCGCCAGCAACCACCTCGCGGTGATCGACTCGTTCATCCTCCCGCTCGTGCTCGGGCGCAAGGTCCAGTTCCTCGGCAAGTCCGACTACTTCACGGGCACGGGCGTCAAGGGGCGCCTCACGGCCGGGTTCATGCGCGGCGTCGGCACGATCCCCGTGGACCGGTCCGGCGGCAAGGCGAGCGAGGCCGCGCTGAACACAGGGCTGCGCGTGCTGCGCGACGGCGACCTGTTCGGCATCTACCCCGAGGGCACGCGAAGCCCGGACGGGCGGCTGTACCGCGGCAAGACCGGCGTGGCCCGGCTCGCGCTCGAGTCCGGTGCGCCCGTCGTGCCCGTCGCGATGGTGGGGACGAACATCGCGCAGCCGATCGGCAAGGTCATCCCGACGCCGATGCGCATCGGCGTCGTCGTCGGCGAGCCGCTCGACTTCTCGCGCTACCAGGGCATGGAGAACGACCGGTTCATCCTGCGCGCCGTGGCGGACGAGATCATGTACGCGATCATGCGGCTCTCGGGGCAGGAGTACGTCGACATCTACGCGGCGACGGCCAAGGCGCGCATCGCGGCCGGGCACCGGGGCGGCGCGGAAGGCGGCGGCGCCCCCGGCGGACGACCCGCCCCCGACGTCCAGGTGCCGGAACCGCCGCCGGAGCCCGGTGCGGCGTCAGTAGACTGACCAGGGCCGATCCGGACGCCGCCGGCGGCCGGTCGTCGCGCCCACGGCCCCGTCGCCGCTGCCGCCCCGCCGAGCGGGCCGCGCAAGGCGGCGCCGGGTGCCGGAAGATCCCGTCCACGGATCCCCGACCCACGAGAGGTTCTGAGTTCACATGTCGGTTCGTCGCGTCGCCCTCCTCACCGCCGGCGGCTTCGCCCCGTGCCTGTCCTCCGCCGTCGGCGGTCTCATCGAGCGCTACACCGAGCTCGACCCGGAGATCGAGATCGTGGCGTACCAGTACGGCTACCACGGCCTGCTGACCGGCACGAAGATCGTCGTCGACGAGGAGGGGCGGAAGAAGGCCGGCGTCCTGCACCGGTTCGGCGGCTCGCCGATCGGCAACTCGCGCGTGAAGCTCACCAACGCGGCCGACTGCGTCAAGCGCGGTCTCGTGGAGGAGGGGCAGGACCCGCTGAAGGTCGCGGCCGAGCAGCTCAAGGCCGACGGCGTGGACGTGCTCCACACGATCGGCGGCGACGACACGAACACCACGGCCGCGGACCTCGCCGCGTACCTGCACGAGAACGGCTACGAGCTCACGGTCGTGGGCCTGCCGAAGACGATCGACAACGACGTCGTGCCGATCCGCCAGTCGCTCGGCGCGTGGACCGCCGCCGAGGAGGCCGCCGGGTTCGCGGCCAACGTCATCGGCGAGCACCGTTCCGGCCCGCGCATGCTCATCGTGCACGAGGTCATGGGCCGCCACTGCGGCTGGCTCACCGCCGCGGCGGCCGCCGAGTACCGCAAGTGGCTCGACGCCCAGGAGTGGGTCCCGAGCCTCGGCCTGACGCGCGAGCGCTGGGACGTGCACGCGGTCTTCCTGCCCGAGCTGGCGCTGGACCTCGACGGGGAGGCCGCGCGGCTCAAGGGCGTCATGGACGAGATCGGGAACGTCAACATCTTCCTGTCCGAGGGCGCGGGCATGCACGAGATCGTCGCGCAGCTCGAGGCCGCGGGGGAGACCGTGCAGCGCGACCCGTTCGGCCACGTCAAGCTCGACACGATCAACCCGGGCCAGTGGTTCGCGAAGCAGTTCGCGGAGAAGCTCGGCGCCGAGAAGGTCATGGTCCAGAAGTCGGGCTACTTCTCGCGCGCCGCCGCGGCGAACGCCGAGGACCTGCGCCTCATCAAGTCCATGACCGACCTCGCGGTCGACTGCGCGCTGCGCGGCGAGTCCGGCGTCATCGGGCACGACGAGGAGAACGGCGACCGCCTGCGCGCCATCGAGTTCCCCCGCATCGCGGGCGGCAAGGCGTTCGACGTCTCGCAGCAGTGGTTCGGCGACCTGCTCGCGGGCATCGGCCAGCCGCTCGTGCCGGCCGCCCCGGCCGCGCACTGACGGCGGGACGACGATGACCACCACGAGCGAGCCGGAGGCCGTGGGCCTCGACCACTTCCGGTCCCTCGTCGCGCTCCAGCAGCCGACGTGGCCGGACGAGTCGGCTCTCGCCGACGTGCGCGAGCGCCTCGCGGCCTCCGCGCCGCTCGTGGTGCCCGCCGCCGCGGACACTCTGCGCTCGCGCCTCGCGGCCGCGGGCCGCGGCGAGGCGTTCCTGCTCCAGGGCGGCGACTGCGCGGAGACGTTCGCCGAGGCGAACGCCGACCGCATCCGGAACAAGGTCCGCACCATCCTGCAGATGGCCGTCATCCTCACGCACGGCGCAAGCATGCCCGTGGTGAAGATGGGCCGGATGGCCGGGCAGTACGCCAAGCCGCGCAGCGCGGACACCGAGACGCGCGACGGCGTGACGCTGCCGGCGTACCGGGGCGACATGGTCAACGGCCACGCGTTCACGCCCGAGGCGCGCGTGCCCGACCCGGAACGGCTCGTGGAGGCGTACCGGATCTCCGCCGCCACCTGGAACGTGGTGCGCGCGTTCACCACGGGCGGCTTCGCGGACCTGCGCCAGGTGCACGAGTGGAACCGCGGGTTCATGCGCAACCCGGCCTACGCGCGCTACGAGCGGACGGCGTCCGAGATCGACCGCGCGATCCGCTTCATGCACGCGTGCGGCGCGGACTTCGACGCCCTGCGCACCGTCGAGATGTTCGTCAGCCACGAGGCCCTCGTGCTCGACTACGAGCGGGCCCTCACGCGGCTGGACTCGCGCACCGGCGACGCGTACGACACCTCCGCCCACTTCCTGTGGATCGGGGAGCGCACCCGCCAGCTCGACGGCGCGCACGTCGACTTCCTGTCGCGCGTGGCGAACCCGATCGGGGTCAAGCTCGGCCCCACCACCACGCCCGACGACGCGCTCGCCCTCGCCGAGCGGCTGAACCCGGGTCGTGTGCCCGGGCGGCTCACGTTCATCTCCCGCATGGGCGCGGGACGGGTGCGCGACGCGCTGCCGCCGCTCGTCGAGGCCGTCGCGCGCGAGCAGGTGCCCGTCACGTGGGTCACCGACCCGATGCACGGCAACACCATCACGTCCGCGAGCGGGTACAAGACGCGGCGATTCGACGACGTGCTGGACGAGGTCCGCGGGTTCTTCGAGGTGCACCGCGCCGCGGGCACGGTCCCGGGCGGGCTGCACGTCGAGCTCACGGGCGACGACGTCACCGAGGTGCTCGGCGGGTCGGAGGAGATCGACGACGCCGGCCTCGCGCTGCGGTACGAGACGCTCGTGGACCCGCGGCTGAACCACCAGCAGTCGCTGGAGATGGCGTTCCAGGTCGCGGAGATGCTGCGACGCTGAGCCTCCGGCGGCGCAGCCGGACCGGTGGCCGCGGGACGCGCGGCGCACGCCGTCGGCAGCCGTCAGAAGACGTTGATGACGATCGTCGAACCCTTGGGCGCCGTCCGGCCGTCGCCGCCTGGCGGGTCCTGGGCGTAGACGATGTTGAGCGGGGTGATGCCCTGCGGGTGGCGGACCTCGACCGCGAAGCCGGCGTCGGTGAGCGCCTTCTCGGCGTCCTCGGCGTTGCGGCCGTAGGTGTTCGGGACCTCGACGAGCGGGGGGCCGAGGGACACCACGACGGCGACCGTGTCCGTGCGCACGACGTCCGACCCCTCCTCGGGGTCCTGGCGTACCACCGTGCCGGCGGGCACCGTCTCGGAGTACTCCTCCGTCACCTCGACGACGAGCCCCTCGTCCTCGAGGGTGCGCACCGCGGCGTCCCGCTCGGCACCGGTGACCTGCGGCACGACGACCGGTGCCGGTCCGGCGGAGACCGTGAGGACGACGGGGACGTCGTGCCGGATCGTCGACCCTTCCTCGATCGTGCCGCCCTCGGGGTCGGTGACGGCCATCACCTGGCCGGCCGGGACCTCGTCGTGGTGCTCGGGGATCGGCTCGCCGAGCGTGAGGTCGGCGCTCTGCAGGGCGGACGTCGCGTCGTCCTGCGTCGCCCCCACGAGACCCGTCGGGACGGTGAGCATCCGGACGCCGCGCGAGACGACGAGCTGGACGCTCCCGTCCTTGCGGACCGCGTCGCCCGAGGACGGGTCGCTCGACACGACGGCACCGGCGGGGACGGTGTCGTCGTAGCGCTCCTCGACGGAGGCGTCGAGCCCGGCCTCGTCGAGCACGCCCCGCGCCTCGGCCTGGGAGGCGCCGGCGAGTCCGTCCGGGACCGTGGTGAAGGCACCGGGGCCCGAGGTGAACCACCACGCGGCCGCGCCGCCGCCCGCGGCCAGCACGAGCAGGACGACGAGCGTCCACACCAGGGGGCGCGCACGCCCGGTGCGGGGGCGCCCGCCGGTGCCGGCGGCCGCCGGCGGGCCGGTCAGCGTCGTCGGGGTGACGACGTGCCCGACGGCGAGGGGCTCGGTGAGGCCCGCCGCCTCGCGCTCGTGCAGGCTCAGGGCGGCGAGCGTCGCGGTCGGGGCCGTCCCGTCGGCCGCTCGGACCGGTGCGACGGCGCCGGTCGCGGCGCGTCCCGCGGGTGCCTCGGCGGACGCCTCCGTCGGGTGCGTGCCCGCGGGCGGGTCCACGCGCCGTTCCAGGTCCGCGGGGTCGAGCGCGGCGCGCACCGAGCGCACGAGCGCGAGGGCGGCCGCGGCGTCGGCGGGGCGGTCCGCCGGGTCGCGCGCCGCGAGCGCGCACAGCAGGCCGTCGACCTCCGGCCCGATCCACGGGGCGGCGTCCGACGCGGGGGGCACGTCGTTGTTGACGTGCTGGAAGGCGACCTGGATCGGCGTCGACCCGGTGTGGGGGACGGAGCCGAGGAGCATCTCGTAGGCGAGCATCCCGACCGCGTACACGTCCGTGCGCGCGTCGCAGGCGCCGGTCGCGATGAGCTCGGGGGAGAGGTAGGCGACCGTCCCGAGGATGGTGCCGGTCGTCGTCGACGTGACGTCGTTGACGGCGCGCGCGAGCCCGAAGTCCGTGACCTTGAGGCGCCCGTCCGTGTCGAGCAGCACGTTCTCGGGCTTGACGTCCCGGTGGACGAGGCCCGCGCGGTGCGCGGCGGCGAGCGCGTCGAGCACCTCGGAGAGGACGTCGAGCGTGCGGCCCAGCGAGAGCGTGCCCTCGGTCAGCAGGAGGCGTCGCAGGTTCGACCCCGCGACGAACTCCATGGTCAGGTAGCTCGTCTCGCCGTCGAGCCCCTGGTCGTAGACCGCGACGAGCCCGGGATGGGTGAGCCGCGCCGCGGAGCGGGCCTCGCGGCGGAACCGTGAGACGAAGTCGGCACCGGTCGCGCCCTCCGCGAGGTGCGGGTGCATGATCTTCAGCGCGACGTCGCGGTCGAGGCGCCGGTCGACCGCGCGGTAGACGGTGGCCATGCCGCCGCGGGCGATGCGCGACACGACCTCGTACCGCCCGTCGACCAGGCGGCCTACGAGGGGATCGGTCGTCACGGTGGCCACGGACGAAGTCTAGGCGGCGACATGTGGCGATCCCGTGAGCCCGGGGCACGGGTCGCGGGTGACGTGCCGCGGCTCGCCGTAGGCTGTCCGCGTGAACGACCGTGACGCCGACGCCCCGACCGGCCCCGCCGAGCCCACCGCCCTCGACGCCCTCGTGGGCGAGTGGTTGACCCTCCCGGACGTCGCGGAGGCCCTGGGCACCGACGTCGGCAAGGTGCGCCGGATCCTGCAGGAGCGCCGCCTCGTCGGCGTGCGGCGGGGCGAGCGCTCGACCTTCCAGGTCCCGGCGCGCTTCCTCGTCCCGCTCCACCTCGTCGACCCGGCGAACGCCGCGTCCGGGGGACGACGACCGCCTGGGCGTCCTCGCGAGCCTCCAGGGGACGATCGTCGTGCTCGGGGACGCGGGCTTCGCCGACGCGGAGATCGTCGAGTGGCTGTTCCGGCGCGACGACGAGCTCGGCGAGGCGCCGATCGACGCGCTGCTGGCGGGCCGCAAGGCGCACGTGCGCCGCGTGGCGCAGTCCCAGGCCTGACGGGGCGCCCCGCGCGGGTGCGCCGTCGAGCCCTGGGCGGCCCTCGAGCCCCCCGGGCCGTCGAGCACCCCGGTCAGGACGCGCGTTCGACCGCCGCGCGCGCGAGCATCCCGAGCATCGTCGCGCCAGGTTCCGCCAGGTGCGCCGTGGCGAGGGCGTCGAACGCCTGCGCCGTGAGCTCGTCGATGAGCGTCTCGACGGAACCGAGCGCGCCCGTGCGGACGAGCACCCCGCGCAGCGTGTCGACGGCGGCCTCGTCGAGCCCCGCGTCGCCGAGCCGCGAGCGCAGCAGGTCCCGCTCCGTCGGCGAGGCCGCGCCGAGCGCACGGACCACGAGCAGGGTGCGCTTGCCCTCGCGCAGGTCGTCGCCCGCCGGCTTTCCCGTGACGCGCGAGTCGCCGAAGACGCCCAGCACGTCGTCGCGCAGCTGGAACGCCTCGCCGACGGGCAGGCCGAACGCGGAGGTGGCCGCGACGGCGTCGTCGTCCGCGCCCGCGAGGGCGGCCCCGAGCGCGATCGGGTGCTCCACGGAGTACCGCGCGGACTTGGCCCGGACCACGGCGCGGGACCGCTCCTCGTCCGCGCGCAGGTCCTCGCCCCACGGCAGCACCTGGGCGTGGACGTCGAGGTACTGCCCGACGGTCACCTCGGTCTGCATGCGGCCGAACACGCCGCGCGCGCGTGCCGCGACGTCGGCGGGGACCCCGACGAGGGCGTCACCCAGGTCGCGGTGGCTCGCGATGAGCGCGAGGTCGCCGAGCAGGATGGCGGTGCTCTCGCCGTACCGGTCGGGGTCGCCGGACCACCCGGCCGCACGGTGGCGCGCGGCGAAGGCGCGGTGCGCGGTCGGTCGCCCGCGCCGCGTGTCCGAGGCGTCCATGACGTCGTCGTGGAACAGCGCGGCCGCCTGGAACAGCTCGAGGGCGGCGCCGGCGCGCAGCACGACGGCGCGGCGCGCGTCCTGCGGGTCGCCGCCGTGGGCGCGCCAGGACCAGTAGCAGAAGGCGGCGCGCAGGCGCTTGCCGCCCGCGAGGAGCTCCTCGGTGGCGCGGGCCAGCGGCTCGCCGTCCGGGTGGGTGGCGACGAGCTCGTCGGCCATCGAGGCGCACGCGTCGCGCAGCGCGTCGTCCACCCCGGCGCGCACGCCCTCGCGGTCGACGAGCGTCGCGGCGCTCTGCGTCCCGACCGGGGCGGTCCCGGTCGACGGGCTGGAGGAGGCGGTGGTCCCGTTCGGCACGGGGGCAGCCTATGCGACGGCGGTCAGCCGGGGACGACCTGGCCGCTGATGGTGACGAGCCGCTGGGTCTCGTCGTCGAGCACGCCGACCGCGACGGACTCGGCCGGCCCGTCCGGCGCCGTCGCGCGCACGAAGGTCGTCAGGGAGGTGAGGGCGCTCGGCACCGTCGCCGGGGAGACGGTGAACCCCGCGGCGCCCAGCGTCTGCGCGTAGTACGCGGTGAGCGCGTCGACCGGCTCCTGCGAGCGCAGGTTGAGCGTGACGTCGACGCGGGCGCCGTCGTCGGAGAGCCGTGCGGAGCTGGCGAGCACCTGCGCGCCGGGCGCCACGGGCACGACGGTCGCAGGAAATCCCGGGGCGGACGGTGCGCCCACCGTCGAGTCGGCGTCGAACTCGGGCAGCGGGGTCCCGGGCGCGCGGCGTGCGTCCGCGGTCGCCGGCCGCGGGCGCGAGTGGCCGCGGCCGCGGCCGGCGCGGCAGCGTCGCGTCGCCGTCACCGCACCGGCGACCGCACCGAGATCGGCCGCATCCAGACGATGATCTCCGAGGTCCGCAGCCTCGAGACGCCGCTCACGCGCCAGCTGGACCGGTTCGGCAAGCTCCTGGCGCTCCTCATCCTCGCGATG
>NZ_MKKH01000040.1 GCF_001942335.1 Cellulosimicrobium sp. CUA-896 | reverse complement strand
CTGTCCGCGCCCGTGGTCGGCACGTACCTCGTGCAGCGGCGGCGCGTCCTCCTCGGCGACGGCATCGGTCACGTCGCGCTCACGGGGTCCCGCCCGCCGCCGAGCACGGGGTTGACGTCGTTCTGAGCGTCATCACGGCACCGACCTCGTGCTCGGCAGCGAGCGACGTCGTTCTCGTCCGTCCCCGCCAGGAGGTCCCCGTGCCCGACGACGCCCGCTCGCCCGATCTCGTCGCGCCACCCGCGCGGGTCGCGCTGACCGACGCCGCCGCCGCGCTGCTCGCGAGGCTGCGCACGACCCACGGCGAGCTGATGTTCCACCAGTCCGGCGGCTGCTGCGACGGGTCGTCGCCCATGTGCTACCCGCAGGGCGACTTCCTCACGTCCGACGCCGACGTCCACCTCGGCGACCTCGTCGTCGACACCCAGGCAGGCGCGGCGGCGGGCACCACGGCGGGGGAACCGTTCACCGTGCCGGTCTGGATGAGCCGCGCCCAGTTCGAGTACTGGCAGCACACGCACCTGACGATCGACGTCGTGCCCGGCCGCGGCGCCGGCTTCAGCGTCGAGGCGCCCGAGGGCGTGCGGTTCCTCATCCGGTCGCGCCTGCTCACCGACGACGAGTGGGAGGGGCTGAGCGGCGTCCGCCGCTGAGGACACGCGACGTGTGCCACGCCACGCTGCACCCGGCCTGCGAGCCTCCGCGACTCTTCGCAGGATGGGGCCATGCCGACCATCCGTACCGCGCCCGACGCGTCGACCGCGCTCCGGCGCAGGGCCTCCAGCGTGGTACGCACCCTCTCCGTGCACCAGCCCACCTGGTCGACGGCGTTCCGCACCGGCATCGCCGCGGGGCTGGCGTGGTGGGTGGCGTGGCTGCTGGCCCTCGCCGTGCCCGACCCGTTCGCCGACTACCGGTACTACGCGCCGCTCGGGGCCGTGGTCGCGACGTCGTCGACGGCGTCGCGGTCCGTGGGGCAGTCGATCCGGGCGACGCTCGCGATCGTCGTCGGCGCCACGGCGGCGGCGCTGCTGGACCGGCTGCTGCCGGTCGACTCGCTGACCATCGCGGTCACGGTCATCGTGGCGAGCCTCCTCGCCGCGTGGCGCACCCTCGGGGACATGAGCCAGTGGACGGTGACGTCGGCGCTGTTCGTGCTCGTCATCGGGGGCACGCAGGACCAGTCGGACTACATCCTCGCGTTCCTCGGACTCGTCGTCCTCGGTGCCGCCGTCGGCGTGCTCGTGAACCTCGTCGCCCCGCCGCTGCCGCTCGGCCCGTCCGAGGCCGCGCTCGACCAGCTCCGCGACGTGCTCGCCGACCAGCTGGAGGCGCTCGCGGGCGGCTGCACGGCGACCGGGCACCGCGCGCCGACGAGTGGGAGGAGCGTCGTCGCGCCGTCGACCCGGCGGTCGACGGCGCGCGCCAGGCGGTCGACCACGCGCGCGAGGCGCAGCAGCTCAACATCCGCGCCCGGCGGAACCGGGAACGGCTGCAGCGGCAGCAGAACCGGTCCGAGCGCCTGCTCATGACGACGTCGGTCGTCACCGACCTCGTGCGGATCCTCACCGAGGGGGAGCGCGAGGACGTCGACAACCAGGTGCTCGGCGCGCACCTGCGGCACCCGGCAGGCGAGGCGCTGAGCGCGCTCGCCGTCGTGGTCCGCGACGGGGACGACGCGGACCGCGGCCCGGCGTACGAGGCCGTGCACGCGCTGCGCACGTCCCTGGCGCACGAGCGGTCGCACGGGACGGGCGACGACTACCTGGCTGCCGGCGCGATGGTGCTCGACATCGAGCGCGCCCTCGAGGCGAACCGCTCCACCCGGGAGCCCGCGGACGACGAGAGCGAGGGGTGAGCACGGCTTGCCGGGTCGGGCGTCGACGTGCGTGGCGGTCTCAGTCCGCGGCCTCGAGGTGCACGGGCGGCACGTCGCCGGGCGCGAGCCGCCACACCCCGTCGGCGCCGGCGGGCACGGCGACGCACAGGGACCCGACGAGCGTCGTCTCCCAGGTCACGGCGCCCGTCGTGACGAGCTCACCCGGAACCGCCCCGCACGTCGCGGTGTGCTCGACACCCGTCGTGTCGACGAAGGTGAGGCGGACCGCCTCGCCGTTCTCGACGCTCGCGCTCCCGTCGCCCCAGAAGTACGCCGCGACGGGGACGACCCAGTATTCCGTGCCGTCCGGGGGAGGCACGTTCGCCGGGTCGGCGGCAAGGATCTCGGCGGTCGCGTCGCGGGGGGTGCCGAGCGTGACGTCCCACACCGGGGCGTAGACCGTGACGCCGACGGGCCACGGGTCGTCGAGCGTGCCGGGCGCGGACGAGTCCGCCCAGACCTCGGACCACGCGTCGTCGTCCCAGGTCCCCTCCGCGAGGTCGTCGGGCGACACCAGCAGCGCCTCGCCGTTCTCGACGGCGTACGACACGGCGAAGGACAGCGTCGCGGCGACGACGAACGCGGCCGCGCCGGACAGCGTGCCCACTACGACGCGCCGTCGCGTCGTAGTGGGCCGCCGCTGCGGCGGTCGAGGCCGTCCGCTCGGGGGCGGCGGAGAGACCTGGAAGGGATCGGTGCGCGCGTCGGCCTGCACGGCCGGGGCAGGTGGCGGGGTCATCGTCAACTCTCCGTGGACAGGTAGATGGGCATCGACCCGCCGACGGTGACCCTCCAGATCCCGTCGGCCCCGAGGGGGACGGTCACGCACAGGCGCCCCTCGGCCGTCTCGCCGGGCGCGACGTCGGGAGCGTTGGCGAGCGCGGCCGGGACGGCCCCGCACCCGTCGGAGTGCACCACGCCGGACGGGTCGACGAACACGACGTCGACCTGGTCGGACGGGTCGGCAGAGGGCAGGTGCCCGGTGTAGGTCGCCGCGACGGGCACGATCCAGTACTGGCTGCCGTCCGGGGGGCCGACGTTGGCCGGGTCGTGCGCGAGCACCGGGGCCGTGCCGTGCCACGGCGTCCCGACCTCGATGTCCCACCGGTCGCCCGTGTAGGCCGCGTCGAACGGCCAGGGGTCCGTGGGCCCGCCGCCGTCCGGGTAGTCCGCCGGGTCGGCGCGGTCGACGACGACGCCCGGCTCCGACGTCGCGCGCGGCGCCCGCACGTGGTCGGCACCGGAGGTGCCCTCCTCGGTCGCCGGGTCGGGCGTCTCGTCGGTGGACTCGTCGAGCGTGTCGTCGAGAGCCTGGCCGGTCGTCTCGACGGCGGGCGTCGCGTCCGTCGGGCCGGGGACCGTCCGACCGAGCCAGACCCCGGCCCCCACGCCGAGCGCGAGGCCGACGACCGCGGTGACGACCCCGACCGTCGTCGCCGAGGGCCCGCGCGCCGGGAGCGGGGGCAGGGGCGGTGGGGGCGACGGTGCCCGCGGTGGCGCGAACGGCTCGAGCGCAGGGGGCGCGGACTGTCGGGTCGGCGGGGCGAAGAGGTCGCTCACGTGCGGCTCCGTGGCTCGGCGAGATAACGTGCTCGCCCGGTCGACCTCGACGTGCGGCGCGCGAGCGGATCCTCCCACACCGCCGAGGTGCCTCTCGACGGCGACGCGGCCTCGCCCGTCCCGGTGGTGCCGCCGGGACGGGCGAGGCCGCCGTCGGGTCAGGGCTGGTCGACGTCCGAGCCCACGAGGAACCGGGAGTACGCCCCGACCGTGAGGAACGTCGGGAAGTCGTCGCCGAGCGCGACGGCGCGGAACACCGCGGCGGCGTCGTCGACGCGGTTCCCCGCGGGGCGGGGCAGGTCCTCGACGACCTCGGCGAGCAGCGCCTCCACGCGTGCGCGGGTGATCGGCACACCGTTCTCCGTGCGGGTCCCCGACGCGATCCACTGCCAGACTTGGGACCGGGAGATCTCCGCGGTCGCGGCGTCCTCCATGAGGTGATCGATCGCCGCGGCGCCCACGCCGCGGAGCCAGGACTCCACGTAGCGCACGGCGACCGAGACGTTCGAGCGCAGCCCGGCCGCCGTCACGCCCGCACCGTCCCGGCGGGCCGAGCCGACGTCGAGCAGCTCGTGCTGCCCGACGCGCACGTCGTCGCGCTGCCGCGCCACCTGGTGCGGCGCGTCGCCCAGCACCGCGTCGAACTCGGCCCGCGCGACGTCGACGAGGTCGGGGTGCGCGACCCACGTCCCGTCGAACCCGTCCGTCGCCTCGCGGCGCTTGTCGGCGCGCACCTGCTCGACGGCGCGCGCGGTGACGTCGGGCCGGCGGCGGTCCGGGATGAACGCGCTCATCCCGCCGATCGCGTGCGCGCCCCGCCGGTGGCACGTGGCGACGAGCAGCTCGGTGTACGCGCGCAGGAACGGCGCGGTCATGGTGACCTGCGCGCGGTCGGGCAGCACGTACGTCTCGCCGCGGGCGCGGTACTCCTTGATGACGGAGAACAGGTAGTCCCAGCGGCCGGCGTTGAGGCCGGCGCAGTGCTCGCGGAGCTCGTGCAGGATCTCCTCCATCTCGAACGCGGCGGGCAGCGTCTCGATGAGCACGGTCGCGCGGACGGTGCCCCGCGGGAGCCCGAGATGCTCCTGGGCGAGGAGGAACACGTCGTTCCACAGCCGCGCCTCGCGGTACCCCTCGAGCTTCGGCAGGTACAGGTACGGCCCGCGCCCGCGCTCGACGAGCTCGCGCGCGTTGTGGAACAGGTACAGCCCCGCGTCGACGAGCGACGCCGACGCGGACACGCTCATGCCGGCCCGGTCGACGTAGGTCAGGTGCTTCTCGACGAGGTGCCACCGCGCGGGCGGAAGACGATGGTCGGCAGGTCGGTGAGCGTGGTCGAGCGCAGGCGGTACTGCTTGCCCTCGGCCGTGGTGTGCGTGAGCGTCCCGCGGATCGCGTCGTGCAGCGCGAGCTGCCCCTCGACGACGTTGCGCCACGTGGGCGACGACGCGTCCTCGCGTCCGCGAGCCACACCTTCGCGCCCGAGTTGAGCGCGTTGATCGTCATCTTCGGGTCGGTGGGGCCGGTGATCTCGACGCGCCGGTCCTCCAGCCCGGGTGCACCGGCCGAGCCGGCGACGCGCCACGTCGGGTCGTCGCGGACCGGGCGGGTCGCCGCGCGGAAGTCGGGGTCGATCCCGTCCGCGACCTCCTGGCGCCGCTGCTGCCGGTCGAGGAGCAGCTCGTGGCGGCGGGAGAGGAACCGGTCGTGCAGCAGGGTGAGGAAGTCCAGGGCCTCGGGCGTGAGGAGTCGCGGTAGCGCGGGCCGAGCGCGCCCTGGACGCGCAGGGCGCCCGACGGCGCGTGGCTGGCCGGGGCCGCAGGCGTGGTGGAGGTGTTCGGTGGGGTCGGCGTGGTGGTGGTGCTGAGGGTGGACATGTCTGCTCCGGGCGGTCGGTCCGCGAGATAGAACCCCCGGCGTCGAGGTAGAGCTCCGCGAGCTCTACCTCGACGCCTCCGGTTCTACCTCGCGAGCTGGTCAGTGGAACTGGGCGGTCTCGGTGGAGCCGGCGAGGGCGAGGGTGGCGGCGTCGGGGTTCAGAGCCGTCGCGACCCGGTCGAAGTACCCCGTGCCGACCTCCCGCTGGTGGCGGGTGGCGGTGTACCCGTCGGCCTCGGCGGCGAGCTCGGCCTCCTGCAGCTCGACGTAGGCGCTCATGGCGCGCTCGCGGTAGCCGCGCGCGAGCTCGAACATCGAGTGCGCGACGGCGTGGAAGCCGGCCAGCGTGATGAACTGGAAGGCGTAGCCCATCGCGGCCAGCTCCTTCTGGAAGCCGGCGATCTGGGCGTCGTCGAGGTGCCGGCGCCAGTTGAACGACGGCGAGCAGTTGTAGGCGAGCTTCTTGCCCGGGTGCTCGGCGTGCACCGCCTCGGCGAAGCGCCGCGCGAGGTCGAGGTCCGGCGTGCCGGTCTCGACCCAGAGCAGGTCGGCGTACGGGGCGTACGCGAGGCCGCGCGCGACGACCGCGTCGAAGCCCGGGCGCACGCGGTGGTAGCCCTCCGCCGTCCGCTCGCCCGTGAGGAAGGGGCGGTCGCGCTCGTCGACGTCGGACGTCAGCAGGTCCGCGGCGAGCGCGTCCGTGCGGGCGACGACGACCGTCGGCACGCCCGCGACGTCGGCCGCTAGCCGGGCCGCGTTCAGCGTCCGCACGTGCTGCGCCGTCGGGACGAGCACCTTGCCCCCCAGGTGGCCGCACTTCTTCTCCGACGCGAGCTGGTCCTCCCAGTGCACGCCGGCGGCACCTGCGGCGATCATCGCGTGCATGAGCTCGTAGGCGTTGAGCGGTCCGCCGAAGCCGGCCTCGGCGTCGGCGACGACGGGGGCGAGCCAGTCCCGCTCCGGCCGCCCGGACTCCGCCGTCTCGACCTGGTCGGCGCGCAGCAGCGCGTTGTTGATGCGGCGGACGACGGCGGGCACGGAGTTGGCGGGGTACAGGGACTGGTCGGGGTAGGTCTGGCCGGAGAGGTTGGCGTCGGCGGCGACCTGCCACCCCGACAGGTAGATCGCCCGGAGCCCGGCGCGCACCTGCTGCACGGCCTGGTTGCCGGTGTACGCGCCGAGCGCGGGGACCCAGTCCTCGGTGTGCAGCAGCTCCCAGAGCCGCTCGGCGCCGCGACGTGCGAGCGTGTGCTCCTCGCGCACGGACCCGCGCAGCGCGACGACGTCCTGAGCGCTGTGGTCGCGCCGCAGCCCGGACCAGCGGGGGTCCGTGGCCCACGCGCTCTCGATCTCCTCGGCGGTCTGCGTCTGGTCCCCGGGGCGCGCGCGGCCCGGGCGGCCCGCCGGCCCCGGCATGGCGCCCGGACCGGCGGGGGAGAGGCGGCGGGAGCCACCCGCGTACTCGGACGGGGAGCGACGGCTGACGATGGTGGGCCTGTTCACGGAAGTCCTCCTGGTGCTGTGCCGGCCGCGTCGCGCGGGCCGGTCGTGGCGGGACCTCGACGAGGTCGTGGATCGACCTTCGTGCCGGCCGGGTGCCGTGCTCAAGGACCTCCTGAGCGAAAGAAACGCGGATCTTCTGTTGTCGGCAAGCAGTGACGTGTGTCACCGTCAGTCATGGCAATCCCGACGACGAGACCCGGTGGCCCGGCGGAGCGTGCGCAGCTCCCGCTCGAGCGCGAGCCGGACGCGCTGACGATCGGCCGCCGCATCCGGCACCTGCGCACCGTCCGCGGCATGACGCTCGAAGAGCTCGGCGCGGCGATCGGCCGCGCGCCGTCGCAGGTCTCCCTCCTCGAAAACGGCCGCCGCGAGCCACGGTTCAGCCAGCTCCAGGCCGTGGCCCGTGCGCTCGGCGCGAGCCTGGACGACGTCCTCTCGCCGGAACCGCCCTCACGCCGCGACGCGCTGGAGATCGAGCTGGAACGCGCCCAGCGCGGGCCGCTCTTCGAGTCGCTCGGGCTGCGGCCCGTGCGCGTCGGCAAGTCGCTGCCCACGGACGCGCTGGAGACGATCGTCGCGCTGCGACGCGAGCTCGAGCGCCTGCACACCGAGCGCGCCGCCACCCCGGAGGAGGCCCGGCGCGCCAACGTCGAGCTGCGCGCGACGATGCGGGCGCAGGACAACTACTTCCCCGAGCTGGAGGGCGCGGCCGCCGAGCTGCTCGCCGGGGTCGGGCACACGGGCGGGCCGCTGCCGCAGCGCGTCGCCGCCGACGTCGCCGCGCACCTCGGCTTCACGCTCCACCACGTGCCCGACGTCCCGCACTCCACGCGCTCCGTGCTCGACCTGCGGCACCGGCGCGTGTACCTGCCGAGCGACCGGATGCGCGGACGGTCCAACCCGACGTCGGCGCTCCTGCAGGCTCTCGCCCCGTACGTCCTCGGGCACGCCGAGCCGCAGGGGTACGGCGAGTTCCTGCGCCAGCGCGTCGAGGCGAACTACCTCGCCGCCGCGATCCTGCTGCCGGAGCGGGCCGCGGTGAAGGCGCTGCGCGCCGCGAAGGACGCGCGCGCGATCTCCATCGAGGACCTGCGGGACGCGTTCGCCGTCTCCTACGAGACCGCCGCGCACCGCTTCACCAACCTCGCCACGCGCCACCTCGGCATCGGCGTGCACTTCATGAAGGTCCACGATTCGGGTGTGATCCACAAGGCGTACGAGAACGACGGCGTGCGCTTCCCCGCGGACGCCCTCGGCGCCGTGGAGGGCCAGCACGTGTGCCGCAGCTGGACGGCGCGCACGATCTTCGACGCCGAGGACCGGCTCAGCCCCTTCAGCCAGTACACCGACACCCCGGCCGGCACGTACTGGTGCACGAGCCGCGTCCAGGACGGCGCGGACGGGCTGTTCTCGGTGAGCGTGGGCGTGCCGTTCGCGCACGTGCGGTGGTTCCTCGGGCGCGACACCACGCGGCGGCTGGCGTCGCGCTGCCCCGACGAGGCGTGCTGCCGCCGCCCGCCGGAGCAGCTCGCCGAGCGCTGGGCCGGCCAGGCGTGGCCGAGCGCGCGCCCGCACGCGTCGATGCTCGCGGCCATGCCCGCGGGCGCTTTCCCGGGCGTGGACCAGACCGAGGTCTTCTCGTTCCTCGAACGTCACGCCCCGCCCGTGTGACGCGCGCCACGGGACGCCGTGCCGGCGGTGCCTCGTGCTGCGTCGCGGGGGCCGGCTTCCTACGCTGACCGGGTGCGCCGACCCCTGACGACCGTGACCGCCGCGACGGCGGGCCTGCTCCTCGCGCTCGCGACGTCCGCCTGCGGCTCGTCCGACCCCGAGGGGCCCACCGCGACGGTGACCGAGACGGTGACGACGTCGGCACCGGACGACCGTGCCGACGCCGACGACGACGCCGTCGGCGAGGATCCCGGGACCGGCGACGGAGCCCGCGACCCCGCGGACCGGCAGGTGTACGCCGAGCACGGCACGCGCGACGTCGACCTCGACTGCGCGGGCGGTGCCGTCGAGATCACGGGCAACGACAACGGCGTGGACGTCGTCGGCGACTGCCTGTCCGTGATCGTCACCGGGCACGGCAACGACGTCGACGTCGAGACGGACGAGCTGGAGAGCCTCGAGATCTCCGGGAACGACGCGGTGGTCGACGTCGAGGGCACGTCGGGACGGTGCTGATCTCCGGGCACGGGGCGAGCGTCTCGACGGGCGGCGTCGACGACGTCCGCACGAGCGGCAACGGCAACCGGGTCGAGTACGAGTCCGGCCCGCGCCCGCGGTCGACGACGGCGGCGACGGGACGACCGTCGTGCAGGACTGACCGCCCGTCCGCCCGTCCGCCCGTCCGCCCGTCCGCCGAGGAGCCTCAGGCCTCGAGCAGCAGCGCCTCGCCCTGGCCGCCTCCCCCGCACAGGCCCACCGCGGCCCGCCCGCCGCCACGCCGCGCGAGCTCGTGCGCCGCGTGGACGGCGAGCCGCGCCCCGGACGCCCCGATCGGGTGCCCGAGGGAGATGCCCCCGCCCTGGGCGTTGACGACCTCCGGGTCGACGTCGAGCACGCGCGTCGAGACCGCGACGACCGTGGCGAAGGCCTCGTTGATCTCGACGACGTCGAGGTCGCCGACGTCCCAGCCCGCGCGGTCCAGCGCCTGCCGGATCGCGCGCGCCGGCTGCGAGTGCAGCGACGTGTCGGGCCCGGCGACCTGGCCCCACGTGCGGACGGTCGCGAGCACGGGGCAGCCCTCGCGCTCGGCCCGGACGCGCGTCGTGAGCACGAGCGCCGCCGCGCCGTCGGAGATCTGCGACGCGTTGCCCGCGGTGATGGTCCCCTCGGGGTCGAACGCCGGCCGCAGCCGCGCGAGCGCCTCGACGGTGGTGTCCGGACGCACGCCCTCGTCCTCGCGCACCTCGACGGGCTCCCCGCGGCGCTGCGGCACGCTCACCGGGGCGAGCTCCGCGTCGAGCAGGCCGTCCTTCCAGGCGGCCGCGGCGCGCCGGTGCGAGGCGGCCGCGACCGCGTCCTGCTCCTCGCGGGACACGAACACGTCACCCGTGTTGGTCCGCTCCGTCGACAGGCCCATCGACTCCCGGTCGAAGGCGTCCGTGAGGCCGTCCCGCGCCACCGCGTCGGCGAGCGTCGCGTCGCCGTAGGCGAAGCCGGCGCGCGCGCCCGGCAGCAGGTGCGGCGCGTTCGTCATCGACTCCTGGCCGCCGACGAGCACGACCTCGGCCTCGCCGGAGCGGATCAGCCGCGTGCCGTCGATCACGGCGGTGAGCCCCGACAGGCACACCTTGTTCACGGTCACGGCGGGCACGTCCCAGCCGACACCGGCGCCCACCGCGGTCTGCCGGGCCGGGTTCTGGCCGGCGCCCGCCTGGAGCACCTGACCGACGACCACGGCGTCGACGACGTCGGCGCCCAGGCCGGAACGCTCGAGGGCCGCGCGTGCGGCGACCGCGCCGAGCTCGACGGCGCTCAGCGGGGCGAGGGCCCCGCGCAGGCGCCCCTGCGGGGTGCGGGCGGCGGCGACCACCACGACGTCGTCGGGACGCGCGGGCGCGAGAGGAGCGGTGCTCATGACGGGACCTCCAGGGGTGCGGACGGCGGTGTCGGCGACGGCGCCGAGGGGTGCGGCGCCGCGGTGCACCTCACGCTACTCCGGCGGCACCCGGGCCGGGCGTGGCGGTCCCCGACGCCGCGAGCGGGGCCGGGTCGAGCGCGACGAGCAGCTCGGGTTCCGTGGCGGCGCGGACCTCGTCGACGCTCACGCCGGGCGCCGTCTCGCGCAGCACGAGGCCGTCGGGCGTCACGTCGACCACCGCGAGGTCCGTGACGACCCGGTGCACGACGCCTCGGCCCGTGAGCGGCAGCGAGCAGGTGCGCAGGATCTTCGGGGACCCGTCGCGCGCGACGTGCTCCATGAGCACGATGACGCGCGCCGCGCCGTGGACGAGGTCCATCGCGCCCCCGGGGCCCTTGACCATCTTGCCGGGGATCATCCAGTTGGCGAGGTCGCCCGCCGCGGAGACCTGCATGCCGCCGAGCACGGCCGCGTCGATCTTGCCGCCGCGGATCATGGCGAAGCTGGTCGCCGAGTCGAAGACCGACGCCCCCGGCAGGAGTGTCACGGTCTCCTTGCCCGCGTTGATGAGGTCGGGGTCGACCTCGTCCTCGGTGGGGTAGGGGCCGACGCCGAGGATCCCGTTCTCCGACTGGAGCACGAGGTGGCGGCCGGCCGGGACGTGGTTCGGCACGAGCGTCGGCAGCCCGATGCCGAGGTTGACGTACCAGCCGTCCTGGAGCTCGCGCGCGGCGCGCGCGGCCATCTCGTCGCGGGTGAGGGCCATCTCATGCCCCCGTCGTCGGCGGGACGGCGGGCGTGGTGCCCGACGCCGCGGGGGCGGGCCGGGCGGTCGTCGTCGCCGGGGCGTCCGCCCGGACGGTGCGGCGCTCGATCCGCTTCGGCGCGTCGGGCCCGACCTCGACGACCCGGTGCACGAACACGCCGGGCAGGTGGACGGCGTCGGGGTCGATCTCGCCCGGCTCGACCAGCTCCTCGACCTGGGCGACGCACACCCGTCCCGCCGTCGCGGCGAGCGGGGAGAAGTTGCGGGCCGAGCGGTGGAACACGAGGTTGCCGTGCCGGTCGCCGCGCAGCGCGTGGACGAGCGCGAAGTCCGTCGTGATCGCCTCCTCGAGCACGAACTCCGCCTCCGCCGTGAAGGACCCGTCGGGCCGGCGCGGCCCGACGCCGAACGTGCGGACCTCCTTCGGCGAGCTCGCCCGCGCGACGCCGCCCGCGCCGTCGTACCGCTGCGGCAGCCCGCCCTCGGCGACCTGCGTGCCCACGCCCGTGCGCGTCCAGAACCCCGCGATCCCGGCGCCCCCGGCGCGCAGCTTCTCCGCGAGGGTGCCCTGCGGCGTGAGCTCGAGCTCGAGCTCGCCGGAGAGGAACTGCCGCTCGAACTCCTTGTTCTCCCCGACGTAGGAGCTCGTCATCCTCCGGATCCGGCCGGCACCGAGCAGGAGGCCCAGGCCCCAGTCGTCGACGCCGCAGTTGTTGCTCACGACCCACAGGTCGCGCGTGCCTGCGCGAGCAGCGCCTCGATGAGCGCGACCGGGTTGCCGCACAGGCCGAACCCGCCGACGGCGAGCGAGGCGCCGTCCGGCACGTCGGCGACCGCGTCGGCCGCGGACGCGACGACCTTGTCGAGGCCGTGGCGCACGGGTGGGGGAGCGGGCGGGCTCGTCAGGCTCATGGCGCGACCTCCTCGTCGGGCCGCCGCCCGGGGGTGGTGGACGGCGGCGCACCGTCCGCGCGGCCTCGGTGCCGCGCGGTCCACGACGATCATGCCGCGCCGGGCGGCGTCCCGGCGAGCGCTCAGTGCTCGAGGCGGTCCTTCGCGTCGCCGATGAAGTCCGTGACGTCGTCGGGCAGGTCGTCGCGGTTCATGTCGTTCGTCCGGGCACGGCGCGCGTCCCAGCGCAGCGCGAACGCGGCGAGGGCGGCGGCGAGCGTGGAGGCGGCGAGGATCGCGATCTTCGCGCCGTCGGTGTGCTCGGCGTCGGGGAACGACAGCTCGGCGATGAGGAGCGAGACGGTGAACCCGATGCCCGCGAGGAGCGCGACGGGCAGCAGGTCGCGCACGCCGATGCCGGACGCGAGCCGCAACGGGGTGAAGCGCGTGACGAGCGCGGTCACGCCGAGCACGCCGACGAGCTTGCCGATGACGAGCCCCAGGACGATCGCGAGCACGACGGGCTGCGTGAGGACCTCGCCGACCGGCGTCTCGCCGCCGACGATGGACACGCCCGCCGCGAAGAACGCGAAGACGGGCAGCGCGATCCCCTGCGAGAACGGCCGGATCGTGCGCTCGAACCGGTGCGTGCGGGACTCGCTCTCGCCGTGGACCGCGAGGGCCGGGACCGTGAAGCCGAGCAGCACGCCGGCGATCGTGGCGTGCACGCCCGACTCGTGCATGAACGCCCACGCCACCGCGGCGACGGGCAGCAGCAGCCACCATCGCGTGCGCCGCATCCGCACGAGGACGGCGTACAGCGCGACGGCGACGAGCGCGAGGCCGAGGTAGGCCCACTGGAGGTCGGCCGTGTAGAAGATCGCGATGATGACGATCGCGAGCAGGTCGTCGACGACGGCGAGCGTGAGCAGGAAGGTGCGGATGGCGACGGGCAGGCCGCGGCCGAAGACGGCCAGCACGCCGAGCGCGAACGCGATGTCGGTCGCCGTCGGGATCGCCCAGCCGTGCAGCGCGCTGGTGTCGCCGGTGACGAGCAGGACGGCGGTGAAGATGATCGCCGGCACCGCCATCCCGCCGACGGCGGCGAGCATCGGCACGCCGGCCTGCTTCGGGTTGCGCAGGCTCCCGGCGACGAACTCCTGCTTGAGCTCGACGCCGACGACGAAGAAGAAGATCGCGAGCAGGCCGTCGGCCGCCCAGGCCGACAGCGACAGGTCGAGGTGCAGCGGGGAGGACGGGCCGACGACCGTGCTCGACAGCGTCTCGTACGCCTCGCGCCACGGGGAGTTCGCCCACAGCAGGGCGAGGAGCGCTGCCCCGATGAGGAGCGCCCCTCCGGTCGTCTCGCGGCTCGCCCACCGCCGCAGAGGGCCGGGGGCGGACGACGACGGGGACGTGGCGGGGGACGCAGCAGTCATGGTTCTCCTGGTGTCGGGAGGGGAGGCGGCCTCACGGGTCGCGGACGAGACGCCGACCAGACTTCCCGGCACACCGCCCACGATCTTACGCGGCGCACCGTCGCGATGCCCGGCCCGTCCGGGGTGCGGTCGCCCACACCGCCGGCGTGCCTCGCCTCAGGACCCCGGCGCCTCGACCTCGCGCGCCGTCGCCAGCAGCCGCGTGACGGTGTTCCAGTTCCGGCCCGTCACCGGCGTGCCCGCGGCGCGCGCGAGCGCTGTCGTGGTGAGCCGCGACCGGCCGATCCCGTCCGGGTAGGTGACGTACAGCACGCCCTGCGCGGCGGCGATCTCCTCCGGTCCGGCGTGCTCGGCGGCGAGGCGCGCGACGCCGTCCGCGTCGACGTCGCGCTCGCCGACCAGCACCTGCACGCGGGCCGGGGTCTCGCGCGCGGTGCCGGTGAACGGGTTCGCCTCGAGCACCTCCGCCAGGCGCTCCGTGGCGAGCACCGCGACCGTGGCGTCGACGCCGAAGCGCTCGGCGACGCCCGCACGCACGAGGCGGCCGACGTCGTCGGCCGACGTGGCTCCCGAGGAGCCCGCGGCGACGACGAGGTTCCCGCTGTTGACCACGGTGCGGCCGCCCGCGAACCCGAGCTCGGCGGACAGCGCGCGCAGCGCGGTCGAGGGGACCGAGCGTCCCCCGACGTTGACGGCGAACAGCAGGGCGACGTACGCGGTCATGCGTGCTCCGGCGGCCGGCGGTGGGCCCAGGGCGCGGCCTCCTCGAGGCGTGCCGCGAGCGCGAGCAGCAGCGCGTCCGCGCCGTGCGCGGCGCCGAGCATCACCCCGACGGGCAGGGTCGTCGTCGTGCCGGATCCGTCCGTCACGACGGCCTCGCCGAGGGGGAGGCTCACGGCGGGTCGGCCGGTGAGGTTCCACAGGCTGGTCCACGGCGTGAAGGCGGTCTGCGCGGCGAAGTCGGCGGCGGGGTCGTCGTCGAGGCGCTGGGACCCCACCGGCGCGGGCGGCTGGGCGAGCGTCGGGGACAGGACGACGTCGACGTCCGCCCACGCGGCGGCGACGTCGCGCGTGAGCCGCTGCACGTCGGCGACCGCGGTCGCGTACTGCGCGCCGGTGGCCGCGCGGCCGCGCTCGCGCAGCCAACGGGTCAGCGGGACGAGCCGGTGCTCGTCCTCGGCGGGCACCGGCGCGAGCAGCGCCCCGACGGACCACAGCGCGGCGAACGCGTCCCAGCGCTCGGCGGCGAACGGCGGCCCGAGCTCGACGACGTCGTGCCGGCCGACGCGAGCAGGGCCGCGGCCTCGCGCGCGGCCGCGACGCACGCCGGGTGCACCGGTGGCGTCGGGGGCGATCACGGGGTCGAGGAGGAGCCCCACCCGCAGCGGTCGGGTCGCCGCGCCGGTCGCGGCGAGGAACGTCCCCGGTGCCTCCCCGGTCCACCAGGCCGAGGTCGTGCCGCCGCGGTGCGCCGTCCCCGGCACCGGGCCCGCGACGAACGTGTCGCCCGGCCACGGACGCGCCAGCACGTCGAGGAAGGCCGCCGTGTCGCGCACCGTCCGGGTGAGGACGCCGTGCGTCGCGAGCCCCGCGCCGTCGACGCCGACCGGGCCCGGGCTGACGCGTCCGCGCGACGGCTTGAGACCCACGAGGCCGCACGCGCTCGCCGGGATGCGGATCGACCCGCCCCCGTCGCTGCCGTGCGCCACGGGGACCACGCGGGCGGCGACCGCCGCGGCCGCGCCGCCGCTCGACCCGCCGGCCGAACGGCCCAGGTCCCACGGGGTGCGCGCGGTCGGCCCCACGTCGGGCTCGGTGTAGCAGGGCAGGCCGAGCTCGGGCGTGCTCGTCTTGCCGACCATGACCGTGCCGGCCTCGCGCAGGAGCGTCACGACGCCGTCGTCGACGGGGCCGTGACCGTGCCGAGGGCGGCGGATCCGGCGCGCACCGGCACGCCGGCGACGAGGTTCAGGTCCTTGACCGGGCACGGGACGCCGAGGAACGGCGGCAGCGCGCCCGGCTCGCCGGCGGTCCCGTCGCGCCGCGCGGCGACGAGCGCCGACTCGGCGGCGGACGCCTGCGCACGGGCCAGGTCCTCGGCGAGGACGACGAACGCACCGACCCGTTCGCCCACGCGCGCGCGGCACCGAGCGTCGCGTCCAGGACCTCGGTGGGGGACGTCTCGCCGACGCGCAGTGCCTCGGCGAGCGCGGTGGCGTCGAGCTCCAGGAGGTCCGCGGTCGTCATGGACCGACGGTAACGCGCCGCGCCGCCGACGGCAGGCGTATGCTCCGTACGGAATATTCCGAGCGGGAGTCTTCGCCTGTCGAGAGAGCTCCCGCGCGAGCGCCGCTCCCGGCGGCGACCGCCTGCCCCTACCTCCCAAGAGGACGACGTGCCCGCTCCTGCGCTCAGCCCCGCCGCGACGCTCGTGCTCAGCACGCTGCGCGACGGGCCCTCGCACCCTTACGAGATGCTCGCGACGCTGCGCCGGCGCCGCGACGACCGCCTCGCGCGGCTCACCCCGGGCGCGGTCTACCACGCCGTCGACCGGCTCGAGCGGGACGGCCTCGTGGAACCGGTCGCCGTCGACCGCGAGGGCAACCGGCCCGAGCGCACGACGTACGCGGTCACGGACGCCGGGCTCGCCGCGCTCGCGCGACGCACGCGCGAGCTCGTCCGCGAGGTCGTGCCCGAGCACCTGCCGTTCCCCGTCGGCCTCGCGCTCGTGCACCACCTCGGACGGGACGACGCGGCCGCGCTCCTGCACGAGCGGCGCGACGCGCTCGTCGCGGCCGTCGCGGGGGTGCGCGAGCACCTCGACGGCCTCGTCTCGCGCGGCCTGCCGCGCCGCTACCTGCTCGACGCGACGTTCCAGCTCGACCGGACGGACGCCGAGATCGCCTGGATCGACGCCACCCTCGCCGACCTCGCCTCCGGTGCGCTGAGCTGGACCGAGCAGCCCGGTCCGTCGTTCCGCGCGTCCGCCCCTGCCAGCACCCAGGAGACCCCGTGACCACTCCCGCCGCCTCTCCCGCCACCTCGCGCGCGGGCGTCGTGCCGCTCGTCGACCTTCAGGGGCGCAGCGCCTGGAGCGTCCTGCCGCCGCTCATCCTCGGCTTCTTCATGATCATGGTCGACACCACGATCGTGAACATCGCGGTCCCCACCCTCCAGCGCGAGCTCGACGCGGGCCTTGTCGCCGTGGGCTGGGTCAACAGCGCGTACCTGCTGTCGTACGCCGTGCTGCTGCTGCTCGCGGGCCGCCTCGGCGACCGGTACGGCCCCAAGCCGGTCTTCGTCGCCGGGCTGGTCGTCTTCACGCTCGCGTCGGCGTGGTGCGGGCTGTCCGGGACGATCGGCATGCTGATCGCCGCGCGCGTGGTGCAGGGGATCGGTGCGGCGCTGATGACCCCGCAGACGATGGCGATGATCACGCGCGTGTTCCCGGCGACGCAGCGCGGCGCGGCGATGGGCCTGTGGGGGGCCACGGCGGGCGTCGCGACCATCGCCGGCCCGTTGCTCGGCGGCGTGTTCGTCGAGACCTGGGGCTGGGAGTGGATCTTCTTCGTCAACGTCCCCGTCGGCCTCGTCGCGCTGTGGCTCGGTCTCGCGCGCCTTCCCCGCCTCGCGACCGCCGCGCGCTCCTTCGACGTCGTCGGGGTCGTCCTGTCCGTCGTCGGCCTGTTCGCGGTCGTGTTCGGGCTCCAGGAGGGCGAGACGTACGACTGGGGCACGATCACCGGGCCGGTCACGGTGTGGGGGGTGATCGGCGCCGGGCTCGTGGTGCTCGGCGTGTTCGTCTGGTGGCAGCGCCGGCTCGGGGACGCGGCGCTGCTGCCGCTGCGCCTCTTCCGCTCGCGCACCTTCTCGCTCGCGAACGTCGCGGGGATGTCGGTCTCGTTCGCGATGATCGGGATCTTCTTCCCGCTGACCCTCTTCCTCCAGTCGATCCTCGGCCTGTCGCCGCTGCACGCGGCGCTCGTCAACCTGCCGGGCTCGCTCGTGTCCGGCGTCGTCGCGCCGCTCGCCGGCAGGCTGTCCGACCGCGTGCCCGCGAAGTGGGTCGTCGCGACGGGCTTCGCCGTCCTCGCGGCGGCGGTGGCGTGGCTCGCGGCGGCCGTCGGTCCGGACGTCCCGGTGGGCACCGTCGTCGCCCCGATGACGCTGTTCGGCGTCGGGACGGGCTGCGTGTTCTCGCCGCTGGCCAACCTGGCGACGTCAGGGCTCGACCACCGCACCGCGGGTGCGGGCGCGGGCGCGTTCAACACCACGCGCCAGGTCGGCGGGGTCGTCGGCTCGGCTGCCGTCGTCGCGACCCTCACCGCGCGCCTGTCCGTGACGCTGCCCGCGGCGGCGCAGGACGCGGCCGCGGCCCTGCCCGAGCGCTTCCGCCAGCAGTTCGTCGACGGGTTCACCGGGGCGGGGGCGTCGCTCGACGGCGCCGGGGCGCCGCCGCTGCCCACCGGCGTTCCCGACGACGTGGCGCGGCAGGTCGCGGACGCCGCGTCGGCCGCGTTCCACCAGGCTTCGCGACCGCCGCCGGGCAGACACTCGCGCTCACCGCGGCCGTCCTCGTCGTGGGCCTCGGGTGCGCCCTCGTCATGCCGCGCCGGCACGCCGAGCACTGAGCGATCCGGGCGCGACGGCGTCCGCCGGGCGGGCCGGCGGTGAACTCCGGGTTAAACCTGGCGCGACACGTGGCGCGGGTCTGGTGGTGCGAATCACACAGGCGTAGTTTCGGTGGTGACGGGCGGCACCATCGCCGCCCTCCGGGAGGCCAGCCGATGGGGTTCACGCTCCGCTCAGGAGGGCCGGCACCGGCGCTGCTGAGCCGTGGCACCTGCGGCCCAGCGGCCGGTAGCCCGCCACACCCTGGAAGAGCACGGCGCCCGCGCGCCGGAGGGGAGCTCCGTGGTCCGCACCTCACCCACCCCCACCGCTGGTTCGTCACCCACGTCCCACCCCGGCCCGTCGTCCGGCGGGCCCGGCAGCACGACCCGCACGTTCGTCGTCGACACCTCGGTCCTGCTCAGCGACCCGCGCGCGATCCTGCGGTTCGCCGAGCACGACGTCGTGCTGCCGGTCGTCGTGGTGACCGAGCTGGAGGCCAAGCGTCACCACGCGGAGCTCGGCTACTTCGCGCGCAGCGCCCTGCGCATGCTCGACGACCTGCGCGTCCGGCACGGGCGCTGGACCAGCCCCTCCCGGTCGGCGACGCGGGCGGCACGCTGCGCGTCGAGCTCAACCACACCGACCCGGCCGTCCTGCCCGCCGGCTTCCGGCTCGGGGACAACGACACCCGGATCCTGTCCGTCGCGGCCAACCTCGCGTCGGAGGGGCACGACGTGACGGTCGTGTCGAAGGACCTGCCCATGCGCGTCAAGGCGTCGGCCGTCGGCCTCCGCGCCGAGGAGTACCGCGCCGAGCTCGCCGTCGACTCCGGCTGGACGGGCATGAGCGAGATCGACCTGTCGGACGAGCAGATGGGCGCGCTGTGGGAGCACGAGTCCCTCGAGCTCGCCGGCCTCGACCCCGAGGTCGTGGAGGCGGCCGGGCCGCTGCACTGCCACACGGGGCTCGTGGTGCACTCGCCGCGCGGCTCCGCGCTCGGGCGCGTCACCGCCGACAAGCACGTCCAGCTCGTGCGCGGGGACCGCGAGGTCTTCGGCCTCCACGGCCGCTCCGCCGAGCAGCGCGTCGCGATCGACCTGCTCCTCGACGACAGCGTCGGCATCGTCTCCCTCGGCGGCCGTGCAGGGACCGGCAAGTCGGCGCTCGCGCTGTGCGCGGGGCTGGAGGCGGTCATGGAGCGGGGCCAGCACCGCAAGGTGGTCGTCTTCCGGCCGCTGTACGCGGTGGGCGGGCAGGAGCTCGGATACCTGCCGGGCTCCGAGTCCGAGAAGATGAACCCGTGGGCCCAGGCCGTCTACGACACGCTCGGCGCGCTCGTCTCGCCGCAGGTGCTCGACGAGGTGATCGACCGCGAGATGCTCGAGGTGCTGCCGCTCACCCACATCCGTGGCCGGTCGCTGCACGACGCGTTCGTCATCGTCGACGAGGCGCAGTCCCTCGAGCGGAACGTCCTGCTCACCGTGCTCTCGCGGATCGGGCAGTCGTCCCGCGTGGTCCTCACGCACGACGTCGCGCAGCGTGACAACCTGCGCGTCGGACGGCACGACGGCGTGGCGGCCGTCATCGAGGCGCTCAAGGGCCACCCGCTGTTCGCCCACGTCACGCTGACGCGGTCGGAGCGCTCGCCCGTCGCGGCGCTCGTCACCGAGATGCTGGAGTCGATCGAGGTCTGACCCCGGTCGGCGGACCGACCGGGTCCCACCGCGGACCTACCGCAGTCCTCCCACGACGGGGGACGGCACCGGCCGACGGTGGGCGTGCACGAGCACGACGGCGAGCACGCCCACCACGGCGCCGATCACCGTGCCCGCCGCGCGGTCCAGCGCGAGCGCCGTCGGCGCGGCCGGATGGGCGAGCGAGGTCATGAGCAGTGCCATGGGCGTGATCGTGAGCATCGCGAGGCCGTAGTGCCGCGCCACGACGACCTCGGTCACGGTCTGCAGCGCGACGACGACGGCCGCCGTGCCCCAGAACCCCAGCGGAGCCGCGAGCAGCGGCCAGGCGAGCGCGGCGCCCGCGACGGTCCCGGCACCGCGCTGCAGCGCCCGGACCACGGCGGCCCGCGCGGTGCTGCCCTGCAGCACCGCGGTCGCGCCCATGGTGGCCCACGCAGCATGACCGAGCCCGACGGCGCTCGCGGCGGCGCCGGCGACGACACCCGCCACGGCGACGCGCCCCGTGGCCAGCCGCCAGCCACCCGCCAGGGCGGCTCGGGCCTGGGCGCGCAGCGTCGTACGGCGGGCCGTGCCCGACGCCACGCCGGGCACGCCTGCGTCGTCGAGGGCACGCTCGACGGCGTCGAGCTCGTGCTCCAGCTCCCGGGCGGCCGCGCGGGGGCGCCGCCACGACAGGTCGTCGGCCACGGCCGCCCGAGCCCCCGCGACGGCGGCGCGCGCGAGCTCGGCGGCGTGCGGGGTCGAGGTGTCGTGCGTGCCGTCGAGCGCGGCGCGCGCGGTCCACGGCCCGCCGCCACGGCGA
>NZ_MKKH01000039.1 GCF_001942335.1 Cellulosimicrobium sp. CUA-896 | reverse complement strand
TGCTCGCCGCGCCCGCGGGGTCGCCCGACCGTCCCGCCACCGCCACCCGGCCACCGCCACCGCCACCGCCACCGCCAGGAAGGCTCGCATGTCCAGCCCTGACGCCGCCGTCGCCCGCACCGGGACCGACGACGCGGCCCTCCCGACCACGCCGTCGCCGCTCGACGCCGACGCCCTGCAGCGTGCGCTCGACGACGCGCTCGCGGCCGTCGCCGCCGCGGGCGACCTCGACGCCCTCAAGGCGGTGCGTGCCGAGCACGCGGGCGACCGCGGCGCGCTCGCGCTCGCCAACCGCCAGATCGGCTCGCTCGCGCCCGAGGACAAGAAGACCGCCGGCCGGCTCGTCGGGCCGCTGCGCGGACGCCTCAACCAGGCGCTCGTGGGGCGCCAGGCCGAGCTCGAGGCCGAGCGCGACGAGCGCGTGCTCGTCGAGGAGGCGGTCGACGTCACGCTCCCCACGGACCGTGCGCCGGCCGGCGCGCGCCACCCGCTGGAGACCCTCCAGGAGCGGATCGCGGACTTCTTCGTCGGGCTCGGCTGGGAGATCGCCGACGGTCCCGAGGTCGAGGCCGAGTGGTTCAACTTCGACGCGCTGAACTTCGGGCCCGACCACCCGGCGCGGCAGATGCAGGACACGTTCTACGTCGCCGGCGAGGGTGACGAGCCGTCGAACCTCGTGCTGCGCACCCACACCTCGCCCGTGCAGGCTCGTTCGCTGCTCGAGCGCGGCGTGCCGCTGTACGTCGCGTGCCCGGGCCGGGTGTTCCGCACCGACGCGCTCGACGCGACGCACACGCCGGTGTTCCACCAGGTGGAGGGTCTGGCGGTCGACGAGGGGCTGACGATGGCGAACCTGCTGGGGACGCTCGACGCGTTCGCGCGCGCGATGTTCGGCCCCGAGGCCCGCACGCGCCTGCGCCCGAGCTACTTCCCGTTCACGGAGCCGAGCGCCGAGATGGACCTGTGGTTCCCCCAGAAGAAGGGTGGGCCCGGCTGGATCGAGTGGGGCGGCTGCGGGATGGTCAACCCGGACGTGCTGCGCGCCGTGGGCGTCGACCCCGACGTCTACTCGGGCTTCGCGTTCGGGATGGGCGTCGAGCGCACGCTCATGCTCCGCCACCAGATCGCGGACATGCACGACATGGTGGAGGGCGACGTGCGCTTCTCCACCCAGTTCGGAATGGGGATCTGATGCCGTACGTCGCCCTCGACTGGCTCGGCGACCACGTCGAGCTGCCCGCCGGGCTCACCGCCGAGCAGCTCGCGGCCGACCTCGTGCGGGTCGGCCTCGAGGAGGAGGCGGTGCACGGCGCGGCCGTGACCGGCCCCCTCGTCGTGGGCCGCGTGCTCGCGCTGACGCCGGAGCCGCAGAAGAACGGCAAGACCATCAACTGGTGCCAGGTCGACGTCGGCACGCACAACGTGGACGGGGTCCCCGCCGCGGACGGCGGGCAGCCGCGCGGCATCGTGTGCGGGGCGCACAACTTCGCCGAGGGCGACCTCGTCGTCGTCGCGCTGCCCGGCGCCGTGCTGCCCGGACCGTTCCCCATCGCGAGCCGCAAGACCTACGGGCACGTCTCCGACGGCATGATCTGCTCGGCGCGCGAGCTCGGGCTGGGCGAGGACCACGACGGCATCATCGTCCTGCCGCGGCTCGGGTACGCCGCCGAGGACCTGACGCCCGGGCAGGACGCGGTCGCGCTCCTCGGGCTCGGCGACGAGGTCCTCGAGATCAACGTCACGCCCGACCGCGGCTACGCGTTCTCCTACCGGGGCGTCGCGCGCGAGTACGCGCACTCGACCGGGGCGCGCCTCACCGACCGCGGCCTGCCGCAGTCGCTGGGGGAGCCGCTCCCGGCCGCGACTCCCGACGGCTTCCCCGTCGAGGTCGACGACGCCGCACCGGTCCACGGCGTGCCGGGCTGCGACCGGTTCGTCACGCGCGTCGTGCGGGGGATCGACCCCGCCGCGACGACGCCCGCGTGGATGCAGCGGCGCCTGACGGCGTCGGGCATGCGCCCGATCTCGCTCGCGGTCGACGTGACCAACTACGTCATGCTCGACCTCGGCCAGCCCCTGCACGCGTACGACCTCGAGAAGGTGGCGGCCCCCGTGGTCGTGCGGCGCGCCGCACCGGGCGAGCGTCTCGTCACGCTGGACGACGTCGACCGCGCGCTCGACCCGCAGGACCTGCTCATCACGGACAGCCCCGACGGCACCCGCGCCTCGCGCGTGCTCGGCCTCGCCGGGGTCATGGGCGGCGCGTCCTCCGAGGTCGGTCCGACGACGACCGCGGTGCTCGTCGAGGCGGCGCACTTCGACCCCGTGTCGGTCGCGCGCACGTCGCGCCGGCACAAGCTGTCGAGCGAGGCCGCCAAGCGGTTCGAGCGCGGCGTCGACCCGCGCCTGCCCGCCGTCGCGGCGCAGCGCGTCGTCGACCTGCTCGTCGAGCTCGGCGGCGGCACCGCCGACCCGGCCGTGTCCGACCTCGACCGCGTGCCCGAGCCCGCGCCCCTGCACCTGCCGGTCGGTGAGCCCCGGCGGCTCGTCGGCGTGCCGTACACGCGCGAGCAGGTCGTCGGCACGCTGCGCGATCTCGGGTGCACCGTCGAGGACGCACCGGGTGGCGCGGACGTCCTGGCCGTCACGCCGCCGTCCTGGCGCCCCGACCTGACCGGCGCGGCCGAGCTGGTCGAGGAGGTGGCCCGTCTCGTCGGCTACGACACGATCCCGTCGGTCCTGCCCGCGGCACCCGGGGGCCGCGGCCTGACGCGCGAGCAGTCGGTGCGGCGGTCCGTCGCGCGGTCCCTCGCGGAGGCGGGTCTCGTCGAGACGCTCAGCTACCCGTTCGTCGGGACCGCGGAGCTCGACGCCCTGCGCCTGCCGGCGGACGACGAGCGCCGGCAGGCCCTGCGGCTGGTCAACCCGATCGCGGACGACCGCCCGCTGATGCGCACCGACCTGCTCAGCACGCTGCTCGAGACTGCGCGCCGCAACGTCGGGCGGGGCCTGCCCGACGTCGCCGTGTTCGAGATCGGGCTCGTCACCCGGCCCCGCGCCGGGGCCGGTGCCGCGCCCGCGCTGCCGCCCGCGGTGCGGCCCGCCGACGACGAGCTCGCGGCGCTCGCGGACGCGGTCCCGCACCAGCCGCGGCACGTGGCCGGCGTGCTCGTCGGGCACCGCGACCCCGCCGGGTGGTGGGGCGCCGGACGACCCGCGGACTGGAGCGACGCGCTCGCCGCGGCGCGCCTCGTCGCCGAGCGGGCCGGCGCGGAGGTCGTGGTGAGCGCCGACACCGAGCGCGCCCCGTGGCACCCCGGGCGGTGCGCGCGCCTGGCGCTCGCGGACGGGACGGTCGTCGGGCACGCGGGCGAGCTGCACCCCAAGGTGCTGGAGAACCTCGGCCTGCCGGCGCGCTCCGTGGCCTTCGAGGTCGACCTCACGGCGCTGCTCGCCGGGTCGGACGCCGCGCCCGTGGTGGCGACCCCCGTCTCCGCGTTCCCCGCGGCGAAGGAGGACCTCGCGTTCGTCGTCGACGATCACGTGAGCGCGCAGGCGCTGGGCTCCGCGGTCGCGGACGGCGCGGGCGAGCTGCTCGAGGACCTCACGCTGTTCGACGTCTTCACGGGCGAGCAGGTCGGGGCCGGGCGCAAGTCGCTCGCGTTCTCCCTGCGCCTGCGGGCGCCGGACCGCACGCTCACCGCCGACGACGTCGTGCGCGTGCGCGAGGGCGCGGTCGCCGCGGCGCGCGAGCGCGTCGGTGCGGAGCTGCGGGCATGAGCGCCGGGACGCCGGACGCCGCGGTGGGGGCCCCGGGGCCCGTCCCGGGCGCGCGGACCGCCCTCGTCACGGGGGCGTCGCGCGGGATCGGGCGGGCGGTCGCCGTCGGGCTCGCCGCCGCCGGGCTCGACGTCGCGCTGCTCGCGCGGGACGCGACGAGGCTGCAGGGCGTCGCGGACGAGGTCGCGGGCCTCGGCGACGGCGCGGGGCGCGCCGTCGTCGTCACCGCGGACGTGACCGACCCCGACGCCGTGGCCGCGGCCGCGACGTCGGTCGAGGCCGAGCTGGGCGGCGTCGACCTCCTCGTGAACAACGCCGGCCGCGTGGACGCCGAGGTGCCCCTGTGGGAGGCCGACCCGGACCAGTGGTGGGCCGTGCTCGAGACGAACGTCCGCGGACCGTTCCTGCTGGCGCGGGCGGTGGTCCCGGGCATGCTCGCGCGCGGCGGCGGCCGCGTCGTCGACCTCAACAGCGGTGCCGGCTCGCACGACTCCGAGGGCGCCAGCGCGTACAACGCGAGCAAGACGGCGCTCCTGCGGCTGGGCGCGAACATGCACCGGTCGGGGTACGAGCACGGGCTGCGCACGTTCGAGGTCGCGCCCGGCGTGGTGCAGACCGACATGACGGCGTCCATGGTCATGCACGCCGGTCGCACGGAGTGGACCCCGGTGGAGCGCACGGTCGAGATGGTCGTCGCGATCGCGGGCGGTGGGCTCGACGCCTTCTCGGGCTCGTTCGTGCGCGTCACGCACGACTCGCCGCAGTCCCTGCGCGCGGCGCTGGACGCCGCCGAGCGCGAGGGACGGGCGGTGCCCGGGCCGGACGCACGTCGCCTGCGCGTGACGCGCTGGGGCGAGGACGACCCGATGCCGGGCGAGCTGCCCCGGCGCTGAGCCGCGACCACTCCACCGCCGGCGGAACGAGGGCGTGCCTCCACGGGGTGCGCCCTCGTCGTGTACCCGACGTCACGGCGCCTGTAGTTGAACGTTCACCTATCCATCCCGCATCCTGGTGCTGGACACCTGACCAGGTCGAGCGGACGCTTTCGTCATACCTCGATCGGCGACGCCGAGGAGCGACGGACATGACGACACCTCCAGGCCGCGAGTGGAACGGTATGACCGTTCCGGACGCGGGGACGTACGTGCTCGACGACGCGCACAAGCGCATCGGGTTCTCCGGGCAGCACATGATGGTCTCGCCCGTGCGGGGGGAGTTCACGCGCGGCAGCGCGACGATCGTCGTCGGTGCGACCCGCTGGCGTCGGCCGTCACGGCGACCATCGAGGCGGCGAGCCTCACGACGCACCACCCCGACCGCGACGTCCACCTGCACAGCGCCGACTTCCTCGACGTCGAGCACCACCCGACCCTGGAGTTCCGCAGCACGGGCGTGCGGTGGCAGGGCGCGCAGGACGACGCGATCCTCGCGTGGGCGCGGCTGCGGAACCGCTCGCCCGAGCGCGCGACCGTCGCGGCCGGGCGCGTGGCGTCGGCCGAGCCGGGGCGTTTCGTGGTGAGCGGGCTGCTCACCATCCGCGGCGTCACGCGCCCGGTCGCGCTGCGGATGCAGTACGGCGGCGCGCGCCGCGACCCGTACGGCCGCGACATCTTCGGCTTCCACGCGACCGCGGAGATCGACCGGGAGGACTACGGCCTCGTGTGGAACGTCCTGCTCGAGACGGGTGGGGTCCTCGTCGGCAAGAAGGTGCAGCTCGAGATCGCGGGCGAGGCGATCCACCAGGACTGACGACGACGGCGGCCGGGCCGGCCCGCTAGCATGAAGGCGACCGACACGGGGTGCCCCGGGACACCGGGGCTGAGATCACACCCGTCGAACCTGCTCTGGCTCGTACCAGCGAAGGGATGTCCGCCGATGACGCTCGCCCCTGCACGCCGTGCCCCCGGCTCCTCCGGGCAGAACGGGCCCGAGCGGCCCTCCCGGCCCCGCGTCCTGTCGGTCGCCGGCACCGACCCGACGGGCGGAGCCGGCATCCAGGCCGACCTCAAGGCGTTCTGCGCCCACGGCGCGTACGGCATGGCGGTCACCACCGCGCTCGTCGCGCAGAACACCCACGGCGTGCGCAGCGTCCACGTCCCCGGACCGGCGTTCCTGCGCGCCCAGCTCGACGCGGTCTCGGACGACGTCGCGATCGACGCCGTGAAGATCGGCATGGTCGCGGACGAGCCGAACGCGCGCGAGATCGCGGCGTGGCTCGACGACCTCGTCGCGGCACGGCGCGCCGCCGGAGTACCTGCGCCGTACGTGGTGCTCGACCCCGTCATGGTCGCGACGTCGGGCCACCGGCTGCTCGACGTCGGCGCGGAGGACGCCGTGCGCAAGCTCGCCGCCCGAGCCGACGTCGTCACGCCCAACCTCCCCGAGCTCGGGGTGCTGGGCGGCGTCGCGCCCGCGGCGACGTGGGAGGATGCGCTGGCCCAGGCCCGGGCCTTCGCGGGCACGAGCGCCACGGCGGTGCTGCTCAAGGGCGGTCATCTGCGCGGCGCGACGTCCCCGGACGCGCTCGTCGAACCCGTGCCCGGCCGCGTCACCACGTTCGACGCCGAGCGCGTCGCGACGCGGCACACCCACGGCACCGGCTGCTCGCTCTCCGCGGCGCTCGCGGCCCTGCGTCCCCAGCGCGCGGGCTGGCCGGAGGCGGCGCGCGACGCGAAGTCGTGGCTGTCGGGCGCGCTGCGCGCCGGCGAGGCGCTGCGCGTGGGCGGCGGGCGCGGCCCCGTCGACCACCTGCACGCCCTCGTGCCGACGGGTCAGGCGGTGCGCACGCCCGCGCCGTCGGCGGCGGGGTAGACGCACTCGGTGCCCGGCGGCCACCAGCGCCACCGCGACTCGACCTGGTTCGCGCTCACGCCCGCGGGGCGCTGCGCGACGCAGCGGTTCTCGGCCTGGCGCACCCCGACGGTGAGGTAGTAGGCGACGAGAGCGCCGGTCAGCAGGACGACGAGCACGGTCACCGCGGTGCGCAGCGCGGGGGAGGGGCCGCCGTCCGAGCCGTCCTCCTCGCCCGGGCGGGGCGGGACCCAGCTCCAGCTCATGCCTGCGCTCCTGCCGTCGCCGGCGCGGCGGGGGCGTCCGGCTCGTCCGCGCCGTCGGGGAGCAGCAGCACCTTCCCGGTGGTCGCCCGGCCCTCGAGCGCGCGGTGCGCGTCCGCGGCGTCGGCGAGCGCGAAGCGCGCCCCGACCCGCACGTGCAGCGTGCCGCCCGCGACGGCGCCCAGCACCTCCGCGGCACGCTCGGTGAGCTCGGTGCGTGTCGCCGTGTGGTGGGCGAGCGTGGGTCGCGTGAGGAAGACCGACCCGGCCGCGTTGAGCCGCTGCGGGTCGAACGCCGGGACCTGGCCCGACGACCCGCCGAAGAGCACGAGCGTCCCGCGCCGGCGCAGGCTCGCGAGCGAGGCGTCGAACGTGTCCCTTCCGACCGAGTCGTACACCGCGGCCACGCCCTCGCCGCCCGTGAGGCCGCGCACGACCTCGGGCAGGTCGTGGGCGAGGTCGCCCAGCGCCGTGTACTCGATGACGTGCTCGGCCCCCGCGGCCCGCGCGAGCTCGGCCTTCTCGGGTGTCGAGACCGTCGAGAGGACGTGCCCGCCGCGCGCCACGACCATCTGCGTCAGCAGGAGCCCCACCCCGCCCGCACCGGCGTGCACGAGGACGTGGTCGCCGGGGCGCACGGGGTAGGTCGACGTGCACAGGTAGTGGGCCGTGAGGCCCTGGAGCGCGACGGCGGCCGCGTCCTCGAGCGCGACGCGTCCGGCACGTGCACCGCCTCGCGCGCCGCCACGACGACGAGCTCGGCGTACGAGCCGGGGGCCTCCGTCCACACGACCCGGTCCCCGACGGCGAACCGCGGGTCGCCGTCCCGGAGCTCGCCGACCGCGACCACCGTCCCCGCACCCTCGCTGCCGACGGCGTGCGGGTACGTCACCGGGTAGACGCCGGAGCGCTTGTACGTGTCGACGAAGTTCACGCCGGCCGCCGCGGTCCGCACGAGCAGCTCGCCCGGCCCCGGCTCCGGGTCGGGCAGCTCGCGGTACTCCAGGACGTCGGGGCCACCCGCCTCGCGGGCCACGATCGCGTGCATGGGCCCCAGCCTAGGGTCGGCGACCGCCGTCGGGTCGGGTCGCGTCGTGACGAGCAGGGCAGGTGCCGTGGCCGGCTGGGGTGGGCGGAGCGGGTGACGTGCTCGGACTGCCGCGCCGTCACCTCGACCTGTCGTCGCACCTTCTCGAGCGCGGCTCTGACGTCCTTCGCACATCACCCGCCCCGCCCGGTCTCGTCTCGCCCTGGTCTCGACGCAGGCCGTGCGGCGCCCCGTCGTACCGGCAGTCCGGCAGCGCGGCAGCCCGGCAGCCCGGCAGTGCGCGCCGCGCGTCGCCCTCGTCGCAACCGGCGCGCACGGCTGCGGCGAGCCCGTGCCGACTCAGGCCTCGACCGCGGTAAGCGGGAGCGACGCCACGGATCGCGCGCCCGGAAGCGATGCGGTCGAGACCGAGCAGGTGGGTGGGTATCCGGACGAGCGGCGGGGTCGGACCGTGTGCGAAGGGCGTCAGAGGCGCGCGCGAGATCGCGAGACAAAGGGCGGAAGGTGACGGCGCGCCAGCCCGAGCACATGGTGCGACCCGGCCGCGAACCCGACCACGTACGGCGGTCGGCCACGCACACTGCATAACTATGTATAGTTGTGCATATGACGGTCACAGTCGCGGTCGCGGGAGCGTCCGGGTACGCGGGCGGCGAGGTGCTGCGCCTGCTCGCCGGGCACCCCGACGTCGAGATCGGCGCGCTCACGGCGCACAGCAGCGCGGGGTCGCCCCTCGGGGCGCACCAGCCGCACCTGCGGTCGCTCGCCGACCGCGTGCTGCTGCCGACGACGGTCGAGCACCTCGTCGGTCACGACGTCGTCGTGCTCGCGCTGCCGCACGGCGCGTCCGGGGAGATCGCGGCGCAGCTCCCCGAGGACGTGCTGGTGCTCGACCTCGGCGCCGACCACCGCCTCGAGTCCGCGGCGGACTGGGAGCAGTTCTACGGCTCCGCGCACGCCGGCACCTGGCCGTACGGGCTGCCCGAGCTGCTGCTCACCCAGGACCCGGGCGCCGGCGCACGCGAGACGCGCCAGCGCGAGCGCCTCGTCGGCGCGCGCCGGGTCGCCGTCCCGGGATGCAACGTCACGGCCGTGACGCTCGGGCTGCAGCCGGGCGTCGCCGCAGGGGTCGTCGACGCGAGCGACGTCGTCGCGGTCCTCGCCAACGGGTACTCCGGTGCGGGGAAGGCGCTCAAGCCGCACCTGCTCGCCTCCGAGGGGCTCGGCTCCGCCCAGCCCTACGCGGTCGGCGGGAGCCACCGGCACATCCCCGAGGTCGTGCAGAACCTGCGCGCCGCCGGGGCGCCGCAGGTCCGGATCTCCTTCACGCCCACCCTCGTCCCGATGCGCGGGGGATCCTCGCCACGGTCAGCGCGCCGCTGTCGGCCGACGTCGCCCGGCTCGGCCCGGCCGAGGCGACCGCGCGCGTGCGGCAGGCGTGGGACGACGCCTACGTCGGGGAGCCGTTCGTCCAGGTGCTGCCGGAGGGGCAGTGGCCGAGCACGGCGATGACGCTCGGCGCCAACACCGCGCTCGTCCAGGTCGCCGTCGACCACGCGGCCGGCCGGGTCGTGACCGTGACGGCGATCGACAACCTCGTCAAGGGCACCGCCGGCGCCGCGGTGCAGTCCATGAACGTCGCGCTCGGCCTGCCGCAGACCGCGGGCCTCACCACCGAGGGGGTCGCTCCGTGACCGTCACGTCCCCGCAGCTTCCGGGCCGCCGGCGTCGCCGCCGGGCTCAAGTCCACCGGCGCGAGGGACGTCGCGCTCGTCGTCAACGACGGGCCGCTCGACGTCGCCGCCGCCGTCCTCACGTCGAACCGGGTGTTCGCCGCCCCCGTGGCGTGGACGCGCCAGGCCGTGAGCGACGGCCGGGCGAGCGCCGTCGTCCTCAACTCGGGCGGCGCCAACGCGTGCACCGGCCCCGAGGGGTTCGCCGACACCCACCGCACGGCCGAGCACGTCGCCGACGTGCTCGCGACGTCCGCGGGCGACGTCCTCGTGTGCTCGACCGGCCTGATCGGCGTGCGGCTGCCGATGGCGGAGCTGCTCGCCGGCGTCGACGCGGCCGCCGCGGCGCTCGACGACCCGGCGTCCGCGACGACCGGGGGCGAGGACGCCGCGCACGCGATCATGACGACCGACACGGTGGCCAAGACGGTGCACGTGGTCCGGGAGACCGCCGCGGACGTTTCGCCCGACGGCGCCGCGAGCTGGTCGGTGGGCGGCATGGCCAAGGGCGCGGGCATGCTCGCGCCCGGGCTCGCGACCATGCTCTGCGTCGTCACGACCGACGCCGCCGTCGACGCCGCGACGGCCGACGCCGCCCTGCGGGCCGCGACGCGCACGACGTTCGACCGCGTGGACTCCGACGGCTGCATGTCGACCAACGACACCGTGATCCTGCTCGCGTCCGGGGCCTCGGGCGTCGAGGTGGGGCTCGACGAGCTCACCGACGCGCTCACGCACGCGTGCGGCTCCCTCGCGCGCCAGCTCGTCGCCGACGCCGAGGCGCGAGCCACGACGTCGCAGTGACCGTGGTCAACGCTCCCGGTGAGGACGCGGCGGTCGCCGTCGCGCGCGCCGTGACGCGCTCCAACCTGTTCAAGGCCGCGATCTTCGGCAACGACCCGAACTGGGGTCGCATCGTCTCCGCCGTCGGCACCGTGCCGGAGGACGTCGCGCCGTTCGACGCGCTCACCCTCGACGTCTCGGTCAACGGCGTGCAGGTGTGCCGTGCCGGGGGAGTGGGCGAGCCCCGCGAGCTCGTCGACCTCGCCGCCGCGCGCGAGGTCCGCGTGGAGATCGACCTCCACGCGGGCGACGCGTCGGCCACCGTGTGGACGAACGACCTCACCCACGACTACGTCCACGAGAACAGCGCGTACTCCTCATGAGCGACCGGCCGACCTTCCCCACTCCCGACGACGACGCGTTCGACACGCGCACCGACCTGCGCCCCGACCAGAAGGCCGAGGTGCTCGTCGAGGCGCTGCCGTGGCTGCAGGAGTTCGCCGGCGCGCTCGTCGTCGTCAAGTACGGCGGCAACGCCATGGTCGACGACGCCCTCAAGGCCGCCTTCGCCCAGGACATGGTGTTCCTGCGCCGCGTCGGTCTGCGGCCCGTCGTCGTGCACGGCGGCGGCCCGCAGATCTCCGCGATGCTCGGCCGGCTCGGCATCGACTCCGAGTTCCGCGGCGGCCTGCGCGTCACGACGCCCGAGGCGATGGACGTCGTGCGCATGGTGCTCACCGGCCAGGTCTCGCGCGAGCTCGTCGGCCTCATCAACGCGCACGGCCCCTACGCCGTCGGCCTCTCCGGCGAGGACGGCGGCCTGCTGCGCGCGCAGCGCCGGCACGCCACGGTCGACGGCGTGGCCGTCGACGTCGGCCTCGTCGGCGACGTCGTCGAGGTGCACCCGGGCGCCGTGCAGGACCTGCTGGACGCCGGACGCATCCCGGTCGTGTCGACCATCGCCCCCGACCGCGACGACCCCACGCAGGTGCTCAACGTCAACGCCGACACCGCCGCCGCGGCGCTCGCGGTCGCGCTCGGCGCGAGGAAGCTCGTCGTGCTGACCGACGTCGAGGGCCTGTACACGTCGTGGCCGGACCGGGACTCGCTCGTCGCGCAGATCACGAGGACCGACCTCGCGGCCCTGCTGCCGTCGCTGCAGTCGGGCATGGTGCCCAAGATGGAGGCGTGCCTGCGCGCCGTCGAGGGCGGTGTGTCCTCCGCCACGGTCATCGACGGTCGCGTGCCGCACTCGCTGCTCCTCGAGGTCTTCACGACCGAGGGCAACGGGACCATGGTCGTGCCCGACCCGGCCGCAGGTGCCGCAGACCCGGCCGGAGGTGCCGCATGAACGACGTCGAGCCCGCGCCCGCCTCGCACGCCCCCGCGACGACGCCCGGATCGGTGCAGGAGTGGACCGACCGCTACACCCACGCCGTCATGGACACCTTCGGCCCGCCGCAGCGCGTGCTCGTGCGCGGCGAGGGCGCGTACGTCTGGGACGCGGACGGCCGGCGCTACCTCGACCTGCTCGCCGGGATCGCGGTCAACGCCCTCGGGCACGCGCACCCCACGCTCACCGCCGCCGTCAGCGCGCAGCTCGGCACGCTCGGCCACGTGTCGAACTTCTTCGGCACCCCGGCGCAGATCGCGCTCGCCGAGCGCCTGCTCGCGCTCGCGGACGCGCCCGACGGGTCCCGCGTGTTCTTCACGAACTCGGGTACCGAGGCCAACGAGGCCGCGTTCAAGATGGCGCGGCGCAACGACGACGACGGCCGCCGCACCCGCGTCCTCGCGCTCGAGGGCGGCTTCCACGGCCGCACGATGGGTGCGCTCGCGCTGACGAGCAAGGCCGCGTACCGGGAGCCGTTCGAGCCGCTACCGGGCGGGGTCGAGCACGTGCCGTTCGACGACGTCGCGGCCCTCGAGGAGGCGTTCTCCGACGCGGCCGTCGCCGCTCGCGGCGGGGTCGCGGCGCTCGTCGTCGAACCCGTGCAGGGGGAGGCGGGCGTGCGCGCGCTGCCCCCGGGCTATCTCGCCGCCGCGCGCGAGCTCACCGCGCGGCACGGCGCGCTGCTCGTCCTCGACGAGGTGCAGACGGGCGTCGGGCGGACGGGATCGTGGTTCGCCTACCAGCAGCCGGAGATCGGCGGCGGGGTCGTGCCCGACGTCGTCACCCTCGCCAAGGGGCTCGGCGGCGGCTTCCCCGTCGGCGCCGTCGTCGCGTACGGCGAGCGCGCCGCGACCCTGCTCGGGCGCGGGCAGCACGGCACGACGTTCGGCGGCAACCCCGTCGCGGCCGCCGCGGCGCTCGCGACGCTCGGCGTCATCGAGCGCGACGGCCTGCTCGAGCACGTGCGCACCGTCGGTGCGCTGCTGCGCGACGGCATCGCGGCGTCGGGCAACCCGCTCGTCGCCGGCGTGCGGGGTCGCGGGCTGCTCCTCGCGGTGCAGCTCACGCGGCCCGTTGCGGCAGACGTCGCCCGCGCCGCGCTCGAGGCGGGCTTCGTCGTCAACGCCGTCGCGCCCGACGCGATCCGCCTCGCCCCGCCGCTGATCCTCACCGCCGACCAGGCGCGCGACGTCGTCGCGTTCTTCGCCGGCCTGCGCCTGCCGGGCACGAGCCTTGGCTCGACCGGCACCACCGACACCACCGAGACGAGGGACTGACCCGATGGCCACGCGGCACTTCCTGCGCGACGACGACCTCACGCCCGCCGAGCAGCGGCAGGTGCTCGAGCTCGCGCTCGCGTTCCGCGACGACCGCACCTTCCGCCAGCCGCTGCGCGGCCCGCAGGGCGTGGCGGTGCTGTTCGACAAGCCGACGCTGCGCACCCAGCTGTCCTTCTCGACCGGCGTCGCGGAGCTCGGTGGCTTCCCCGTCGTCGTCGACGGCCGCCTGGCCCAGATCGGGATCCGCGAGTCGATCGCGGACACCACGCGCGTGCTCGAGCGTCAGGTCTCCGCGATCGTGTGGCGCACCCACGGCCAGGACCGCATCGAGGAGATGGCGGCCCACAGCGGCGTCCCGGTCGTCAACGCGCTCACCGACGACTTCCACCCGTGCCAGGTGCTCGCCGACCTGCTGACGGTCGCCCAGCTGCGCGGCGGCACGGGCGCCCTCGCCGGCCAGACGCTCGCGTACGTCGGCGACGGGGCGAACAACATGGCGCACTCCTACCTGCTCGGCGGCGCCACCGCCGGGCTGCACGTGCGCGTCGGGACGCCCGACGGCTACCCGCCGGCGCCCGCGATCCTGGCCGACGCCCGGCGCGTCGCGGCCGGGACGGGCGGCTCCGTGCTCGTCACCGCCGACCCCGCCGAGGCCGTGGCCGGCGCCGACGTCGTCGCGACCGACACGTGGGTGTCCATGGGCGACGAGGACGAGGCCGCCGAGCGCGCCCTGCCGTTCGTGCCCTACCAGGTGGACGACGCGCTCCTCGCGCACGCGAAGGACGACGCGATCGTCCTGCACTGCCTGCCCGCGTACCGCGGCAAGGAGATCTCGGCCGACGTCCTCGACGGGCCGCGGTCGGCCGTGTGGGACGAGGCGGAGAACCGCCTGCACGCGCAGAAGGCGCTGCTCACGTTCCTGCTGGAGCACGCGTGAGCACCCCCGCGGCCGCGGTGCCCCACCCGGAGGCCGGCGCCTCCGGGCGGACCGCACCGGCGACCAAGGCGGCGCGGCACGCCCGCATCGCCGAGATCGTGCGCCGCACCGCCATCCACTCGCAGGCCGAGCTCGCCAAGGCGCTCGCCGCCGACGGCGTGAGCGTGACCCAGGCGACGCTCTCGCGCGACCTCATCGAGCTGCGCGCCGAGAAGGTGCGCGGCGCGTCGGGAGCCCTCGTCTACGCCGTGCCGGGCGAGGGCGGCGACCGCACCGTGCAGAGCGTGGAGTCGCCCGAGTACCTCGCCGCCCGCCTCGCCCGCCTGTGCTCGGAGATGCTCGTGTCGGCGGAGGCGTCGGCGAACCTCGTCGTCCTGCGCACCCCGCCCGGCGCGGCGAACTACCTCGCGTCGGCGATCGACCACTCGGTGCTGCCGGGCGTGCTCGGCTGCATCGCCGGGGACGACACGATCCTCGTCATCGCGCGCGACCCCGACGGCGGCGCCGACCTCGCGCGCCGCTTCCTGGACCTGTCCGGCCCGGGCGCCTGAGCGGGCGCGACCAGCAGTCCGCCGACCCTGCCACACTGAACCGCAGACCCCTCGTACAGAAAGAGATCGTCATGACTGAACGCGTCGTGCTCGCCTACTCGGGCGGCCTGGACACCTCCGTCGCCATCGGCTGGATCGCGGAGGCCACGGGTGCCGAGGTCGTCGCCGTCGCGGTCGACGTCGGCCAGGGCGGCGAGGACCTCGAGGTCATCCGCCAGCGCGCCCTCGACTGCGGCGCCGTCGAGGCCTACGTCGCCGACGCGCGCGACGAGTTCGCCGCCGAGTACTGCATGCCCGCGCTGCGCGCCAACGGCCTGTACCTCGACCGGTACCCGCTCGTGTCCGCGATCTCCCGCCCGGTGATCGTCAAGCACCTCGTGCGCGCGGCGCGCCAGTTCGGCGCGACGACGGTCGCCCACGGCTGCACCGGAAAGGGCAACGACCAGGTCCGCTTCGAGGTCGCGACGACCTCGCTCGCGCCCGAGCTGAAGTCGATCGCCCCCGTGCGCGACCTCGCGCTCACGCGCGAGAAGGCGATCGAGTACGCCGAGAAGCACTCGCTGCCCATCGCGACGACCAAGCACAACCCGTTCTCGATCGACCAGAACGTGTGGGGCCGCGCCGTCGAGACCGGCTTCCTCGAGGACATCTGGAACGCGCCGACCAAGGACGTCTACAACTACACGGACGACCCCACGTTCCCCCCGGTCGCCGACGAGGTGATCGTCACGTTCGAGCAGGGGATCCCGGTCGCGCTCGACGGCATCGCCGTCACCCCGCTGCAGGCCATCCAGGAGATGAACCGCCGCGCGGCGCCCAGGGCGTCGGACGGATCGACATCGTCGAGGACCGCCTCGTCGGCATCAAGTCGCGCGAGGTCTACGAGGCGCCGGGCGCGATCGCGCTCATCGCCGCGCACCAGGAGCTCGAGAACGTCACGCTCGAGCGCGAGCAGGCCCGCTTCAAGCGCGGCGTGGAGCAGCGCTGGACCGAGCTCGTCTACGACGGCATGTGGTTCAGCCCGCTGAAGAAGTCGCTCGACGTGTTCATCGACGACACGCAGCGCTACGTCTCCGGCGACGTCCGCCTCGTCCTGCACGGGGGCCGCGCGACCGTGACGGGCCGGCGCTCCGAGGCCAGCCTGTACGACTTCAACCTCGCGACCTACGACGAGGGCGACTCGTTCGACCAGTCGCAGGCCCGGGGCTTCATCGAGATCTACGGCCTCACCGCCAAGCTCGCCGCCGCGCGCGACGAGAAGTTCGGCAACGGCGTGGACTTCGGCACCGGACGGCTGTGAGGGTGCCTACGGTGTCCTCACCCCCCACCTCGGCTGCGGAGAGAATCGATGACTGACACCAACGCCCCTGCTGAGCCGGAGCGCGTGAGCCTGTGGGGCGGGCGGTTCGCCGGCGGCCCGTCCGACGCGCTGGCCGCGCTGAGCAAGAGCACGCACTTCGACTGGCGCCTCGCGGGCCAGGACATCGCCGGGTCGAAGGCCCACGCGAAGGTCCTGCACGCGGCAGGCCTGCTGGACGACGAGGAGCTCGACGGCATGCTCGCCGCGCTCGACCGGCTGCGTGACGACGTCGCCTCGGGCGTGTTCGTCGCGGCCGACGACGACGAGGACGTGCACACCGCCCTCGAGCGCGGCCTCATCGAGCGGGCGGGCCCGGAGCTCGGCGGCAAGCTGCGTGCCGGACGCTCGCGCAACGACCAGATCGCGACGCTCACGCGCATGTACCTGCGCGACGAGGCCCGGACGATCGCCGGGCTCGTGCTCGACGTCGTCGACGCGCTCGTCGAGCAGGCCGCGGCGCACCCGGGCGCCGCGATGCCGGGCCGCACGCACCTGCAGCACGCGCAGCCCGTGCTGCTCGCGCACCACCTGCTCGCGCACGCGTGGCCGCTGCTGCGCGACGTCGACCGCCTCGTCGACTGGGACGTGCGCGCCGCGCGCTCGCCCTACGGCTCGGGGGCCCTCGCGGGCAGCTCGCTCGGGCTCGACCCGGCCGCCGTCGCGGCCGAGCTCGGCTTCGACGGCCCGGTCGAGAACTCGATCGACGGCACGGCCTCGCGCGACGTGGTCGCGGAGTTCGCGTTCGTCTCCGCGATGCTCGGCGTCGACCTGTCGCGCCTCGCGGAAGAGGTCATCCTCTGGGCGACGAAGGAGTTCGGCTTCGTGCGCCTCGACGACTCGTACTCCACGGGGTCGAGCATCATGCCGCAGAAGAAGAACCCCGACGTCGCCGAGCTCGCGCGCGGCAAGGCGGGGCGGCTCGTCGGCGACCTCACCGGCCTGCTCACGACCCTCAAGGGCCTCCCGCTCGCCTACAACCGCGACCTGCAGGAGGACAAGGAGCCGGTCTTCGACCAGGTCGACACCCTCGAGGTGCTCCTGCCGGCGTTCTCCGGCATGGTCGCGACGCTGACCTTCGACACCGAGCGCATGGCGTCGCTCGCGCCGCAGGGCTTCTCCCTCGCGACCGACGTCGCCGAGTGGCTCGTGCGCGAAGGCGTGCCGTTCCGCGTGGCCCACGAGGTCGCCGGGGCGTGCGTGCGGACGTGCGAGGAGCGCGGGATCGAGCTGTGGGACCTGTCGGACGACGACCTGGCGACCATCTCGGAGCACCTGACGCCGGGCGTGCGCGACGTGCTGAGCGTCGAGGGCTCGCTCGCCTCGCGCGACGCGGTGGGCGGCACCGCGCCGGCACGGGTCGCCGAGCAGCTCGACGCGGCGAAGGAGCGCTCGGCGGAGTTCCGCTTCTGGGCGCAGGGCTGAGCACGGTGCTCGACCCCGCGACGGACCTCCGGGCCGGCGCGCTCGCACCGCCCATGGCCGGGGCGGTGCGCGCGTGAGCGTCGGCCCGGAGGTCCTCGCGGGTCTGGTGCGCCGCGTGCACGCCGCGGTCCCGCGGCTGGGGCCGGCGCCGGAGCGAGGAGCAGGACGTGCGACGGGCGCGGCGCCCGGGGTGCGCCTCGTCGTCGTCGACGGCCCCGCGGGCGCGGGCAAGACGACGCTGGCCGCGCAGCTCGGCGCGGCCCTGCCCGCCCAGGTGCTGCACATGGACGACCTCTACGAGGGCTGGAACGGCCTCGAAGGCGCCTGGGATCGGCTCGACGCGTGGGTGCTGCAGCCGCTCGCCGCGGGTCGGCCGGGGCGCTACCGCCGGTTCGACTGGGAGCTCGACCGCTTCGCCGAGTGGCACGACGTGCTCCCCGCGCCGTACCTCGTCGTCGAGGGGTGCGGGGCCGCGCGCCGGGAGGCGGACGCGTCGCGTCGCTGCGCGTGTGGGTCGAGGCCCCGGACGACCTGCGGTTGCGGCGCGGCCTCGACCGCGACGGCGAGGACGCCCGCGAGCACTGGCTCGCGTGGATGGAGGCCGAGCGCGACCACTACGCGCGCCACCGCACGCGCGAGCGCGCGGACGTCCGGCTCGACGCGTTCGGCCGCCCGGTCGCGTGACCGGGGGCACCCCGGGTCCGCGGGGCCCCGGCGTACCCTGTCCGGGCGAGCAACCAGCGGCAGGAGGCGGCATGACGGGACCGAGCAGCGCGGCCGGGCACGGCGCGGCCGCCGTCGGGCCCTGGGACGTGCCCGGGCGCGGCTGGTACGCGCGGGACGTCCACGAGGTGGCGCACGACCTGCTCGGAGCCTTCCTCACCCGGCGCAGCGCGGAGGGCGACGTCACGCTGCGCATCACCGAGGTCGAGGCGTACGACGGCGAGCGCGACCCCGGCTCCCACGCGTACCGCGGACGTACCGACCGCAACCGCGCGATGTTCGGCGAGCCGGGGCACCTGTACGTCTACCGCCACCTGGGGCTGCACCACTGCGTGAACGTCGTGGCGGGGCCCGTGGGCCGCGCCTCCGCGGTCCTGCTCCGTGCCGGCGAGGTCGTGGAGGGTGCCGGGCTCGGGCGGGCGCGGCGCACCGCGACGGGCCGGTGCGACTCCGACCGGCAGATCGCGCGCGGGCCGGCGCGGCTCGCCGTCGCGCTCGACCTCGACCTGCGGCACTACGGTGCGGAGCTCACGGACCCCGACGGCGAGCTGGTGCTGTACCGGCCGGCCGGGCTGCTGCGCCCGCCGGTCGCGACCGGCCCGCGCGTCGGCGTCTCCGGCGACGGGGGCGACGGCGCGCTCTACCCGTGGCGGTACTGGCTCACCGGCGACCCGACCGTGTCGGCGTACCGCAGGGTGAGCGCCCGCGCGCGATGAGGGTCGCGACCGCTCCGCACCGCCCGGTCGAGGGCAGGGCCGGTGGCCCGGCGAGACCGGTGCGGTCACCGGGCCCGCGGCACGGCACACTAGGACGGCGGTCCGCACGGGCCGCCCGCGCGCGCCGAGGACCGGGTGCCTGACGAAGGAGTGGTAGTGGACGACGTTCTCGACGAGCTGCAATGGCGGGGCCTGGTGGCGCAGTCCACCGACGAGGCCGCGCTGCGCGCCGCGCTGGCCGAGGGCCCGATCACCTATTACTGCGGCTTCGACCCGACGGCCCCGAGCCTGCACCACGGCCACCTCGTCCAGCTCGTGGTGCTGCGACACCTGCAGCGCGCCGGTCATCACGCGGTCGCGCTCGTCGGCGGCGCGACGGGCATGATCGGCGACCCGCGACAGTCGGGCGAGCGGGTGCTCAACACCAAGGAGACGGTCGCCGAGTGGACCGAGCGCCTCCAGGCACAGGTCTCCCGGTTCCTCGACTTCGAGGGCGACAACCCGGCGCGCCTGGTCAACAACCTCGACTGGATCTCCGGCCTCTCGGCGATCGACTTCCTGCGCGACGTCGGCAAGCACTACCGGCTGGGCACGATGCTCGCGAAGGACACGGTCGCGCGCCGGCTGCGCTCCGAGGAGGGCATCAGCTTCACGGAGTTCAGCTACCAGATCCTCCAGGGGATCGACTTCCTCGAGCTGTACCGCCGGCACGGCGTGACGCTCCAGACGGGCGGCAACGACCAGTGGGGGAACCTGCTGTCCGGGGTCGAGCTGGTCCGCAAGACGGAAGGCGCCGCCGTCCACGTCCTCACGACGCCGCTGATCACCAAGGCCGACGGCACGAAGTTCGGCAAGACCGAGGGCGGCGCCGTGTGGCTCGCGCCGGACATGATGAGCCCGTACGCGTTCTACCAGTACTGGCTCAACGCGGCCGACGAGGACGTGGTCGGGTGGCTGAAGATCTTCACCTTCCGGTCGCGCGAGGAGATCGCCGAGCTGGAGGCGGCGGTCCGGGAACGACCGGGAGCCCGCGAGGCGCAGCGCGCGCTCGCGAACGACGTGACCACCCTGGTGCACGGTGAGGACGCGACCGCGGCGGTGGTCTCGGCGAGCCAGGCCCTGTTCGGGCGCGGCGAGCTCGGCGCGCTCGACGAGGGCACGCTCGGAGCGGCGGTCGCGGAGCTGCCGCGCACGTCGGTGCGGAGCGGCGACCCGGTCGTGGAGCTCCTCGTCGGGTCCGGGCTCGTCGCCTCGAAGGGGGCGGCTCGTCGGGCCGTCGCCGAGGGCGGTGCCTACGTGAACAACGTGAAGATCACCGACGAGGACGCGGTCGTGACCGCCGACGACCTGCTGCACGGCCGGTACGCGTTGCTGCGTCGCGGGAAGAAGACGCTCGCGGTCGCGGTCGCGGCCGACTGAGCGCGGCGCGTCGGGACGGGGAAGGGGAGCCGGAGGGCCGTGCGTCACGCCGCACGGCCCTCCTGGCCCGTCGGTCGCCGCGCGCGGGCCGGCGAGCAGGCTGCCGTCGGAGAGTGCGGGGGAGCGTCCTCGGCAGCCCGGAGGCGCGAGATCCTGCGGATTTGGCAGCCGGTCACCGCCCGTGTAGTGTTCTCGACGTTCGCCCGGCAGGGAGGAACGGACACCACGGGTCAGCTCCTCGGAGCGAACGAAGGTGGCTGGTCCCCCGGGCGGTCCCCACACCTCATCGCAGGGCGTTGTCCGCCCTGTCGGGTGTCGTGCGGGCGCCGGAGACAACCGGCCTCTCGACGCCTTGTCCACACGGACGAAGTTGGAGAAGCCGGAGCGGCTCTGGTAGAGTGAAGAGGTTGCCCCAAGCGAGGTTGGGCCGGTTGGTCTGGCTGAGTTGGTGTGTGTCGGTTGTTTGAGAACTCAACAGTGTGCTTGTTAGTCAATGCCAAATTTTTTGTCCTCGTTGGCATGGCTGGCTGGTTGCTCCCGTCCGGGGGTGGTGGTTGGTCGTGTCTGGGGATTCCTTTGGTTAATTTCGGAGAATGATCGTCGGATTGTTTTTCGTGTAGCCAGTTTTGTGAACTTTCGGGTTCGCTTCGTATGGATTGTCTGCTGCCGGCTGTGTGTTGGTGGTGGGCGTTGTTCTTTTACGGAGAGTTTGATCCTGGCTCAGGACGAACGCTGGCGGCGTGCTTAACACATGCAAGTCGAACGATGAAGCCCAGCTTGCTGGGTGGATTAGTGGCGAACGGGT
>NZ_MKKH01000038.1 GCF_001942335.1 Cellulosimicrobium sp. CUA-896 | reverse complement strand
GGTGCTCACCCTCGCCGCGGCCGCGGGCGCCCAGATGCGCTCCGCGGACGCGCGAGGGCGGGCGCGCGGGCCGCGGCGATCGGCGAGGACGACACGGTCGTGCGCTCGACGGCGCAGCACGTCGCCGGGGCGGACGCGCGCGTGACCGTCCGGCGCGGCGACCCGTGGGTCGAGGTCACCGTCAGCACACCGGTCGTCGGCGGATGGCTGGCGTCCGCCCCGCTGCGGGCCGACGGCCACGCCGTGGCACGGGTCGAGCCGTGACGGCGGCGCGAGCCGCCGCCGTCCGCGCGGAGCACGAGCGCGGTGCCGGCACGGTGCTGGTCCTCGGGATCGTCGCCGGGCTCGTCGTCGTGCTCCTCGCGCTCGGCGCGCTCGCGCAGGCGCAGGTGCTCCGGGGCCGCGCCCAGGCGGGCGCCGACCTCGCGGCGCTCGCGGCGGCGTCTGCGCTGCGCGACGGCTGGGACGCGTGCGGGCGGGCGCGCGAGACGGCGGGGCGCAACGGGGTGCGCATCACGGGCTGCGCGGAGGCCGGCGACGGCAGCGTCCGCGTCGACGCCGTCGCCGGGCCGGCGGTCGACGTGCTCGGCGTCGCGCTGGGGGAGGCGACGGCCGCCGCACGGGCCGGGCCGGCCTCGGCGCGCGGGCGGCGGGCCACGCCAGGAGCAGCAGCGCGGCGACGCGTGCGGTCGGCGGCGCGAGCCGGGCGTCCCCGCGCGAGGACGGTGTGCGGCTCAGTCGGGCGCGTGCGCGAGGACCGCGTCGAGGAGCCGCACGGCCGCCGCCTTGTCGAGCGGGGCGTTGTAGGACCCGCACTTCGGGGACTGCACGCACGCGGGGCACCCGTCGTGGCACGGGCAGCGGACGATCGCGTCGCGTGTGGCGCGCAGCCACGTCGCGCCGAGCTCGAACCCGCGCTCGGCGAATCCCGCGCCGCCGGGGTAGGCGTCGTAGACGAAGACCGTCGCCTCGCCGGTGTCGGCGTGCAGGTCGGTCGAGACGCCGCCGAGGTCCCAGCGGTCGCACGTCGCGAGGAGGGGGAGCAGGCCGATCGAGGCGTGCTCGGCCGCGTGCAGGGCGCCGGGCGCCGCGTCGGCGTCGACTCCCGCCTCGGCGAGGACGGACTCGGGCACCGTCCACCACACGGCCATGGTCGGCAGCGTGCGTTCCGGCAGGTCGAGGTTCTCCGTGCCGAGGATCTGCAGGTCCGGCAGCCGACGGCGCTGGAAGCTGATCACCTGCGAGCTGACGTCGACCGGGCCGTAGCCCCAGCCGACGGGACCCCACCGCCGCTCGACGACCTCGCGCCCCGCGGCGGCGTCACCGTGGGCCGGTTCGTCGGCGATCTCGATCGAGGTCACGGAACGCGACCACGTGCCGTAGTCCACGTCGGTGCGCCGCACGAGCGCGACCCCGTCGGCGAGGTCGAGGCGGTCCACGACGTAGGTCGAGCCCTGGTGGACGTACACGGCGCCGTCGTGCACGGACCCGTCGGCGGACGCGGCGTCCACGGTGCCGAGCAGCCGGCCGGTGCTCGCCTCGGCGACGCGGACCGGCGACCCGCCCGACCCGCGCAGGTCCGTCATGCCGGCCGCGGGCTGCGCGTGCGTCCAGTACCAGCCCGAGGTGCGGCGGCGCAGCGCGCCCCGCGCGACGAGGACGCCGAGGAGGTCCGTCACGGCAGCGGGGTCGCCGAACGCCGCGAGGTCGGCCGAGCGCAGCGGGACCTCCGCGGCCGCGGCGCACAGGTGGGGAGCGAGCACGTACGGGTTGGCGGGGTCGAAGACCGTCGCCTCGAGCGGGGCGTCGAAGATCGCCTCCGGGTGGTGCACGAGGTACGTGTCGAGCGGGTCCTCGCGCGCGACGAACGCCACGAGCCCGTCCGCGCCCGCGCGGCCCGCGCGGCCCGCCTGCTGCCAGACCGACATGCGGGTACCCGGCCAGCCCGCGACGAGCACGGCGTCGAGCCCGGAGATGTCGACGCCGAGCTCGAGCGCGTTCGTCGTCGCGAGCGCGCGCACGGCCCCCGACCGCACGGCCTCCTCGAGCTCGCGCCGCTCCTCGGGCAGGTAGCCGCCGCGGTACGCCGCGACGCGCCGCGCGAGGTCCGCGTCGACGGGCCGCAGGTAGTCCTGCGTCTGCACCGCGACGGACTCGGCGCCGCGCCGCGAGCGCGTGAACGCGAGCGTGCGGGCGCCGGCGAGCACGAGGTCGGCGAGCAGGTCGGCCGCCTCGGCGGTGGCGCTGCGGCGCGGGTGCTCGGGCGCGTCCTCGGTCGCGGTGGGCACCGACGGGTCGTCCGGGTGCGTCGCCTCGAAGCCCGCGACCACCGGCGGCTCCCACAGCGCGAACGTGCGGTGGCCCGACGGCGAGGAGTCCGCCGCGACCGTGACGACGTCGTCGGGCGCGACGCCCGCGAGACGCGCCGCGGACACCGCGGGGTCGGCCGTCGTCGCGGAGGCCACGACGAACGTCGGCCCCGGTGCACCGTCCTTCGCGTAGTGCGCGGCGAGGCGGCGCAGGCGCCGCAGGACGAGGGACACGTGCGCGCCGAACACGCCGCGGTAGGCGTGCCCCTCGTCGACGACGACGTAGCGCAGGTCGCGCAGCAGCCGCGACCACCGGCGGTGGTTCGGCAGGAGCGCGAAGTGCAGGAAGTCGGGGTTGGTCAGGACGACGTCGGCGTGCTCGCGCACCCAGCGGCGCTCGTCCGGCGAGGTGTCGCCGTCGCACGTCGCCACGCGCACGTCGCGCGTGCCGGCCGCGTCGAGCAGGCGCTGCAGCCCGGCGAGCTGGTCGGCGGCCAGCGCCTTCGTGGGCGAGAGGTAGAGCACCGCGCCGCGGCGAGCCACCGACTCGATGCGTCCGGGGTCGAGCGCGCGCCGCGCGGCGTCGGCGCGCACGGACGTCAGCGCGGGCAGCCAGAACGCGAGCGACTTGCCCGACCCGGTCGACGTGGCGAGCGCGACGTGCCGGCCGGACCACGCGGCGTCGGCGGCGACGGTCTGGTGCACCCACGGGCGCTGCACGCCGAGCGCGCGGTACCCGGCGACGAGCGACGCGTCCGCCCAGGCCGGCCAGTCGCCCTGCACCCCGTCGCGCGCGGGCAGCTCGCGCACGTGGGTGAGCCGGTCCGCGCGGCGACCGCCCGCGACGAGCACGTCGAGGAGCGCGTTCGTCGTCGGGGCAGGGGCGTCGGGCACGGCACCGAGTCTCCCACCCCGCGCCCGTCCGGCGGATGCCGCACCTCGTGCGCGACCGCGCGGAGCGGCTCAGCCGCGGAACACCTCCGTGACCGCACGCGCGAGGTACCACGGGTCCACGACGGCCGTGAGCTCGCGCGCGGAGTGCATGGACAGGATCGGCACGCCGACGTCGACGGTGCGGATGCCGAGGCGCGTCGCCGTGAGCGGGCCGATGGTCGACCCGCACGGCACGGTGTTGCGCGACACGAACTCCTGGCTCGGCACGCCGGCCTCCGCGCACGCGCGCGCCCACGCGGCGGCCCCGTGCGCGTCGGTCGTGTAGCGCTGGTTCGCGTTGATCTTGAGGATCGGCCCCCCGCCGGCGAGCGGGCGTACCGCGGGGTCGTGGCGCTCCGGGTAGTTCGGGTGCACCGAGTGCCCGACGTCGCTCGAGACGCACAGCGACGCGGCGAGACGGCGGTGCCGCTCCTCCTCGCCGGCGCCCGTCATCGCGTCGATCCGCGCGAGGACGTCCGCGAGGAACGGCCCGGACGCGCCGGAGCGCGACTCGGAGCCGATCTCCTCGTGGTCGAACGCGGCGAGCACGGGGATCGTGGTGGGCGCGGCCGCCCGGGTACCCGGCGTCCCCGCGGACGCACCACCCGGCGGGATCGCTCCCGCGACGTCGAGCAGCGCGGTGAGCCCGGCGTGCACCGAGACGAGGTTGTCGAGCCGGCCCGAGGCGAGGAACGCGCCGCGTGCGCCGAAGACGCGCGGGGCCTGCGTGTCGGCGACGACGACGTCGTACCCCGTGATCTCGCTCGCGCGCACGCCCGCGTGGTGCGCGAGCTCGGCCAGGACGTCTGCGCCCGCGGCCCGCTCGTCGTGCTCGCCCCCGCCCGCCGGTCCCGCTGCGTCCGAACCCGCGGCGCCGGCCGCCGAGGCCAGACCCCACACCGGGTGCGTGTGCTGCTGCTTGTCGAGGGTGAGCCCCTCGTTGACCTGGCGGTCCAGGTGGATCGCGAGCTGGGGGATGCGCAGCAGGGGCCCGGTGCGCACGAGGCGCACGTGCTCGGCCCGGGAGCCGTCTCCGGTGACGACGCGCCCCGCCAGCTCGAGCTCGCGGTCGAGCCAGGAGTTGAGGAGCGGGCCGCCGTACACCTCGACGCCGGCCTGCCACCAGCCTCGCGCACGCTGCTCGGGCGCGGCTTGAGCTTGAAACCGGGCGAGTCGGTGTGCGCGCCGAGGATCGCGTACGGCGTGGTCGCCGTCGCACCGGGCGGCACGACCCAGGCGATCACCGCGCCGTCGCGCACGACGACGTAGCGCCCGCCCGCTCCGGTGTCCTCGCCGTCGGCCGGCACGTCCGCCGCGCCGCGCGGCCACGCCGCCGCCTCGTCGAGCCGCACGAAGCCCGCCGCCTCGAGCCGGCGCGCGACCTCGTGCGCCGCGTGGAACGAGGAGGGCGACGCCTCCACGAACGTCGCGAGGTCGTGGGCGTGCGCGAGGGCGTCGGGCGTCGGTGCGGGCATGAGGAACAGTCTCGCGCACCTCACCCCACCGCACCGCGCCGCGTCCCGTGCGCCCTCCTGGAGGCACTCCCGGGGGCACGGTCCTAGCCTGTGCTCGTGGCCGCCGACCGTACGCCCGTGCCGCCGCGATGACCGACACCGCGCCCGCCCCGGTGACCGCGGTACCGCCGGTGACCGTGGTGCTGCCGGGGCTCGCGCTCGCGCCGGAGGACTTCGTCCCCCTCGCGCGCGCTCTCGCGCCGCCCGACGGTGACGTCCGCGTCCTCGACGCGTGGCGGACCCCGGTGACCGCTCCCGCCGCCACGGTCCGGGCGCGCTCGGGGTCGACGGCACGTCCGACGTCGTGCTCGTCGGCCACTCCTCCGGCGGGCTCGCCGCGCTCGAGTGGGCGCTGCGGTACCCGCAGGAGGTGGTGCGGCTCGTGCTGCTCGACCCCGAGAGCCCGGACGAGCCGCACGTGCCCGCGCTGCACCCGGGCACTCCGCTCGCACGGGCCGGCACGGCGACGGCCGCGGCGCTCGGGCGGGTGCTCGCCCCGGCCGGTCCCGCGCTGCGCCGGGCCGCCGTCCGGCTGACCACCCGTCGGCCCGACCTGCTCGACCCGACGGTCGCCGCCGCCCGGTACGGCCACGACGACGCCTGGCGCGCGATCGCCGCGCAGTGGTTCGCGAGCTGGGCGCAGGCGCCGCGGGTGCGTGCACTGCTCGAGTCCGGGCGGCGGCTCGCGCCGTCCACCGAGGCGCTCCTGATCACCGGCACCCGGGCCGGCGGGCGGTTCCTGCGCTCCCAGCGCGAGCTCGCCGACCGGCTCGGCGTCCCGCGCGTCGGGCTCGCGGGAGAGGGGCACCTCTTCCCGCTCACCCGGCCGGACGCGTCGCACGGCTGGTGCGCGCACGGCTCGGACCACCGCCGCCGGGACCGCCCGACGACGGGGCGTCCGCGTGGTCGTGACGTGCGCCACACGTGCGTAGACTCACCCCCATCGTGCCGACAGGGGAGCGGCGCGCCGCAGTCGTCAAGGAGGACGGATGCCCACATTCGGTACCGGAAGTCTCACCATCGTCGGGGTGATCGCCGCGATCGGTCTGGTCGCCCTCGCGTTCGCCCTCGTCCTGCGCAGACAGGTGCTGGCCGCCGACGAGGGGACGCCCGCGATGCGCGACGTGGCGCAGGCGGTGCAGGAGGGTGCGGGCGCGTACCTCAACCGGCAGTTCCGCACGCTCGCGCTCTTCGCTGTGATCGTGTTCGGGCTCCTGTTCCTCCTGCCCGGCGACGGTGGCGTGCGCGTCGGCCGGTCGGTCGCGTTCCTCGTGGGCGCCGGGTTCTCGGCCGCGATCGGCTACCTCGGCATGTGGCTCGCCGTGCGGGCGAACGTGCGCGTCGCCGCCGCGGCCACCCGTCCCGGGGGCCGCGCCACGGGCGCGCGCATCGCGTTCCGCACCGGCGGCGTGGTGGGGATGTCCGTCGTGGGTTTAGGGCTGCTCGGTGCGGCGGGCGTCGTGCTGCTGTACCGAGGGGACGCACCTGCGGTGCTGGAGGGGTTCGGGTTCGGGGCGGCGCTGCTCGCGATGTTCATGCGCGTGGGCGGCGGCATCTTCACGAAGGCGGCCGACGTGGGTGCAGACCTCGTCGGGAAGGTCGAGCAGGGCATCCCTGAGGACGACCCGCGCAACGCGGCGACGATCGCCGACAACGTGGGCGACAACGTCGGCGACTGCGCGGGCATGGCGGCCGACCTGTTCGAGTCCTACGCGGTGACGCTCGTCGCCGCGCTCATCCTCGGCAAGGCGGCGATGGGCGAGGAGGGCCTCGTCTTCCCGCTGGTCGTCACCGCGGTCGGCGCGCTCGTCGCGGTGCTCGGCGTCTTCATCACGCGCGTGCGCGGTCAGGAGAACGGGCTGCGGGCGATCTACCGGGGCTTCTACCTCTCGGCGCTCGTCGGGGCGCTGCTCGCCGCGGTCGCGGCGTTCGTCTACCTGCCGTCGTCGTTCGCCGGGCTGGACGGCACGGCCGACCTGGGCGAGCTGAGCGGGGTCGCGGCCGACCCGCGCGTCGTCGCGAGCCTCGCCGTGGTCATCGGCGTCGTGCTGGCGGGCATCATCCTCTGGATCACGGGCTACTTCACCGGCACGACGTCGAAGCCCACGCTCCACGTCGCCGCCACGTCGCGCACGGGAGCCGCGACCGTGGTGCTGTCCGGCATCGGCGTGGGCTTCGAGTCCGCGGTGTACACGGCGGGCGTGGTCGCGGCGGCGATCTGCGGGCTGTTCCTGCTCGCGGGCGGCTCGGTGTGGCTCGCGCTGTTCCTCGTGGCGCTCGCGGGCTGCGGCCTGCTGACGACCGTCGGCGTGATCGTCGCGATGGACACGTTCGGCCCGGTCTCGGACAACGCCCAGGGCATCTACGAGATGTCGTCGGGCGAGGGCGGCGCGGACGAGGTCGCCGACCCCGAGGCCGCGCAGATCCTCACCGACCTCGACGCGGTGGGGAACACGACGAAGGCGATCACCAAGGGCATCGCGATCACCACGGCCGTCCTCGCCGCGACGGCGCTGTTCGGCTCCTACGCCGACGCCGTCGACCAGGCGATGCGCGACGTCCAGGACGTCGGGACCGGGCTCGTGACGTCGATGCTCGACTACGAGATCATCTCGCCCGTCACGCTGGTCGGCGTGATCCTGGGCGCGGCCACGGTCTTCCTGTTCTCGGGCCTCGCGGTCGACGCGGTGACCCGCGCGGCCGGGGCGATCGTCTTCGAGGTGCGCCGCCAGTTCCGCGAGCACCCCGGGATCATGACGTTCGACGAGCGCCCCGAGTACGGGAAGGTCGTCGACATCTGCACGCGCGACTCGTTGCGCGAGCTCGCGACACCCGGGCTGCTGGCGGCGTTCGCCCCGATCGCGGTCGGGTTCGGCCTCGGCGTCGGGCCGCTCGCGGGCTTCCTCGCGGGCGCGATCGGCGCCGGGGTGCTCATGGCGGTGTTCCTCGCCAACTCCGGGGGCGCGTGGGACAACGCGAAGAAGATCGTCGAGGACGGCGCGTACGGCGGCAAGGGCTCCGAGGCCCACGCCGCGACGGTCATCGGCGACACCGTCGGCGACCCGTTCAAGGACACCGCCGGCCCGGCGATCAACCCGCTGATCAAGGTCATGAACCTCGTGTCGGTGCTCATCGCCCCGGCCGTGGTGCTGCTCAGCGTCCCCGCCGACGCGAACCAGGCGCTGCGGATCGGCATCGCCGTGGTCGCCGCGGCGATCGCGTTCGCGCCGTCGTCGCCTCGCGCGTGCGGGCGGCGCGGGTCGAGCGCGCCGGGGTGGCCGAGGTGCGCGAGCGGGTGTCGAGCGCGACCTGACGGGGCGCGGCCGCGCGCCGAGGCGCGGCGGGTGTTCTCGTGCGCCGGCGCGGCGGGGGCGTCCGGTCCGGGCGGTTCGTCCTTCCTGCGTGCAGACGTCATGATGTGGGCATGCGATCCCGGGCCCGCCTCGTCGCGCACGGCGTGGTGCTCGCGGTCCTGGCCGGGCTGTGCGTCACGACGGCGGCCAGCGGGGCGTTCGACGTCGTGACGATCCCGTCGTCGCCCGCCGCCCCGGCTCCTGCGCCGTCGCCCGCGGCGGACGGAGGCGCCGGACCCGTCGCGCCGGAGACCGGCGGGGCGGGTGCGGGGGACGCGCCGACGGACGCCGACGCCGACGCCGGCGGCGGCGGCGCGACGCCCCAGGATCCCGAGGGCGCGACGCCCGACGGCGCGACGCCCGACCCGGCGTGCCTCGCCGCCGAACGCGCATGGGCGGACGCCGCGGCCGCGCAGCTCGACGTCACCGTGGAGCACCCCGAGGAGCTGGTGGAGGGCTTCACGACGGCGCGCGACGCGCTCGTCGCCGCGGAGCCGCCGGCCGACATCGCCCGTGACTGGGGCGTCGTCGCGACGTACGTGAGGATGATCGCCGACGCGGTCGAGGCGGCCGGACCGGACGACCGGGCCGAGCTCGCGCGGGCTCTCGACCGCGTCGGGCGCGGATCGACACCGCGGCGCTCACCGGGTCCTCGGAGCGTGTCACCCAGTTCTTCCGCGCGGGGTGCCCGGCCTGAGCGCGCGCGGCCGCGGTGCGCCCGGCGTCGTATGGGGTTCCTCACATGGGCAGGACTCCCCGATTGCGGCATTCGAGCAGGCCGTGCGGCCGATCGTCCGTGACGATGGTCGCCATGCGCATCCGGAACACGATCTCGACGACCACGACCGCCCTCGCGACCAGCGCCCTGCTCGTCCTCGGCCTCGCCGCGTGCGGCGCCGACGGCGGAGAGACCGACGACGCCGCGGCCGAGGAGACCACCTCGACGGAGGCGGCGGAGCAGAGCCCGGCCGAGGAGGACTCCGCCGAGGTCGAGGCCGAGGGGGCCGAGGACGAGGGCGCCCAGGACGGGGCGACCGACGTCTGCGCCGCGACCGACACCCTCGAGCAGCTCAGCACGGAGATGACGAGCATCGACCAGGACGACCCGCAGGCGGCGATCGACACGTTCGAGCAGCTCACGACGACGCTCGAGGACGTCGAGCCCCCGGCGGAGATCGCGGACGACTGGACCACGATGGCGACGACGTTCCGGTCCGTGACCGACGGCCTGTCGAGCGCGCTCGAGGACCCGTCGAACCCCGACGCGATGTCGAAGGTCTCGGACGCGATGTCGGCGATGACGGACGAGTCGTTCCAGCAGGCCGGGCAGAGCGTCGGCGCGTACACGACCGCCAACTGCTGAGCCCTGCCGCGCGGGCCGTCGCGGCGACGCGGACGCCGATCCGCGAGGATGGTCGCGTGCCGTCCTCACCGCGCCCGTCGCCGTCCCTGCCCGCGCCCAGCACGCCGCCGCCCGGCACCGGGTGGGACGCCGGCGCCCTGGCGACGGCGGTCGAGGCCCTGCGCGCCGACCTCGGCGGCGCCGACTTCACCGTCGACGGCCTGGAGCGGCGGCTCGGACCGGTCGCGTCCGCCGCCCTCCACCGCGAGCAGTCCGTGCCCGCGCGTCGGGCGCTGGGCGCCGCGGGTGGCGGGGGCACCGACCCGGCGGGCACCCTCGCGCGCCTGTTCCTGCTGGGCGACGACGTCCCGCGCCGCGCGCTGGACGTGGCTCTCGCACGCACGGGGACCGACGGCGCCGCGCTCCTCGGCCTCGTCGAGGCGGCGGGGCGCGGTCCCGACGACGCGGTTCGCGCGCTCGTCGACCTGAGCCCTCACGTGGCGACGGACGCGGCGGGGACGGTCGAGTGGTGGCTGGCGTCGGACCTGGGCGAGCTGGCGACCGGTCGCCCGCTCGCCGGGGACCACGTGCTCGGTGCGGGCGGGGCGTCCCTCACCCTGGCGCAGGTCACCGTCCGCACGCCGGTGGACCGGGCGCTCGACCTCGGCACCGGCTGCGGCATCCAGGCGCTGCACGCGGCCCGGCACGCGCGCCACGTCGTGGCGACCGACGTCTCCGCCCGCGCGCTGGGCTTCGCGGCGTTCAACGCCGCGCTCGACCTCGCGCCCGCCGCGCCGGGGACCCCGCGCGCCTCCGTCGAGCTGCGTGCCGGGTCGATGCTCGAGCCGGTGGCCGGGGAGGCGTTCGACCTCGTCGTGTCCAACCCGCCCTTCGTCATCACCCCGCGCGGTGCGGGCGACGGTGTCCCCGCGTACGAGTACCGGGACGGCGGCCGGGCGGGCGACGACCTCGTGCGGGACCTGATCACGGGCGTGGGGTCGGTGCTCGCGCCGGGCGGCGTCGCGCAGCTGCTGGGCAACTGGGAGCACCGCCGCGACGAGCCGTGGGACGAGCGCGTCGGCGCGTGGCTGGACGCGGCCGGCCTCGACGGATGGGTCGTGCAGCGCGAGGTGCTCGACCCGGCCGAGTACGCCGAGACGTGGATCCGCGACGGCGGGACGACGCCGGACCGGGACCCGCAGGCGTGGGCCGCCGCGTACGGGGCGTGGCTCGACGACTTCGCGGCGCGCGACGTCGAGGGGGTCGGCTTCGGGATCGTGACGCTGCGCCGTCCGCGCTCGGGCGCCCCCACGCTGCGCCGGGTCGAGGAGCGCACCGGCGCGGTGCGGCAGCCGCTCGGTGCGCACCTCGCGGCGGCGCTCGCGGCGCACGACTGGCTCGCGGTGCGCGACGACGCGGGGCTCGCGGCCGAGCACCTCGCGGTCGCCGGCGACGTCACCGAGGAGCGGTTCCACACGCCGGGCGCGCCGGACCCGAGCGTCGTGCTGCTGCGCCAGGGCGACGGCTTCGGCCGGGCGGTGCGGGCCTCCACCGGCCTCGCCGCGCTGGTCGGCGCGAGCGACGGCGAGCTCAGCGTCGGGCAGCTCGTCGGCGCGATCGCGGCGTTGTTCGAGGTCCCGGCCGACGACCTCGCGGCCGAGCTGCTGCCCGAGGTCCGGGGGCTCGTCGGGGACGGGTTCCTCGTCCCGGTCGCCCCGGTGCCCTGATCGCCCGGGAGCGAGCCACGCGCTCCCTGAGGTCAGGCCAGCAGCGCCGGTCCGTACCTCGCGAGGACGAGGACGGCGAGGGCGACGAGCCACGCCGCGACGAGATACCCGTACGCTCCCGACCGCACGAACGCGAGCAGACGCGCCTGCGCGCGCCGCGGCAGGTAGAGGGTGTCCTCGAGCACGTTCCAGTGCAGCAGCGACGCGAACACGAGCGTCGTCGAGACCGTGACGAGCAGGCACCACGGGCACAGCGCACCGATCACCCACATCGACTGGGCGAGCAGCCAGTACGCGAGGACGACGCCGAGGCCGGACACGCACTGCGCGGCGAGCAGGAACCCGCGGGGGAAGCGGGTGCCGCCGAGCGCCGCGACCGCCGTCGTGACGACCACCGGCTCCGCCACGAGCCCGAGGAACGCGTTGGGGAAGCCGAAGAGCTGCGCCTGCCACGACCGCGCCACCGTGCCGCACGACAGGACCGTGTTGACGTCGCACGACAGCGTCGCCGTCGGGTCCGCCGCGAGCCGCACCGCGTCGTCGGACAGCACGAACGCGGCGACGAGGCTCAGCAGCGCGAAGACGAGCATCTCGCCGAACAGCAGCGTGCGGGAGTGCCTCCACCCGGTCGGGCGCTGGATCGTGCCGGGCGCCGTGCCGGGCGCCGTGCCGTCGTCGCGCCCGTCGTCCTCCGTGGACGGGCCCTCGGCACGAGGTGCGAGCGAGGCGGGCGCGTCGTGCACGGGCAGTCCTCCGGTGGCGACGCGGGGCCGCGGGCGACGGGACGCACCGGTCCTCCGGTGCGTGGCGGCGTCCGGCCGGCAGGGTGGGCGTGCTGCCGGCCTGACGCCGTGACCAGCGTAGGAAGCCGGACCGGGCGGCCGACAGGGACCATGGTCCTCGCCCGGACGGGACCCCGTCCGCGCCGTTGGCACGTCACGGCGTCGCGGCGACCTAGGATCGTGCGGCGTCCGGACGACCCGGGCGCGACCCGGACCCGGAAGGACGCGCGTGCAGCACGAGGACGTCGACGCCCTGCGGCGCACGAGCGCGGCGTGGAGGCTCCTGCGCGCCGACACCGCGCCGCTCGTGCTGTCGTTCCTCGGCACCGTGTTCGTCGAGGAGAACGTGCGCGCGATCCCGGAGGGCGAGCTCGTCGCACGGCTCGACGACCACCTGTGGGCGCTGCGCCGCGCGGACGGGACGGGAGCTGGGGCAGGGGCTGGGGCAGAACCGCGGTACCCGCGCACCCCGCAGGCGTACGTCGACCACTGGGCCCACCCCGACCAGGGGTGGCTGCGCGCCTGGTACCCGCCCGGCTCGGCCGAGCCCCACTACGACGCCACGCCCGCCGTCGAGCAGGCCGTGCGGTGGGTGGCGGGGCTGCGCGGTCGCGCGTTCGTCGGCACCGAGTCGCGCCTCAACACCGTCTTCGAGCTGCTCCGCCAGCTCGCCGTCGGCACCCAGACCGACCCCGCCGAGCGCCTGCGGGAGCTCAAGGAGCGTCGCGCGCGCCTCGACGAAGAGATCGCCCAGGTCCGCGCGGGCCGTGTCGCCGTGCTCGACGCCGCCGCCCAGCGCGACCGGTACCAACAGCTCACGCAGACCGCGGCCGACCTGCTGTCCGACTTCCGCGAGGTCGAGGCGAACTTCCGCTCCCTCGACCGCGCGCTGCGCGAGCGGATCACCGGCTGGGACGGTGCCAAGGGCGAGCTGCTCGAGGAGGTCGTGCGCTCGCGCACCGCGATCGCCGAGTCCGACCAGGGCCGGTCGTTCCACGCCTTCTACGACTTCCTGCTCGACCGGAGGCGGCAGGAGGAGTTCGCGGCGCTCGTCGACCGTGTCCAGTCCCTCGACGCGATCGCGCTCGACGCCGAGCCGCCCGCGGGCCCTTCCGTGCGCCCCGCCGCCCCCACCGACGCGGCACGCACCGCCGAGCACCGCCGTCTGCGCCGCGTCCACTACGACTGGCTCGACGCCGGCGAGCGCACCCAGGCGACCGTGCGCACCCTGTCGGAGCAGCTGCGCCGCTTCCTCGACGACCAGGTGTGGCTCGAGAACCGCCGCGTCATGGACATCCTGCGCGGGGTCGAGGCGAAGGCCCTGGCGGCGCGCGACGTCGCCCGGGACGCGCCGCGCGGCCCCGGCGCGGACCCCGACCTCGCGACGCCTCCCGGCATGCCGGTCGACGCCGTTGCGCCCGAGGTCGTGCTGCCGACGGAGCGCCCGCTGTTCGCGCCGCGACCGAGCGCGCGCGTGGACTCCGACCTCGTGGAGGAGGGCGACGAGGACTTCGAGGTCGCCGCGCTCTACGAGCAGGTGCACGTCGACCCCGAGCGGCTCGCCCGCACCGTCCGCGACGCGCTCGGCCGTCGCGGCCAGGTCTCCCTCGCGGACCTCGTGCACGACGCGCCGCTCGAGCACGGCCTCGCCGAGCTCGTGACGTACCTGTCGCTCGACGACCCGCGGTTCGCCGTCGTGCACGACGACGACCGGAGCGACGAGGTGACCTGGACCGGGGAGGCACCCGCGCCGCCGGGCGACACGGGCGACGCCCACGCCCCCGTGGTGCGCGTGGCGCGGCTGCCGCGCGTCACGTTCGCCCGCCGGTCGATCCTCCCGGCCGCCGCGGCCCCCGCCCGACCCGAGCACGCACCCGAGGAGACCGAGTGAGCACGTCGGCGAGCACGACCCGCTCCGCCCGCGGACCCGAGCTGTCGGTCGTCGTCACGTCGCTGCTCAAGGGCGTCGTGTACCGCGAGGCCGGCGAGGAGACCTGGCGCGACCTCCTCGCGCACGAGGCACAGGTGCGCGACACCGTCGCGCTGCTCGGTCTGCAGGTCGTCGTCGACGAGGGCGACGGCTACGCCTACCTGCGCTCGCAGCCCGAGCACGAGCGCGACGAGCGCGTGCCCCGGCTGATCCCGCGCCGCGAGCTGCCGTTCGACGTGAGCCTGCTGCTCGCGCTCCTGCGCAAGCGCCTCGCGCAGTCCGACTCCGAGGGCGGCGACACGCGGCTCGTGCTCACGCGCGCCGAGATCGTCGACCTCCTGCGCGTGTTCCTGGCCCAGGACGCGGGCGCCGCCGCGAACGAGGCGCGGCTCGTGGACCGCGTCGACGCACTGGTGCGGCGCGTCGTCGAGCTGGGCTTCCTGCGCCCCGCGGGCCGGGACGCGCTGCCCGACGGCGCGGGGTCGCCCGAGGGGGAGCGTGCCCCCTCCGGGGACGACGGCCCGGCCGACGCCCGCAGGTTCGAGGTGCGCCGCATCCTCAAGGCGTTCGTCGACGCGCAGTGGCTCGCCGACTTCGACGCGCGGCTCGCGCAGTACCTCGACGTCGCGGCCGGGCGCGAGGACGGGGCGCCCGGGACGGCGGCAGCGAGCGGGACGGCGACGAGCGCGACGGCGACGAGAGGGACGGTGGCGTGATGGAGGGACTGTTCAGCCCGGTCGAGCTGCACGACCCGGCGGCCGACCTCGACGCGCGCGCGGGCTTCCGCCTCGAGCGCCTCGAGGTGCTCAACTGGGGCACGTTCGACCAGCGCGTGTGGGCGTTCGACCTCGACGGGCGCAACGCGCTGCTCACCGGCGACATCGGCTCCGGCAAGTCGACCATCGTCGACGCCGTGACGACGCTGCTCGTCCCGTCGCACCGCATCTCCTACAACAAGGCCGCGGGCGCGGGGGCGCGCGAGCGGTCGCTGCGCTCGTACGTCGCCGGGCACTACAAGGCCGAGCGCGACGAGGCCACCGGCACGACCCGCCACGTCGGGCTGCGCGAGAAGGGCACGTACTCCGTCGTCCTCGGGCGGTTCGCCAACCGCGGGTTCGACCAGGAGGTCACGCTCGCGCAGGTGTTCTGGCTCGCGCCGGGCCAGGCCGGCCAGCCGGACCGGTTCTTCGTCACCGCGGACCGCCCGCTGACGATCACCGAGGACTTCGCAGGGTTCGGCGGCGACGTCACGGCGCTGCGCCGCCGGCTGCGCACGGCCGGGGCGCAGGTGCGCGACCACTTCCCGGAGTACGGGCGCGACTTCCGCCGCCTGCTCGGCATCCCCTCGGAGCAGGCGATGGACCTGTTCCACCAGACGGTGTCGATGAAGTCGGTGGGCGACCTCGGCGAGTTCGTGCGCGAGCACATGCTCGAGCCGTTCGACGCCGACCGCTGGACCGACCGGCTCGTCGCGCACTTCGACGACCTCACGAGCGCGCACGACGCCGTCGTGCGCGCCACCGCGCAGGTGGAGCGCCTCGCGCCGCTGCTCGCCGACTGCGACGCGCACGACGCGCTGGGCGAGCGGGCCGACGCGCTCGTCGCGCGGCGCGACGCGCTGCGGGCCTTCACGGCCTCGCGGCGGGTCGCCGACCTCGACGGGCTCATCGGCGCGCTCGACGAGCGCGTGACCGACGGCGAGGAGCGTCGCGCCCGCGCCGGCGAGGAGCTGAGCGTGCTGGCCACGGAGCGCCAGCGGCTCGAGCTCGAGCGGGCCGGCCACGGCGGCGACCGGCTCGCCGCCATCGAGGGCGAGGTCGCGCGCCGCGAGGTCGAGCGCGCCGCGCGCGAGCGCCGCGTCACGCAGCTCGCGGGCTACGCGGTCCAGGCGGGTCTGACCCCCTCCTCCTTCTCCTCCTCCGACTCCGACTCCTCGGCAGCCGCAGCCGTCGCCGACACCACAGCCGTCGCCGACACCGGAGCCGCCGCAGCCGCCGTGCGGGCCGCCGCGGACGCGCTCGTCGACGCCGACGCCCTCGCCGCGCTGCACCACGAGGCGGACGCGGTCGCGCGAGCGGTGCGCGAGGAGCTCGCGCAGGCCGAGGAGGAGGCCGGGGACGTCGCCGCCGCGCTGCGCGCCGTCGAGCAGGAGACCGCGGACGCAAGGCCGAGCTCGCGAGCCTCGCGGACCGACGGTCGAACCTCCCGAGCACCCACCTCGACGTCCGCGACCGCCTGTGCGCGGGCGTCGGGCTCGCTCCGGGCGACCTGCCGTTCGTCGGCGAGCTGCTCGCCGTCCGGCCCGAGCACGCGGACTGGGAGGGCACGGCCGAGCGCGTGCTGCGCGGCTTCGCGCTCTCGCTCCTCGTGCCGGCCGCGCACTACGACGCCGTCGCCGCGTGGGTCGACCGGGAGCACCTCGGGCTCCGGCTCGTCTACCACCGCGTACCCGAGCGCCCGGGACGGGCGCACCGCGCCGACCGTGCCGACGGCACGCTCCTGCTCGCCGACCTCCTCGACGTGCGCGCGCTCGACGGCGCGCCGTCGCTCACGACGTGGGTCGGGACCGAGCTCGAGCGCCGGGCGGACCACGTGTGCGCCGCGGACCTCGACGCGTTCCGGCGCCTGCCCCGCGCGGTGACCCGCTCGGGCCAGGTCAAGCACTCGCCCGACCACCACGAGAAGAACGACGTGCGGGCCGTCGACGACCGGCGCGGGTACGTGCTCGGCTGGTCCACCCAGGCCAAGGTCGACGCGCTCCTCGAGCAGGCGGCCGAGGTGACGTCCCGCCGCGACGCCCTCGCGCGTCGTCGGGACGCGGCGGCCGCCCGCCGCACCGCGCTCCAGGCGCGCGCGTCCGCCCTGGGCCGCCTCGAGGTGTACCGCGACTGGGACGAGCTCGACTGGCGTGCCGAGGTGGCCCGCGTCGCCGAGCTCGACGACGAGAAGCGCCGCCTCGAGCAGGCCAGCGACGAGCTCGGGCGCCTCGCCGGCCTGCTCGACGACAACGCGCGCCGCCGTGCCGGGCTCGAGGCGGAGCGCGACCGCGTCGTCGCGACGCTCGGCGCGGACCGGCACGCGCTCGACGAGGCGCGCGCCGCGCGCGAGCGCGCCCGGGCCGTGCTCGACGGCGCGGGGGAGCGGCTCGACCCCGAGACGACGGCGGCGCTCGCCGCCGAGTTCGACCGCGAGCTCGGCGGGCGGGAGGGGGCGGCCCCGGCGGGCGCCGTGCCGACCCGGACGACCGACCTCGACGCCGTCGAGAACGCCGTGCGCTCGCGGCTGACCGCCGAGGCCGAGCAGGCGCAGCGCGAGCGCGCCGACCTCGGCACGCGCGTCGCGGGGCAGATGGCCGCGTTCCGCTCGGCGTACCCCGTCGAGACGGCGGAGCTGGACGCGGACGTGCGCTCGGCCGACGGCTACCGCGAGATCCACGACCGGCTCGTGCGCGACGACCTGCCGCGCTTCGAGGCCGACTTCAAGGCCTACCTCAACACCAACGCGATCCGCGACATCGCGGGGTTCGCCGCGGAGCTCGCGAAGCAGGCCGACCTGATCCGCGACCGCATCGACACGATCAACGACTCGTTGCGCGCCATCGACTACAACCCGGGCCGCTACATCCGGCTCGAGGTGTCGCGCACGCCGAACGTGGAGGTGCGCGAGTTCCAGCGGGACCTGCGGGCCTGCACGGACGGCGACGGCATCCTCGCCGAGGACGACCGCACCCTCGCCGAGGGCGACGGCTCGCTCACCGAGGACAACGGGGCGCTGTCGTACTCCGAGGACCGGTTCCTGCGCGTCAAGGCGCTCGTCGAGCGGTTCCGCGGGCGCGAGGGCATGACGGACCTCGACGAGGCGTGGCGCCGGCGGGTGACGGACGTGCGGAACTGGTTCGTGCTGTCGGCGTCCGAGCGCTCGCGCGCGGACGACTCCGAGCACGAGCACTACTCCGACTCCGGCGGGAAGTCCGGCGGGCAGAAGGAGAAGCTCGCGTACACGATCCTCGCGGCCTCGCTCGCCTACCAGTTCAAGCTCGACTGGGGCGCGGTGCGCTCGACGGCGTTCCGGTTCGTCGTCATCGACGAGGCCTTCGGGCGCGGGTCCGACGAGTCCACCCGGTTCGCGCTCGAGCTCTTCCGCCGGCTGGGACTCCAGCTGCTCATCGTCACGCCCCTGCAGAAGATCCACGTCATCGAGCCGTACATCTCCGCGGTCGGGTTCGTCGACAACCGACGGGGCGCTCGTCGCGCCTGCGGACGCTCTCCATCGACGCCTACCGCGACGGCCGGGACGCGCGCGAGGGCCGCGAGGCCGAGGTGGTCCCGGGGTAGCGGGACCGGTCCGACACGACCTTCCACAGGTCTTCCCCGAACCCGCACAGACGTCGCCTACGGTGGGAGGATGCCGTCCGACCAGGCTCCGACCCGTCCGCTGCAGACCCGCGGCGACCCCGGGACGCGCCCGATGCCGGTCCCGCGCCACGACGTCCCGCCCGTGCCCGCGGCACCGTCCGGACCGACGCCGTCCCGCGCCCGGGACTCGGCCGCGGTCCGTCTCGCCCCGCGCGTCGCCGCCGGGGCGGTGGCGGTCGCGGCCGCGGCGCTCGCCTGGGCGATCTGGCGCTTCTTCGTGGACACGTACGCCGGGCAGATGGCGGAGCGCGCCGCGTTCGACGGCGCGGTGAACGGCCAGGGACCGCTGTGGGCGGTCGCCGAGCCGGTGCTCGACACGGTCTCGGTGACGCTCGTCGTCGTCGGCCTCGGGACGGCGATGGGCATCGCGCTCCTGCGGCGGCGCTGGGGGCTCGCGGTCCAGGTCGCGTTCCTCGTCGTCGGCGCCAACGTCACCACCCAGGTGGTCAAGCACCAGCTGCTCGGGCGCGAGAACCTCATCGGGGGCTGGACGGCCGACAACTCGCTGCCCAGCGGGCACACGACCGTCGCGGCCTCGGTCGCGGCCGCCGTGCTCCTCGTCGTGCCGCGGGGCGCGCGACCGCTCGTGGCGGTGCTGGCGCCGTGTACACCGCCGCGACGGGCGTCTCGACGCTCGTGGGCCAGTGGCACCGCCCGAGCGACGTCGTCGCGGCCGTCCTCGTGGTGCTCGCCTGGGGCGCGCTCGTCTGCGCGTTCACGCCCCGGTCCTCGCTCGACCGCGGCGTGGGCGGGTCGCCGGGCGCGTGGTCACGGGTGGGCTCCTGCTCCTGGTCGGCGCGGGAGCGACGGCCGCCGCGCTGTGGGCCTACCGCGCGACGCCGGCCACGTGGAGCACCACGACGACGCAGGAGGCGACCGCCTACCTGGGCGGCGTCGCGGGCGTCGGCGCGGCGACCGCCGCGGTCTTCGCCGTGCTGCTGCTCGTCCGGCAGTCCACAGCGCGGCCCGGCCCGCGCCGCGGTCGGGGGTAGGGTGCCGCTGGCGCGGATGGCGTAACGTCGTAGGCTTCCCGGACCGGCACGCAGGCCGGCACCTCCCCGGGGCAGCGCAGCGGTGCGACGCCCGACGGCGACAGGTCGTCGTCGAGCACGACCGCTCCCGCCGTGGCCTCCGGCACGAGGACGCCGCGGACCACCGCGACGACCGGACCGCCGGGCCGACGCACGCAGGACCACGCACACGACGCAGGACGACGAAAGCAGGATGGGATGCCACGCAAGCTCGTGATCGTCGAGTCGCCGGCCAAGGCTCGCAAGATCCAGGGCTACCTCGGCGACGACTACGAGGTCGAGGCGAGCGTCGGGCACATCCGGGACCTGCCGCAGCCCTCCGAGCTGCCCGCGGACATGAAGAAGGGCCCGTACGGCAAGTTCGCGGTCGACGTGGACAACGGCTTCGACCCGTACTACGAGGTCTACGCGGACAAGAAGAAGAAGGTCGCCGAGCTGAAGCGGGCGCTCAAGGACGCCGACGAGCTCTACCTCGCCACCGACGAGGACCGCGAGGGCGAGGCCATCGCGTGGCACCTGCTCGAGGCGCTCAAGCCGAAGGTCCCCGTCAAGCGCATGGTGTTCCACGAGATCACGCGGGAGGCCATCCAGCGGGCGCTGCAGAACACCCGTGACCTCGACGCGAGCCTCGTCGACGCGCAGGAGACCCGCCGCATCCTCGACCGGCTCTACGGCTACGAGGTCTCGCCCGTGCTGTGGCGCAAGGTGCGCCAGGGCCTGTCGGCGGGTCGCGTCCAGTCGGTGGCCACGCGCCTGGTCGTGGAGCGCGAGCGCGAGCGCATGGCGTTCGTCGCCGCGGAGTACTGGGACGTCACCGGGACGTTCGGGCTGGGTGGCGACGCCGCGGCCGCCGCTCCCGACGAGGCGGGCAAGACGTTCTCCGCGCGCCTGGTCCAGCTCGGCGACGAGCGCGTGGCGTCCGGGCGCGACTTCGACGACCGCGGGCAGCTGAAGGCGTCCGGCGGGCAGCGTGCCGGGGTCGTCCACCTCGACGAGGCGACGGCGCGGGCCGTCGTCACCGGTCTCGCGGACGCCGACTTCGCCGTGCGCTCGCTCGAGACCAAGCCGTACACGCGCCGCCCGGCCGCGCCGTTCACGACCTCGACCCTCCAGCAGGAGGCGAGCCGCAAGCTGCGCATGTCCTCGCGGCAGACGATGCGCACCGCGCAGTCGCTGTACGAGAACGGCTACATCACCTACATGCGCACGGACTCGCCGTCGCTGTCCGCCGAGGCGACGAGCGCCGCGCGCCGCCAGGCCGCCGAGCTGTACGGCGGCGACTTCGTCCCGGACAAGCCGCGCGTGTACGCGTCGAAGAACGCCGGTGCGCAGGAGGCGCACGAGGCGATCCGCCCCGCCGGTGACTCGTTCCGCACGCCCGCGCAGGTCGCCAAGGAGCTGAGCGGCGACCAGTTCAAGCTGTACGAGCTCGTGTGGAAGCGGACCGTCGCCTCGCAGATGGCCGACGCCAAGGGGTCGACGGCCTCCGTGCGCCTGGGCGCGGCGCTGGCCGGCGCGGGCGCCGACGCGCTCGCCGGACGCGACGCCGTCTTCGCGGCCTCCGGCACGGTCATCACGTTCCGCGGCTTCCTCGCCGCGTACGAGGAGAGCTCCGACGTCGACCGCTACGCCGAGGAGTCGCTCGGCGCGAAGGGCGGCGACGACCGCGAGACCCGGCTGCCGCAGATGGCCGAGGGCGACGCGCTGCGCGGCGAGGACCTCGAGGCCGCCGGGCACTCGACGTCGGCACCTCCGCGCTACACCGAGGCGAGCCTCGTCAAGGCGCTCGAGGAGCTCGGTATCGGTCGGCCGTCGACGTACGCGTCCACGATCTCGACGATCCAGGACCGTGGCTACGTGCTCACGCGCGGCCAGGCCATGGTGCCGAGCTGGCTCGCGTTCGCCGTCGTGCGCCTGCTCGAGGAGCACTTCGACCGCCTCGTCGACTACCGGTTCACGGCGTCGATGGAGGCCGACCTCGACGAGATCGCCGCCGGCCGCCGCGACCGCGTGGAGTGGCTCACGCAGTTCTACTTCGGCGACGCCGCGCGGGGGCCCGAGGGCGAGGGGCTGCGCGAGCTCGTCGAGAACCTCGGCGACATCGACGCGCGCGGCATCAACTCGGTGCCGATCGGCGAGGGGCTCCAGCTGCGGGTGGGCCGCTACGGGCCGTACGTCGAGGACCTCTCGGCCGAGGTCAAGGAGGGGGAGAACCCGCCGCGCGCCTCGGTCCCCGACGACGTCGCGCCCGACGAGCTGACCGTCGCCAAGCGCGCGAGCTCCTCGCCGCGGGCGCGGACGACGGGAAGGTGCTCGGGACCGACCCCGTCTCGGGCAACCAGGTCGTCGCGAAGGCCGGCCGCTACGGCCCCTACGTGACCGAGGTGCTCGACCTCCCGCCGATCGACACGAGCCTGTCCGCCGCCGCGCAGAAGCGGGCCAAGGCGGCGCAGCCGAAGCCCCGCACCGGGTCGCTGCTCAAGACGCAGTCGCTCGACACGATCACGCTCGAGGACGCGCTGCAGCTGCTGTCGTTGCCGCGCGTCGTCGGCACCGACCCCGAGTCGGGGGAGGAGATCACGGCGCAGAACGGCCGGTACGGCCCGTACCTCAAGAAGGGCACGGACTCGCGCACGCTCCCGAGCGAGGAGGCGATGTTCACCGTCACGCTCGAGGAGGCGCTGGAGCTGTACAAGCAGCCGAAGCGCGGCCGCGGGCAGCGCGCCGCGACCCCGCCGCTGCGCGAGCTCGGCGACGACCCGAACAGCGGCAAGCCGATCGTCGTCAAGGACGGGCGGTTCGGCGCGTACGTCACCGACGGCGAGACGAACCGCACGCTCCCGCGCGACCTGACGCCCGAGTCGATCACGCCCGAGCGCGCGATCGAGCTCCTCGCCGAGAAGCGAGCGCAGGGCCCGGCGAAGAAGCGCACTCCCGCCAAGAAGCCGGCGGCGAAGAAGGCCCCCGCGAAGAAGCCGGCCGCGTCGAAGAAGTGACCCGGTGAGGCCGAGCGCTCTCACCGAGGTAGAACCG
>NZ_MKKH01000037.1 GCF_001942335.1 Cellulosimicrobium sp. CUA-896 | reverse complement strand
GTTCGCCACTAATCCACCCAGCAAGCTGGGCTTCATCGTTCGACTTGCATGTGTTAAGCACGCCGCCAGCGTTCGTCCTGAGCCAGGATCAAACTCTCCGTAAAAGAACAACGCCCACCACCAGCACACAGCCGGCAGCAGACAATCCATACGAAGCGAACCCGAAGGTTCACAAAACTGGCTACACGAAAAACAATCCGACGATCATTCTCCGAAATCAACCAAAGGAATCCCCAGGCACGACCAACCACCACCCCCTGACGGGAGCAACCAGCCAGCCATGCCCACGAGGACAAAAAATTTGGCATTGACTAACAAGCACACTGTTGAGTTCTCAAACAACCGACACACACCGCCTCCGGGCCGTCAGGCCTTTGCCCGGGGGCTTTCGTTCTCCAGCCTACCAGGTCCGGACCTTTCTCCCGAACCCGGCCGAAACCGTGAATTCAATCGAAAATGCCGCACGTGGCTCCCCGCATCAGGGCGCAGCGCTGTGCACCGTTCCTGAGTGAGGGGATTTCGCCTGCGGGACCAGCCACTTCGCGTCTGCTCTGTACGAGCTGCGCCGTGGTGTCTGTTCCTCCCTGCCGGGCGACCTCGAGAACATTACGGCGTCCGTCGACCCCGGTCAACCTGGTCCCCGGTGACGCGGCTCACGCGTCACGCCGGCGCATCCCGTGCCGCGGGGAAGGCCAGGGCGACGTCAGGCGTGCAGCTCGCGGAACACGTCCGTGAGGGTGGGCCCGTCGTCGCCGAGGCGCCACACGCTCCACCCGTCGGCGGTCGCCGTGCCCGACGCCGCGACCGCGGCGAGGTCGGGGTGCCGGAACCGCGCGCCGTCGGACAGCTCGATGTACCCGTCCGGCCGGAGCACGGCCTCGAAGCGCTGCCCCCGACGCGGACGTGCCCACACCAGGCGGCGCGGACCCGCGAGGCGGCGGGCGAGCGCGACGAGGTCCGGGTCGTCGTCAGGACCCAGCGGTGCGGGGGCGGACGACGGGGGCACGGGCGCAAGCTCTCGCGCACCCGGCCCCTCGTCCTCGCGCGGTGCGGGCGGACGGTAGGACAGCGGGTCGTACGACCGCTCCGTCGCCGGCGGGTGCTGCTGGGCGTACTCGTGCGTGAGGATCGACTCGCGCGTGCGGACGGACTCCCGCGTGCGGACCGACTCGCGCGTGAGGATCGAGGTCCGGGGCACGGCGTCGTCGCCGTGGTCGGCGGACCGCCGCTCGGGCCAGGCCTCCGGCCGATCGGTCCCCCGCTCGGACGCCCGCGGCGCGACGAGGTCCTCGAGCGGCACGGCGTCGAGCACCGGGACCTCGCGGCGCTGCGGCGCCGGAGCCGCCGGTCCGCCGGCGGCGGGGAGGAGGTCGAGCGGGCCCGTCGGGTCCGCGGACCCGGCCCCGGACGACGTCCGCGCCTCGAGCTCGACGGCGCGACGGCGCTCCGCCCGCGAGCGTGCGGCGTGCTGGGTCACCACGGGAAACTTGCCCGTCAGGGCTCGTCCCACGGCGACGCCGTCCGCGAAGTCCGAGCCGGACGCGCGCGGCGGGCGCGGACCGGTGTGCGCTCCCGGGCGGGCTCCCCCTCGCGGCTCACGACGAGCGGGGACACGTCGACGAACCGGCGGCCGTCGGCACCGTGCACGACGCCCAGCCGCAGCACGGCGACCGGCGACCCCGGCTGGCGCAGGAAGTCGAGGGCGTCCTCGATGCCGGGCGCCGCGCTCGAGCAGATGACGACGAGCCGCGCACCCGTCGTGCGGGCGGTCGCCTGCGAGCGTGTCAGGGGCACGTTGTCGTAGAAGGCGGCGACGCCTGCTGGAAGCGGGCCGCTCCCCCGGTGTAGCGGGCGGCGAGCTCCGCGCGCGTGAGCCTCCCCGCCCGGCCGGCGTGGTTGAGCGCCGCCGTGAGCGCGGCCTCCGTGAGCTCCGCGGACACCTCGATGACGACGGGCAGGCCCGCGGCGTCGAGCGCGAGCAGATGGGGCTCGTCGGGCGAGCTGCCGTGCGCGACCGGGAAGATCTGCTCGCCGAGCAGGCCCTCGAGGTTCCCGTCCACGACCCGCTGGGCGTCGGTCCCGAAGGCGCCCGCCGGCTGCGGCGGCTGGACGAGTACCGGACGCTCGGCGTCCACCTCGAAGAGGGGCATCGGGGGATCTCCTGCTGCGTGCGGTGACGCGACCGGTTCGGGGACGTCGGGCTCAGCCTACGGCGGTGGTCAAGGGGCGCGGGTGCGCACGGGTCAGGCGTGCCCGGTCTCCTCGGCCTCCGCCGCGAGGCGCTCCTCGACGCGGTCGACCTTGCCCGTGAGCTCGCCCGTCCGACCGGGCCGGATGTCCGCCTTGACGACGAGCGAGACGCGGTGCCCGCCGGCCCCGACGGCGTCCGTGGCGCGCCGGATCACCGGCATGACCTCGTCCCAGTCGCCCTCGATCTCGGTGAACATCGAGGTGGTGCGGTTCGGCAGCCCGGACTCGCGGACGATGCGGACGGCCTCGGCGACGGAGTCCGCGACGGACTCGCCGGCACCGAGCGGGGCGACGGAGAAGGCGAAGACGGCCATGCGCCCATGGTGGCATCCCGCGCCGCCCGCCGCCGTGCCGAGTCGGGAGCCGGTCGGGAGCCGGTCGGGAGCCGGTCGCGAGCCGGTCGGGTGGCCGGCGGGACGGCTGGTCCACGTAGGCTCGGGACGTGACCCCGAGCGCGACGACCGGACCCGTGACCGTGCTGGCCGGAGGGGTCGGCGGCGCGCGGCTCGCCCACGGCATGGACCTCGCGGGGGCGGACCTCACGGTCGTCGTCAACGTGGCCGACGACGTCGAGCTGCACGGGCTCGCGATCTCGCCGGACCTCGACACCGTGACGTACACGCTCGCCGGTCTCGCCGACGAGGAGCGCGGCTGGGGCGTGGTCGGCGAGACGTACTCGGCCCTCGAGGCGATGGGTCGGCTCGGCGAGGACACGTGGTTCACGCTCGGAGACAAGGACCTCGCCACGCACGTGGTCCGCACGGCCCGCCTGCGCGCCGGGGTGCCGCTGTCCGCGGTGACGGCACAGCTCACCGACGCCCTCGGCGTACGGCCGCGCGTGCTCCCGGTCACCGACGACCGGGTCGCGACGCTCGTGGACACGCCGGCCGGGCGTCTCGGGTTCCAGGAGTACTTCGTCGGACGGCACCACGCGGACGACGTGCTCGGCCTCGTCTACGACGGCGTCGAGGACGCGCGCCCGGCACCCGGTGTCGTCGAGGCGGTGCGGGACGCCGACGTCGTGGTCGTCGCGCCGTCGAACCCGTTCCTGTCGGTCGAGCCGGTGCTCGCCGTCGCGGGCGTGCGCGAGTCGCTCGCCGGCACGCGCGCGCGGCGCGTGGCGGTGAGCCCGATCGTCGGCGGCCGGGCGATCAAGGGACCCGCCGCGCAGATGCTCGCGACGCTCGGGCACGAGGTGTCCGCGCTCGGCGTCGCGCGCCTGTACGCGGGGCTCGTCGACGTCATGGTGGTCGACGAGCGCGACGCCCGCCTCGCGGACGACGTCGCCGGCCTCGGGATGGAGGTCCTCGTCACCGACACCGTCATGGGCGGGGCGGCCGGCCGCGAGCGCCTCGCGGGCGAGATCCTGGCGGCCGCGCGTGGCTGAGCCCGGGTCCGTGGTGGACGGCGCGGCGGACACGGTCGGCCCGGTCCCGGCGGAGCGCGTGGTCGCCGTGGTGCCGCTGCGCGACGGCACGTCCGGGAAGTCGCGGCTCGCGAGCGTGCTCGACGCGGACGCGCGAAGCCGTCTCGTCGCGGTCCTCGCGCGGCACGTCATGACGACGCTGCTCGCCGGGGACACGGTCGAGCGGGTCGTCGTCGTGACGGCGGACCCGCGGTTCGCGTGGCGTGCGCTGAGCGACGTCGTCGTGGACCGCGCGACGCAGGGACCGCCGACGGGCCCCCGCTGCTCACCGACGACGCCGACCGCCTGCGCATCGCGCTGCAGCCGGCGGACCGTCCCGGGTTGAACCCCGCGGTCGAGCTCGGTCGCGAGCTCGCCGGGGAGGACGGGCCCGTCCGGCTGCTCGTCGCGCACGCGGACCTGCCCGCGCTCACGACGGACGACGTGGCGGCGCTGCTCGCGCAGGACGCATCCGTGGTCGTCGCGACGGACCGGCACCGGTCCGGGACGAACCTGCTGCTCCTCGACCCGCCGTTCTCCGCGCCCTCGAGCACGGGCTTGACGTCGTCATCCGCGTCAGAACGGCACGAAGGTCGTGCTCGGCAGACGTTCCGGTTCCGGTTCGGGACCGGCAGTCTCGACGCGCACCTCGCCGAGGCCGAGCGCGCCGGGGCACGGGCCGTCGTCGTGCAGCGCCCAGGCACGGCGACCGACCTGGACACGGTCGACGACTGGGGCGAGCTGCCCGCGGAGGTGCGGGCCGTCGTCGGGCGGCACGTGCCGGGGCTGCACGGCGGCACCACCGGGTAGTCAGCGGCCCCAACGCCCCCGGTGCACGACGTCGTCGAGGGGTTTGCGTGGCCGGCGGCGCGGGGAACCGCTCGGACCGCCGTCGCCGGGATGGCCGAGCGCGACCACACCGGTCGGCGCGTACTCGTCGGGGATGCCGAACGCGTCGCGCAGGCGCGGCACCTCCCCCGGCCGTACCCCGAAGAAGCACGCACCGAGCCCCTCGTCGACGGCCGTCTGGAGCATGAGCAGCGACGCCATGCCGGCGTCGACGTGCCAGTACGGGACCGCCCAGCGGTTCTCGTCACGGTCGGCCCAGCCCTTGTCCTGCTCGGCGTACCGGCGCAGGTAGGCGTCCTTCGACGTGAGGACGACGACGAGCACCGGCGCCGTGCGCATGCCCTCGAGCCACGCGCTCATGTCGCGACCGGAGTCCGCGGGGGTCGTCGCGGCCCAGAAGCGCCCGACGTCGTCGGGCTCGGTCAGCACGACGAACGCCCAGCCCTGCGTGAACCCCGCGCTGGGTGCGCGCACCGCGTTGCGCAGCACGCGCTCGACCGATGCCGGGTCCACGGGGTCCGCCGTGAACCGGCGGACCATGCGGCGCCGGCGCACGACGTCCTGGAGCTCCATGCGCGCCATCGTGCCAGGACTACCGGTGGTGGTCCGTGGCTTCGGCCGCGCGCCGTCGCTCGGGGCGGCGTGCCCGTCACGATCGCCCAGGGTGGTGACGAGACCGTCGAGCGGGGCTGAGAGCGTCGCGGCCACGTCCGCGTCGACCCACGCCCCGCGGACGGCCTCGCGCCAACCCGGGACGCTGCGCATGCACCGCTCGGCGACGGCAGCGCGCAGGTCGGTCCGCTCGACGATCGCGTCCTCGACAGGCCCGGCGCCGACGCGGCCGAGCAGCTCGTCGTCGCCCTCGAGCGAGAGCGCGTGCGCGAGGGACACCAGCGCGTCGAGCACCGGGAACGGGTCGGGGTCACCGAGCACGCGCTCGGCGATCTCGGTGACGACGCCGGCGGACGCCTCCGCCGACAGACGCTCCGTGCGGGTCCCGGTCGATGCCCGGACGAACGCGAGGTACCGCTCGGCGAGCGCCGCGGCCGCCGCGGTGTCGAGGGGTGCCCGGCCCGGACCGACGGCGCTCACTCCTCGAGGCGCTCGGCGAGCAGCTCGACGAGAGCCTTGCCCTGCACCCCCGCGAGCTGGTCGGCCTGGGTGCGGCACGAGAAGCCGTCGGCGAGGTAGACCGTGCCCTCGTCGCCTCGCGCAGCGCGGGCAGCAGCGCGTTCTCCGCGACCGCGACCGACGTCTCGTAGTGGCCCTTCTGCATGCCGAAGTTTCCCGCGAGGCCGCAGCAGCCGGCGAGCACCTCGATGTCCGCGCCGGCGGCGCGCAGCAGGCGCTCGTCGGCCGCGAAGCCCATGACGGAGTGCTGGTGGCAGTGCGGCTGCACGACGGCGGTCACGTCCGACAGGTCGGGCAGGCGCCACCCGGAACCGGTCCCGGGAGCGGTGTCCACCGACGTGAGCAGCTCGGCGAGCGTGCGCGTCGCGCGCGAGACCGCCTGGGCGCGCGGGTCGTCCGGGAAGAGGTCGACGAGGTCGGAGCGCAGCACCCCGGTGCACGACGGCTCGAGCCCCATGATCGGGATGCCGTTCACGGCGTACGGGCCGAGCACCGTCAGCAGCTTCTCGAGCCGGCGGCGTGCGCCGTCGAGCTGCCCGGTGCTGATCCACGTCAGCCCGCAGCACACGTCCTGCTCGGGCACGACGACGTCGTACCCCGCGGCGGTGAGGACCTTCACCGCGGCCTGCGGCACCGTCGGCGAGAGGGTGTCGCTGAACGAGTCGGTCCACAGCACGACCTTCGGCCGCTCGCTGCGCGCGGGGCGGCCCGGCCGCTGCCCGACGGCGAGCCCCGGGACGCCCTGCGTCGCGCCCCCGCGCCGCCACCACGTGCGGAACGGCACCTCGGCGAACCGCGGCACGTCGCGCCGGGTGTCCATGCCGCCCGCCCACAGCACCGCCTTGGCGAGGGGACGGATGCCGAGCAGCCGGTTGACGAACCGCGGCATGCCGGTCGCGAGGCGGGCCCACACCGGCAGCCAGCCGAGCGAGTAGTGGTCGACGGGCCGCAGCGCCCGCGGTACGTCCGGTGCAGCACCTCGGACTTGTACTGCGCCATGTCGCGCCCGCGGGGCAGTCGCTCGAGCACGCCTTGCACGACAGGCACAGGTCGAGCGACTCGTGCACCTCGGCGCCGTGAGACCGCGACGAGCGTCCCGTTGACCGCCTCCTGCAGGACGCGGGCGCGTCCGCGCGTGACGTCCTTCTCGTCCTTCGTCGCCTGGTACGACGGGCACATGAACCCGCCGGCGGCGCTCGTGTCCGCCCGGCACTTGCCCACGCCGACGCAGCGGTGCACCGCCTGCGTGATGTCGCCGTGGTCGTGCGCGAACGAGAACCCCTGGTAGCCGGCGCGGCGCGAGATGCGCGAGATCTTCGCCGGGGCCGTCCCCGCGGGCGCCCCGGACGCGGCGGGCGCGTCGACGCGGGACAGCGCCGGGTGCGCGTGCGGGCGGCGCAGGTCGTCGTCGACCGCGCGCGGACGCACGACGACGCCCGGGTTCATGACGTCCGCCGGGTCGAACAGGGCCTTGAACCGCTCCATGAGCGCGATCGCCTCGGCGCTGTACATGACCGGCAGCAGCTCGGACCGGGCTCGCCCGTCGCCGTGCTCGCCGGACAGCGAGCCGCCGTGCTGGGCGACGAGGTCAGCCGCCTCGAGCATGAAGGCGCGCAGCACAGACCCGGACGACTCGAGCGGCAGGTCGATGCGCAGGTGCACGCACCCGTCGCCGAAGTGCCCGTACGGCAGCCCGTCGACGCCGTAGCGCGCCATGAGCGCATCGAGGTCCCGCAGGTAGTCGCCCAGCCTCTCCGGCGGGACCGCGGAGTCCTCCCAGCCCGGCCACGCCTGCTCGCCCGACGCGTCCGCCCGGCAAGGCCAGCGCCGTCCGCCCGGATCTGCCACATCTTCGTCGCCTCGGGGCCGGCGGGCAGGATCAGCGTGGACTCGCTGCCGGACGCCGCGACGATCGCCTCGGCGTTCGCCGTCGCCTCCTCGGGCGTCGCCCCGCCGACCTCGACCATGAGCCAGCCCGCGCCCGGCGGCAGCGGCGGCACCGAGGCGTCGCCCTTCGCGCGCCGCACGACGTCGACCAGGCGGGCGTCGAGCCCCTCCACCGCGAGCGGGTTCAGCCCGAGGAACGTCGGTACGTCGTCGGCGGCCGACGGCATGTCCGGGTAGCCGAGCACGACGAGCGTCGGCTTCGACGGCACGGGCACGAGCCGCACCTCCGCGCCCAGGATCGTGACGAGCGTGCCCTCGGTGCCCACGAGCGCCTTCGCGAGGTCCGAGCCGTTCTCCGGGAGCAGGTGCTCGAGCGAGTACCCGGAGACCTGGCGCCCGAAGCGCCCGAACTCGGTGCGGAGGAGCGCGAGGTTCTCCCGGACCAGCTCGGCGAGGCCCGGCACCGCGGCGAACGTCGGGTCGCCCGCGCCCGCCACGAAGCGCCGGCCGGTGCCGTCGACGACGTCGAGCGCGAGCACGTTGTCCGCGGTGCGGCCGTACGCGACGGCGTGCGGTCCGCACGCGTTGTTGCCGATCATGCCGCCGAGGGTCGCGCGGTTCTGGGTCGAGGGGTCCGGACCGAAGCGGAGCCCGTGCGGGGCGGCCGCCTGCTGCAGGGCGGACATGACCACGCCCGGCTCCACGACGGCCGTCCGGGCCTCGGGGTCCACGCTCACGACGCGGTTCACGTGCTGCGCGAAGTCGAGCACGACGCCCGGCCCCACGGAGTTCCCGGCCACGGACGTCCCGGCGCCGCGCGCGGTGATCGGCACCTCGAGCTCGCGGATCACGTCGAGGGCGGCGACCGCGTCCTCGGTGTCCCGGGGGTACACGACGACCTCGGGCACCACGCGGTAGTTCGAGGCGTCCGTGGAGTACTCGGCACGACGGCGCGTGGAGGCGTCCACCGCGCCGCGCGTCACGGTCCGCAGGGCCTCCGCGAGCGCCGTCCGCGCGGCGTCGGCGGCCTCGCGCGCCTCCCGCACCGCGGCGGCGTGGGACGCGGACGACGCGCCCTGCGGTCGCACGTCGGGTGTCGAGGTGTCGGTGTCTGCGGCCACGGGCCGATTGTCGCACCCGCTCCTGCGCCCTCGCCGAGGCGTCCGGGCCGTGCCGCCGGACGCGCCCCGGGCGGGCCGCGCGTCAGGCCCCGGGCTCGCCCTCGACCCGCGGGCTGCTGCCCTGGAGCTCGTCGATGAGGCGCGAGGCGTCGGCCTTGGTCAGGCCCTGCGGGACCTCACGGCCCGCCTCGCGCGCGAGCGTCTGCAGGTAGCTCAGCTGCGCTCCGGTCGCGGGCTCGTCGCCCGTCGTCCAGTCCTGCGGGTCCTTGACGGTCCCGGCCTCCTGGCCGTCGGACGAGCCGGTCTGCTCGGTGCTCATGCACTCCTCCTCGTGTCGCGTCCCGTCACGCTACGTCGGGCCGCCGACGGCCGCCCTTCGTCGCCCGGCCGCTGCCGCGGTCAGAGCACGAGCTCGGGCTGCAGCCGCGTCACGCTCCACACACGCCGGCGGCGTGCGGCGAGCGACGTCAGCGTGAGGGCCACCGCGAGCACCCCGGCGAGCACGGCGACGTCGCGCACGACCGTGGAGGTGCTCCCGCCGTACAGCAGCTGGCGCAGCCCCTCGACGGAGTACGACATCGGCAGGAACCGATGCAGCGCGCGCAGCGGCTCGGGGATCGTCTGCCAGGGGAACGTGCCGCCCGCGGTGACGAGCTGGACCAGCATGAGCACGAGGCCGAGGAACTGCCCGACCGCGCCCAGCCACACGTTGAGCGCCTGGAGGATCGCGACGAAGGTCGCCGAGACGAGCACGAGGAACAGCGCGGTGCCGATCCCGTGGGCCGGGGCGATGTCGAGCGCGAACGTCGTCACGGCGAGCATCGCGAGCACCTGCGCGGCTCCGAGCGCGGCGGGCGTGAGCCATCCCCCGAGCGCCGTCGCCACGCCGGGCCGACCGGCGGCGAGGGCACGCGTCGACAGCGGGCGGACGAGGAGGAAGAGCACGTACGCCCCGATCCACGTCGCGAGGGAGAGGAAGAACGGTGCGAGGCCGCCGCCGTACGTGCCGGCCGAGGCGAGCGACTCGTCGCGCACGGAGACGGGGTCGCCGATCGTCCCCGCGGCGTCCTGCCGGGTCCGCTCGTCGACGTCCGGCACCTCGCCCAGGCCGTCGGCAAGGCCGTCGCGCAGCCGCGTGACGCCGTCCACGAGGTCGCCCGAGCCGTCGCGCAGCCGCTCCGCGCCCTCCGCGAGGTCCGCGGCGCCATCGGACACGCGGGTGGTGCCGTCGGCGAGCCGGTCCGCGCCGTCGACGAGCGCGGGTGTCGCCGCGGCGAGCCGCGCCGCGCCGTCGGCGAGCCCGTCCGCGCCGTCGGCGGCGGACGCGATCCCGGCGGTGAGCGACGGCGTCGCGTCCGCGAGCTCGTCCGCGCCGTCCGCGACCTGGCGCGACCCCTCGGCGAGACGGTCGAGCTCCGCGGAGGCGTCCTCCACCTGGTCGACGGCGTCCTGGAGCTCCCCGCGCCGGGCGTCGAGCGCCGGGGCGACCCGCTCCCGGACGTCCGCGGCGAGCGCGTCGGCCTGCTCGGTGGTGAGCACGCCCTCCTGGACGAGGCCGGAGAGCCGGTCGGCGAGCGCCGCGTCGACGTCGCCGCGCACGGCGTCGAGCTCCGGCAGCACCTGTTCGGCGGCGGCCGCCGCCTCCTGGCCGTGCTGCGCGACGAGAGCGGTGCCGTCCGCGACCTCGGCGGCGCCGTCGGCGAGCCGCCGCGTCTGCTCGGGCAGCGTCTCGGTGCCGTCGCGCGCCGTGTCGAGACCGGCCGCGAGTCGCGCGGCTCCGTCGTCGAGCGCGGCCACGCCGTCGGCGAGCGGCCCGACCCCGTCGCGCAGCGTCGTGGCACCGCCGGCCGCCTGCGCCGCGCCGTCGGCGAGGGCGTGCGCGCCGTCGTCGGCCGCCGTGACGCCGTCGCGCAGACGCGCCGCGCCGTCGAGCACCTGGCCCGCACCGTCCACGGCGTCGGCGAGGTTCGTGTGGATCGACGCGAACCCGCGCAGGAACGTGTCGGCGGCCTCCGTGCCGACCTGGGACGCGATCGAGTCGCGCACCCGGCCCACGATCTGGTCGGCGATCGTCCGTGCGAGGTAGTTGTTCGCGTCGTTCGTGACGAGGGTGAGGCTGGCCTGCCGGGGCTCGAGCTCGGTCACGGACGCCAGGTCGGCGGAGAACGTCGGGCCGACGACGAGCGCGGCGTCGTAGCGCCCCGAGCGCACGCCGCGCTCGGCGTCGGGCTGGGACGTCTCGACCCAGCCGAAGCCGCCGTCGTCCAGGAGCTCGTCGGCGACGTCCCGGCCGAGCTCGCGCCGCTCGGTCGCGCCCGTCGCGGCGTCGGTCGTCGTCGTGCCCTCGTCGAGGACGACGATTGCGGCCGGGACCTCGTCGAGCCGCCCGTACGGGTCGTGGTTCGCGAACAGGTACAGGCCGGCGTACAGCGTCGGGATCAGCGCCATCGCGAGGATCGCGAGGCGCGGCAGGGTGCCGGCCGCGAGGCGGCGCAGCTCGGACAGGCCGAGGCGGACGGCGGTCATCGGCCCTCCCCCGCGGGCACGGCGACGCGGTCGCCCGACGGCGCCGGGACGCGCAGCGCGACGACCGGCGGCGCGTGGAGCCCGCGGGCGGGCGGCAGGTCGGCGCCCAGCTCGCGCGCCGAGCTGCGCGTGCACTGCACGAGCACGCCGAGCCCCGAGGCCGCGAGCGTGCGCGCCACCTCCCACCAACCGGCCGCCTCGCCCCCGTGGCGGTCCGGCAGCGTGAGGACGAGGAACCGCATCCCCTCGCGCTCGGCTGCGAGCGCCGCGAGCACCGCGGTGCGCACGACGCCGGGCAGCTGGTCGACCCGGCGCCCGCGGTCCGCGACGAGCGAGTGGGCCGCGAGCCAGCGCGTGACGTCGCCCGGGAGCGCCCGGCGACCGGCGAGCACGAGGCCCTCCGCGACGACGTCCGCGAGCGTCAGCGCGTCGTCGGGGTCGCTGACCCCCGGCACGTCGACGACGGCGGTGACCTCGCGGAGAAGGGTCGCGTGCCCGGAGGCCGTGCCGGGGTCCGGCGCGAGGCCGGAGCCGGGCTCGGCCGCGGGACGGTCGCCGCGCACGAGGCGCACCTCCCCCGCGCTCGGTGCGAGGCGCCCGGTGGCGACCAGCGCGAGCGCGGTGTGCCCGTGCCCGGGCTCTCCCGCGACGAGGACGCACTCCCCGGTCGACCAGGTCAGGTCGACGGTCTCGAGCAGGGGGTCGCGACGGCCGTCCACCCGGACGTCGTGCAGCGCGATCTCCACGGGCCCACCCTTCCGCGCCCGTCGGACGGGCGTTGTTGACTGTTGGTCAACAACGCTACGCCCGGTGTTGACTGACGGTCAACAGGCGCGTAGAACAGCAGCGTGGCTCCGTCCCGCACCCCGCCCCCCGCCTCGTCCCGCCAGCGCGCCCCCCGTCCCCGCACACGCCGCGAACCGGCCGACCGCCGCCGCGAGCTGCTCGACGCCGCGTCGCGCGAGGCCGACGACCACGGTCTCGACGGGCTCGCGCCCGCCGGCGTCGCGGCACGGGCGGGGGCGTCGAAGGCGCTCGTCTTCCACTACTTCGGCTCGACCGCGGGCTGCGGCGCGCCGTCGCGCTCGAGGCGGTAGCGGAGCTCGAGCGCGCGATCGTCGCCGACCGCGCCGCCGGCGAACGGCCCGTCCTCGCCGTCGGGGCGTTCCTCGACACCGTCGAGACGCGTCGCCGTGTCTGGCTGGACCTGTGGCGCGGGACCCTCGGCGGCGACGAGGCGACCCAGGCCGCCCTCGCCGCGGTCCGCACCGGCCTGGTGGCGCGCGTGACGGCGTCCACGGCGGCCGCCGTCGGCACGCCGTCGTCACGGCTCCAGCTCGTCGCCGGCGGGTTCGTCGCGCTCGTCGAGAACGTCACCGCCGCCTGGCTCGGCGGCAGCGACCTCGCGCGCGACGAGCTCCAGCGCCTGCTGCTCGCGAGCGCCGTGGTGCTCGTGCCGGAGCTGCCCGAGCCCGCGAGCAGCGCCGTGGCCGCCATCGCCCGCGCGAACGCGCGCGGAGGGGACTAGCGTCGGTGCCGGTCGCAGGACCGCAGGACGAACGGGAGGCAGCACATGCGCGTGGTGGTCGTCGGAGCGAGCGGGAACGTCGGGACGGCCGTGCTGCGCCGGCTCGCCGAGGAGCCGACCGTGACCTCGGTCGTGGGCGTCGCACGCCGGGTGCCGCGCGCCGACGGGTCGAGCACCGTGCGCTTCCCGCACGACCAGGTGACGTGGCGGTACGCGGACGTCGCCGCGGACGACGTGGACGAGCGGCTCGACGCCGCCTTCTCCGGGGCCGACGTCGTGGTCCACCTCGCGTGGGCGATCCAGCCGAGCCACCGGCGCGCCTACCTGCGCCGCGTCAACGTCGAGGGGACGCGGCGCGTGGTCGAGGCCGCGCTGCGCGCGGGCGTGCAGCACCTCGTCGTCGCGTCCTCCGTGGGGGCGTACTCCCCCGCGCCCTACGGTCCGCGCCGCGACGAGCCGGTGTCCGAGGCGTGGCCCGCGGACGGCGTGCCCGGGTCGTCGTACGCCGAGGACAAGGCGGCCGTCGAGTCGCTGCTCGACACGGCCGACCGCGAGACGGGGCTCGTGGTCTCGCGCGTGCGCTCCGCGCTCGTGTTCCAGCGCGACGCCGCCTCGGAGATCACGCGGTACTTCCTCGGCCCGTTCGGCACGCCGGTCGTGCGCCGCGCGCCGCTGCCCGTCGTCCCGCTCCCCGAGGGTCTGCGGCTGCAGGTGGTGCACGCCGACGACCTGGCGGACGCGTACGTGCGGATCGTCGTCGGGCGCCACCCCGGCCCGTTCAACGTCGCCCACCCGACGGTGCTCACCGCCCAGGACGTCGCGGACGTCGTGGCGGACGGCTCGCTGCGGACCGTGCCCTACGGGACGGCGCGCGCGGCGGTCGCCGCCGGGTGGCGCGCACGGCTCGTCCCCGTCGGCGAGGGCTGGCTCGACATGGCGATGCGTGTGCCCGTGCTCGACACGGACATGGCGAGGACCTTGCTGCGCTGGGCCCCGGTGCACGACGCGAAGGACACGCTCGCCGAGCTCGTCCAGGGCATCCGCGACGGCGCCGGCACGGCGTCCCCGCCGCTCGTCCGCCGCTGACGGCTTCGCACGCACTCCCTCTGACACCTCGGTGACGCACCGAGCCCCGGCCTGCCCACCGCTCGACGGCTGGAACGGTGGGCGGGCCGGGGCTCGGCGTCCGCGAGTCGCGCGTCAGCTCTCGAGCGTCGCGTCCAGCGTGACCGTGGGCACGCCCGCGAGCGCCTTCGAGACGGGGCAGGTCTTCTTGGCCTCCTCGGCGGCCTGCTGGAACCCGGCCTCGTCGATGCCCTCGACCTCGCCGCGCACCGTGAGCGCGATCGTCGTGATCTGCAGGCCGCCCGCGGGGTCCGGCTCGACGGTGACGTCTGCCGTGACCTCGAGCGCGACCGGCGTCGCACCCGCCTTGCCGAGCAGGCCGGAGAACTGCATCGCGAAGCACGAGGTGTGCGCCGCCGCGATGAGCTCCTCGGGGCTCGTGACGCCGCCGGCGTCGTCGGCGGTGCGGCGCGGGAACGAGACGTCGTACGTGCCGACCTTCGAGCTCGACAGCTCGACCTGGCCCTGGCCGTCCTGGAGGCCGCCGTTCCAGGCGGTGCGTGCGGTACGAGTAGCCATGCGAGAGCTCCTTCGGCGTCGGGTCCCCGGGCGCGTGCCCGGCTCGTCCGACCGTAGCGCGGGCCGCGCGCGGTCGCCGGGGGGAGCCCCCGGATCGATGCTGGCCCTGGGCAACCGCCCGGCCCGGAGGTTACCGTTCACCCCGGGGGCGTCGTTCGACCTGTTCGCCGGACCCCAGGGAAGGAACCGACCAGCACCTTCACCAGATCCGGTACCGCCGGGGAAATGAGTGTCGATGAAGCACCGTTCTCTGCCCGCGACCCTGACGGCGGCTGCCGCGGGCCTCGCGGTCGCCGCCGCGGGCGCGCTGCCCGCCGCCGCCGCACCGGCACCCGACGACCCGCCGAGCACGAGCGTCCGCGACGGCGCCTCGCTCGACCCGGTCGACAAGGTCGCCCCCTCGCTCGCCGCCGCCGCCGGCACCGTGACCGCGTTCGTCGAGCTGGACGCGCCCTCGGGCGTCGACCTCACGGCCCAGGCGCCAGCGCGCAGGAGGTCGAGGACAACGCGTCCGACGTCGCGACGCTCGCGGACGACGTGGTCCCGCAGCAGGCGACGGCGCGCAGCGCGGGGGCCCGCAGCCCGCAGCAGGTGTCGGTGACGAGCACGCTCGTCGCCGGCGTCGTCGTCACGGGCGACGCCGACCGGGTGCGCGACCTCGCCCGCGACGACGCGGTCGTCAAGGTCTACCGCATCATCCCGAAGAAGCCGGCGAACAAGGGCACCGACACGTTCACCCGCGCCGTCGAGACGTGGGAGAGCACCGGCCTCACCGGCGAGGGCGTGCGCATCGGCGTGATCGACACGGGCCTCGACTACACGCACGCGGACTTCGGCGGCCCGGGCACGCAGGAGGCCTACGACCAGGCCTACGGCGAGCGCGGCGCCGGCCCCGTGCCCGAGGGCACGTTCGACGAGCTCAAGTACCTCGGCGGCCACGACTTCGCCGGGTACGACTACGACGCCTCGGGCACGGTCGAGGGCACGACCCTTGTCCCGTCCCCCGACGAGAACCCCATCGACTCGCTCGACACGATCGGCTCGGGCCACGGGTCCCACGTCGCCGGCACCGTCGCCGGCTACGGCGTCACGGCCGACGGCGGGACGTTCCGCGGCGACTACGCCGCGGTCTCCGACGTCGCCGACTGGAAGGTCGGCCCGGGCTCGGCACCGGAGGCGGGCCTGTACGCGCTCAAGGTGTTCGGCGACCTCGGCGGGTCGACCGGCGTCGTCGTGGACGCGCTCGAGTGGGCCGCGGACCCGGACCAGGACGGCGACCTGTCCGACCGCCTCGACATCGTCAACCTCTCCCTCGGCTCGGACGGCAGCCCCGCCGACGACCCGGAGAACCTCTTCATCGACCAGCTCTCGCGCTCGGCACGCTCTCGGTGATCGCGTCCGGCAACGCGGGCGACGTGACCGACGTCGGCGGCTCGCCGGGCAACGCGCGCACCGCGCTGACCGTGGCCAACTCCGTCGGCGACACGCAGACGTTCGACGCGGTCGAGGTCACCGGGCCGGCGGAGCTCGCCGGGACGTACCCGGCGCAGAACTCGGTGAACTACGCGGGCGCGAAGACGTGACCGCCCCGGTCGCGTTCGTCGCCGACGACTTCAGCGGCTGCGAGGCGTTCACGCCCGAGCAGTCCGCGGCCGTCGAGGGCAAGATCGCGTTCCTGTACTGGGACGACGTCGACGCGACGCGCGAGTGCGGCAGCACCGCGCGCTTCGACAACGCCGAGGACGCCGGCGCCGTGGGCGTGCTGCTGTCGTCCGGGCTGTCGTCGTTCGTCGCCGGGATCGCCGGCAACGCGGCCATCCCCGGTGCGCAGCTCACGGGCCCGAGCCACGAGGCGCTGCGCCCGGCGATCGAGGCCGGCACGGTCGTCATGACGATCGGTCCGTCGTACGCGCTCGCCGAGTTCGTCGAGATCCCCGAGATCGGCGACACGCTCAACGCCGGCTCCTCGCGCGGCGTGCACGGCTCGCTGGGCGTGGTCAAGCCCGACGTCGCGGCGCCGGGCACCGGCATCGCGTCCGCGGCCTCCGGCCGTCTCGACGCGGCCGGCATCAAGTCGGGCACCTCGATGGCGACGCCGCACGTCGCGGGCATCGCCGCGCTCGTCAAGCAGGCCCAGCCCGGGTGGGGCCCGCAGGAGCTCAAGACGTCGGTCATGAACACGGCGACGCACGACGTGTTCACCGGGCCGTCGCGCACCGGGGTCGCCTACGGCCCGGAGCGTGTCGGGTCCGGGCGCGTCGACGCGCTGCAGGCGGTGGAGAACACGACCCTCGCGTACGCGTCGCAGGACTCCGACGGCGTCGCGCTCGGCTTCGGCGTCGTCGACGTCGGCGCGGAGACGGTGACGCTGCGGGACACGGTGACCGTGCGCAACACCGGCGACGCACCCGTCACGTACGCGACCGGCTTCACGTCGTCGAGCACGGCGGGCGGGGCGACGATCTCGGTCGCTCCCGCCGAGGTGACCGTCCCGGCCGGGCAGCAGACGGTCGTCACCGTCACGCTCACCGCCGACCCGGAGACGCTCGCCAAGGAGCTCGACCCGACGTCGTCCGAGGACTCCGGCGTCGGCGTGCCGCGCGACCGCGTGTCGTCGCTCAGCGGCCGCGTCGTCCTCACGCCGGCCGACGGCGGCTCGGAGCTCCGCGTCCCCGTGCAGGCGTCACCGCGCCTGGTCAGCGACCTCACCGCGAAGCCCGTGACGTTCGGGGGCGAGGCCGGCACGGCCGCGCTCGACCTCGACGGCCGCGGCGTCGCCTCGGGCGGGTGGCTCTCGCTGCTCGCGCCGTTCGAGCTCAAGGCGACGAGCCCGCGGCTCGAGGCGGACGCCTCGGTCGGCACGTCGGCGTCGGCCATCGCGTCGGCGGACGTACGCGCCGTCGGGTTCTCCTCGACGCGCCGCAGCGCGCGGCCGCCGGCGAGGACCCCGCCGCGGGCACGATCGGCATCGGCGTCGCCGTGGACGGCCCGTGGGCGAGCCTCGGCTCGGTGTCGATGCCCGCCGTGGAGGTGGACGTCGACTCCGACGGGTCGTCGGACTTCGAGGTCGCGGTGATCAAGTACAACGCCGAGACCGACGTGACCCTCGCGGCGACCTTCACCCTCAAGGACTGGACGGCGCCGGACGGCACCGAGTGGAAGGCGGGCGAGAACATCGACCTGCAGCCGGTGAACTCGCTCTGGGGCGACGTCGACACCTCGGTGTTCGACAACAACGTCGTCGTCATCCCGGTGGGCATCGGCTCGCTCGGGATCGAGGAGGGCACGGAGCCCACGTTCCAGGTGCGGACCTACTCGCCGTACTCCTCGGCCGCCGACCAGCTCGTCGACGCGACGGAGACGTTCACGGGCGACCCGTTCGACCCGGCGTACTGGTTCGAGGGCTCGGACCAGCTGCTGTTCGCGGGCGCGGACGACGCCCCGGTGACCGTGCACCGGTCCGAGGCCGCCGCGCAGGAGGGCAGCGGGACGCTCCTGCTGCTCCACCTGCACAACGCGACGCCGACGAAGCGCTGGCAGACCGTGGACGTCACGACGTCCGACGCGGTGGTCGACGTGACCGTCACCGCCCAGCCCCGCTGCCTCGCGGGCTCGGCGTACGTCGCGGTCCGGGTGCTCAACGAGTCCGGCACGACGACGGACCTCGCGGTCACGACGCCGTACGGCGACCGCGACTTCACCGACGTCGCGGACGGCCGCAACGCGTACCACGCGTTCGCCGTGCGGGCGGACGGCGTGGAGGCCGGGACCGTCACGGTCGAGGCCACGGCACAGGTCGACGGCGCGGACGCACCACGACGTACCGGGCCGAGCACGAGGCGCTCAGCTGCTCGTGAGCTGACTCCTCGCACGACGGACCGAGGGCCGTCACCCCCCGGGGTGGCGGCCCTCGGCCGTTCCTCAGGCAGGACGCGCGCGACGAGAAGGGGACCGACATGGCACGTCACGACCCGTTCACCGCCGCTTCGCCGGCGAGCACGACCTGGACTACGAGATCCGCGGAGTGCTGGGCGCCGCGCCCAGCGGCGCGTCCGACGTCGGCGAGGTCCTCGCCGCCGTCGCCGGCGTCAAGGACTCCGACCACGACGGATGGTTCGCCGCGTGGGACGCCCTCGGCGACCGTGTCGCCGCCCAGGGCAAGGAGGCGGAGGCCGGTGGCCACGCCGTCAGCGCCGCGTCCGCGGCCCTACGGGCCGCGACGTACTACGGCGTCGCGGTGAACGCCGTGGCCGCCCTGGAGTCCGACGACGACCTGCTGCCCACGTTCCGCAAGCACCGCGCGGCGTGGGACCGCTGGACCGAGCTGGTCGACGTCGACGTCGACACGATGGCGATCCCCTACGAGGGGACCACGCTGCCCGGCTGGTTCTTCCACGCACCCACCACGGCGACGCCCGGCGACGACCCCGGTCCCGCGCGCCCGACGCTCGTCGGCGTCAACGGCTCCGACGGCTCCCTGCCGGCGATGTGGCGGGCGTGCGTCTCCGGGGCGCTCGCCCGCGGCTACCACGCGCTCGTGTTCGACGGGCCCGGCCAGCAGTCGATGCTGTTCGAGCGCGGCACGTCGTTCCGCCCCGACTTCGAGGCCGTGCTCACGCCGGTGCTCGACGCCGTCCTCGAGCGGCCCGAGGTCGACCCCGACCGCGTCGCGGTCTACGGCATCAGCCAGGCCGGGTACTGGGTCGCGCGCGCCCTCGCGTTCGAGCACCGGCCGGCTGCCGCCGTCCTCGACCCCGGCGTGGTCGACGTGGCGGCGTCGTGGGAGAAGGAGGTCCCCGCGAGCCTCCTGAAGGTCCTCGACAAGGGCGACGACCACGCGTTCGACCGCGACATGGAGCTCGGGATGCGGCTGTCACGGACGACGGCCCGCACGTGGCGGTTCCGCGCCCGGCCCTACGGCGCCGGCGGCTACGCCGCCACGGTCCGCGCGGTGCGCCGGTACGACGCCACCGACGTCGCCGGGCGCATCACCACACCGCTGCTCGTCACCGACCCGGAGGGCGAGCAGTTCTGGCCGGGGCAGTCCGAGCGCCTCGCGGCGCTCGCCCCCGACGTGACGACGCTCGTGCGGTTCACCGCCGCCGAGGGCGCGAGCCTCCACTGCCAGCCGCTCGCCCGGACGCTCACGGACCAGCGCGTGTTCGACTGGCTCGACGGGCGGCTCGCTCCCGCGCCGTAGGAGCCTGCCGCCGCGCGGCCGTCCCGGACGACCGCGCGGCGGCGGACGCGTCAGACCCGCGCGCCGAGCCCCTGCAGCTCGAGCACCAGCCCCTTGATCGCCGCGGCCGGCACCTGGCCGTCGTCGGCCTCGACGAGCGACGCCACCGACGCCGGGACGTCCGCGTCGGAGCACAGCACGAGCGGGGTGTCGGCGGACGAGTCGGGCAGGCGGCCGTGGCTCCCGCTCACGTACGACGCGTCGAGCGGGACGGTGCTCATCGCGTACCGCAGACCGAGCTTCTTCCTCACGAGGTTCATGCCGGCCTTGGCCTTGGCGAGCGGGTCGGCCGGGTCGAAGAACAGCTCGGCCGGGTCGTAGCCCGGCTTGCGGTGGATGTCGACGCCGCGCGCGTACTCGGGCGCCCGGGCGTCGTCGAGCCAGAAGTAGTACGTGAACCACGCGCCCGGCTCGGCGACGACGACGAGCTCGCCGGACCGCTCGTGGTCGAGCCCGTACCGTGCCTGCGCCTCCCGGTCGAGCACCTCGTCGACGCCGGGCACGGCCCGAAGCAGGTCCGCGACGCGCCGCTGCAGCGCCGTGTCCTGCGGGTCGCCGAGGTAGACGTGGGCGACCTGGTGGTCGGCGACGGCGAACGCGCGCGACGTCCACGGGTCGAGCTGCTCCTTGCCGTCCTGGACGTAGACCTCGAGCAGCCCCTCGCGCCGCAGGATGCGGTTGAGGTGGACCGGTCGGTCGACGTCGGCGATGCCGTACTCCGAGACGACGAGCACGGTGACGCCCTGGTTCGCGCAGTCGTCGAGCAGCGGGGCGAGCGTCGCGTCGAGCTCGGCCGCGGCGGCGTGCGACCGCGGGTCGTCGGGGCCGAACCGCTGCAGGTCGTAGTCGAGGTGCGGGACGTACGTCATCGTCAGGTCGGGCGCGTGCGTGCGCATGACGTGCCGCGTCGCGTCGACGATCCAGCGCGACGACGCGATGGACGCCGTCGGGCCCCAGTAGGTGAAGAGCGGGAACTCGCCGAACCGCTCGACGAGGTCGTCGTGCAGCGCCGGCGGGCGCACGTACGCGTCCGGCGACTTGCGGCCGTCGGCGTGGTAGATCGGTCGCGGCGTGACGGTGACGTCCGTCGTCATGCCCATCGCGTACCACCAGCAGACGTTCGCCGCGCGGTACCCCTGCCGCGCGCCGCGCGCCGCCTCCCAGAGCTTCTCCCCCTCCACGAGGCGGTTGTGCTGGCGCCACAGGTAGACGTCGCCGAGGCCCCGGAAGTACCAGCCGTTGCCGACGATGCCGTGCTCGGCCGGGCTCAGGCCGGTGAGCATCGTGGACTGCACCGAGCACGTCACCGCGGGCAGCACGGTGCGCAGCTCGGACTGCCAGCCCCCGGCGGCGAGCTGGCGCAGTCGCGGCATGTGCGCGAGGGCGGTCGACGTGAGCCCGACGACGTCGAGCAGCAGCACGGGCTTCATGCGGTCCTCCTGGTGGTGGTGGCGTCGGGCAGCAGGTGCGCGTCCGCCCACCGCAGCTCGGCCGCGATGCCGGCGACGAGCGAGTCGGTCGCGGCCCCCTCGGGGAGCACGGACCACGTGTAGGTCTCGACGTCGAGGTGCGCGGCGTGGCCGTGCGGGGCCGCGTCCACGGCCGCGACGGCGGTGCGCAGGACGTCGGTGGTCGCCGCGAGCGGCGCCTGCGGCTCGTGGTGCAGGGGCACGTGGAAGTGCACGCGCCACGGGCCCGCCGCGGGAAGGGTGCCGCCGAGCGCGTCCGGCAGGTCGTCGGCGGCGCGCACGGTGCCGTCGGGCGCCTGCTCGCGCACCTGGTGGATGTAGCGCTTCTCCGAGAACCGACCGACGGCCTCGCGCGCCGCCGGGTCCGACGGGTCCGCGACGTGCAGCGCGGCGGACGCCTGCACCTTCACGACGCGCAGCCCCGCGTCCGTGATGCGCCGCACCGCGCCCGCCGGGTCGGCGAAGGACACGGCGAGGTGGCACGTGTCGAGGCACACGCCCACGTGCTCGGGGTCGACGCGCCGGTCGTCCGGCAGGTCGGGGCGCGTGCGCTCCGCGAGCCACGCCACGACGTCCTCGACGGTGTCGAGGACGCAGCCCGGCTCGGGCTCGACCGCGACGCGCACGACCCGGCCCGTCCGGCGCGCGATCTCGCGCAGTCCCGCGGAGAGCCTGGCGAACGCGCGCGTCGCCGCGGCGTCGTCGGCGTCGGTCCACGGCTCGCGCCACGCCAGGGGCAGCGTCGAGATCGACCCCGCCGTGCCGTCGGGCAGCAGGTCGGCGAGGACCTCCGCGCACTCGAGCGTGTACGCGAGCCGCTCCGGGTCGGCCCAGGTCGGCGAGTAGACGTCGAGCTTGACGACCTCCTCGTGGAACCCGCCGTACGGGAACGCGTTCAGCGTGTGGACCTGCAGACGGTGCTCGGCGAGCGCGGCACGCAGCCGGTCGCGGTCGGCCGCGGACCCGGCGAGACGGTGCGCGAGCGCCGCGGGCATCCACAGCCCGACGCGAGCACGTCGAGACCGGCGGCCTCGCGCACGGGCGCGGCGTAGCGCGCGAGCTGGTCGAGCACGCCGTCGAGGTCCTCGGCGGGGTGGACGTTGGTGCAGTAGGACAGCAGCACGGTGGAAGCTCCGATGCGGTCGCGGGACGGGGGTCGGGGCCGGGACTACGCCCGCACGCCGCGCAGCACCGACGAGCCCTCGAACTCCACGCCCGGCGTGGGCAGGTCACCCTCGACGAACCCGGGCACCGGGTCGAGCACGAGGTTGCCCGACTGCTCGTAGAACGCCACGGGGTTGCGCCACAGCACCTGGTCGACGTCGTCCTCGGAGAACCCCGCGGCGAGCATCGCGCGCCCGGTCTTCAGGGTCTTCAGCGGGTCGGAGCGGCCCCAGTCCGCGGCCGAGTTGACGATCATCCGCTCGGTGCCGTGCTCCTGCAGGATCGCGACCATGCGGTCCTCGTCCATCTTCGTGTCCGGGTAGATCGAGAACCCGGCCCACGCCCCCGCCTCGAGCACGAGCGCGACGTTCGTCTCGTTGAGGTGGTCGACGAGCACGTGCGCGGACGGGACGCCCGACTCGCGCACGACGTCGAGGGTCCGCCGCGTGCCGGCGAGCTTGTCGCGGTGCGGGGTGTGCACGAGCACGGGCAGCTCGGCGTCGAGGGCCATCTGGAGCTGGCGCGAGAAGACCTCGTCCTCCTCCGGGGTCATCGAGTCGTAGCCGACCTCGCCGACCGCGACCACGCCGTCCTTGAGCAGGTACCGCGGGATCTCGTCGAGCACCTCGCGGCAGCGCGCGTCGTTCGCCTCCTTCGGGTTGAGCGCGATGGTCGCGTGGTGGCGGATGCCGAACTGGGCCGCTCGGAACCGCTCCCAGCCGAGGAGGGAGTCGAAGTAGTCGAGGAACGAGCCGACGTTCGTCCGCGGCTGGCCGAGCCAGAACGCCGGTTCGACGAGCGCGCGCACGCCGGCCGCGTACAGGGCCTCGTAGTCGTCCGTCGTGCGGCTCGTCATGTGGATGTGCGGGTCGAAGATGCGCATCAGGCGCTCCTTCCGGTGCTGGACGTCGGACCGGGGGTGGTGTGGTCGGGCCGGGCCGGGCCGGTCTCGACGTCGGGGGCGAGGCGCGCGACGTCGTCGGGGACGACGCGGCCCGCGGCGCGGCGCTCGGCGGCGAAGTCGCGCGCCATGCGGGCGAGCTCGTCGTCGGTGCGGTCCCCCAGGCCGGCGACGGCGTCGAGGCTCACCCCCATGAAGACGAGCTTGAGCACGGCGTGCCGCCACGCGTGCGGGTCGAGGTGCGCCGCGGCGAACGGGCCGACGGCCGCGGCCACGAGGCTCTGGTCGTTGGTCCGCAGCGCGTCGGCCGCGAGGTCGGTCCCCACGGCCACCACCTCCGGGGCGAGGTCGCCGCGCGCGGCGAGGGCGTCGAGGCCGCGCAGCACGCCACGCCGCTCGGCCGTGTCGCCGTGCTGGTACAGGTCGGCGAGCCGGGCCGCGAGCGCCGCACCGCCGGCCGGGCCCAGGGCGTCCGCGAGCGCGACGACGAGCGACGCGCGCGCGGCGTCGTCCACGGTGCCGTGCACGACGCCCGCCGGGTCCCCGTCCGGGCGGCGCGCCGAGCGGCCCACCTTCCGCCCCGCGAGCGCGAACGCGCGGTCGGCGGCCGCGGGGTCCTGCGTGACGGCGACGAGCTGCTCGGCGAGCCAGCGTGCGCCGCCGTTCGCGGCCGCGCCGGTCAGGTCCTCGGTCATGACACCTCCTGGTCGTGCTGCGTGGCGGCGTCGGCCCACGCGGCCCGCAGCGCCGTCATGCTGCGGCGGGCGAGGCCGGGTGCGTCGAAGGAGTGGCGCGGGAGCTCGACGGCGGCGACCCCCGCGTAGCCGACGTCGGCGAGCGTCGCGAGCACGAGCGGCAGGTCGATGTCGCCCTCCCCGAAGGGCCGGTGCTCGTGGTGGGTCGGCGGCATGTCGTCGAGCTGGACGTTCGCGAGGTACGGCGCCGCCGCGCGCAGGGCGCCCACCACCCCCTCGGGCTCGACGACGAGGCAGTGGCCCACGTCGACCGTGATGCCGAGCTCGGGCGGGTCGCCGACGTCCTCGCGCAGGCGCAGCGCGTCGGCCACCGTCTCGACGAGCATGCCGGGCTCGGGCTCGAGCGAGAGGCGGACGCCGCGGGCGCGCGCGTGCTCGACGAGCGCGGGCAGGCGGTCGCGCAGGCGCGCCCACCCGTCCGCGGGCGTCGCGTCGTCGGGCAGCACGCCCGAGAAGAACGAGACGCACTCGGCGTCGAGGGCGGCCGCGATCTCGACGGCGCGCTCGAGGAAGCGCATCCGGACGTCCGCCTCGGCGTCGACGAGCGTCGGCCGGTGCTTGCGGTACGGGTCGAGGAGGAACCGCGTGCCGGTCTCGACGACGACGCGCATCCCGGCGCCGCCGCGCAGACCCGCGAGACGCGCACGCAGCGCGTCGACGTCGTCCGCCCAGCCGGGCGCGAACGGGTCGAGGTGCGGGAACCCGAGCGTGAGCGCGACGGCGCCGTAGCCCTCGTGGTCGAGCACGTCGAGCGTGACGTCGAGCGGGTGGTCGGTGAACCCGTTGGTGCCGTACCCGAGCGCGAAGGGCAGCGGCTCGCGCCGTGCGTCGTCGGCGGGGGCGCTCACGTCTCGCTCATCTCGACCGGCCCGGGCGCCGGCCCGCGCGCCGCAGCAGGCGCCCGGCCACCTCGACGCCCGCGAGCGCGGCCGTCGACACGAGGCTCCCGCCGCGCGCGGCCCACGCGGCCTGCAGCGGCACCATCGCCCGGATGCCGGCGCCCGTCGCCGTGCGGGCGTTGCGCGCGGAGGGAGCGACCGCCGTCTCCGCCTGGCGCGGCAGGCACGTCGCGACGTACGCCGCGGCGGCCGCGACCGCCGCGACCCGCGCGACGACGGCGACGACGATCGCGCACGTCGGACGACGACGTCCAGGGCCCGCCGCCCGGTGCCGGTCGCCCGGAGCGCGCCCGCGACGACGTGCCGGCGCCGCGAGCGTGCCGCCGCACCGACGC
>NZ_MKKH01000036.1 GCF_001942335.1 Cellulosimicrobium sp. CUA-896 | reverse complement strand
CGACGCGCTGCGCACTGCGCCGCCGCGCGCAGAGGGTGAGCACCGCGACGAGGACGAGCACGACGGCGGGCAGCGCGACGGCGAGCTCGGCCGTGACCGCGCCCCGCTCGCCGTCGCCGGCCGAGGGTCGCCACCCCCGGCGAGCCGCCCACCGGTGCCGCGCCCGGTCCCGTCGCACGGTCAGCCCAGCGACAGGCGCCGCGCACGATGCCCAGCAGCATCTCGCGCACCTCGCCGCTCTTGAGCACGGCGATGAGCAGCCCGGCGAACCCGGCGGCGGCGACCGTCGCGATGGCGTACTCGGCGGTCGCGAGACCCGCCTCCCCCTCGTGGGTGTCCTGCCCCGTCAGTCGCGCGAGCGCGCGACGAGCGTGCACGGTCATGGTGTCTCCTCTCTGTCGGCCCGCGGTCGCGGGCGGTCGGTCCACCGTGGCAGCGGACGGGTGCTGGGCGCCGGGACCGGGCGGCGGCCCGTGGACGGGGCTGCTGGGCGGCGGGCCTGTGGACGGCCAGGGCGGGCGTGCTCTCAGCCGAGGAGCCCCGACCCGAGCGAGAGCAGCACCGGCAGCAACCCGACGAGGACGAAGGCGGGCAGGAAGCACGCTCCGAGCGGCAGGACGAGCCGGACGCCCAGCCGTGCCGCTGCGGTCCGTGCGGCGGCCGCGCGCTCCTGGCGCAGCGACTCCCCCGCGGCGCGCAGCGACTGGACGGGACCTGCGCCGTACACCCAGGCGGGCCGCAGCGCTCGGCGCACGACGTCGAGCCGCACGGGCGCGCCGGCCCATGCGGCGTCCCACGAGGCGCCGAGGACCAGCGCGGCGCTCGCCCGGCGCAGACCGTCGCCGTCGTCGCCGCCGACCGCGGTGCCGACCGTCTCGAGGGCCCGCGGCACGGACGCGCCCGCACGCACCGCGGCGGCGAGGAGCTCGAGCAGCACGCCCGTGCCGACGGCACCGTCGTCGGTCGCCGCGCCGGGCACCGGGCGCGCGCGTCCCGGGCGGCGCACCGGCGGAGCGCTCGCCGCCGGCGCGCCGCGCCGCGCGCGAGCCACCACGGCGACAGCGCGACGAGGACCCACGCCGCGACGACGAGGGCGGTCACGCCTCGTCCCCCGCCGACCGGGCGTGCGCGACGAGCCGCTCGGACCACGCCCGGCCCACCAGGAGCAGGAGCACGCCGAGGAGGACACCGGCGGTGCCGACGCCGCCGTCGAGGGCCGTCGCCACCGGGTCGGCGCCGAGCACGTAGCCGAGGAGCACCCCGACGGCGGGCAGCCACAGCAGGACGCGAGTCGTGGCGCGCGGGCCCGCGAGCGCGGCGTCGCGTGCCGCGTCGGCCTCCGCGTCGGCGGCCAGGGACGCCGCCACCTCCTCCAGGACGGAGACGAGGGGCGACCCGACGTCGCCGGCGAGGCGGCAGGCGGCGGCGACCGCGCGCGCCGTGCCGGGGCTGCCGAGACGGTGCGCGAGGTCGTCGACGCTCGGCACCCCGGAGGCGTCGACCCGCACGCCGGTCGCGCGCTCCCACGCCACGCCGGGCGGCGCGCCGGAGCGCAGCAGCGCGCCGACCTGAGCGACCACCAGCCGGACGAGCTCGGCGCCCTGCGCCCCTCGTCTGCCGCGCGACCAGCGCGACAGCGGGTTCCGCCCGCGGCCGGGAGCACCGCGCACACCGACCGGTACCGCCGCGCCGCGGTCGTGGCCGGCCCCCGCGGCCCGGCCAGCGGACCGCCCGCCAGGGTCCAGGACGGCCCACGTCGCGAACCCGACGAGCAGCCCCACGACCGCGCTCACGCCGGCCACCGGCGCGCGAGGTCCTCCCACGCGGGGCCGGCCACCGGTTCCGTCGACCCGTCCCACGACGCGGCGAGGTCGACCACGAGCCCGCCGTGCTCGTCGCGGCGCACAACGCCGATCTGGGCGATGTGGCGCCGGACCACCCCGTCCACGCGGTCCCGGCGCAGGTGCAGCACGACGTCGAGCCCGCTGGCCGCCTGGGCCGCCACGGCCCCACGGTCCATGCCCGCGAGCGCCGCGAGCGCCTCCAGGCGGGCGGGGACCACGGCGACGTCGTTCGCGTGGATCGTCGCGAGCCCGCCCTCGTGGCCGGTGTTGAGGGCCATGAGGACCTCCCGGACCTCGGCGCCGCGGCACTCGCCGAGGACGATGCGGTCCGGTCGCATGCGCAGCGCCGCGCGCACCAGGTCGGCGAGGTCGACGCCCCCGGCGCCCTCGACGTTGGGCCGTCGCGCGGTGAGCGGCACGACGTGCGGGTGGTCCGGCACGAGCTCGCGCGCCTCCTCGACGCACACGACGCGCTCGTCCGCGGGGACGAGGGCGAGCAGCGCCGCGAGCAGGGTGGTCTTGCCGGTGCCCGTGCCGCCGGAGACGAGCATCGACGCGCGGCGGTCGACGAGGCGCCGCAGGAGCGGCGCCCACGCCGCGGGCACGGTGCCGCGCGCGACGAGGTCGCCCAGCGCGAAGCCGCGGGGGCGCAGCACCCGCAGCGAGACGACGGCACCGGCCTCGCACACCGGCGCGACGACCGCGTGCAGGCGCGTGCCGTCCGGCAGGCGTGCGTCGACCACGGGGCACGCGTCGTCGAGCCGTCCTCCCCCGGCCGCCGCGAGACGCACGGCGAGGGCGCGGACGTCGGCGGCGCTCGCGAACGTGACGTCGGCGCGCTCGAGACCTGCACCGCGGTCGACCCAGACGTCGTCCGGACCGTTGACGAGCACGTCGGTGGTGCCCGGCTCGTCGAGCAGGGTCTGGAGGGGCCCGGCGCCGAACAGCTCGGCGCGCGCGGTGCGGGTCAGCTCCCGCAGCGCGGTCGAGCCCAGCACGCGGCCGGACGCCTGCAGCGCCTCGGCGAGCCGGGCGTCGTCCGTCCCGGTGCGCGCGAGCCGCTCGCGGACGCCGTCGAGCAGGTCGGGCCTCACGCGCGCCTCCGGGCGTCCAGGTACCGGCGGACCAGGACACGGCCGACCCGCTCGACCGGCCCCCGGCCGGCGCACGGGCCGTGCCCGCGCTCGACGGCGCCGGCGAGGCCGCGGTCCCGGCGCACGGCCGCGGCGACGTCGAGCCCGACGGCGTGCGCGACCTCGGCGGACGACAGACGCCCGGGCGCGGGGTGCCGGACGACGAGCGCGGCGGGCACGTCGAGGCGCGCCGCGAGCACGGCCGCGCCGCCCACCGCGGGGACGTCCAGCGGCGTCACGACGAGGACCTCGGCGCACGCGGCGGCCACCTCGTGCGCGGGCGTGCCCGGGACGAGCGTCCCCCGGCCGAGGTCGAGCACGACGAGGCCGTCCTGCGGCACGACCGTCTCGGCGAGCGCGGCGACCACGTCCACGACGCTGGCCACCGACGGGCCGCCCTCCGTCGTCGCGCTGACGACGGGGACGCCGTCCCAGCGCGGGAGCCGCGCGAGGAGGTCCGCTCCGTCGAGGCGCCCGCGCGCGTCGTCGAGGTCGGGCCAGCGCACGCCCGGCTCCTCCTCGACGCCCAGCAGGACGTCGATCCCCGCGCCGTCGCCCGCGAGCTCGACGAGGCACGCGGCGGCGCGCGCCCGGCGGCACGCACGAGCGACGCCGCGACCACGCTCGCCCCGGCGCCGCCACGCGCCCCGACCACGCCGACCACCGCACCCACCCGACCTCCCGGACCGTCCCGCACCGCACCCCGCCACAGCGACCGCACGGACCACGCCGACCACCGCGACCGCACCGACCTCACCCACGGTGGCCGGACGGCCGCGTCAGCCACCAGCGCGGCGCACCGTCCTGGGGACGTGGCCCTCGCGCGCCGGGCCTGTGGACGGCCACACGGCGCGGATAGGCTCGACGTGTGCCGCCGCCCTCCGCATCCCCGTCCTCGTCCGCGGGCCGGGTCGCAGCGTTCTTCGACCTCGACAAGACGATCATCGCGACGTCGTCCGCCGCCGCGTTCTCGCGCCCCTTCTTCGCGGGCGGGCTCATCACGCGCGGCGACGTCCTGCGCAGCGCGTACGCGCACTTCCTGTTCATGCTCGGCGGTGCCGACGCCGACCAGACCGAGCGCATGCGCGCGCACCTGTCGAGCCTCGCCACCGGGTGGGACGTCGCCACGGTCTCGCGCATCGTCGCGGAGACCGTGCACGAGCACATCGACCCGGTCGTGTACGCGGAGGCGGTCGAGCTCATCGACGCCCACCACGAGCACGGGCACGACGTCGTGGTGGTGTCCGCGTCGGGCAGCGAGGTCGTCGAGCCGATCGCGGCGGTGCTCGGCGCGGACCACGTCATCTCCTCCCGCATGGCCGTCGAGGACGGCCGGTACACGGGCGGCATCGACTTCTACGCCTACGGGGAGAACAAGGCCGCCGCGATCCGCGAGCTCGCCGAGCGCGAGGGGTACGACCTGGCCACGAGCTACGCCTACTCGGACTCGGTGACGGACGCACCGATGCTCCACGAGGTGGGCCACGCGTTCGCGGTCAACCCCGACCGCACACTGCGGCGCCTCGCCGCCGAGCACGGCTGGGGGGTGCTCACCTTCGCCAAGCCCGTCGCCCTGCGCTCACGCCTCGACCCGACGACGCCGGCGCTGGCCGCCGTGGGCGTCGTCGCCGTCGTCGCGGTCGGCTGGGTGGTGTGGCGGGTCTGGCGCCGTCGTGGCGCGGACGACCCTCACACGTTGCGTGCGTCCGGCACCGGGAGTCTGATGAGGGGACCAAGCGGCAGCGCGGCGGTACCCACGCGCAGGTAGTCCACACGGAGGACTCGCTGACCGGCCAGCGTGCCACGGCACGCCCCGTTGCAGCGGCTGAACCGTGCACGCCTGATAGCCGTCGCCCGCTGGCGACCACGGCGTCCGAGAGGGCGCCGTGGTCGTGTCCGGACCGCGTCCCGGACCATGCGCCGGACCGTGCTCCCGACGGTCCTCCCGGGCCCGCCCGAGCCGCGATACTGAGGGGCATGACGTCTGCGCCGAGCGTGTCCTCCTCCATCACCGTCCGCCTCCAGGTCGAGGCGCGGCCCACCGCCGTGAGCGAGCTGACCACGGCGATCGAGCACACCGGAGGCATCGTCTCCGCCCTCGACGTCACCGCGTCGGGCCAGGAGCGCATCACCGTGGACGTGACGGTGGCGACGCGCGGCCAGGAGCACGCCGACGAGATCGTCGACGCCCTGCGCGCGCTGCCCGGCGTCGTCGTCGACCGGGTCTCGGACCGCACGTTCCTGCTGCACCTCGGCGGCAAGCTGAAGATCGAGTCGAAGGTGCCGATCCGCAACCGCGACGACCTGTCGATGATCTACACGCCCGGCGTGGCGCGCGTGTGCGAGGCCATCGCCGCGAAGCCCGACGACGCGCGCCGCCTGACGATCAAGCGCAACACCATCGCGGTCGTCACCGACGGCACGGCCGTGCTCGGCCTCGGCGACATCGGTCCGCTCGCCTCGCTGCCCGTCATGGAGGGCAAGGCGGCCCTGTTCAAGCGGTTCGCCGACATCGACGCGTTCCCCGTCGCGCTCGACACCACGGACGTCGACGAGATCGTGCGGACCGTCAAGGCGATCGCCCCGGTGTTCGCCGGCATCAACCTCGAGGACATCTCCGCGCCGCGCTGCTTCGAGATCGAGCAGCGCCTGCGCGCCGAGCTCGACATCCCCGTCTTCCACGACGACCAGCACGGCACCGCGATCGTCGCGCTCGCCGCGCTGCGCAACGCGCTCAAGGTCGTCGGCAAGGAGCTCGCCGACGTGCGCGTCGTGCTGTCCGGCGCGGGCGCCGCGGGCACCGCCGTGCTCAAGCTGCTGCTCGCCGCGGGCGCGCACGACGTCGTCGTCGCCGACGTCGAGGGGGTCGTGCACCCGGACCGCCCCGGCCTGTCGGACGCGCTCGCGTGGACGGCGGCCCACACGAACCCGCGCGGCGTCAGCGGGACGCTGCGCGAGGCCGTGGTCGGCGCCGACGTGTTCATCGGCGTCTCCGCGCCCGACGTCCTCACGGGCGACGACGTCGCCGCCATGGCGCCCGACGCGATCGTCTTCGCGATGGCGAACCCGCGCCCGGAGGTCGACCCCGTCGAGGCCGCGAAGCACGCCGCGATCGTGGGCACGGGACGCTCGGACTTCGCGAACCAGATCAACAACGTCCTCGCGTTCCCCGGCGTGTTCCGCGGGCTGCTCGACGCGCAGTCGCACCGGATCACGGACGACATGCTGCTCGCCGCCGCCCGCGCCCTCGCGGACGCCGTGCACCCCGACCAGCTCAACCCGACGTACATCATCCCCAGCGTGTTCAACCCCGAGATCACGACGCTGGTCGCGGCGGCGGTCGAGCAGGCGGCCCGCGCGGACGCCGACGTCGTGACGGCGAGCGCCTGAGCGTGCAGCGCGTCACGTCCCGCAACGCGGCGTTCCAGCAGTGGCAGGCGCTGCTGACGAACCGTACGAAGCGGCACCGCGCGGGCGAGCTCGTGGTCCAGGGCGTGCGGCCGATCACGCTCGCCGTCGAGCACGGGTGGACGGTCCGCACCTGGCTCGTCGACGCCGACCGGTCGTTGTCGGCGTGGGCGCACGCGATGCTGGACCGCGTCCGCACGCGGCGCTACGCGCTGTCCACCGAGCTGATGCGCGAGCTCGGCGGCAAGGAGGACGAGGCGCCCGAGCTGCTGGCCGTCGTCGGGATGCCGCCGGACGACCTGGGGCGGATCACCGTCGACGACGCCTTCCTCGGCGTCGTGCTCGACCGGCCGAACAACCCCGGCAACGTCGGCACGGTGGCGCGGTCGCTCGACGCCTTCGGCGGCGCCGGGCTGGTCGTCGCGGGCCACGCCGCCGACCCGTACGACCCCCGCGCCGTGCGCGCGAGCACGGGCTCGATCTTCTCCGTGCCCGCGGTGCGCGTCCCCTCCGGCCGCGAGGTGCTCGACTGGGTCGCCGCGCAGCGCGACGCCGGCCGCCCGCTCACGCTCGTGGGCACCGACGAGCACGGCGACGTCGAGCTCGCCGACCACGACCTCACCGGGCCGACGCTGCTGCTCGTCGGCAACGAGACGACGGGCCTGAGCGCGGCGTGGCGCGAGGCGTGCGACGTCATGGTGAGCATCCCGATGCTCGGCGCGGCGAGCTCGCTCAACGCCGCGAGCGCGACGACGGTCGTGCTGTACGAGGCCGTGCGCCAGCGCCGACGGGGCTGACCGCGGCCCGACGGCGCGACGGCCCCGGACCGCGACCGGAGGCGTTCCCACCGACGTGACCGGGGTCACGTCGACGGGGCTAGACTCGCGGCGGCGGGGGCGAGCCCCCGCGCACCAGAGTCGATGCGCACCGGAGGTCAGCGTGCCAGAGAACGAGCCCACCACCGCCCGCGCCGGGCTGGAGAACCTCCTCCACGAGACCCGGGCGTTCCCGCCGAGCCCCGAGCTCGCCGCGCAGGCGAACGCCGGGCCCGAGCTCTACGAGCAGGCGCGCGCCGACCGGCTCGCGTTCTGGGCGCAGCAGGCGACCGACCTGGTCTCCTGGGGCACGCCGTTCACCGAGACGCTGGACTGGTCGCAGGCGCCCGTCGCGCGGTGGTTCGCCGACGGCACGCTCAACGCGGCCTACAACGCCGTCGACCGCCACGTCGAGGCCGGCCTCGGCGACCGCGTCGCGATCCACTTCGAGGGCGAGCCGGGCGACACGCGCACGGTGACGTACGCCGAGCTGCAGCGCGAGGTGTCGCGCGCGGCCAACGCGCTCGCCGCGCTCGGCGTCTCCACGGGCGACCGGGTCGTGATCTACCTGCCGATGGTCGTCGAGGCGGTCGTCGCGATGCTCGCGTGCGCGCGGATCGGTGCGCCCCACTCGGTCGTGTTCGGCGGGTTCTCGGCCGACGCGCTGCGCAGCCGCATCGCCGACGCCGAGGCGACCCTCGTCATCACGGCCGACGGCGGCTACCGCCGCGGGGCGCCGTCCGCGCTCAAGCCCGCGGTCGACGCGGCGGTCGCGCCGAAGGAGGGCGCGCCCGCGACCACCGTGCAGCACGTCCTGGTCGTGCGCCGCACCGGCCAGGACACGGCGTGGACGGACGGTCGCGACGTGTGGTGGCACGACGCGCTCGCGGCGGCCGACACGCAGCACGACCCGGTGTGGGTCGAGGCCGAGCACCCGCTGTTCATCCTCTACACGTCCGGCACCACGGGGAGGCCCAAGGGCATCCTCCACACGACCGGCGGCTACCTCACGCAGGCGGCGTACACGCACCGCACCGTGTTCGACCTCAAGCCGGAGACCGACGTCTACTGGTGCACCGCCGACGTCGGCTGGGTCACCGGCCACACGTACGTCGTCTACGGACCGCTGCTCAACGGCGCGACCCAGGTGCTCTACGAGGGCACGCCCGACACGCCGCACCAGGGCCGCTGGTGGGAGGTCGTCGAGAAGTACGGGGTGTCGATCCTCTACACGGCGCCCACGGCGATCCGCGCGTGCATGAAGTGGGGCGAGGAGATCCCGGCACGGTACGACCTGTCGTCGTTGCGCGTGCTCGGGTCGGTGGGCGAGCCCATCAACCCCGAGGCGTGGATGTGGTACCGCCGCGTGATCGGCGGCGACCGCGCCCCGATCGTCGACACGTGGTGGCAGACGGAGACGGGCGCGATCATGATCTCCCCGCTGCCCGGCGTCACCGCGACGAAGCCGGGCTCCGCCCAGGTGCCGCTGCCCGGCGTCGTCGCGACCGTCGTCGACGACGAGGCGCACGAGGTGCCCGACGGCGGGGGCGGCTACCTCGTGGTGCCCGAGCCCTGGCCGTCGATGCTGCGCGGCATCTGGGGCGACCTCGAGCGCTTCAAGGACACCTACTGGTCGCGGTTCCCCGGGACCTACTTCGCCGGGGACGGCGCGAAGAAGGACGAGGACGGCGACATCTGGCTGCTCGGCCGCGTCGACGACGTCATGAACGTCTCCGGCCACCGCCTGTCCACCACCGAGATCGAGTCGGCGCTCGTGTCGAACGAGCTCGTCGCCGAGGCCGCGGTGGTCGGCGCCACGGACGAGATGACCGGCCAGGCCGTGGTCGCCTTCGTCATCCTGCGCGGCGAGCACGCGCAGCGGGCCGCCGACGCCGACGGCGCCGAGGCCGTGCAGCGGGAGCTGCGCGACCACGTGGCGCGCCAGATCGGCCCGATCGCGAAGCCGCGGCGGATCCTCGTCGTCCCGGAGCTGCCCAAGACGCGCTCGGGCAAGATCATGCGGCGCCTGCTGCGCGACGTCGCCGAGAACCGGGCCGTCGGGGACGCGACGACGCTCGCGGACTCGTCCGTCATGGAGCTCATCGCCGCGGGCCTGCGCACGCCGGCCGCGTCGTCCCAGGACTGACGGCCGCTCGCCGGGGGAGCGGTACCGTCGAGGCGTGCCCGCTCCCCCGACCGACCGCGCGCTGCTCCTCGAGCAGCTCGACCTGCGCGCGGACTGCGCGCGCTGCACGGGCCTGTGCTGCGTCGCCCTCACGCTCACCCGGTCCGCGGACTTCGCGATCGACAAGCCGTCCGGCACGCCGTGCCCGCACCTGCGCGGCGACTTCGGGTGCGGCATCCACTCCCGCCTGCGCACGTCCGGCTTCCCCGGCTGCACGGCCTACGACTGCCTCGGCGCCGGTCAGCGCGTGACCGCGGCCGTGCGGGCCGTGCACGACGACGCGACGTGGCGCGACGGCGACGCCGCGGCCCGCGACGCCTTCGCGGCCCTCCCGGCGCTCACCCAGCTCCATGAGCTGCTGTGGTACCTCACCGACGTGCTCGCGCACCCCGGCGCGGGCCTCGTGCACGACGACGCCCGCCGGGCCCTCGCGGAGACGTCCGCCCTGGCCGGCCTCCCCGCGGCGGAGCTGCTCGCGCTCGACGCCGGCCCCGTGCGCCGACGGGTCGGGCCCCTGGTCGACCGGGCGAGCGCGGCGGTCCGTGCCGCCTCGCTGCGCGGCCGCGGCAGCAGCAGCGGCAGCGGCCCAGCACCGGCACCGGCACCGGCGGTGCGCCGTCGGCTGCGGCCCGGCGCGGACCTCGTGGGCGCGTCCCTGCGCGGGCTCGACCTCACGGGGAGCGATCTGCGCGGCGCGCTGCTCCTCGGCGCGGACCTGCGCGGCACCGACCTCACCGCCGTCGACCTGCTGGGCGCCGACCTGCGCGGCGCGGACGTCCGGGGCGCCGACCTGTCGCACGCGCTGTTCCTGCTCCCGCCGCAGGTCGGCGCGGCCCGCGGCGACACCGTGACGCGGCTCCCGTCGGCGCTCGACCGGCCCCCGCACTGGGGCTGACCGCGACGCGCCCCGTCGCTCCGCGCGTCCGCTCGCTCAGCCGACGGCGTCGCCCGCGGTCCGGGCGATCCGCAGGGCGCGCGGGGCGACGACCACGAGGAAGACGACGACCAGGCCCGCCGCGCCCCAGGCGAGGACGGCGTACGACCACACGGCGATGACCCCGCCGGCGAGCAGTCCGCCGAGCGCCCCGCCGAGGTTCATCGTGAGGTCGGAGACGCCCTGCACGGCGGTGCGCTCCCCCTGCGGCGTGGCGTCGACGAGCAGCGCCGAGCCGGCGACGAGCCCGCACGACCAGCCCACGCCGAGCAGCACGAGCCCGACGGTGAGCCGACCCGCGTCCTCGCTCGGCGCACCCGCCACGACGACGGCCGCGGCGAGCAGCACGACCCCGCCGACGACGAGCACGCGCGCGTGCCCGAGCCGGTCCGCGAGCCACCCGATCACCGGGCTCAGCGCGTACATCCCGGCGATGTGGGCGCTGATGACGAACCCGACGACCTGCAGCGTCGCACCACCGTGGTTCATGTGCACGGGCGTCATCGTCATCACGCCCACCATGACGAGGTGGCTCACGGCGACGGCCGCGAGCGCGAGCCGGGCCGCGGGCGACGACCGCACGACCTCCCAGCCCTCGCGGACACCGCCCTGCCGCTCGGCGGGTGCGGCGGTGGCCGTGCGCCCGGCGACGTGCAGCGGGTCCGGTCGCAGGAAGGCGACGACGACCGCCGCGGCCCCGGCGAACGCGAGCGCCGCGAGGACGTACGGCACGGCCGTCGGGCCGGTGGCGACGGCGCGTGCGCGGCGCCGTGTGCCGGTCCGGGCAGCCCCGACCGTGCGGCGAGCGACGCGCCGACCTCGTCCGCCACGCCCGCGAGCGTCGGGCCGAGGACCGACCCGACCGTCGTCGCCCACACGACGACCGACAGGTCGGTCGCCCGGCGCGCGGGCGTGGCGAGGTCCGTCGCCGCGAACCGTGCCGCGAGACCGGCGGCGGAGCCCGCGCCGAACGCGAGCATCGCCACGACGAGGAGCGGCCACGAGCCCCACCACGTCGCGAGCGTCGCGAGGACCGCGCCCGCCGCGGCGACCGCGAGACCGGTCGCGATCGAGCGCCGCCGCCCCGCGCGCGCGGCGATGCGGGCCAGCGGCAGCGCGACGACCGCCGCACCCACGACGGCCGAGGTCTGCGTCAGCCCCGCGACCGCGTCCGAGCCCGACAGCTCGGACGCGACCAGCGAGGACACCGCGAGCCCGGTCGCGACCCCGATGCCGGCGAGCACCTGCGCGGCCGCGAGCGTCGCGAGGGTCCGCCGCTGCGTGCGGGCGGTGGTCGGGTCGTGCTGCACGTCGGTCACGCCGCCGACACTAGGCCCGCGCGCGGGACCGCCGACAGGGGCGGCACCGCCACGCGACCGGCGATTCCTGCCAGGTCGGGCCGCCCGGGGCAAGATGGGGCGGTGGAGACCGCGATCCTCTGGCACACCGGGCCGCTCATCGACGACGACGAGGTCGCCCAGGTGCACGCCCTCGCGGCGGACGCCGAGAGCGTCGACGGCGCCGCGCCGCTCTCCGAGCAGCCGCTGCTCAACCTGCGTGCGCGCACCGACGACGTGGTGCACCTGCTGACGTGGCGGTCGGGCGAGCTCGCCGGCTACGCGCAGGTCGACCGCCGCGGCGCCGTGCCGAGCGCCGAGCTCGTCGTGCGCCCCGCGCACCGGCGGCACGGCCTGGGGTTCCACCTGCTCGCGAGCGCCGGGGACCGGGCCGCGGCGCCCGCCGGCGCGGCGGAGGGCGAGGACACCGAGGACGGGGCGCCGGACGCCGGCCAGGGCGTCGTCCCCGGCACCACCCCGCTGCGCGTGTGGGCGCACGGCGACCTGCCCGCCGCACGCGCCCTCGCCGCACGGTCGGGCTACGTGCCCGTCCGCGAGCTCCTCGTGCTCGAGCGCCCGCTCGGCGGCGCGTCCGGGCACCCGGTGCCGCCGCTCCCCGCGGGCCTGCGGCTGCGGGCGTTCGTCCCGGGGCAGGACGACGACGCGTGGGTGCGCGCCAACGCGCTCGCCTTCGCGAGCCACCCCGAGCAGGGCCGGCTCACGGTCGCGGACCTGCAGGACCGCACCCGCGAGGACTGGTTCGACGCCGCGGGCCTGCTGCTGCTGGAGCGGGAGGCGTCCGGCGACCTCGTCGGGTTCGTCTGGACGAAGGTCCCCGTCGGCCAGGACGAGGCGGGGCGCGAGGGCGAGATCTACGTCGTCGGGGTGGTGCCGGACGCCCAGGGCCAGGGCCTGGGCGGGCTGCTGACCGCCGTCGGCCTCGCGCACCTGGCCGCCGCGGGCGTGACCACGGCGGTCCTGTACGTCGACGGCGACAACGTGCCGGCCGTGCGCACGTACGAGCGCGCGGGCTTCACCCGGCGCGAGGTCCACGTCCAGTACGCGCCGGCGTGAGCGACGTCACGCGCCGTTCATCCGGCGATGACACGATAGGCCCATGAGCACGACTGCCGAGAAGAGCGGACGGACCCGGGACGCCAAGGGGCGCTTCGTGCCCGGCGACGCCGGTGACGCGGACGGGGCCGTGGCGAGCCGCCCGGTGATCGACCCCTCGCTCGCCGCGCACATCGCGGAGCACATCGCCGAGGAGCCGGGGACCGACGGGTCGGCCTTCGTGACGCAGGGGTCGCCGCTGCCCGACGACCGCTTCGCCGACCGCGAGCTGAGCTGGCTCGCGTTCAACGAGCGGGTCCTCGAGCTGGCGGAGGACCCGCGGCAGCCGCTGCTGGAACGCGTGCGGTTCCTGGCGATCTTCGCGTCCAACCTCGACGAGTTCTTCATGGTGCGCGTCGCGGGCCTCAAGCGGCGCATGGCCACGGGCATCGCGGTCACGGCCGCGTCGGGGCTGTCCCCCCGCCAGGTGCTCGACGCCATCAGCGAGCGCGCGCACGAGCTCATGGCGCGGCACGCGGCGGTGTTCTCGGGCGACGTGCAGCCCGCGCTCGCCGCGGAGGGCATCACGCTCGTGCACTGGGAGGAGCTCGAGACGCGCGAGCAGGAGCGCCTGCACAAGTACTTCCGCAAGCAGATCTTCCCCGTGCTCACGCCGCTCGCCGTCGACCCGGCGCACCCCTTCCCCTACATCTCGGGGCTCTCGCTCAACCTCGCGGTGGTCGTCGCGAACCCCACGACGGGCAAGGAGCACTTCGCGCGCGTCAAGGTGCCCCCGCTGCTCCCCCGCTTCATCGCGGTCGACGCGCGGGGCCGGCCCTCCGCCCCCACCTCGCAGACCGCGGCGACCGACCGCGGCCCGACGTCGTTCGTGCCCATCGAGGAGGTCATCGCCCAGCACCTCGACCACCTCTTCCCCGGCATGGAGGTGCGCGAGCACCACACGTTCCGCGTCACGCGCAACGAGGACGTCGAGGTCGAGGAGGACGACGCCGAGAACCTCCTCCAGGCCATGGAGAAGGAGCTGCTGCGCCGCCGGTTCGGCCCGCCCGTGCGGCTCGAGCTCACGCACGGCATCAGCCCGCGCATCCGTGCCCTGCTCGTGCGCGAGCTCGACGTCGTCGAGGAGGAGGTCTACGAGCTCCCCGAGCCGCTCGACCTGACCGGTCTCAACCTCATGGCCGACCTCGACCGGGCGGACCTGCACTACCCGCCGTTCGTGCCGACGACGCACCGCTACCTCGCCGAGGTGGAGAGCTCCTCGCCGACGGACGTGTTCGCGGCGATCCGCGAGCGGGACGTCCTCCTGCACCACCCGTACGACTCGTTCTCGACGTCGGTGCAGACGTTCCTCGAGCAGGCGGCGTCCGACCCGAAGGTCCTCGCGATCAAGCAGACGCTCTACCGCACGTCGGGCGACTCCCCGATCGTCGACGCCCTCATCGACGCCGCCGAGGCGGGCAAGCAGGTGCTCGCGCTCGTCGAGATCAAGGCGCGGTTCGACGAGCAGGCGAACATCTCGTGGGCCCGCAAGCTCGAGCAGGCCGGCGTGCACGTCGTCTACGGCATCGTGGGGCTCAAGACGCACTGCAAGCTCTCGCTCGTCGTGCGCCAGGAGTCCGACGGCCTGCGCCGCTACTGCCACGTCGGGACGGGCAACTACCACCCGAAGACCGCGCGCCTGTACACCGACCACGGGCTGCTGACGTGCGACCCGGACGTGGGGCAAGACCTCACCCGCCTGTTCAACCAGCTCTCGGGGTACGCGCCGCAGTCGCGGTTCCACCGACTGCTCGTCGCGCCCCGGACGGTCCGCTCGGGCCTCGTCGAGCGCATCGAGCGCGAGGCGGCCGCGGCCCGCGCCGGCCGCGAGGCGTGGGTGAAGATCAAGGTCAACTCCGTCGTGGACGAGACGACGATCGACGCCCTGTACCGCGCGTCGCAGGCGGGCGTGACGATCGACCTGGTCGTGCGCGGCATCTGCGCCGTGCGCCCCGGGGTCCCCGGGCTGTCGGAGAACATCCGCGTCCGCTCGATCCTCGGGCGCTTCCTCGAGCACTCGCGCATCTTCGCGTTCGCCAACTCCGCCGGCCCGGAGATCGGCGAGGGGCCGGAGTCGGGCCCCGAGCTCTTCATCGGCTCGGCCGACCTCATGCACCGCAACCTCGACCGCCGCGTCGAGGCGCTCGTGCGCATCTCCGACCCGGACCAGGTCCGCGAGCTGCTCGACCTCATCGACACGTCCATGGCGGACGGGACGGCGTCGTGGCGCCTGCACGCGGACGGGACGTGGGAGCGCCCCGCCTCCGACCGGGACGGGAACCCCCTGGTCGACCTCCAGGCGAGCCTCGTGAACCGGCAGCGCCGCCGCCTCGCCGGGAGGCGGTGACCGGATGGCGATGCCGCCCTCCGGCCCGGGCAACGGGATCACGCTCGTGCCCCCGCTCGGCCCGACGCACGTCGAGCACACGCCTGTCGTCGAGTCCGCCGGCGCGCTCGTGTGGCGCCTGCAGCGCGGACAGCTCCAGGTCCGGCTCGTCCACCGCCCGCGCTACGACGACTGGTCGTGGCCCAAGGGCAAGCTCGAGCCCGGCGAGACCTTCCAGGCCGCCGCCGCCCGCGAGGTCGCCGAGGAGACGGGCAAGCCGGTCGTGCTCGGCGTCCCGCTGCCCGGCCTGCAGTACCTCACGTCCGAGGGCCGCGTGAAGCGCGTCCACTACTGGGCCGGCCGCCGCGCCTCACGCTCCGACGACGCCGGGGCGCTCGCCGCGCGCCCCCCGGTGCCGCCCGTGTCGCCCCAGGAGATCGACGCGGCCGAGTGGCTCTCGGCCCCCGACGCGGCACGCCGTCTGACGCGCGGGTCGGACCGGACCCCGCTCGACGTGCTCGTGCGCGAGCACGAGGAGGGACGCCTCGCGACGCACGTGGTCGTCATCGCGCGGCACGGCAAGGCGGTCTCGCGCACGGCCTGGCACGGGCAGGAGCGGGAGCGCCCGCTCACCCCGGCCGGGTACGCGCAGGCGATGGCCCTCGTGCCCGTGCTGGCCGCGTACGGCGTCCGGGACGTCGTCACGAGCCGGTGGGACCGCTGCGCGCAGACCGTCGCGCCCTACACGCGCGCGGCGGGGCACGAGCCGGTGTGCAGCGACCACCTCTCGGAGGCGCAGCACGAGCGGTCGCCCGCGCGCGTCGCGCGCACGGTCCGCGAGCTCCTCGAGTCGGACCGCTCGTCGGTGCTGTGCACGCACCGGCCCGTGCTCCCCACCGTCCTCGACGTCCTGGGCCAGCACTCGCGGCGCGCCGTCGCGAACGCGCTGCCGACCCGTGACCCGTACCTCGACCCCGGCGAGATGATCGTCGCGCACGTCGCGCGCACGCCGAAGGGCCCGCGCGTCGTCGCCGCGGAGAAGGTCGCGCCTCCGCTGCACTGACCGGTGGTCACGGCCGGCCGGTCGTCAGACCAGGAGCGGGCCGAGGATCCAGTACATGACCGCGGCGACGAGGGCCGCCATGGGGATGGTCAGCACCCAGGCGGCGCCAATGTTCTTCGCGACGCCCCAGCGCACGGCCGACAGCCGCTTCGTCGCGCCCACGCCCATGATCGCGGACGTGATCGTGTGCGTCGTCGAGACCGGCGCGTGGAAGATGAACGCGTTGGCGTACAGCACGAGCGCGGACACGGACTCGGCGACGAACCCGCGCGACGGGTCGAGCTCGATGATCTTGCGGCCGAGCGTGCGCATGATGCGCCACCCGCCGGCGTAGGTGCCGAGCGAGATGGCCGTCGCCGCGGAGAGCTTCACCCACAGGGGGATCGTGTTGTCGTCCTGGAACCCGCCCGCGACGAGAGCGAGCACGATGACGCCCATCGTCTTCTGCGCATCCTGCAGGCCGTGGCCCAGCGCCATCGCCGCGGCGGACGCCGTCTGGGCGATGCGGAACCGGCGGAACGCCTTGGTGGGCAGGGCGTTGCGGAACAGCCACAGCACGCCGACCATGAGCGCGAACGCCAGGCCGAACCCGATGAGCGGCGAGAAGATCATGGGCAGCACGACCTTGTCGAGGATCGCGTCCCAGTGGACCGTGATGCCCGACGCGATGCCGACGCCCGCGAGCCCGCCGATGATCGCGTGCGTCGAGGACGAGGGCAGCCCGAGCCACCAGGTGATGAGGTTCCACGTGATCGCGCCGACGAGCCCGCACAGCACGATGACGAGCCCTTGGTGCGGTGGCACGTCGTTCACGGCGACGATGTCCTCGGCGATGGTCTGCGCGACCGCCGTGCCGAGGAGCGCGCCGATGAGGTTGAACACGGCGGCCATGATCAGCGCCGCACGCGGTGTCAGCGCCCGCGTGGACACCGACGTCGCGATCGCGTTCGCCGCGTCGTGGAAGCCGTTGGTGTAGTCGAACGCCAGCGCGAAGGCGACGACGACGACGACGAGGACGACCTCGGAACCCACGGCGCTCAGGACTCCTTGAGCGCGATGGTCTCGACCGTGTTCGCGACCTTCTCGAAGGCGTCGGCCGCCTCCTCGAGGACCTCGACGATCTCCTTGAGCTTCATGAGCTGGATGGGGTCCGAGACGTCGTCGAACAGCTCGGCGAGGAGCTTGCGGTGCAGCTTGTCCGCCTGGTTCTCGAGGCGGTTCACCTCGACCCAGTACTCGGCGAGGTCGCTCATCGAGCGCAGTCGCGGCATGGCCTCCGCCGTCAGCTCCGAGGCGCGCTGGAGCACCTGCACCTGCTCGGACACCCGGGCGGGGAGCTCCTCGACCTTGTACAGGACGATGAGGTCGGCCGCCTCCTCCATGTAGTCCATGCAGTCGTCGAGCGTCGAGGCCAGGGCGTAGATGTCGTCGCGGTCGAACGGCGTGACGAACGTCTGGTTGAGCCGCCGCATGATCGTGTGCGTCGCGTCGTCGGCGAGGTGCTCCGTCTCGCTGAGCTGCTTCGCGAGCAGCTTGCGCGTCGAGCGGTCGGCACCGAGCAGCTCGGCGAGGAGCGTGGAGCCGGTGACGAGGTGCTGCGCCGAGTCGGCGAGGAGGTCGAAGAACGTGGTGTCGCGCGGGGTCAGGCGCAGGCGCACAGGAGGCTCCGGGGGTACGGCGAGGTGGGGGACGTCGCGAGTCTCAGGACTGGTCGGTCTCGGTCGGTTCCGCTGCGAGGGTCGAGAGTGTGTCGGTGAGGGCCGGGTGAACACCGGCCGAACTCCCGTCAAATGTAGCGGACGTCGGACGTGGTCCCGCACTCGTGGCTCGTCCCGCCGCGCGGCCGGGTGACCGGCCGCGCCACACCGGGATCGCCCGTCGCCGCCCGCCTCGTCGCGGGCCGCGCGGGCCACGGAGCGACGCCGGACCGGGAGCGCCTCTCGGCGCGTGGCCGCTCGTAGCGGCTGAGTGTGGAGCCCGGGGCTACCGCGGCCCGGCGTCCCGTCCATCGTACGTGCCGCTCCTGCGCACGCGAACCCGGGAGGGCCGGTGTTCGCGCTCCGCGAGACGCCGCGGCGCCGAGGTGCGGGGAACGCCCCGCCGTGCGATCGTCCCGGCCCCGCACGCCGAGCACGGGCCTGGCCCGCTCAGTCGAGACGGCCGGCCCGCCACAGCCCGGCGGCGTGCTCGAGCTCGCCCGCCGTGCGCTGCAACGAGGAGGCGCCGCGGGTCATGCGCAGCGCCGCGTCGGGGTCGGCGAGCTCGCGCGCGTCGGCGTCGAACGCCGCGCCCGTCGCGAGGATGCGGCAGAACGACGCCGCGCGCTCGAGCGCGACGGCGAGGTCGCCCGCGAACACCCCGGACAGCACGGCGTCCGCGAGCGCGCGCAGGTCCTCGGGCTCGGGCGGCGCGGGACCCCGGCGATGGCCTCGTGGACCGGCGCGGCGTCGACCCCGAGGCGGTAGCGCAGCCCGACCGTCTGCGGGTCGCGCCGCACCCACTCGCGCAGCACGTACAGCCGCCAGAGCGCGCCGGGCAGCGAGTTGGGCGCCGCGTCGGACCACAGGGAGGCGACGACGTCGAGCCCCTCCGTCTCGACCAGGCGCACGAGCCGCGCGACCACCTGCGGGTCCTCCGCGTCGCGCGCGCCGTGCACGATCGCGTGGGCGGTCGTGTGGGCGACCTGCTCGCGCAGCGCGGGGTCGAGCTCGCCGGGCAGGTCCTCGGCGTCGCGCGGGTCGAGCATCGCGGGGCGGCGGGGGCGCGCCGTGCGGTCGGACCGGCCGGGGTCGGGCCGTCCGGGGTCCGGCCGTCCGGGGTCGGGGGCGTCGGGGGTCTCGTCGGGCACCCGCCAGTGTGCACCCGGACCGCCGCGCCGGCCGCGCCCGGGACGGCTGTGACGTGCGACGTTCCCCGCGCCGGGCGCGGAGGTCGGTCCTACAGTGACGAAAGGGGCCCCCACAGGAGTCCCAGGGACGACCGGAGGGACCCATGTCACGCAGCGACACCGCAGGCCAGCAGTCGGACGCCGTCCGCAGCGCGCACCGCAAGGCCATCGCCCTGGCCTTCGCCGCCGCGGTGGGAGGCTTCCTCTTCGGCTTCGACAGCTCCGTGATCAACGGCGCCGTCCAGGCCATCGAGGGGCAGTTCGAGCTCGACCCGACCATCACCGGTCTGGTGGTGGCCGTCGCGCTCCTCGGCTGCGCGCTCGGCGCGTGGTCGGGCGGGCGGCTCGCGGACCGGTGGGGCCGCACGCGCGTCATGGTCTTCGGCGCGGTGCTGTTCTTCGTCTCCTCGATCCTGTCGGCCGTCGCGTTCAGCGCGTGGGACCTCGCGATCTGGCGGTTCATGGCCGGTGTCGGCATCGGCATCGCCTCCGTCATCGCCCCCGCGTACATCGCGGAGATCGCGCCCGCACGCCTGCGCGGCCGTCTCGGCTCCCTCCAGCAGCTCGCCATCACGGTCGGCATCTTCGCGGCCCTGCTGTCCGACCAGCTCCTCGCGGAGTCGGCCGGCGGCGCCGCGAACGAGCTCTGGTTCGGCTGGGAGGCCTGGCGCTGGATGTTCCTCGTCTGCGTGGTGCCGGCCCTGGTGTACGGCATCCTCGCGCTGCGCATCCCCGAGTCCCCGCGCTATCTCGTGGCCAAGGGCCAGGACGACGACGCACGCCGCGTCCTGCAGTCCGTGCTCGGCCCCGAGGAGGACGTCGACGAGCGGATCCGGGAGATCCACCGCTCGATCGCGGTGGACGAGAAGAACGCCCAGGAGGGATCGCTGCGCGGGCCCGCGCTCGGGCTCAAGCCGATCGTCTGGGTCGGCATCCTGCTGTCGGTGTTCCAGCAGTTCGTCGGCATCAACGTGATCTTCTACTACTCGACGACGCTGTGGCAGGCCGTCGGCTTCGACGAGAGCCAGTCGTTCCTCGTGTCCACCATCACGGCGGTGACGAACGTCGCGGTGACGTTCATCGCGATCGCGCTCGTGGACAAGGTGGGCCGCCGGCCGATCCTCCTCGTCGGCTCCGCGGGCATGACGGTCTCGCTCGGCATCATGGCCCTCGCCTTCACCCAGGCGACGGGCAGCGGTGAGGACATCACGCTCGGCGGCGCCTGGGGCACGACCGCGCTCGTCGCCGCCAACGCGTTCGTCGTGTTCTTCGGCGCGTCGTGGGGCCCGCTCGTGTGGGTGCTCCTCGGCGAGATGTTCCCGAACCGGATCCGCGCGGCCGCGCTGGGCGTCGCGGCGATGGCGCAGTGGCTCGCGAACTTCACCATCACCCTGACGTTCCCGCCGATGCTCGCCGCCTTCGGCGCGTCGATCCCCTACCTCATGTACGCGATCTTCGCGGCGCTGTCGTTCGTGTTCGTCCTCGCCAAGGTCCGCGAGACCAAGGACGTGGAGCTCGAGGACATGGGCGACGAGGCGGCCGCGCGACCGCGCGCGTAGCCCGGCACGCGTCCCCGTCGAGCCCGGGGTCGCCCACCGTTCGCACCGGCGAAGGGTGGGCGAACCCGGGTTCGTGGCGTCACGGACCGCTCTCGCCGACGCGCGGGGCACACTCGGGAATTCCTTGCCGCGGACAATGGTTGCTGAAAGCAACTGCACGGAGTACGCTTGCCTGCCGCAACCAAGGAGTGTGACCTGTGCTCAGCACCGCAGTCGTGCCTGACGGCGCCCCCGCCGTCCCCCCGGACCAGAGCCCGACGGGCCGTCTCGTCCGGGCGCTCGACGACCTCGCGCGCGTCCAGCGCGAGAGCGCCGGGCGCATCGCCCGCGACCTCGACCTCCCGCGCGCGTCCTTCGGCGTGCTGCGGATGCTCGACCGCTGCGGGCCCGTCCAGCTCGGTGACGTCGCGGCGCGCCTGCGCGTCGACCTGTCGGTCGCCAGCCGGCAGGTGAGCCACCTCGTCGACGCCGGCCTCGCCCGGCGCACGGTCGACGACGACGACCGCCGCGCGCGCACCGTCGAGCTCACCGACGGCGGCCGCGACGTCCTCCGCCGCGCGCACGAGCTCATCGAGGCCATGAGCGCGGCGACGTTCGCCGACTGGACCGCCGACGAGCTGACCGCCGCCGCCGCCCACATCGACCGGGTGACCGCCGCGGTCGCCGCGTCGCACGACGCCGGCGCGCAGGAATCGTCGAGCACCGCGCCCGCCTCTCTCCCCCGTACCACCCCCGCCCACCGAGGAGCCGCATCCGCATGACCGCCGCCACCACCCAGGCGCCGCCCGCCTCCGCCGGGCACACCTCGATGTCCCGCCGCGAGGTCCTGGAGTCCCTCTCCGGGATCCTGCTCGGCATGTTCGTCGCGATCCTCGCCACGTCCGTCGTGTCGAGCTCGCTGCCCAAGATCATCAGCGACCTGGACGGGTCGCAGTCCTCCTACACGTGGGTCGTCACCGCGACCCTGCTCGCGACGACGATCTCGACCCCGATCTGGGGCAAGCTCGCCGACCTCACGAACCGCAAGGTCCTCATCCAGGTCGCGCTGACGATCGCCGTCGTCTCCTCCGCGCTCGCCGGCCTGTCGCAGAACGTCGGCACCCTGATCACGTTCCGCGCCTTCCAGGGGCTGGGCGCCGGCGGCCTCATGGCGCTCGCCACCGTGCTCGTCACGGACATCATCTCGCCGCGCGAGCGCGGCAAGTTCATGGGCCTCATGGGCGGGGTCATGGCCGTCAGCCAGATCGGCGGCCCGCTGCTCGGCGGCGTGCTCACCGACACGGTGAGCTGGCGCTGGAACTTCTTCGTCGGGCTCCCCTTCGCGATCGCCGCCATCGTCGTCCTCCAGCGCACGCTGCACCTGCCGAAGGTCGCGCGCCGCGTCGTGCGGATCGACTACTGGGGCGCCGGCCTCATCAGCGCGGGCGTCTCCACGCTGCTGCTGTGGGTGACGTTCGCGGGCCAGAACTTCGACTGGGTGTCGTGGCAGACGTTCCTCATGGTCGGCGGCGCGGTCGCGGCGCTCGTCGCCGCGGTGCTCGTCGAGCGCGACGCCGCCGAGCCGATCATCCCGCTGCGCCTGTTCCGCAACCGCACCTTCGTGCTCGCGGTCGTGGCGAGCGTCGCCGTCGGCCTCGCCCTCTTCGGCACCGCGGTGTTCCTCAGCCAGTACATGCAGGTGGCACGCGGCAAGACCCCGACCGAGTCGGGCCTGCTCACCGTCCCCATGATCGTCGGGACGTTCGTCGCCTCGACCCTGTTCGGCCAGCTCATCACCCGGTTCGGCCGGTACAAGGCGATCATGGTGACGGGCGCCGCGCTGCTCGCCGCGTCGCTGTTCGCGCTGTCGACCATCGACTACCACACGAGCTTCGTGCTCATCAGCGTGTACCTGTTCTTCCTCGGGACCTCGATGGGCATGCTCATGCAGAACCTCGTGCTCGCGGTGCAGAACACGCTCGCGGTCGAGGAGATGGGTGCGGGGACGTCGACCGTCGCCTTCTTCCGCACGCTCGGCGGTGCCGTGGGCGTGTCCGTGCTGGGTGCCGTCCTCGCGTCCAAGGTGACGTCCTCGATCCAGTCCGGCCTCGCCGAGCTCGGCGTCCCGGCCTCGTCGATGGGCGGCAGCAACGCCGTCCCGGACGTCAGCACGCTGCCGGGCCCGGTCCGGGACCTCGTGGAGCGGGCGTACGGCGACGGGATCGCCGACATCTTCCTCGTCGCGGTGCCGCTCGCGCTCGTCGCCCTCGTCGCCGTGGTCTTCCTCAAGGAGGTGCCGCTCGGCACCAAGACCGGCCTGCAGGAGCGGCTCGAGCGCGAGGCCGCCCTCGCCGGCGAGTCGGCCACCACGCCCGACGGGCGCCCCGCCGACGCCGCGCCCGTCGACGACGGCCACGTCACCCTCGCCGAGGAGACCGAGGCGACGCTCGCCGACGCGGTCGCGCCCGGCGGCGTGGTCGAGGAGGACGAGCGGAGCGCGGCCCAGCGCGTGCGCTAAGTCAGCGGCGGTCGTGGCACGACGCGGGTCCCGGGACGTCCCGGGGCCCGCCGTCGTCGTCCCCGCCCTGCTCGCGAGATCGGCGGAGGATGATGACCGCGGCGCGGCGAGACGCCATGATGGGCCTGTGCCTGCCGAGACCTCCGCATCCAGCGCCGCCCCTGCCACCGGGTCCGACGCCTACGTCGACCTGGAGCGGGAGCTGCGGGTCATGCTGCGCCGCGCCGGCGCCGTCGCCGGCGGGATGGCGCGGCGCATCCACCCGGACCTCGAGGCGAGCGCCTACCCGCTGCTCGCCCACGTCGCCGACCACCCGGGCGTGCGCGGGTCGGAGCTCGCGGCCCACTTCGGCGTCGGGCGGGCCACGATCTCGCGCCAGCTCAGCCGGCTGCACGACCTCGGCCTCGTCGCCCGCGAGGTCGATCCCGAGGACTCGCGCGGCCAGCTCATCACGCTCACGCCCGACGGCGAGGCGCGCCTCCAGGCGGCTCACCGCGGTCGCGTGTCGTCGATCACCGAGGCGCTGGACGACTGGGACCGTGCCGACGTCGCGACGCTCGCGAGCCTGCTGCACCGCTACTCGGAGGACGTCGTGCGCTGGAACGCCGCCCGGTGACCCGTGCGACGTCGCCCCGGCGCCGCACCGCCGCGGGCGTCGCGCTCACCCTGGTCGTGGTCGCAGGCCTCGTGGTCGCGACGCAGGTGCCCGACCCGGTCGGCGACGTCGGCGGCGACGTCCTCTACGCAGCGGCGGCCTACGCCCTCGCGGTGCTCGTGCTGCCGCGCGCGCGGACGGTGGTCGTCGCGGGGCTCGCGCTCGGGTGGTGCTGGGCCGTGGAGGCGCTCCAGGCGACAGGGCTGGCCGCCGCCCTGAACGACGAGGTCCCGCCCGCGGCGTGGCTGCTGGGGAGCACGTTCGCGGTGCGGGACCTGGTCTGCTACGCGGCCGGGGTCGGTCTGGCGCTCGCTGCGGACGCCACGATCCGGCGATCCGGCGTCGCGCGCACCGGTGCTACTGCTGGGCGGCCTCGAACGTGAGGCTCACCGAGTTCATGCAGTAGCGGTCGCCCGTCGGTGTCTGCGGCGCGTCGTCGAACACGTGCCTAGGTGCGACCCGCACCGGGCGCAGCGCACCTCGGTGCGCACCATCCCGAGGCTGCGGTCCTCGATCAGCTCGACGCGGTCGCCCGCGAGGGGGCTGAAGAAGCTCGGCCACCCGCAGTGCGAGTCGAACTTCGTGTCCGAGCGGAACAGCTCGTTGTCGCACGCCCGACACCGGTACACCCCGACGCGCTGCTCGTCGAGCAGCTCGCCGGTCCACGGGCGCTCGGTGCCGGCCTGGCGCAGCACCGCGTACTCCTGCGGCGAGAGCTCCTCGCGCCACTGCGCGTCGGTCCTGCTGATCTCGTAGGGCTGGCTGTCATGGGTCTGACTCGTCATGCTCCACCTCCGACCGTCCCAACCACGCGGACCCGGCACGTGTTCCCGTCCGCACGGGCTGCGGCACGCACGACGAAGGGCCCGGTACCGCTGCCGGTACCGGGCCCTCCGCGTGCCGCTCGCGGCAGGTCAGCGCGGGGTCGACGTCGAGTAGACGGTCGGCCCCGACGACCCGGCGGGGCGCTGCGCGCGACCGCGCCCGCCACGACGCCGGCCCGACGCCTGACCGGCCCCCTGGCCCGCGCCCTGCGACGCGCCCTGGCCGGAACCGGCGCCGCGGCCGCCCTGGCCGCCGGCGCCTGACCACTCTGGCCGCCGGACCGCGAGCCACCACCGCTGCGCTGGCCCGTCGAGCGCTGGCCGCCGGTGGAGGACTGCCCGCGCGACGTCGTGCCCTGACCGCCCTGGCCGCCCTGGCCGCCGCGGCCGCGGCGCGACGCGCGCGAACCGCCGTTGGCGGACGTCGTGCCGCGCTTCGCCTGGGTCTGCGGGGGCGTGACGTCGGCCGGGCGGACGTACGCCGCGACCTCGCCCACGAGCCCCGTGATGGTCTCGTCGCCCGGCGCGACCGGCTTCGGCTGCGCCGTGATCTTCGCCTTGCGCGTCAGGTCGCGGACGTCGCCGCGCTGCTCGGGCAGCATGACCGTCACGACGACGCCCTCCGAGCCCGCCCGCGCGGTGCGGCCCGAACGGTGCAGGTACGCCTTGTGCTCGGCAGGCGGGTCCACGTGCACGACGAGCTCCACCTCGTCGACGTGGATGCCGCGCGCCGCGATGTCCGTGGCGACGAGCACCTTCACGGCACCCGACGTGAACGCCTCGAGGTTGCGCTCGCGCGCACCCTGGCCGAGGTTGCCGTGCAGGTCGACGGCGGGCACGCCCGACGCCGTGAGCTGCTTCGCGAGCTTCTTCGCCTGGTGCTTCGTCTTCATGAACAGCACGCGGCGCCCCGTCCCGGAGGCGAGCTGGTGCACGACCTGCTTCTTCGCCTCCGCGTCGCGCACGGCGAGGATGTGGTGCGTCATCTGGGGGGGCGCGGCCGCGGCGTCGTCCACGGAGTGCCGCACGGGGTTGCTCAGGTAGCGCTTGACGAGCTGGTCGACGCCGTTGTCGAGCGTCGCCGAGAACAGCATGCGCTGCCCCTGCTTCGGCGTCTTGTCCATGATGCGCTTGACGCCGGGAAGAAAGCCGAGGTCGGCCATGTGGTCGGCCTCGTCGAGCACGGTGATCTCGATGCCGTCGAGCGTGAGGAGCCGCTGGTTCAGCAGGTCCTCGAGACGGCCCGGGCACGCGATGACGATGTCCACGCCCTTGTCGAGCGCCGTCACCTGGCGGGACTGGGCGACGCCGCCGAAGATCGTCGTCGTGGTCAGGCCGAGGGCCTTGGCGACGGGCTCCATGGTGGCGTTGATCTGGTTGGCGAGCTCGCGCGTCGGGCACAGCACGAGGGCGCGGGGCCGGCGCGGGTGCCGCGAGGTCGCGGCCTTCGCGAGGCGCGAGACCGTCGGCAGCGAGAACGCGAGGGTCTTGCCGGAGCCGGTGCGCCCGCGGCCGAGGACGTCGCGGCCCTTCAGCGAGTCGGGCAGCGTCGCGGTCTGGATGGGGAACGGGGAGTCGATGCCTGGCGCGAGAGCTCGCGCACGACGGGGGTGGGCAGGCCGAAGTCGGCGAAGGAAGTCACAGAAGTACGAGGCCTCTCGGGGCTGGGGGTCGGGGTCCGCCGCACGCAATCCGGGGGGATCTCCACGACGCGGGGCGCGCGGTTCGCGCTGCCCTCGATGCCCCAGTCTCTCATGCCCGGCGTCGAGCCCCTGGTCACGTGGCCCGCGTCACGTCCGGCTGAGCCGTCCCGGGGGGTTGCCGAGCACGACCTTGGTGTCGTTCTCGGGCCCGTGGCGGCACCACGGTCGTGGTCGACCGCGAGCAGGGTCGTGCTCGCCGGAGCGGCACAGGGTGCTGTGGTGGAATGGCGCGCGTGCAGCAGGAGACGACGCCGCTCGCCGCGACCGGGGACGGCACCGCCGGGGCGGGAGGCGTGTGGGCGACGGTGACCGACGTCGTCGGACAGGTCTGGGAGGCCGCGGTCACGCCCGTCGCTCCCCCGGCACCCGCCGTGGTGACGGCCATGGGCGTGCTCGCGCTCGCCGTCGTGCTCGTCACGCCGGTGTGGCGCGTCGCGCGGCACGTCGTGACGATCGCCCACGAGGGCGCGCACGCGCTCGCCGCGCTGCTGACCGGTCGGCGGCTGTCCGGCATCCGCCTGCACTCCGACACGTCGGGACTCACCGTGTCGTACGGCAGGCCACGAGGGTTCGGCATGGTGCTCACCGCGTTCATGGGGTACGTCGGCCCGGGTCTCGTCGGGCTCGGCGCGGCCGCGTTGCTGCGGCAGGGCTACGCCGTCGGGCTGCTGTGGCTGCTCGTGCTGCTGCTCGCCCTCATGCTGCTGCAGATCCGGAACTGGTTCGGCCTGTGGTCGGTGCTCGTCAGCGGAGCGGCGCTCGTCGGCGTGTCGTGGTGGGCCACGCCGCCGGTGCAGAGCGCCGTCGCGTACGCCGTGACGTGGTTCCTGCTGCTCGGCGCGGTCCGGCCGGTGCTCGAGCTGCAGGCTCAGCGGGCGCGTGGCCGCGGCGGCCGCTCGGACGCCGACATGCTCGCGCACCTGACGCGCGTGCCGGGGATCGTCTGGGTGGGCGTCTTCCTCCTGGTCACCCTGGCTCGGCCGCGCTCGGTGCCTGGTGGATCGTGGGTCCGGCGGCCTGAGCCCGGGAACGCACGACGACGGGCCGCCCGCGCGATGCGGACGGCCCGTCGGAGGTTCGAGGACGCGCCGGAGGAGGAGAGGGCGCGCCGTCGAAGACTGTGTGCGGCGTCAGCCCTGAGGGGTCAGGACGAACGACGGACCTGCGCGTTCGGGTCGGTGTCGAGCGTGAGGTTCGAGAGGGTCGGCACGGTGGCGGACTCCACGAACACCTTCGCCTCGCCGTTCTCGACGACCGTGTCGTCGGGCTGCGGGGCGGGCACGAGCGCGAGCTCGAAGCTGCCGGCCTGGTCCGCGGACTCGGCGATCCGCAGACCGCCTCCCTCGGGGACACCGGCCTGCGTGGTGAGGTCCTGGACAGCGGTACGGGCGTTGTCGGTCAGGGTAAGCACGAGAGCTCCTCTCGTCGCCGGGCGGGGCTACGGGACACGTCGGGCGGCACGCACCCGGGTCGGTGCGCCCTGCCGTCGGTGCACCCTCCCGCGGGCCCCTCGGTCTCCTCCAACCAAGCAAGATCGGCTCGCGGCCGCAAGCGAAACCCGGCCGTCTCGCGAAACTTCTCGCCCAGCAAGACAGCGCGCGGCACGGTCCACCGGCACCCTCTAAGGTGCGCGCTCGTCCGCGCGGGACCGACCGCGGCCGCACGGCCCGACGCGTGCGCCGGGCCGACGACGACGGTAGGAACGTCCCGTGACGTCGAACCGCGTGCCCGACCACCACGCACCCGAGCCCCGCGTGCTCGGCGTCGACGCGTGCCGCGCCGGCTGGGTGGGCGTCGTGCTCGACGACCGGCCCGACGACGCCCGGCCCCGTGGCCCGCAGGGCGCACGAGCCGCACCCGGGTCGAGGCCCACGTGGCCGCGACGATCGACGCGCTCGTCGCGCTCGCGTCCGCGGGCGGCGACCTCGACGCGGTCGCGATCGACATCCCCGTCGGGCTTCCCGACGCCGGGCGCGACGTGCGGACGTCCTCGCGCGGGCGGAGATCGGCGCGCTGCGGTCCTCGGTGTTCATGACCCTGTGCCGCGCCGCCCTGAGCGCACCCGACCACGCGACCGCCGTCCGGGTCAACCGCGAGCACGCGGGCG
>NZ_MKKH01000035.1 GCF_001942335.1 Cellulosimicrobium sp. CUA-896 | reverse complement strand
CGTTCAGGGCAGACTGGTGGTCACCGGGCTCCCGGCCGCCCGCGCTCGGCGGCGCGCCGAAGACCGGGAAGGACCTGGTGCCGGCCGCCACCACGTCGGCCGCCACGTCGACCACCGCGCGCACCCCCTCCGACCGGGACCGCGGCGTGGTCTCCCACGGGATGGCGCAGCGGCTGGCCGAGCGGGACGCGATGCGGCGGCACCGCCTGGTGCGGCGCGTGGTCGGCTGGGTCCTCGCCGTCCTCGCGGCCGCGGCGCTCGGCTGGGTCGTGCTCTTCTCGCCCGTCCTCGGGCTCGACACCGGTCGCGTCACCATCAGCGGGGAGGGCACGGTCGTCGACCCCGCCCAGGTCGCCGCCGTCGTCGGGGAGGCGGCCGGCACGCCGCTGCCACGGCTCGACACCGTCGCCCTGCGCGACCGCGTCCTGGAGCTCAACGGGGTGCGCGACGTCGAGATCCGACGGGCGTGGCCCACGGGGCTCGACGTGCGGCTCGAGTCGCGCGAGCCGGTCGTCGCCGTCCCGGTGGAGGAGGGCTTCGCGCTCCTCGACGCCGACGGCGTGCGGGTGCGCACGGACCCGGCCGCGCCGGAGGGCCTGCCCCAGGTCGAGGTCCCGCTCGACGACGCCGACCCGCTCGCGCTGGACGCCGCGATCGTCCTGCTCAACGCCCTCCCGGCGGACCTGGCCGCGCAGGTCCAGCACGTGTCGGCGTCCACGCGCGACGCGGTCGTCATGCGCCTGCGCGACGGGGACACCGTCGAGTGGGGGAGCGCCGAGGACGCCGCGCTGAAGGTGCGCGTGCTGCAGACGCTGCGCGCCGTGCCGGAGAACGCGGCGGCGACGGTCTTCGACGTGTCCGCGCCGACGCTGCCGGTGACGCGGTGAGCGGGCGGTTGCGGCGCCGCACGACGGGCCTCGGGCAGCCCGTCCCGGCCAGGGGGCGCGACGTCCCCGCGAGGAACGACGACACGCGCGCGCGGGTCGTTGATGAACGGTACGTCGGCACCTACCGTCGACACGTGAACAACCTGACATAACTCTAACCCTCTAGTTGAGGGTGAAGGTTTAGGGCGACAGATCGAGAGGCATCGACGTGGCAACTCCGCAGAACTACCTGGCAGTGATCAAGGTGGTCGGCATCGGCGGCGGTGGCGTGAACGCCGTCAACCGGATGATCGAGGTCGGCCTCAAGGGTGTCGAGTTCATCGCCATCAACACGGACGCCCAGGCGCTGCTGATGTCGGACGCGACGTCAAGCTCGACGTCGGGCGCGAGCTCACGCGCGGGCTCGGTGCCGGGGCGGACCCGGAGGTCGGCAAGAAGGCCGCCGAGGACCACGCCGACGAGATCGAGGACGTCCTGCGCGGTGCCGACATGGTGTTCGTCACCGCCGGCGAGGGCGGCGGCACGGGCACCGGTGGCGCGCCGGTCGTCGCGCGCATCGCCCGCTCGCTCGGCGCGCTCACCGTCGGCGTCGTCACGCGGCCGTTCACGTTCGAGGGCCGCCGCCGTTCCGTCCAGGCGGAGCAGGGCATCGAGAACCTGCGCAACGAGGTCGACACGCTCATCGTCATTCCCAACGACCGCCTGCTGTCGATGTCGGACCGCAACGTCAGCGCGCTCCAGGCCTTCCACCAGGCCGACCAGGTGCTGCTGTCGGGTGTCCAGGGCATCACCGACCTCATCACGCGCCCGGCCTCATCAACCTCGACTTCGCCGACGTCAAGTCGGTCATGCAGGGCGCGGGCAGCGCGCTCATGGGCATCGGCTCGGCGCGGGGCGAGGACCGTGCCGTCCAGGCGGCCGAGCTGGCCATCTCCTCGCCGCTGCTCGAGGCGAGCATCGACGGCGCCCACGGCGTGCTGCTGTCGATCCAGGGCGGGTCGGACCTCGGCCTGTTCGAGATCAACGAGGCCGCGCGCCTCGTCCACGAGGCCGCCCACACCGAGGCGAACATCATCTTCGGCGCGGTCATCGACGACGCGCTCGGCGACGAGGTGCGCGTGACCGTCATCGCCGCGGGGTTCGACGGCGGTGCGCCCCAGGCGCGCACCGACGGCCGGGGCCTCGGCCAGGTCGCCGGGGGCGCCCCGCGGCCGGCGACGAGCGCGGTCCCCGCGGTGCCCGGTGCGGGGCCCGCCGCGAGCCCGGCCCCGACCACCGGCGCCCACGTCCTGCCGCGACCGCTCGCGCCGATCGCGTCCGACGGGGACGACGTGCCCGTGACCCTCGACGGCGGGCCCGGCCCGGTGCCCGTGCAGCCCCCGGCTCCCGCTCCGGCGTTCACCGTGGTCGGGTCGGACCCCGAGCCCGGGTACGACGGCGACCACGCGGCGCACGCGCAGAACCCGTCGGTCGACGTCCCGCCCCGGATGTACGACGAGGAGCCCGCCCGCCGCAAGGTCGAGGAGCTCGACGTCCCCGACTTCCTCAAGTGAGTCTCGCGCCCGTGCTCGAGGTGGACCTGGGCGCGGGGGTCCGCGCCGGCTTCACCACGCGCGCGGGCGGCGTCTCGCCGCACCCCTGGGACTCGCTCAACCTCGGTCTCGGCGTGCGCGACGACGCGGCGCGCGTGCGCGAGAACCGCGCCCGGGCGGCGGGCTGGCTCGGGCGCACCGCGCACTTCGCGACGCAGGTGCACGGCACGGGCGTCGCCGTCGTCGGGACGGCCGGCGACGCGGACGCGGGGACGGGACCGGCCGACACCGTCGGCGAGGCGGACGGGCTCGTGGGCGTCGACGGCGCCGGGGTCGGCGTGCTCGTCGCCGACTGCGTCCCGGTGCTCCTCGCCGACGTCCCCGCGCGCGTCGTCGGGGCGGTGCACGCGGGTCGCCGCGGTCTGGCCGCGGGCGTCGTCCCCGCGGTCGTGCGGGCGATGGTCCGGGCGGGGGCGGACCCGGCCCGGGTGCGCGCCGTCGTCGGACCGTCCGCGTGCGGCGCGTGCTACGAGGTCCCGGCCACGATGCGTGACGAGGTGGCCGCGACGCGTCCGGCCGCCTGGTCGACGACGTCGTGGGGGACCGCCGCGCTCGACCTGCCCGCGGGCGTCGCCGCGGACCTGGCCGCGTGCGGCGTGGGCGACGTGCGGCGCACGGGCGTCTGCACGCTGGAGGACGAGCGCTTCTACTCCCACCGGCGCGCGGCGCGGTCGGGGACGACGACGGGACGCTTCGCGGGCCTCGTCGCGCTCGGGCCGTGAGCGGCGCCGGCACCGGCGGGCCCGGGGTTCACCCGTCCCGGGCGTGTCGCGGGCGCGCACCCTGACCTGCTCGGCTACGGTGAGGCGACCGGTCCGACGGCCGGTGGCCCGACGGCACGAGTGAGGACGGAGCAAGCCCATGGCGGGAGCGCTGCGCAAGACCATGCTGTATCTGGGCCTCGCTGATGATCGCGGCGAGGTCGACCAGGACGAGTACGTCGAGGAGTACGACGAGACGGGGGCGGACGTGCCGCACGACTACGAGGCCCAGGTGACACCGCTCCACCGCGCGCTCGGTCCGCGGGAGGTCCCGCAGACGACCATGTCGCCCTCGGAGCTGCGTCGGATCACGACCGTGCACCCGCGCTCGTACAACGACGCCCGGGTCATCGGCGACGCGTTCCGCGACGGCACGCCGGTCATCATGAACCTCTCCGACATGGACGACGCGGACGCCAAGCGTCTCGTCGACTTCTCGGCCGGGCTGATCTTCGGTCTGCACGGCGCCATCGAGCGCGTGACCAACAAGGTCTTCCTGCTCTCGCCCGAGCACGTCGAGATCACGGGCGAGGACCAGGCAGGCCCGCAGGACGGGCGTGCGGGCTTCTACAACCAGAGCTGACACGCCCGGCGCACCGCGCCGACACGGCGCGTGCACCGGCACGTCGCCGGCGCATGGCACAGTTGTCCCGTGATCCTGGACCTCGTCACCGGCATCCTCGGGTTCCTCCTGTGGCTGTACCTGCTCCTGCTCATCGGCCGCCTGATCTTCGACTGGGTGCAGGTGTTCGCCCGCGAGTGGCGGCCCCGCGGCGTGGTGCTCGTGCTCGCCGAGGTGATCTACACCGCGACGGACCCGCCGCTGCGACTGCTGCGGCGGCTCATCCCGCCGCTCACGCTCGGGCAGATCCGTCTGGACCTGGCCTTCGTGGTGCTCTTCCTGGCCGTGACGATCCTGCTGCAGGTCGTGCAGAGCGTCTGAGCCGGCCGCGGCGCGCGAGGGCCGCTGCTCCCGGCCCCCCGGGCCAATCTCCGCTACTTTGGATCCTGGTGATCGTGAGGTCGCCCGGACCGATACGCACACGCAACGAGGTGAACCGATGGCACTGCTCACTGCAGAGGACATCCTGAACAAGAAGTTCTCGGCGACGAAGTTCCGCGAGGGCTACGACGTCGAAGAGGTCGACGACTTCTTGGACGAGGTGGTGAGGACCCTCAACTCCGTGCAGGAGGAGAACGAGGACCTCAAGTCGAAGCTCGCCGCCGCGGAGCGCCGCGTCGCCGAGCTGAGCAGGGCCGACGCGTCCTCCGCCGCGGCGCAGCCCGCGCCGGTCGAGAAGCCCGCCGCTCCGGAGCCCGAGCCGGCCCCGGCCGCGGCCCCGTCGCAGGCCATGGTCACGAAGAACGCCGCCGAGCCGGAGTCCGCGACCGGGATGCTCCAGCTGGCGCAGAAGCTGCACGACGACTACGTGCGCTCGGGCCAGGAGGAGGGCGACCGGCTCATCGCGGAGGCGAAGGAGGAGGGCGCGCGCATCGTCCGCGAGGCGGAGGAGACGTCGCACCGCACCCTCTCGCAGCTCGAGCAGGAGCGGTCGCTCCTCGAGCGCAAGATCGACGAGCTGCGCCTGTTCGAGCGGGACTACCGCACGCGCCTCAAGAGCTACCTCCAGAACCTCCTCGGGGACCTGGACAACCGCGGCAGCGCCCTCCCGCCGCGCAGCAACGTCGGAGGGTCCGGTCGCACGAGCGACCTCGCCTCCGGCATCTAGCCTCAGCGTCGATCGTCCGGCAGCGGCCGGTACGCGCGGCACCCTGCGCTCTTCCCCCGGTCCGGGGCGGCGTGGTGTGTTGTGCGTACCGGCCGCTGCGTCTACTCTCGCGTGACTCGACCCCAGGAGGGCGCCATGACGAAGCTCAGCACCGCGGCCAGGTCGGCCGTGCGCGACCAGTTCCCGAACCTCGCGAAGGACGTCAAGTCCTTCCCCGTGCGCGACGGGGAGGAGCCGTGGACCGTGCAGGAGGTCGAGGAGCTGGCCGCCGAGCTGCTGGCAGAGAAGGAGCGCCTCGAGGGCGAGCTCGCCGCGGCGGACGCGGAGCTGTCGAACCTCCTGCGCAACTCCGGCGACGGCGCGGGCGACGACCAGGCGGACTCGGGGTCGAGCGCGCTCGAGCGCGAGCAGGAGCTCACGCTCGTCAACAACGTGCGCGACCTCCTCGCCCAGACGCGGCACGCCCTCGCGCGGATCGCGGCGGGGACCTACGCGACCTGCGAGTCGACCGGTCTGCCGATCGGCAAGGCGCGCCTGCAGGCCTTCCCGCGCGCGACCCTGTCGGTCGAGGCGAAGCAGCGCGAGGAGCGTCGCTGACGCAGACGGCGTGAGCCGCGCCGACCACGTGGCAGACTTGCCGCCGATGTCCACCTCTGCGCACCCCGAGCCGGGCGAACCGGCCCCCGACGTCCCCGCCGTGCCGCCGCGCCCCCGCCGCTCCCTCGTCGCGTGGACCGTCGTCCTCGCCGCCGTGGTGCTGGTCGTGGACCAGCTCACCAAGTGGTGGGCCGAGTCCTCCCTGGAGCTCGGGGACGACACGATCCCGCTGGTCGGCGACCTCCTGGGACTGCGGCTGCTCTACAACCCGGGCGCGGCACTGTCGATCGCGACGGGCATGACGTGGCTCCTGACGATCGTCGTCGTCGCGGTGGTCGTCGTCATCGTGCGCATGGTGCGCCGGATCGGCTCCCGGGCCTGGGTCGTGGCGCTCGGCCTGCTGCTGGGCGGTGCGCTCGGCAACCTCGTCGACCGGTTCTTCCGCGAGCCGGGCTTCGCGCGCGGGCACGTGGTCGACTTCATCGACTACGCCGGGTTCTTCGTCGGCAACGTGGCGGACGTCGCGATCGTCGCGGCCGCGGTGATGATCGGGGTGCTGTCCGTCATGGGGATCGGCGTCGACGGGTCCCGGCAGGGGCGCGACGCCGGGCGGCGCACGGCCGAGCACGGGACGTCGGCGTCGGACGCGCGCCCCGACGGGCCGTCCGCGGAGGAGGGGACCCGGTGAGCGTCAGGGCCCTGCCGGTCCCCGACGGCCTCGCCGGGGAGCGTGTCGACGCCGCGCTGTCGCGTCTCCTCGGCCTGTCCCGCACGCGCGCCGCCGAGCTCGCGGCGGGCGGCGCGGTCCAGGTCGACGGACGGGAGGTCGGCAAGTCGGACCGCCTCGCCGCCGGGGCGTGGCTCGAGGTCGACGTGCCCGACGCCGCGCCCGCCGCCGTCGAGGTCGTCGCCGAGCCCGTGCCCGGCATGGGCATCGTCCACGACGACGACGACCTCGTCGTCGTGGACAAGCCGGTGGGCGTCGCGGCGCACCCGTCGCCCGGCTGGACCGGACCCACGGTCGTCGGCGCGCTCGCCGCGGCCGGCTACCGCATCTCGACCTCGGGGGCCGCGGAGCGCCAGGGCGTCGTGCACCGCCTGGACGCCGGCACGTCCGGACTCATGGTCGTCGCGAAGAGCGAGCTCGCGTACACCGCGCTCAAGCGGGCGTTCAAGGAGCGCACGGTCGACAAGGTGTACCACGCGCTCGTCCAGGGCCACCCCGAGCCGACGACCGGGACGATCGACGCGCCGATCGGCCGGCACCCGAGCGCGGACTGGAAGTTCGCCGTCACGGCCGACGGCAAGCCCTCGGTCACGCACTACGAGGTCCTCGAGATGCTCCCGGCGGCCTCGCTCGTCGAGGTGCACCTCGAGACCGGCCGCACGCACCAGATCCGCGTGCACTTCTCCGCGCTGCGCCACCCGTGCGTGGGCGACCTGACGTACGGCGCCGACCCCGTGCTCGCCTCGCGCGTCGCCCTCACGCGCCAGTGGCTGCACGCCGTCCGGCTCGGGTTCGAGCACCCGACGACGGGCCGCCGGCTCGAGGTCGAGAGCTCCTACCCGGACGACCTCGCGCACGCGCTCGAGGTCCTGCGCGGGGCGTACGCGTGAGCGCGGCCACGCCCGCGGGCCCGGGGGCGCCCCGGTTCGTCGTCGAGCGCGTGCGCGACGCCGCCGGGCTGGCCGAGGCGCACGCGCTACGCCTCGCCGTCTTCGTCGACGAGCAGCACGTCCCGGTCGAGGAGGAGATCGACGACCTCGACACCGCACCCACGACGACGCACGTCCTCGTGCGCGACGCCGCCGGCGCCGTCGTCGGCACCGGCCGGCTGCTCACCGACCCGGCGCACCCGGGGGAGACGCACGTGGGCCGTGTCGCCGTCGCCGCCTCGGCCCGGGGCACCGGAGCCGGCGCAGCGGTCGTGCGCGCCCTCGAGGAGCTCGCGCTCGCCGAGCACGCGGTCGCCGGCCCCGACGGCGCCCGACCGTGCGCGTCGAGCTGTCGGCCCAGCTCCAGGCCGCGGGCTTCTACGAACGCCTCGGCTACACCGTCCACGGCCCGGTCTACCTCGCGCCGGCATCGACCATCGCGACGCCGTCAAGACCCTCACGGTCGAGGGCTGACCGCCCGGCGCAGGTCGCCACCGCCCGCGGGGCCGGGGCCGCGCTCGGGCCTACCATCCGGCCTCGTCCCTCGGCCTCCCGCCAGGCCCGACCACGGCCCTTCGCACGGCCCCGGCCCCGCGGGCTCGTTCTGCGCGTCCTCCCTGGCTCCCGTGGGTTCGCACCGAACGGCACCGCGCCCCGCGGCCCGGCCGCGCGTGCTCGTCCCGCACCGCACCCGCGAACGCGGCCACACGGGCGCGCCTGCACGTCGCCGAGGCGACGGGTCGGGAGAGCGGGGTGGTGGGTGGTGTCGCGGCTCGTGGCGGGCCTGGCGGGAGCGCCGAGGCACGAGGCGCGGATGGTAGAGCCGCGACACCACCCACCACCGCGCGAGGGCGACGCAACACACGGAACCGGAGCGGCCGGCGACGTGACCGACGCGTCGTCCGCGGTGGCCGGCGATGTCCGTGGCCCCGCCTAGGATCGACGTATGCCGACCGCGAGCCCGTCGAAGACCGACGACTTCGTCCACCTGCACGTCCACACCGAGTACTCGATGCTCGACGGCGCGGCGCGGATCGGGGACCTGTTCGACGAGGTCGACCGGCTCGGCCAGAAGGCCGTCGCGACCACGGACCACGGGTACGTGTTCGGCGCGTTCGAGTTCTGGTCGAAGGCGCAGGCGAAGGGCATCAAGCCGATCATCGGCGTCGAGGCGTACGTCACGCCGGGCACGAGCCGGTTCGACCAGACGCGCGTGCGGTTCGGCGAGAAGGGCCAGGAGGCGGACGACGTCTCGGCGCGCGGTGCGTACACGCACATGACGCTGCTGGCGAAGGACAACGAGGGCCTGCACAACCTGTTCCGGGCGTCGTCGCTCGCGTCGCTCGACGGGCAGATGGGCAAGTGGCCCCGCATGGACCGCGACCTGCTCCAGCGCTACGGCAAGGGGCTGATCGCGACGAGCGGGTGCCCGTCGGGGGAGATCCAGACGCGCCTGCGCCTGGGCCAGTGGGACGAGGCCGTGCGGACGGCGGGCGAGCTGCAGGACATCTTCGGCAAGGACGGGTTCTTCGTCGAGCTCATGGACCACGGCCTGGAGATCGAGACGCGCGTCGTCAAGGACCTCCTGCGGCTCGCGGAGACGATCGGCGCGAAGGTCGTCGCGACGAACGACCTGCACTACGTGCGCGAGGACGACGCCTCGAGCCAGGAGGCGCTGCTCGCGATCAACTCGGGCTCGACGCTCGACGACCCGGACCGGTTCAAGTTCGACGGCACCGGCTACTACGTGAAGTCCGCGGCGGAGATGCGCCGTGTGTTCGCGGAGCTGCCCGAGGCGTGCGACAACACCCTGCTCATCGCCGAGCAGTGCGAGGTGTCGTTCAACACCAAGGCCAACTACATGCCCCGGTACCCCGTACCGGAGGGCGAGGACGAGACGAGCTGGTTCGTCAAGGAGATCGAGCGCGGCCTGCACCGGCGCTACCCGGGCGGCATCCCGGACGCGTCGCGCAAGCAGGCCGAGTACGAGACCGAGGTCATCGTCCAGATGGCTTCCCGGGGTACTTCCTCGTGGTCGCCGACTTCATCAACTGGGCGAAGGAGCAGGGCATCCGCGTCGGCCCGGGCCGTGGTTCCGCGGCGGGGTCGATGGCGTCGTACCTCATGGGGATCACCGAGCTGGACCCGCTCAAGCACGGCCTGATCTTCGAGCGCTTCCTCAACCCCGAGCGCGTGTCCATGCCCGACGTCGACGTCGACTTCGACGAGCGTCGGCGCGGCGAGGTCATTCGCTACGTCACCGACAAGTACGGCGACGACCGCGTGGCGCAGATCGTCACGTACGGCACGATCAAGGCCAAGCAGGCGCTCAAGGACTCGTCCCGGCTGCTCGGCTTCCCGTTCGCGATGGGCGAGAAGCTCACCAAGGCGATGCCGCCCGCCGTCATGGGCAAGGACATCCCGCTGTCGGGCATCTTCGACCCGAAGCACGAGCGGTACGCGGAGGCCGGGGAGTTCCGCCAGCTGCACGACACGGACCCGGAGGCGCAGCGCGTCGTCGAGCTGGCGCGGGGCATCGAGGGGCTGAAGCGCCAGTGGGGCGTGCACGCCGCGGGCGTCATCATGTCGAGCGAGCCCCTCATCGACATCATTCCGATCATGCGGCGCCTGCAGGACGGCGCGGTCATCACGCAGTTCGACTACCCGACGTCCGAGGGCCTCGGCCTGATCAAGATGGACTTCCTCGGGCTGCGCAACCTCACGATCCTCGAGGACGCGCTCGAGAACATCGTGATGAACGGCAAGGACCCGATCGCGATCGAGACGCTCGAGCTGGAGGACCGGGCGGCCTACGAGCTGCTCGCGCGCGGCGACACGCTGGGCGTGTTCCAGCTCGACGGCGGGCCGATGCGTGCGCTGCTGCGCCAGATGCGCCCGGACAACTTCGAGGACATCTCCGCCGTCATCGCCCTGTACCGGCCGGGGCCGATGGGCATGAACTCGCACACGAACTACGCGCTGCGCAAGAACGGGCTGCAGAAGATCGAGCCCATCCACCCCGAGCTCGCGGAGCCGCTCGCCGAGGTCCTCGACGAGACGTACGGCCTCATCGTGTACCAGGAGCAGGTGCAGAAGGCCGCCCAGGTGCTGGCGGGATACTCGCTCGGTCAGGCCGACCTGCTGCGCCGCGCGATGGGCAAGAAGAAGAAGGAGATCCTCGACAAGGAGTTCGTGCCCTTCCACGCGGGCATGAAGGAGCGCGGCTACTCCGACGGCGCGATCCAGGCCGTCTGGGACGTGCTCGTCCCGTTCGCCGGCTACGCGTTCAACAAGGCGCACTCCGCGGGCTACGGCCTGGTGTCGTACTGGACGGCGTTCCTCAAGGCCAACTACCCCACGGAGTACATGGCCGCGCTGCTCACGAGCGTGCGGGACGACAAGGACAAGTCGGCGCTGTACCTCAACGAGTGCCGGCGCATGCACATCACGGTGCTGCCGCCGGACGTCAACTCGTCGGCGGCCAACTTCACGGCCGTCGGCGACGACATCCGCTTCGGCCTGACCGCCGTGCGCAACGTCGGCCGCAACGTCGTCGACGCGATCGTCGCGACGCGCGAGGAGAAGGGCGCGTTCACGTCCTTCACGGACTTCCTCGACAAGGTGCCGGCGGTCGTGTGCAACAAGCGCACCATCGAGTCGCTCATCAAGGCGGGCGCGTTCGACTCGCTCGGCCACGGGCGCCGGGCGCTGCTCGTGGTCCACGAGCAGGCCGTGGACTCGGTGATCAGCGTCAAGCGCAAGGAGGCCGAGGGCCAGTTCGACCTGTTCGCCGACTTCGGGGCGCAGGACGACCCGGCGATGTCGTTCAGCGTCGACGTCCCCGACCTGCCCGACTGGGACAAGAAGCAGCGGCTCGCGTTCGAGCGCGAGATGCTCGGGCTCTACGTCTCCGACCACCCGCTGTCGGGCCTCGAGCACGTGCTCACGCGCGCCGCCGACACGGGCATCGCCGCGCTCATCGCGGACGAGGGGCGGCCGGACGGGTCGACGGTCACCGTCGCGGGCCTCGTCACGTCGCTGCAGCGCAAGATGAGCAAGAACGGCAACCCGTGGGCGGCCGTGACCATCGAGGACCTCGAGGGCGCGGTCGAGGTGATGTTCTTCGGTGAGACCTACCTCGCGTACTCGACGATCCTCGCCGAGGACCAGGTGGTCGTGCTCCGCGGACGGGTGCGGCGCCGGGACGACGCGATACAGCTGCAGGCGATGGAGGTGTCGCTGCCCGACGTGTCGGTCGGTCCCGAGTCGCCGATGGCGGTCAAGGTGCCGCACACGCGCTGCGTCGAGCCGGTCATCGCGCGCCTGCGCGAGGTGCTGGCCACCCACCCGGGCTCGGCCGAGGTCCACGTCCAGGTGCTCGAGCCGGGCAAGACGACGGTCGTGCGGGCGGGCGACGCGCTGCGCGTGGAGAAGTCGCCGGCGCTCTTCGGCGACCTCAAGGCGCTCCTGGGCCCGTCGTGCCTCGTGTGACCCGGCGCGTCCGCCCCCCGGAGAGCCCGCACCTAGACTCGGCGGCGTGATCCGACTCAACCCCGAGCAGCGCGTCTTCGTCACCGAACGGCACCTCGCCACCCTCACCACGCTGCGCGCCGACGGGACGCCGCACGTCGTGCCGGTCGCGTTCACGTGGGACCCGGACGCCGGCGTCGTGCGCATCACGTGCAACCGCTCGTCGGTCAAGGCGCGCAACGCGCGCCGGCGCGGTCCGGACGGCACGCCGCCGCGCGCGGCCGTGTGCCAGGTGGACGGCGGCCGGTGGATGACGCTCGAGGGGACCGTCGAGGTCGTCGAGGACGAGGCCGAGGTCGCCGACGCGGTCGCCCGGTACGCGCGGCGCTACCGGCAGCTGTCGCCCAACCCCGAGCGCGTCGTGCTGCGCCTCACGCCCGACAAGGTGATGTCCTCGACGTACATGGCGGGCTGACGCCGGCGCGGCCGACCCGGCCGGAGCCGGCGGCCCCGGCCCGCGGTCACGCGACGGTCGCGCCCTGCGGCCCCTGCGGGTGGGAGACCGTCACCGTGTCGCCGCGGTGCAGCTGGCGACCGCGGCGCGAGTCGACCTCGCCGTTGACGCGGACCTCGCCGTCGGCGACGAGCTCGCGCGCCTGCGCGCCGGACTCCGCGAGCCCGGCGAGCTTGAGGAACTGGCCGAGCCGGATGACGTCGTCGGCGATCTCGACCGGTGGGTGGGCGGCGTCGTCCGCGGTCTGCTCCATGGGGCCATGGTCGCACCTTCCGGACGTCCGCCCCGCGCGCGGGCGGACCCTCCTAGACTCGGACGCATGATCACCCGCATCGACCTCCGCGGCCGGACCCTGAGCGCTCGCGAGCTCGTCGACACCCTGCCGCGCGCCGAGGTCGGCGTCGAGGACGCCGCCGAGCAGGTGGCGCCGATCCTCGCGGCGGTGCGCGAGCGCGGCGCCGGCGCGCTGCGCGAGTACGCCGAGCGCTTCGACGGGGTGCGCCCCGAGCACCTGCGCGTGCCGGCGCAGGCGCTCGAGACCGCACTGGCGGATCTCGACCCGGTGGTGCGGGCCGGGCTCGAGGAGGCGATCCGGCGCGTGCGGCTCGTCCACGCGGCCCAGCGCCCCCAGGACTTCACCGTGCAGGTGGCGCCCGGGGCGCAGGTGCGCCAGCGCTGGGTACCCGTGGGGCGCGTGGGGCTGTACGTGCCGGGTGGTCTCGCCGTGTACCCCTCCTCGGTCGTCATGAACGTCGTCGCGGCGCAGGAGGCGGGCGTGCCGAGCCTCGCGGTGGCCTCCCCGCCGCAGCGCGACGGCGACGGGCTGCCGCACCCCACCATCCTCGCGGCGTGCGCCCTGCTCGGCGTCGACGAGGTCTACGCCGTCGGTGGCGCGCAGGCGGTGGGGATGTTCGCCTACGGCGCGACGGGCACCGAGCCGCAGGACGGCGACGTGCTGTGCGAGCCCGTCGACGTCGTGACCGGGCCCGGGAACGTGTTCGTCGCCGCGGCGAAGCGTCTGGTGCGCGGCGTCGTGGGCATCGACGCCGAGGCCGGGCCCACGGAGATCGCGATCCTCGCCGACGCGTCCGCCGACGCCGGCCACGTCGCCGCGGACCTCATCAGCCAGGCCGAGCACGACCCGCTCGCCGCCGCGGTCCTCGTGACGCCCTCCGTCGAGCTCGCCGCCGCGGTCGAGGCCCGGCTCGTGGACCTCGTCCCCGTGACGAAGCACGCCCAGCGCGTCGCCCAGTCCCTCGGCGGGCCGCAGTCCGCCGTCGTGCTCGTGGACGACGTCGAGCACGGTCTCGCGGTCGTCGACGCCTACGGCGCCGAGCACCTGGAGATCCAGGCGGCCGGCGCCTCGGCGCTCGCGGACCGCGTGCGCAGCGCGGGTGCGGTCTTCGTCGGCCCGTGGTCGCCGGTGTCGCTGGGCGACTACATGGCGGGCTCGAACCACGTCCTGCCCACGGGCGGCTGTGCACACTTCGCGAGCGGGCTCGGTGTGCACAGCTTCGTCAAGGCGGTGCAGGTGATCGAGTACGACCGCGACGCCCTCGAAGAGCTGGCGGACCGCATCGTCGCCGTCGCGAACGACGAGGACCTGCCGGCGCACGGCGAGGCCGTGCGCGCGCGGTTCCTCTGAACGGCCCGACGTGCCGAGCAGCGCCGCCGTCCGCCGGGCGGGCCCGGACGACGCGCCGGGGCTCGTCGCGCTGCGCGTCGAGCTCATGCGGGCGATGGGTGAGGACGGCGCCGACGCGCCCGAGTGGCAGGACCGCGCCCTCGCGTGGTTCCGCGCGGCGCTCGCCGGCGGCGACGCGGCCGCGTTCGTCGTGGACGGCGACGACGGGGTCGTCGCCGGCGCCCTCGGGACGCTGCACCGCGGCGCCCCCTCGGCGCGGAACCCGCGTGGCCTGACGGCGCACGTGACCAACGTGTGCACGCTGCCGGGAGCGCGCGGGCAGGGGCTGGCGCGCGCGTGCGTCGAGGCCGCGATCGGCTGGTCGCGGGCGGCAGGTGTCGACTCGGTGGCGCTGCACACGACGCCCGACGGGGAGGGGCTCTACCGCTCGCTCGGGTTCACCGACACCACCTACACGGAGCTGCGCCTGCGCTGGTGAGGCGCCACGGTCGTCACGCGGTCGCTGCGGCGGGGCTCGCCGCTCAGCGCACCCCGAGGACGAACGGGTGGACGGCCTCGGCACCGGCCCGGCGCAGGAGGCGCGCCGCGACGGTGAGCGTCCAGCCGGACTCGGTCCAGTCGTCGACGAGGAGGACGCGCCGCCCGGGGAGCCCCGCGAGCGCGGCGGGCGACAGCTCGAGCTGCAGGCGCTGCGCGACGCCCGCGAGCCGCGTGGCGGAGTTGACGTCGTGGCGGCCCGGCTCCTCCCGGCCTGCGACGGGACCGATCGCCCCGATGAGCGGTCGCCCGAGGTAGGCGGCCAGTCCCGTCGCCAGGTGGTGCGTCAGGCGCGGACGCGTGGTCGAGCGCACGGCGACGACGCCGTCGAGGAGGGTGCTGCGCTCCGCCGGGGCGTCGGTCTCCCCGTCGTCGGCACCGTCGTTCGGCGCTGCTCGGGGGGCGTACAGCTCGTCCCACTCGTCGAGCACGCGCGCCGCGGCACGGCGCAGCGGGACCGGCGTCTCGCCGTCGGGCGCGCCGGGCGCGAACAGCTCGCGCAGCGGTGCGGACCAGCCGAGCCCGTCGAGGCGTGCGACGGCGCGGCCCGGCTCGGCCTGCTCCTCGGCGGGGATCCGCCCGCGCACGTCCAGGCCGAGGCGGTCCATCCCGCTCGGCCACTGCCGGCGCGCCACGAGCTCGACGCCCGGCCGGTCCATGTCGGCGCGGGCGGCGGCGACGGCCTCGGCGTCGGGCACGGCGGGCAGCGTCACGCCGCCGCAGCGGTCGCACCGGCCGCACTCCCAGCCGGGCTCGAGCTCCGGGTCGTCGAGGGCGGCGCGCAGGAAGGCCATGCGGCACCCGGTCGTGGCCTGGTAGTCGAGCATCGCGCGCTGCTCGGCCTCGCGGGTCTGGTCGACGCGCGCGTACCGCTCGGCGTCGTACTCCCACGGTCGTCCCGTCGCCTCCCAGCCGCCCTTGACCCGCCGCACCGCGCCGTCGACGTCGAGCACCTTGAGCATGCCCTCGAGGCGTGAGCGCTTGAGGTCCACCTGCGTCTCGAGCTGCGCCACGGACTGGGTGCCGCCCTGCTCGAGCGCCCCCAGGGTCGCGCGGACCTGGGCCTGGGCCGGGAACGCGGTGGAGGCGAACCACTCCCAGATCCGCCGGTCCTCCTCGCCGGGCAGGAGCACCACGACGGCGGAGTCGACGCCGCGACCCGCGCGCCGACCTGCTGGTAGTACGCGATCGGCGAGCTCGGCGCGCCCAGGTGCACGACGAACGCGAGGTCGGGCTTGTCGAAGCCCATGCCGAGCGCCGAGGTCGCGACGAGCGCCTTGACCCGGTTCTCCTTGAGGTCCCCCTCGAGCCGCTCTCGCTCGGCGGGATCGGTCTGGCCGGTGTACGACGCCACGGCGAGCCCGGCCGCGCGCAGCTGGCTCGCGACCTGCTCGGCCGCCGACACCGTGAGGCAGTAGACGATGCCCGAGCCGTCGACGTCCTGCAGCGCCTCCGTGAGCCACGCGACGCGCGAGGGCTGGTCGGGCAGCGGCAGGACGGCGAGGTGGAGCGACTCCCGGTCGAGCCCGCCGCGCAGCACGAGGACCTCGTCGGGCGCGCCGCCCGTCCCCGTCGCGGCCTCGGCCCGCACGCCGAGCTGCTCCGCGACGTCCGCGGTCACGCGCGCGTTCGCGGTCGCGGTCGTCGCGAGGACCGGGATCCCGGCGGGGAGGTCGGCCAGGAGCGTGCGGATGCGCCGGTAGTCGGGCCGGAAGTCGTGGCCCCAGTCGGAGATGCAGTGCGCCTCGTCGACCACGACGAGCCCCGCGTCGGCGGCGAGCCGCGGCAGGACCTCGTCGCGGAACCCCGGGTTGTTGAGCCGCTCGGGCGAGCACAGCAGGACGTCGACGTCGCCGGCGGCGATCGCGGCGTGCACGTCCTCCCACTCGGTGACGTTCGCCGAGTTGATCGTCACCGCACGGATCCCGGCGCGCGCGGCGGCGCCGATCTGGTCGCGCATGAGTGCGAGCAGCGGGGAGACGATGACCGTGGGACCGGCGCCACGGTCGCGCAGCAGCCGCGTCGCGACGAAGTAGACCGCCGACTTGCCCCACCCTGTGCGCTGCACGACGAGCGCGCGCCGACGGAACGCCACGAGGGCCTCGATCGCGCGCCACTGGTCGTCGCGCAGGCGGGCGTCCTCGCGGCCGACGAGCGCGCGCAGCGCGGTCTCGGCGTCCTCGCGCAGCGACTCGCCGTCGAGCAGACCACGCAGCATGGCCAGCTTGGCCCGCTTCACCGGATCGCCGTCCGCCGCCGGGGCGGGTGCGGAGGGCTGCGCGACGGCCTGCGGGGGCGTGCCGTGCGGCGGGGCGGGTTCCGCCGCGCCGGGGCCCGTCCCCCCGGGTCCCGACGTGCCGGACCCGGACGGCTCCCACGGGTCGCCGTACGGGTCGTCGAGCGGCGGCTCGTCGGCGGGGTCGAAGGGCAGGTCGGCGTACGGGTCCCAGGAGCTCACCCGCACGATCGTAGGCGCACCCGCCCCCGGTGCGGCAGGCCGTCCCCAGGCCGTCCCCAGGCCCGCCGTCGGGCGCGCGGGGGGCGTGGGGAGGGCCGCCCCGGTGGACCACCCGCTCACGGTCGCGCGGCGCGGGAGCGTCGCCGTTCGACGAGGAGTGCGAGCACGCCCGCCACGACCACGACCCACTCGGCGACGGCGGCGAGGACCTGCTGCGTCCCACCGACCGTCTCGCGCACGCCGAAGAACCCGACGGTCGTCGAGACGTAGAAGGCCGCCAGCGTGAGGGCACCGAACCCGACCGCTCCCAGGAGGGGGAGCCAGTGGCGCCACGTGAGCACGAGGACCCCGAGGACGAGGCCCGACACCGCGTTGAGGAGGAACAGCGGCCCCACGACGACGATGTCGCGGTAGCCCTCGAGGTAGAGGACGAGGTGGACGTCCGCCGACAGCAGCAGACCGGCGGCGGTCAGACCGCGCAGCACCCACGCGCCCCGTGCGTGCGCCGGGCGCGGGGGCGGACCGGGTGGGTCGAAGGTCGTCATCGCGGCTCCCTCCGGGAGACGACGAGCGCGCGCCGACGGACGGGCCGGTGCCACGGCGCCCGAGCGCGGGCGCTGCGTCCCGGGTGCGCGGCGCGCCCCGGTGCTTCAATTGAAGCGCCGCCCGCGCCGTCGTGCGCGGTGGGCGGACGACGGACCGGTGCGCGCCGGGACGTCCCGGGAGGACGGAGGCCGGACATGGAGGCACAGCGCCAGGGCGGCTCCGCGCCGTCCGCGCCCACCCGCAGGGCCGTGCTCGCCGGCTCCGGTGCCGGTGCGGCGCTCGCGGTCCTCGCCGCGTGCGGCGGCAGCCCGCCGTCAGGCACCGCCACGGGTGGCGCGACCGGCAGCGGCTCCGCCGGCGACGGTGCCGTGGCCGCCGGCGAGGTGCTCGCGCGGGCCGACGACGTCCCCGTCGGCGGCGCGGTGGGCGTCACCGTCGACGGCAGCCAGCTCCTCGTCACCCAGCCCGAGGAGGGCACGTTCGCGGCGTTCAGCGCGGTCTGCACCCACCAGGGGTGCACCGTCGCCCCGGGGGAGGGCGAGCTGGTGTGCCCGTGCCACGCCTCGCGGTACGACCTCGCGACCGGCGCCGTCCTCACGGGTCCGGCGCCCTCACCGCTCCCCGAGGTCGCGGTGACGGTCGAGTCCGGGCAGGTCGTCTCCGCCTGACCCCGTGCCCGCGTGCCGGACGTCACGCCGGCCGCCGCCGCGAGCGTTCGTAGACTGTCGTGGTGACCCCACCCCCCGTCGCCGACGCGCCCGGCTGCCGCTGCGCCCCGAGCTCGCCGGCACCGAGCCGTACGGCGCGCCGCAGCTCGACGTGCCCGTGCTGCTCAACGTGAACGAGAACCCGTACGCGCCGGGCACGGCCGTCGTCGCGACGATCGCCGACGCCGTCCGCGCCGCGGCCTCGGGGCTCAACCGGTACCCGGACCGTGACTTCCTCGGCCTGCGGTCGGACCTCGCGGCGTACCTCGGCACGGAGTCCGGGGTGCGTCTCGACGCCGCGCAGCTGTGGGCGGCGAACGGCTCGAACGAGGTCATGCTGCACGTCCTGCAGGCCTTCGGCGGTCCGGGACGCACGGCCGTGTCGTTCGCGCCGACCTACTCGATGTACCCGGAGTACGCGCGCGACACGCACACGCGCTGGGTCGTGGGGCGGCGCGCCGAGGACTTCACGCTCGACCCCGACCATGCGCGTGAGGTCATCGCCCGCGAGCAGCCGTCGGTGGTCCTGCTCGCGAGCCCGAACAACCCCACCGGCACGGCGCTGCCGGCGGCGACCGTCGCGGCGGTGTGCGAGGCCGCGCTCGAGGTCGCGGTGCCGACCGGTCCCGGCGGCGAGCCCGCCCCGGCCGTCGTCGTGGTCGACGAGGCGTACGGCGAGTTCCGTCGCGCCGGGACGCCGTCCGCGCTCGGGATGCTCGCGCGCTACCCGAACCTGGCGGTCGCGCGCACGATGTCCAAGGCGTTCGCGCTCGCCGGCGCCCGCGTGGGCTACCTCGCGGCGTCGCGCGCGTTCGTCGACGCGCTGCGCGTCGTGCGGCTGCCGTACCACCTGTCGGCCGTGACCCAGGCGGTCGCACGGGCCGCGCTGTCCCACGCCGACGAGCTGCTCGCGCAGGTCGAGGAGCTGCGGGCCGAGCGCGACGCGACGGTGGCCTGGCTGCGGTCGCTGCGCCACGCCGACGGCCGCCCGCTCGAGGTCGCGGAGTCCGACGCCAACTTCGTGCTCTTCGGCGAGTTCACGGACCGGCACGCGGTCTGGGCGGGCCTGTTGGAGCGGGGCGTGCTCATCCGGGAGACTGGGCCGGACGGATGGCTGCGGGTGTCGATCGGCACCCGCGACGAGATGAGGGCGTTCCGCGACGCCCTCGTGGAGGTGGCAGGACTGTGAAGCGCACCGCGCGCATCGAGCGCGCGACGTCCGAGTCGAGCGTCGTGGTCGAGCTGGACCTCGACGGCACCGGCCGGACCGAGATCTCGACGACGGTCCCGTTCTACGACCACATGCTCACCGCACTGGGCAAGCACTCGCTGATCGACCTGACGGTCGAGGCGAGCGGCGACACGCACGTCGACGCGCACCACACCGTCGAGGACGTCGCGATCGCGATCGGCGAGGCGCTGCGCGTCGCGCTCGGCGACAAGCGGGGCATCTCCCGGTTCGGCGACGCGACGGTGCCGCTCGACGAGGCGCTCGCGCTCGCGGTCGTCGACGTGTCGGGCGCCCGTACCTCGTGCACTCGGGGGAGCCGGCCGGGCAGGAGCACCACCTCATCGGCGGGCACTTCACGGGTTCGCTCACGCGCCACGTGCTCGAGTCGATCGCCCACCACGCGGGCATCTGCCTGCACGTGCGGGTGCTCGCGGGCCGCGACCCGCACCACGTCGTCGAGGCGCAGTTCAAGGCGCTCGCCCGTGCCCTGCGCGCCGCGGTCGCGCCCGACCCGCGCGTCGAGGGCATCCCGTCGACCAAGGGAGCACTGTGACCCAGGACCCGAACACCCCCGCACCCGGCGACGACGTCCCCGGACCTGCCGGCGGCACGCACGGCGTCGACGGGCTCGACGGGATCGAGATCCCCGACGACCTGTCCTCGCTGACCGATGCGTCGCCCCCGGAGCTCGTCGCGCTGGTGACGCAGATCGCCGGCGCCGAGCCGCTCGCGGCGGCGTGCTCGCTGGCGCAGGTCGAGGCCGACGTCGTCGCGACCGACGTGGGCGCCGTAGCCGTCCTCCGCGACGCGTCGGGCGACGCGCCCGCGCAGGCGGCCGCTGCGCTGACGACACTCGTCAAGGGCGTGCCGCTGATCCTCGTGGAGCGACGCGGCGAGCAGCTCGGCATGACGCGGTGGAGCGACGGCGCCGCCGGGGACGTGCTCGCGCCCGGCCTCGTCCTCGGCGGGGCGCCCGAGGCCCTGGAGGACCTCCTGACGGGGGCCACCACCCTGGCCGACCTCGACGGCGTCGTGGCCAGCACGTCCATCTCCCGGTGGAAGGCGATGCGCCTGCTCACCGCGGCCGGCCGACGGGCGCGCAAGCAGTGAGCGCGGTGAACAGCGACGCCGCCACCCCGGCGCCCGACGACACCGACGGCTCGGGCCCGGCCCTGCGCCGCCCGCACGTGGTCGTGCTCGACTACGGCTTCGGCAACGTCCGCTCCGCCGTCCGCGCCCTCGAGCGCGTCGGGGCGGACGTCGAGCTGACCGCCGACCGCGCCCGTGCGCAGGACGCCGACGGCCTCGTCGTCCCGGGCGTCGGCGCGTTCGCCGCCGTCATGGAGGGACTGCGCTCCGTGCGCGGCCACGAGGTCGTCGGGCGCCGCCTCGCCGGCGGGCGCCCGGTGCTCGGGATCTGCGTCGGGATGCAGGTGATGTTCGAGCAGGGCGACGAGCACGGCACGGTCGCCGAGGGCCTGGGGGAGTGGCCGGGGCTGGTCGACCGGCTCGAGGCCGAGATCGTCCCGCACATGGGCTGGGACACGGTCGAGGCCCCCGAGGGCAGCGTGCTGTTCCGGGGGATCGAGGACGAGCGCTTCTACTTCGTGCACTCCTACGCCGCCCGCCGCTTCACGCTCGGCGACGACCTGCCCGCGGACTCGCCCGTCCGCCGCCCCCTCGTCACGTGGTCGGACCACGGCGGCCGCTTCGTCGCCGCCGTCGAGAACGGGCCGCTGTCGGCCACGCAGTTCCACCCGGAGAAGTCCGGGGACGCGGGCGCGACCCTGCTCGAGAACTGGGTCCGCTCGCTCTGAGCCCTGCCCCCGGCGCGAGGCGCCGCGGGCGGCCCTCCCCACGCACACCACCCGGCGCGGAGGTCCCGCGCCACGACCGATGGAGAACCTCGTGACCGACCGCCTCGTGCTGCTCCCCGCCGTCGACGTCGCCGACGGCCAGGCCGTCCGCCTCGTCCAGGGCGAGGCCGGCTCGGAGACCTCGTACGGCGACCCGCTCGCCGCCGCGCTCGACTGGCAGTCCGGGGGCGCCGAGTGGATCCACCTCGTCGACCTCGACGCGGCCTTCGGACGCGGGTCGAACGCGGAGCTGCTGGCGGACGTCGTGGGCCGGCTCGACGTGCAGGTGGAGCTGTCCGGCGGGATCCGCGACGACGCCTCGCTCGAGCGCGCGCTCGCGACGGGCGCGCGGCGGATCAACCTCGGGACCGCCGCGCTGGAGGACCCGCAGTGGACGGCCAAGGTCATCGCCGAGCACGGCGACCAGGTCGCCGTCGGGCTGGACGTGCGCGGCACGACGCTCGCCGCCCGCGGGTGGACGCAGGAGGGCGGCGACCTGTGGGAGGTGCTCGACCGGCTGGAGTCCGCGGGCTGCGCCCGCTACGTCGTCACCGACGTGACGAAGGACGGGACGCTGCGCGGCCCGAACCTCGACCTGTTGCGCGAGGTCGCGTCCCGCACGGACGCCCCGGTCGTGGCCTCGGGCGGGATCTCGAGCCTCGCCGACCTCGAGGCGCTGCGCGGCCTGGTCCCGGCGGGCGTGGAGGGCGCGATCGTGGGCAAGGCGCTCTACGCGGGGGCGTTCACGCTGCCGCAGGCGCTCGACGTCGCGGGTCGCGCGTGACGGCGGGCGACGACGTCGCCGCCGGGGCCGGGAAGGCGCTGCCGCCCTCGTCCGGCTTCGCGGGCGACGACGGGTCGGCCGACCCGTCGCTCGCCGCGGCGCTGGCCGAGCACGAGGCCGGGCGCGCGCCGCTCGCCGACGTCGTGGAACGGCTCGCGCACAGCCGGGTGCTCGTGCCGGTCCTCGCCGAGCTCGGGCGCGCGGAGCAGGGCGAGCACGGGCACGCCGTCGACAAGGAGGCCTCGGCCGGTGTCGTCGCGCTCGAGGCGCCGGACGGCCGGCGGGCCCTGCCCGTGTTCACCTCCGTCGCCGCGATGGCGGCGTGGCGGCCGGACGCCCGCCCGGTGCCGGTCGACGCCCGCCGTGCCGGGTTGTCCGCCGTGAGCGAGGACTGGTCGCTGCTCGTCGTCGACCCTGCGGGGCCCGTGACCGCGCTCGTGCCGCGGCCGGCCGTCTGGGCGCTCGCGCAGGGCAAGCCGTGGCGCCCCGCCGTCGTCGACGGCGCGGTCGACGCCGAGGTGCGGGCCGCGGTCGAGGCCGCGGTCGGTGGCCTGCCCCACGTCGCGCGCGCGTGGGCCGAACCCGGCCGGCGGGCCGAGGTCGCCGTCGTGCTCCGCATCGACGCCGGGCTCGACCGTGCGGGGCTCGACGCGGTGCTCGCGCGGGTCAACGCCGCGCTCGCGGCCGACGAGGTCGTCTCCGAGCGCGTGGACGGTCTCGAGCTGCGGGTGGGCCGGGCGGACTGACCCAGAGGGCTCAGCGGCGCAGCCGGCCCACCGCCCACGCGAGCGCGCACGCCACCGCGACGACCGCTCCCAGCGCCTGACCGCCGAGGATCACGCGGTTCACGTCGATCGCGGGCTGCCAGCGCACGCCCGCGTCGTCGACGACGAAGACGCCCTTGGCGTTGACCCGGACGCCGAAGCCTCCGCCCCCGCCCGAGCCCTCGCCGCCGGCGTCCCCGCCGGGCCCGTCCTCGGAGGTGCTCGCGGCCCCGGCCTCGTCCTCGCGCGCCGGCGCGCCGCGAGTGCCACCGGCCGCTCGACGTCGCTGCGCGGAGCTGTTGCCCGAGAGCTCGCCGGAGCCGGAGCCCCAGCCGGAGCCCGTGCCGCCCCAGACCGTGGCGACCGGGATGACGAGCGTCCCGTCCCGCTCGTACGACTCGCCGAAGACCCGCCGCACGCTCAGCGTGTCACGGGCGGCGTGGGTGATGTGCGCCGGGTCGACGGCGGGCGCGTCGCCGGGGCTCGCGTGGTGTGCCATGCGCACCGAGCGTAGACCTGGGCGCGCCGGCCGGGGAAGGTCCCTGAGCCGCCGGCGCGGCTCACCGCTCGCACCCGCCGGTCACCCGTCGCAGGCGGGGACGGGCGTGAACGACGCCTCGTCGGCGAGGAGGTCGCGCAGGGTGCTCACCGGGACGAGCAGGCTCTTGTCCGTCGAGGTCTTCGCGTAGACCACCCCGATCACCCGCCCCGCGTCGTCGAGCGCCGCGGAGCCCGAGCTCCCCGGCTCGACGGGGGCGTCCGTCACCAGGACCTCGCCGAGGTTCTCGTGCAGCGGGTCCGTGGTCGTGCCGATGACCGAGCCCTGCGTCACCGTGAGCCGCCCGCCCTCGGGGTAGCCGACCACCGTCACCGGGTCGCCGGGCGCGGGGTCCTCCTCGGCGAGCGTCGGCGTGGACGGCAGGTCCTGCGCGGTGCGCACGACGGCGAGATCCGCCAGGTCGGCGGTGCTCGCGGTCTGCGCCGCGACGTCGCGGCCGTCGTACGTCAGCAGCTGCAGGGACCGCGACGAGTCGACCACGTGCTTGTTGGTGACGATCGTGCGCGCGTCCAGCGCGAAGCCCGAGCCCGTGGACAGCCCCTCGCAGCCGACGTTGCGGATGCGCACCGCCATCCGGCTCACGGCGTCCGAGCCGTCGGGGGAGAGGTTCTCCGAGCCCGCGGGCTCGTCGGGTGCCGCGAACGACGGGACGACCGAGTCGGGGACCGGCGGGGGCATCTCGGGCAGGACGCCGCAGCCGGACGCGAGCGACGCGACGACGGCGGCCGCCACCAGCGCGGAGCGCGCCGCCTGGGGCCGCGCCCGGCCCGGTGCCGCCCGCCGGGCGGTCGACGCGCGCGGCGTCATCCGGCGAGCTCCTGCTGGAGCTGGGCGTTGGCGTCCGTCGCAGCCTGGCACAGCTCGTCGACCTGGCCGGAGAAGCGCTCGAGGTCCGCCGGGTCGTACGCGTCGCGGTCGCCCAGGTAGCCGATCAGCTGCGACTGCGCCGTCGTGCACCGACCGAGCGCCGCGGCGACGGTCCCGGCCGCCTCGGACACGCGGCTCTGGTAGTCGAGGTACTGCTGCGAGGCCTCGTTCTCGTCGCCGAGCTGCGCCTTCTCGTTCGCGAGGTCCGTGATCCGCTGCTGCGCGGTCTCGAGCTGCCCCCGGGCCGCCTCGAGCTCCGCGTTGGCGCCGTCGAGCTCCGCCTGCAGGCGGGCGACGTCCTCGCCGAGGCCGCGCGACGTCGACTCCCACCCGTCGCTGGACTCCTGCCAGCGCGCGGTGGTGACCCACAGGTAGGCGCCGACCCCGAGCGCGGCCGCGAGCAGGACGGCCAGCACCACGACCGCGACCACGAGGCCGCGTCGGCGGCCTCTCGCGGCACCGGGCGCCGTGCGACCCGCCGGCGCGACGTCGCCGGCGCCGACGGCGAGGCGGCGACGTCGCCGCCCGCGGGGCGCTCGTCGGGCGCGGGCGCGGCGGGACGGCGCCGCGCGGGACGCTCTCGGGAACCGGCGGGACGCTCAACTGACGGCGCCCGTGTACTTCTCCCCGGGCCCCTCGCCGGGAGCGTCCGGGTACACCGAGGCCTCGCGGAACGCGAGCTGCAGCGACCGCAGGCCGTCGCGCAGCGAGCGGGCGTGCTGGTTGCCGATGTCCGGCGCGCTCGCCGTCACGAGAGCCGCGAGCGCGTTGATGAGCTTGCGGGCCTCGTCGAGGTCGAGGTGGCCCTGCGCCTCGGCGTCCTCCGCCAGACCGCACTTGACGGCCGCCGCGCTCATGAGGTGCACCGCGGCGGAGGTGATGACCTCGACGGCGGCGACGTCCGCGATGTCGCGCACGGCGCCCGCGGTCTCGTCCCGGGCGGGGACGTTCTCGGTAGTCATGCGCACCATCTTTCCATCCGGCGGGCCGCCTCGGCACCGCCCTGCGACGGCCACCGCGGCGGACGGCGACGGCCGCCACCCGGGAGCGGGTGGCGGCGTCGGTCGTCGTGCGTCAGGCCCGGACGGGCTCGCTCGCCGTCGCCGGCTGCCCGGTCTCGACCGGGGCGTCCTCGGCCTCGAGCGCGACGCGCAGGGCGGCGCCGAGGTCGGCGTCGACGTTCGTCCAGTACTGGATCGCGCGCTCCCGGATCTCGGCGCTCTTCACGCCGCCGACGTGGCCGGTGATCGTCTCGAGGAAGCGGGCGCGGGCAGGGCCGTCGAAGACTCCCGGTAGAGCGTGCCCGCCTGGCCGAAGTCGTCGTCCTCCGCGTGCAGGGTCGCGGCCGAGCGGGTGAGCTCGCCGTCGGCCTCCCAGCCCGTGGACTCCGCCGCGCGCGCCGGGTCGGCGTGCGCCCCGCCGGCGCTGTTGGGCGCGTACACGGGGGTGGTGGCCGACGAGAAGGAGTAGCGCATCGCACCGTCCTTGGCGTACGAGTGCCCGCCCTCGGCCGCACCGCGCGGCGCGTTGACCGGCAGCTGGGCGTGGTTGGTGCCCACGCGGTACCGGTGGGCGTCCGCGTAGGAGAAGATGCGCGCGAGGAGCATCTTGTCGGGGCTCGCCGCGATGCCGGGCACGAAGTTGCTCGGCGCGAACGTCGCCTGCTCGATCTCGGCGAAGTAGTTCTCCGGGTTGCGGTTGAGCTCCATGACGCCGACCTCGATCAGCGGGTAGTCGCCGTGCGGCCACACCTTGGTGAGGTCGAACGGGTTGAACCGGTACGTCTTGGCGTCCTCGTACGGCATGACCTGCACCGAGAGCGTCCAGCGCGGGAAGTCGCCGGCCTCGATGTGCTCGTACAGGTCGCGGATGTGGTGGTCGGAGTCCGACCCGGCGAGCTGCGACGCCTCCTCGTTCGACAGGTTGTCGATGCCCTGCTGGGTCGTGAAGTGGTACTTGACCCAGAAGCGCTCGCCGGCGGCGTTGATCCACTGGTACGTGTGCGAGCCGAAGCCGTCCATGTGGCGCCACGACGACGGCAGGCCGCGGTCGCCCATGAGCCACGTGACCTGGTGCGCCGACTCGGGGGACAGCGACCAGAAGTCCCACTGCATGTCGTTGTCGCGCAGGTTCGAGCCCGGCAGGCGCTTCTGCGAGCGGATGAAGTCGGGGAACTTGATGCCGTCGCGCAGGAAGAACACCGGGGTGTTGTTGCCGACGAGGTCGTAGTTGCCCTCGCTCGTGTAGAACTTCAGCGCGAAGCCGCGCGGGTCGCGCCACGTGTCGGGGGAGCCCTGCTCGCCCGCGACCGACGAGAAGCGGGCGAGCATCTCGGTGGCGGTCCCGGGCTGGAAGACCGCCGCGCGCGTGTAGGCGCTGACGTCGTTCGTCACGGTGAAGGTGCCGAACGCCCCGCCACCCTTGGCGTGCACGACGCGCTCGGGGACGCGCTCGCGGTTGAACTGGGCGAGCTTCTCGACGAGGTAGTGGTCGTGCAGGACGATCGGCCCGTCGGCGCCGACGGACTGCGAGTGCGCGTCCGACGCGACCGGCACGCCGGCGTGGTCGTGGTGAACGGTGCGGTCATGGTGCTCCTAACCATCGGGCCCGGGGCGGCTGCCGGACGGGCCGTATCGGATCTGCGTGAGGAAACGGGCGGCGCGCGGTCGTGCGGCGCCGGGTCGGGGGCGAGGCGGGTCAGTCCGCGCAGTCGGGGCACAGGCCCCAGAACGTCACCTCGGCGGTGTCGACGCGGAACCCCGACGTGCTGCTCGGGACGAGGCAGGGCGCGTGCCCGACGGCGCAGTCGACGTCGGCGACGGCGCCGCAGCGGCGGCATACGACGTGGTGGTGGTTGTCCCCGAGGCGCCGCTCGTACCGCGCGGGGTGCCCGGCCGGCTCGATCCGGCGCAGCAGGCCGTGGTCCGTCAGCGTGTGCAGGACGTCGTAGACGCCTGGACCGACACCGACCCGAGCGCCGCGCGCACGGACCGCAGGACCGCGTCGGCGTCGGCGTGCTGGCGCGTGCCCACCGCGTCGAGCACCGCGAGGCGCGCGGCGGTGACGCGCAGGCCGCGCTCGCGCAGCTCGGCCTCGTGCTGCGCCCGGTCGGAGGGCTCGTGCGCGCCCGAGGGGGCCGCGGGAGCGCCGGGTGCGGTCGTCATGGCGCCCACCCTACTGCTTGTCTGGAACAGTTCCAATGATGGACAGGGTCCAGAGCGTGTCCGTGGGGCGGGCCGGGCGACCCGCGCGCGCCATGCCGCGCTACGCGTGGGCACCCGGCGCCGTCTCTGGTAACCTTGATGGCTGACCGGCCCGCGCGAGACGCCCGGCGGTCCGGCACCACCCTCATGGCGGTGGTGCCGGGACCGGGAAGAACGCGCGGGTGCGCAAGTGGATCCCATCCCACCCGGGTCTCGACCGTCGACGCACGTCGCGACAGAGGCCGGGTCTGGTCCGGACGTCGAGCCCGTGGCTCGTCGTCCAGGCACGGTCGTCGTCGCACGCGGCGACGACCGACCCGATGGCCTCCACCCTGCGCTCAGGGTCGGGGGCCTTCCTCGTCCCTGGGGTCTACCGACGACTTCCTAGGAGCATCACATCAGCGAGCCTCGCATCAACGATCGGATCCGCGTCCCCGAGGTCCGACTCATCGGTCCCGGCGGGGAGCAGGTCGGCGTCGTCCGCACCGAGGTTGCCCTGAGCCTTGCCCAGGACGCCGACCTCGACCTGGTCGAGGTCGCCCCGGACGCACGCCCGCCCGTCGCCAAGCTCATGGACTTCGGCAAGTTCAAGTACGAGTCCGACATGAAGGCGCGCGAGGCGCGGCGCAACCAGGCGAACACGGTCCTCAAGGAGATCCGTTTCCGCCTGAAGATCGACCCGCACGACTACGGCACCAAGAAGGGCCACGTCGAGCGCTTCCTCGCGGCGGGCGACAAGGTCAAGGTCATGATCATGTTCCGCGGCCGCGAGCAGTCGCGCCCGGAGATGGGTGTGCGTCTGCTCCAGCGCCTGGCCGAGGACGTTGCCGAGCTCGGGTTCGTCGAGTCGATGCCCAAGCAGGACGGGCGCAACATGACGATGGTGCTCGGCCCGGTGAAGAAGAAGGCCGACGCCAAGAGCGAGCAGCGCAAGCGCGCGCAGGAGGCCGAGCCGCGTCTGACGAAGTCCGCGCAGCGCGCGGCCGCCGCCAGGGCGGCCGACGAGCCGGCGGACGACGCGACCGACGCGGACGCGGCCACCGAGGCCCTGCCGACCGACACCACGGCGAGCGAGAGCACGGCGACCGAGACCGCCAAGACCGCGACGACCGAGACCGCGACCGAGACCGCGACGGCGAGAACGCCGAGAGCGGACCACGGCGAGCGAGGCCGAGCGGGCGAGACCCGGCGACCGGCAGCGCGGCCGCGCGCCGCGTCCGC
>NZ_MKKH01000034.1 GCF_001942335.1 Cellulosimicrobium sp. CUA-896 | reverse complement strand
GTCAACGCCGTCGCGTCCGCGATCGCGAACGGCACGTTCAACATCCGCGCCAACGTCTGCGCCAGATACGTCTTGCCCGTCCCCGTCGGACCGATCAGCAAGATGTTCGACTTCGCCAGCTCGACGTGGTCGCCCTCGTCGGTGGTCGACGCCTTCGTCGACTCCCCCGCCTGGACGCGCTTGTAGTGGTTGTAGACCGCGACGGCGAGCGCCCGCTTCGCCGGGTCCTGCCCGATCACGTACTGGCCGAGGAACTCGAAGATCTCCCGTGGCTTGGGCAGCTCGACGAGCCCGAGCTCGGTGGCCTCGGCCAGCTCCTCCTCGATGATCTCGTTGCACAGGTCGATGCACTCGTCGCAGATGTACACGCCGGGACCCGCGATGAGCTTCTTGACCTGCTTCTGCGACTTTCCGCAGAACGAGCACTTGAGCAGGTCGGCGCCGTCCGAGATACGAGCCACGTAGCGTCTCCTTGTCCGGGTGACCGGGCGTCCCTCCGCCCGGCACGGGCCCGCCGTCCACGTCGCAGCGGGTCCTTCTTCCCATTCCACACCACGGGAACCCCGTTGTCAGGTGGGCTCCCCGGTGAAGGGCCACATCCGATGACGATCGATGCCGTTCCGTGTCCGAACGCGTCCGCGTGCGAGGACGCGGGCCCAGACGCGTCGCGCCGCCGGTCCCGGAGGACGCGGCGGCGCGACGGACGACGGCGGGGTGCGGGCCCGGTCAGGGCGTGTTCACCGCCACGGCCTTGCGGCTCTCGAGCACCTGGTCGACGAGGCCGTACTCCTTGGCCTGCTCGGCCGTGAGGATCTTGTCGCGCTCGATGTCCTGACGCACCTCCTCGACCTCCTTGCCCGAGTGCAGCGCGAGGGTGTCCTCGAGCCACTCGCGCATGCGGATCAGCTCGTTCGCGTGGATCTCGATGTCGGAGGCCTGCGCGTAGCCCCCGCCCTCCATCGCCGGCTGGTGGATGAGGACGCGCGCGTTGGGCAGGGCCAGGCGCTTGCCCGGCTGACCGGCCGCGAGCAGCACGGCCGCGGCGGAGGCCGCCTGGCCGAGGCAGACCGTCTGGATCTGCGGCTTGATGTACTGCATCGTGTCGTAGAGCGCGGTCATCGCGGTGAACGACCCACCCGGCGAGTTGATGTAGAGGATGACGTCGCGGTCCGGGTCCTGGCTCTCGAGCACGAGCAGCTGGGCCATGACGTCGTCCGCGGACGCGTCGTCGACCTGGACGCCCAGGAAGATGATGCGGTCCTCGAACAGCTTGGTGTAGGGGTCCTGCCGCTTGAAGCCGTACGCGGTGCGCTCCTCGAACTGCGGCAGCACGTAGCGTGCGGACGGCGCGCCGCCCGGCAGGGCCACGCCTCCGGGCCGCGCGGCGGGGCCGGCGAGACGCTGGGCGGTCGACAGGTACTGGGACTCTGCGCTGAAGGTCACGGGGGTTCTCCTCGAAGTGAAGTCGGGTCCGGGGTGCGGGGCTCAGGAACCCGTCGTGCCGCCGCCGCCCGTGACGGACGCCGCGTTCGTCACGACGTGGTCGACGAAGCCGTACTCCCTGGCCTCCTCCGCCGTGAACCAGCTGTCGCGGTCGTTGTCCTTGAGGATCTGCTCCAGCGGCTTGCCGGTCTGCTCGGCGGTCAGCTCGGACAGCACCTGCTTCATGTGCATGATGAGCTGCGCGTTGATGCGCACGTCGGTCGCCGTGCCGCCGATGCCGCCCGAGGGCTGGTGCATCATGACGCGCGCGTGCGGCGTCGCGTACCGCTTGCCCTTGGTGCCGGACGACAGCAGGAACTGGCCCATCGAGGCCGCCATGCCCATCGCGATCGTCGCGACGTCGGGCTGGATGTACTGCATCGTGTCGTAGATGGCCATGCCGGCCGTGATCGACCCGCCGGGCGAGTTGATGTACAGCCAGATGTCCTTCTCCGGGTCCTCCGCTGCGAGCAGCATCATCTGCGCGCAGATCGCGTTCGCGTTCTCGTCGCGCACCTCCGACCCGAGCCAGATGATGCGCTCCTTGAGGAGCCGGTTGTAGATGGAGTCGTTGAGGCCGAGGCCCTGGCCTTCGGTGCGTGCCACCGGGCCGGTCGCGTCGGACGGCAGGTACAGCTCGTTCACTTCCATCTCCTTCGTCGCTCCCGCGGGTCCCACCCGCCTGCGCATGCCCGGGCCGGAGCCGGTTCGTCACCGTCCTCCGGCCGTGCTGCAGTGACCCTAACGCGGTGGGCCGCGGCCGTTCGTCCCGACGCGGCGCGTTTTCGCTGTCGGCGCATACGCCGCCCGGGGGGGACCGGACCGTGCGCGGACGACGACGCCCGCACCCCGGTCGTGGGGTACGGGCCGTCGTCGTGGCCGGTCAGGCCTTGGTGCTCTTCTCCGCCGGGTCCTCGACGGGCGCGTCCGCGGCCGGGTCGCCGGAGTCGTCCACGGGAGCCTCGTCGACGGGCTCGGCCGACGCTTCGGCCGCAGCGGCCGCGGCGGCGGCGTCCTCGGCGTCGTCGGCGTCGTCGGCGTCCGAGCCGATGAACTCGGTGAGGTCGACGACGTTGCCCGCCGAGTCCTTGACCTCGACCTGGCGCAGGGCGACGGCGAGCGACTTCGAGCGCGCGACCTCACCGACCATCGCCGGGATCTGCCCGCCCTGGTCGAGCGACTGGATGAACTGGTTCGGGTCCATCCCGTACTGGCGCGACGCCTGCACGAGGTACTCGAGCAGCTCGTTCTGCGCGACCTTGACCTCGAGGCTCTCGGCCAGGGTGTCGAGCAGGATCTGGTTGCGGATCGCCGTGGTCGCCTCCTCGGTGACCTCCGCGCGGTGCTCGTCGTCCTCGAGGCGCCCCTCGGACTCGAGGTGGCGGTGCACCTCGGCCTCGACGACGCCGGCGGGGACGGGGATCTCGACGGCGCCCGAGAGCGCCTCGAGGAGCGCGTCACGCGCGGCGACGGCCTGGTTCGACGTCTTCGTGCTCGCCACCTGCTCGCGCAGGTCCGCGGTCAGCTCCTCCAGCGTGTCGAACTCCGACGCGAGCTGCGCGAAGTCGTCGTCCGCCTCCGGCAGGTCGCGCTGCTTGACGGTCGTCGCGGTGACGGTGACCTCCGCCGCCTTGCCCTCGTGCTCGCCACCGGCCAGCGGCGCGGAGAACGTCGTCGTCTCGTCGGCGGACAGGCCGGTGAGCGCCTCGTCGAGGCCCTCGAGCATGTTGCCGGAGCCGATCTGGTAGCTGACGCCGGAGACCGAGTCGACCTCCTCGCCGTCGATGACGGCCTTGAGGTCGATGACGACGAAGTCGCCCTCGGCGGCGGGGCGGTCCACGCCCACCAGGGTGCCGAAGCGCTCGCGCAGCGCGTCGAGCCGCTCGGTGACGTCCTCGTCGGTGACCTCCGCCGCGTCGACCGTGATGTCGAGGGAGCCGAGCTCGGGGAGCTCGATCTCCGGGCGCACCTCCACCTCGGCGGTGAACACGAGCTGGCCCTCGCCGGCCTTGGCGGGGATCTCCGTGACCTCGACCTCGGGCTGGCCGAGCGGGCGCAGGCTCTCCTCGCTGGCGGCCTGGCGGTAGAAGCCGGAGAGCGCGTCGTTGACGGCGTGCTCGACGACGGCGCCCCAGCCGACGCGCTGGTCGATGATGCGGGGCGGGACCTTGCCCTTGCGGAAGCCGGGGATGTTCACCTGCTCCGCGATGTGCTTGTAGGCGTGGTCGATGCTCGGCTGGAGCTCGTCGTACCCCACCTCGACGGTCAGCTTGACCTTGGTGGGGTCGAGGGTCTCGACGGCGCTCTTCACTTCGATGGTCTCCAACTGATCGGGGCGGGCCGGCGTGCGGCGACGGGACGGGCTGCGCGCCCGTCGCGCGAGGGGTGCCGGGTCACCGCGGGCGTACGGGCAACCCGTCAAGCCTACGCCACACGACCGCGCGCGGTGGGCCCGTGCCGGCGGAGCCGTCGCGCGGCCACGGCTCCGCCCGACGACGACCTGTCGGGGTGACAGGATTCGAACCTGCGACCTTCCGCTCCCAAAGCGGACGCGCTACCAACCTGCGCCACACCCCGTCCGCCCCGGGACGCCGGGCGGGCACCGGTCAGTGTACTGGTGGGCGCACCGGGGCCGGGCACCGTTTGCTAGGGTTGCGGCCGCAGGTCGGCGGTACCGACCGGGCTCCCGACGGACGCCCGGGCCCGGGCCGCGGCTGCTCGCGGGCGTAGCTCAATGGTAGAGCCCCAGTCTTCCAAACTGGCTACGCGGGTTCGATTCCCGTCGCCCGCTCCCTGCGCGCACGGCGCCCCGCCAGGCCGGCGGGCGCCCGTCGTCGTCCCGGGCGCGGTCACCGTTGCAGGCCCGTGACCGGGACGGATACGCTCGGCAGCACCACGCCCTGCGCCGCGGCCCTCCCGGGGGCCCGCCGGCCGGGCGCTGCCGACCAGGAGGAGCGAGGAATGACCGCGAGCGCCGCGCGTCCCGCACCGCTCCGCCGCGCCGTCGCGCGGACCTCCTGTCGTCGCTGTCACGGCTGTCGCTGACGACCGCCCCTGCCGCGCCCGCACCGGGCGCAGCCCGCCCGTCCCGCACCTCGGCGCGCGGGCCCACCCGGGCTGCGGGACGCTGGCTCCGGACCCCGTCCGCCCCGCTCCCCTGCACCGAACCCCGTTGTTCCGGGCTCGCTCCGAGCCCTCGACAGAAGAGGAAGCCATGGCACGCATCTACGACGACGTCACCAAGCTCGTCGGCAGCACCCCGCTCGTCCGTCTCAACAAGCTCACCGAGGGGGCGGGCGCGACCGTCGTCGGGAAGCTCGAGTTCTACAACCCCGCGAACTCGGTCAAGGACCGCATCGGCGTCGCGATCATCGACGCCGCCGAGGCGTCGGGCGAGCTGAAGCCCGGCGGCACGATCGTCGAGGCGACGTCGGGCAACACCGGCATCGCGCTGGCGATGGTCGGCGCGGCGCGCGGCTACGACGTCGTGCTGACGATGCCGGAGACGATGTCCAAGGAGCGCCGCGCGCTGCTGCGCGCGTTCGGCGCCGAGCTCATCCTCACGCCCGGGTCGGAGGGCATGAAGGGCGCGGTGAGCAAGGCCGACGAGGTGGTGGCCGAGCGCGAGGGCGCGATCCTCGCCCGGCAGTTCGCCAACGAGGCGAACCCCGAGATCCACCGCCGCACGACCGCCGAGGAGATCTGGGCGGACACCGACGGTCAGGTCGACATCGTCGTCGCCGGCATCGGCACGGGCGGGACCATCACGGGCGTGGGCCAGGTCCTCAAGGAGCGCAAGCCCGGCGTGCAGATCGTGGCGGTCGAGCCCGAGGAGTCGGCCATCCTCAACGGCGGGCAGCCCGGACCGCACAAGATCCAGGGCATCGGCGCGAACTTCGTCCCGGAGATCCTCGACACGTCCGTCTACGACGAGGTCATCGACGTCAACGCGGAGACGGCCGTCGAGTACGCGCGCCGCGCGGCGAAGGAGGAGGGCCTGCTCGTGGGCATCTCGTCCGGCGCGGCGATCGCGGCGGCGCTCGAGCTGGCGCGGCGGCCGGAGAACGCCGGGAAGCTCATCGTGACGATCATCCCGTCGTTCGGCGAGCGATACCTGTCGTCGGTGCTCTACGCCGACCTGCTGGACTGACGTTGTCCGCTCCGTCCGAGCGTCGCGGCGGACCCGGGAGGCTGTCCCGGGTCCGCCGCTTCCTGCGCGTGCTGGAGGAGGACCTCGAGGCGGCACGACGCCGGGACCCCGCCGCGCGCAGCCGCCTCGAGGTCGCCCTCGCCTACCCCGGTGTCCACGCCGTCTGGGCCTACCGGCTCGCGCACCGCATGTGGCGCGAGCCCGTCCTGCGCCTGCCGGCCCGGCTCGTGTCGCAGCTCGCGCGTGCGCTGACCGGTGTCGAGATCCACCCTGGCGCGCGCATCGGCCGCCGCCTGTTCATCGACCACGGGATGGGCGTCGTCGTCGGCGAGACCGCGGAGGTGGGCGACGACGTCGTCCTGTTCCACACGTCCACGCTCGGCGGTCGGTCGATGCGTCGCGGCAAGCGCCACCCCACGCTCGGCGACCGCGTCGTCGTCGGCGCCGGGGCGAAGATCCTCGGCCCGGTGTGGGTCGGCGACGACGTCCAGGTCGGGGCGAACGCGGTCGTCGTCAAGGACGTCCCGGCGGGAGCGGTCGCGGTCGGCGTGCCGGCCCGCGTGCGCGTCCCCGAGTCGACGCCGGCCGCGCACGCGACCGTGGAGGACCCCTCGCTCCTCATCGAGTACGTGATCTGAGCCCGGGAGCGCACGCGACGTTCCGCTAGGGTGGGCGGCAGCGGTACCCGGGACGCCGCGTCCCGGACATCCTCGGCGCCCGCCGGGGCCGTGCCGCGTCGTCCCCACCGTCCCTCGACGACGAGGAGTCGCCGTGCGTCTCGGCATCCACACCGGCTACTGGTCCGCAGGTCCGCCCGAGGGCGTGCAGGACGCCGTGCTCGCGGCGGACCGTCTCGGCGTCGACTCGGTCTGGACGGCCGAGGCCTACGGGTCGGACGCGTTCACCCCGCTCGCGTGGTGGGGGTCCCGCACGTCCCGCGTCCGCCTCGGCACGGCCGTGGCGCAGATCTCGGCGCGCACGCCGACGGCCACCGCGATGGCGGCGCTGACGCTGGACCACCTGTCCGGGGGCCGCTTCGTGCTCGGGCTCGGGGTGTCGGGCCCGCAGGTCGTCGAGGGCTGGTACGGGCAGCCGTACGCCCGTCCGCTCGCCCGCACGCGGGAGTACGTCGAGGTCGTCCGGCAGGTGCTCGCGCGCGAGGCGCCGGTCACGAGCCCCGGCCCCCACTACCCCCTGCCCCTGCCCGACGGCGAGGGCACGGGCCTCGGCAAGGCGCTGCGCTCGACCGTCCACCCCCTGCGCGCCGACCTGCCGATCCACCTCGCCGCGGAGGGGCCGAGGAACATCGCCCTGGCGGCCGAGATCGCGGACGGCTGGCTCCCGCTGTTCTACTCCCCCCGCATGGACGGGACGTTCCGCGACCTCCTCGCCGACGGCTTCGCCCGCCGGTCGCCCGAGCGGTCGCCGGAGACCGCGTTCAAGGTCAGCGCGACGGTGCCCGTCGTCGTCGACGAGCACGTGGAGCGCGCCGCGGACCGTGTGCGCCCGTTCCTCGCGCTCTACGTCGGCGGGATGGGCGCGAAGGGCGCCAACTTCCACCGCGACGCGCTGGACCGGCTCGGGTACGCGGACGCGTGCGACGAGGTCCAGGCGCACTACCTCGCCGGGCGCAAGGACCTGGCCGCCGCCGCCGTGCCGACCGCGATGGTCGAGGACGTCGCGCTCGTCGGGCCGGCGGACAAGATCGCGCGCGACCTCGAGGCGTGGCGCTCCACGGCGGTGACGACGATCCTCGTCCAGGGAGACGCGACGGCCGTGCGCACCCTCGCGGCGCTCCTGCCCGTCGCGGACGCGACCGCGTCGGCCTGACCCGCGCGACCGCCTCCGGGCCGGACGGATGTGGTCAGGTGGACCGGCCGGCGGTCAGTCGGCCTCCGGGAACCAGACCGCCCGGCGCAGGTCCACGCGGCGCCCCTCCCGCGTCAGTGGGCAGCCCTCCGCGCGCAGCGCGGCGAGCGCGGCGTCGAGATGGTGCGCCGGCGGCGAGCCCGCGGCGTTGACGACGCGCCACCACGGCACGGGAGCGCCGTCGTCGTCGACCCCGGACGAGCCGGCGAGCACCGCGCCCACCTGCCGCGGGCCGCCGCGGTGCAACGACTCCGCGACCACCTCCGCCACGAGCCCGTACGTCATCGCCCGCGCGGCGGGGATGCGCCGCACGAGCGCGAGCACCGCGGCCGCGTACTCCGCGGCGCGCGCCGCCCGGTCGTCGACGTCGGTGGCTCCCACGCCGAGCACTCTACGGACGCGAGGCCAAAACCCTGGCGCGGGCGCCTCCGCCCCACGAGGATCGGCGCATGAGCCCCGACGCCGCGACGACGCCGCCGCACCCGACCACGCCGCCGCACCCGGCCACCGGGACGGACGGTGACCCGGCCCTCGGTGCCGCCACCGCCGACCCTCCGGCCGCCGCCCTCCCCGACGGGTACGCCTTCACCGGCCTCGGCCTCGACGACCTGCGCGAGGCGCTCGAGCTCGACACGTGGGCCTTCCCCTCCCCCGTGGACGTCGACGACCTCGCCGAGCTGCCCTCGCCGCTGACGTGGGAGCGCACGGTCGGGGTCGTCCGCGAGACCGAGGACGAGGACGCCGAACCGCTCGACGGCGCGCTCCCCGTGCGGCGCGAGCTCGTCGCCATGCACGCCTCCTACCCGTTCGCACGCTTCCCCGTCCCCGGCGCCACGGCGCCCGTCGCGGGCCTGACGTGGGTGGGCGTGCACCCCGCCCACCGACGTCGCGGCCTGCTCACCGCGATGGTCGACCGTCACCTCGCGCGCTGCCGCGAGCGCGGCGAGGCCGTCTCCGCGCTGTTCGCCGCCGAGGCGCCCATCTACGGGCGGTTCGGGTACGGCCGCGCGGCGGACGACCTGCGCGTCGCGGTCCCGCGCGGCGCCGCCCTGCGCGACGTCCCGGGCGCGGAGCGGCACACCGTCCGTGTCGAGCGCGCGTCGCGCGAGCGGCACGGCGCCCTCGTCGCCGCCCTGCACGAGCGCGCGGGCGCGACCCGACGGGCCGGGGCGCGGGGACGGTGCTCAACCGGCCCGGCTGGGCCGCGCGCGAGACCGACGCCCTGCAGGCCGCGTACTGGAGCGACCCGGCGGCGTTCCGCAAGGGGCGCGAGGCGATGCGCATCGTCGTCGTCGAGCTCGACGGCGAACCGCGCGGCTACGCCCGGTTCCGCCGCAGCCTCGCCTGGGAGCCCGAGGGGCCGCGCGGCACCGTGTCGGCCGGCGAGGTCGTGGCGCTCGACGCGGCCGCGGCGCGCGCGCTGTGGGGTGTGCTCACCGACCTCGACCTGTCGCACGAGGTCACCCCGTTCATGATTCCCACCGACGACCCGCTCACCCACCTGCTCGTCGACCCGCGACCGGCGTCGCCGCGGCTCGCCGACAACCTGTGGGTGCGGCTCGTCGACGTCCCCGCCGCCCTCGCGGCCCGGCGCTACGCGACGGACGTCGACGTCGTGCTCCACGTGCGCGACGCGCGGCTGCCCGGGAACGAGGGGGGCTGGCGCGTGCGTGCCGACGCGTTCGGCGAGGCACGGGCGAGCCGCACCGACGACCCCGCCGACCTGTCCCTCGACGTGCGCGACCTCGGCGCCGCCTACCTGGGCGGCGTCACGCTCGCGTCGCTCGGCGCGGCGGGGTTCGTCACCGAGCACGCGCCCGGGGCGCTCGCGTCCACGAGCGCCGCGTTCGCGTGGCCCGTCGCGCCGGTGTGCAGCTGGGTGTTCTGACACCGGGCTGCCGCCCGGCGGGCACCGCGGGCCGGGCGGGCACGGCGCGCACCGCCGTCAGGCCTGGCACACCCCGCAGCGGTAGAGGGTGCGGCCGGCCAGCTCCTGGCTGAGCACGGGCGCCCCGCACACGCGGCACGGCAGCCCGTCGCGGTGGTAGACGTAGAACGCCTCGTCGGCCGGGACGCGCCCGGCGCGCCGTCGGCGTTCTGCCGCACACGTGCCCGCCGCGCCCGGGGTCCGGCAGGACGTCGGGCTCCCGTTGCCCGTCCGCCCGACGGTCCGCAGGCCGCGTCGTGACGATCGCGCCCGTCCGGACCCCGTCGCGCAGGAGGACGACGAGGTCGTCCCACAGGTCGCGCAGGACCTCGGCCGGCACGTCGCGGCCCGGGCGCAGCGGGTCGAGACGGGCGCGGAACAGCGACTCGGCACGGTAGATGTTGCCGACGCCCGCGACGACGTCCTGGTTCATCAGCAGCAGGCCGACGGGGCGGCGGGACCGGCGGACGCGCTCGACGAACACCTCGCGCGGGTCCGGCCCGCCGGGGACCCGTCCGCGGATCGGGTCGGGCCCCAGCCGGGCCTCGACGGCCGCCTTCTCCGGACCCGTGACCACCTCGCACGCGGTCGGCCCCGTGAGGTCCGCGACGGCGTGCGCGCCGAGGAGCCGCACGCGCACGGCGCCCCGCGGCGCGGGCGGCTCCCACGCGTCGTCCGGCAGCGCCGGGGCCGGTCGCTCTCCCGGACCGGCGACCGGGACGGTCTCGCGCTCGCCGACGCGGCGGCGCGGCGCGCCGATCGCGTGCACGACGGCGGTGCTCCCGTCCCCCGCGAACGTCCAGGCGCCGTAGAGGCCGAGGTGCACGCGCAGCCAGCGCACCTCCGCGGGGCCGTCCGCGGACCCGGCGACCGGCTCGGTAGGAGGCTCGGCGGCGGGCTCGGCGGCGGGCGACCGGAACCCGACGAACAGCTGCTTGCCCCACGCCTCGCTCGCGACGACGACGTGGCCGTCGAGCAGCGCCGCCCCGGCCGCGAAGCGGCCCTGCGGGCTGCTCACCGCGAGCGCCTCGCCGGTGAAGAGCTCGCCGAGGGCGCGCGCGAGCCGGTGGACGGTGTGCCCCTCCGGCACGTCAGGCGGAGGCGCCGCGCGAGCGCTCGTAGGCGGCGAGCTGGTCGATGCGGCGCTGGTGGCGCGCGTCGCCGCTGAACGGCTCGGCGAGGAACGCGTCCACGAGCTCGACCGCCTCGTCGACCGAGTGCTGCCGCGCTCCCACGGCGACGACGTTCGCGTCGTTGTGCTGGCGACCGAGGCGTGCCGTCTCGAGGTTCCAGGCGAGCGCCGCGCGGACGCCGACGACCTTGTTGGCCGCGATCTGCTCGCCGTTGCCCGAGCCGCCGATGACGACGCCGAGCGAGCCGGGCTCCGCGACGACGGCCTCGCCCGCCGCGAAGCAGAAGGCCGGGTAGTCGTCCAGCGCGTCGTACTCGTGGGCGCCGTGGTCCACCACGTCGTGGCCGGCGGCCCGCAGGTGCTCGGCGAGGTGGGTCTTGAGCTCGTACCCGGCGTGGTCGGAGGCGATGTGAACGCGCATGCGCTCATCATGCCGCAGGCGGGCGGCCGGGGGTGGGGGCGAGGTCGTAGCCTGAGACGCATGACTCAGACCACCCCCGCGTCCACCACCGCGGACGCCCAGCGATCCGGCATCGACCTCACGGCGCTCGACCCGGCGACGCGCCCGCAGGACGACCTCTACCGCCACGTCAACGGCCGCTGGCTCGCGACGCACGAGATCCCGGCGGACCGCGCGATGGACGGCGCGTTCCGGGCGCTGCACGACCAGGCCGAGCTCGACGTGCGCGAGATCATCACGGACCTGGGGCAGGCGGTCGCGTCCGGTGCCGACGACGTCGGCGCGGACGCCGCGAAGGTCGGCGCGCTGTACGCGAGCTTCATGGGCACGGACCGCATCGCGGCCCTCGGCACGACGCCGCTGCAGCCCGACCTCGCGCTCGTGCAGGACGCGTCGTCCCAGGCGGAGCTGACCGGCGCCCTCGGCGCCCTCCAGCGCACCGGCGGCGCGGCCGCCGTCGGCTTCTGGGTCGACAACGACGCGAAGGACCCGGAGCGCTACGTCGCGTACCTGCACCAGGCCGGCCTCGGCCTGCCCGACGAGGCGTACTACCGGGAGGAGCAGTACGCCGCGGTGCGGGAGCGGTACACGCCGCACGTGGCGCGCATGCTGGGCCTCGCCGGCGTCACGCCCGAGGCGTGGGGCGTCACCCCCGAGGAGGGTGCCGCGCGCGTCGTCGCCCTGGAGACGAGGCTCGCCGCGGAGCACTGGGACGTGGTGCGCGACCGGGACGCCGACCTCACGTACAACCCGATGTCGCTCGCCGCCCTGGCCGACGCGGCACCGGGCTTCGACTGGCACGCGTGGGCGCTCGCGCTCGGCGCGCCCGCGGGGTCGCTGGACCACGTCGTCGTCCGGGAGCCCGGCTACGCCGCGGGCTTCGCCGCGCTCTGGCAGTCGGAGCCGCTCGAGGACTGGAAGCTGTGGATGGTCTACCACCTGGTGACCGCCCGCGCGCCGTACCTCACGGACGAGCTCGTCGAGGCGAACTTCGACTTCTACGGCCGCACCCTGTCGGGCGCGCAGGAGGTGCGCGAGCGCTGGAAGCGCGCCGTGTCCGTCGTCGAGGGCGCGCTCGGCGAGGCGGTCGGGCGCGAGTACGTCGCCCGCCACTTCCCCCCGGCGCACAAGGAGCGGATGGAGCAGCTCGTCGCCAACCTGGTCGCCGCGTACGACGAGTCGATCCGATCGCTCGACTGGATGACGGAGGAGACGAAGGAGCGGGCGCTCGCCAAGCTCGAGGCGTTCACCCCCAAGATCGGCTACCCGGTGCGGTGGCGCGACTACTCCGCGCTCGTCGTCGAGGCCGACGACCTCCTGGGCAACGTGCGCCGCGCGCACGCGTTCGAGCAGGACCGCGAGCTCGGCAAGATCGGCAGGCCGCTCGACCGCGACGAGTGGTTCATGACGCCGCAGACCGTCAACGCCTACTACAACCCGGGCATGAACGAGATCGTCTTCCCCGCAGCGATCCTCCAGCCCCCGTTCTTCGACCCCGGCGCGGACGACGCCGTGAACTACGGCGGCATCGGCGCCGTCATCGGCCACGAGATCGGCCACGGGTTCGACGACCAGGGCTCGAAGTACGACGGCGCGGGTCGCCTCGAGGACTGGTGGACGCCCACCGACCGGCAGGAGTTCGAGAAGCGCACCAAGGCGCTCGTCGCGCAGTACGAGGAGTACCGGCCCGCCCAGCTGGGCGACGACGGCCCGCACGTCAACGGCGCGCTGACCATCGGCGAGAACATCGGCGACCTCGGCGGGCTCTCGATCGCGCTGAAGGCGTACCGGATCGCCTCGGCCGCCCGCTGTCCGAGGCCCCGGTCGTGGACGGCCTGACGGGCATCGAGCGCGTCTTCCTCGGGTGGGCGCAGGTGTGGCAGGCGAAGGGCCGCGACGAGGAGGTCGTGCGCCGCATCGCGACCGACCCGCACGCACCGAACGAGTTCCGGTGCAACGGCGTCGTGCGCAACGTCGACGAGTTCTACGACGCGTACGGCGTCGAGCCCGGCGACGCGCTCTACCTCGCTCCTGAGGAGCGCGTGCGCATCTGGTGACGGCGAGGGGCGGTGCGGGCGGCCGACGGGGCCGGCTGCACCGCCCACACCGCCGGCCCGGTCGCGGGCCGGGACGCGCCCGGGAGCGCGTTAGATCGAGCGGATGCCGGCCTTCGCGACGGTGAAGCCCTGGCCCGTGGCGTCGTCGCGGCACGTCATGCCCGTGTTGGCGCTGTCGCACGTGAACCCGCCGACCGTCCGCGACTCGCCGTAGGGCAGCACCGGGACGTCGGCCGCCGCGGGTTGCGGCTGCTCCCCCGTCGGCACGCACGGCTGCCGCACGCCGTCGGCGTCGAGCACGACCTGGTAGCCCACGGCCCCGTCGCACCCGGCGACGGGCGCGGGCTGCGTGGCGAGCTCGGCGATCGAGCACGTCACGCCGAGGTCCGTCATCTCGCACGTGATGTTCCGCGTCTCGGACGCGAACGTCTCCGTCACGGTCGGCACGGGCTCCTCGGCCTCGGTGCCCGGCGTCGCGCCGGCCGACGGGGAGACGGCGCTCCCGGAGGCTCGGTCCCCTCGTCCCCGCCGAGCAGGGAGAATCCCACGAGGACCGCCCCGACGACGAGGATCACGTCGAGGACGATGAACGCGATCCAGCCCGGCCCGAGACGTCGTCCCGACGGTCGCCTGCTGCCGCCACCTCCGGCGGGGGCGGCGGGGGCGGCAGGCCCGGCGGGTGCAGCGGACGCGGCCGGTGCGGCGGCGGCCGACGCCGGGCCGCGACCCCGTCCCGCCCGGGGCCTGCGGGCCGACGGGCGGGTGGTAGGCCGGTCGTCCGGCGCCTGCGGCGGGGCGCGGCCGGCACCCGCGACCCGTAGGCGGGCGGGACCGGGTACGGCACGCCCGTGCTCGCCGGCTCGGTCGCGTACCGCACGCGCTGCGGCGGGGTCGGCGCGGGCACCGCGGGCTGAGCCGCGGTCGGCAGGCCGGTCCTCGGCGTCACCCGCTGCACGACGGTGGCCGGCTCGTCGGCCGGCGGGACGGCGGGGTGCACGACGGTGGGCGAGCCGTCGCCCGCCGGCTCCTCCGCCGGGGACCGGTGAGGCCCGGCGTCCCGTCGCGCGGGCGCGAACGTGGGCGGCGCGGCGGGCGGCCAGCTCGGCGCCACCGGGGGGCCTCGCCGTCGCGCCCGCCCGCGGGCACACCTGCGCCACCGGGGGGCGGCGGGGGCGGCACGGGTGCGTTCGGGGACATGCTCGGCTCCTCGGGGCTTCCTCGTGGGGGTCGCCCGGCCGTCGCCGGGCGGGCGCGGGCCGTCGACGACGCGGCCCGCAGGCGATGAAGCATCGCACGCCTCACCCGCACCGGTCGAACCTCGACGATCCCTGGGAGAGGCCTCCGCCCGGCGCGCGCCCGGCCCCGCGGCGCCCTCGCCTCAGTCGAAGACGGGGCCCTGCGTCCGGGAGCGCTTCAGCTCGAAGAACCCGGGCGTCGACGCGACCAGGACGCAGCCGTCCCACAGCCGGCCCGCGTCCTCGCCCTTCGGCGCGGGCGTGACGACCGGCCCGAAGAACGCCGTCCCGCCGAACGCGACGACCGGGGTGCCGACGTCCTCGCCCACGCGCGAGATGCCCTCGGCGTGCGACGCGCGCAGATGCTCGTCGTACGTGTCGTCGTCCGCGAACCGCAGGAGGTCGGCGGGCAGGCCCACCTCGGCGAGCGCCTCGGCGAGGACGGCCCGGTGGTCGTCGCGGCCGCCGGGGTGCAGCCGCGTGCCGATCGCGTCGTAGAGCGGCTTGACGACGTCGTCGCCGTGCTCGGCGCGCGCGGCGGTCACGACGCGCACCGGCCCCCACGCCCGGTCCATGAGCTCGCGGTACTCGGGCGGCAGGTCGCGGCCCTCGTTGAGCACGGCGAGGCTCATCACGTGCCACCGGACGGTGACGTCGCGGACCTTCTCCACCTCGCCCATCCAGCGGCTGGTCATCCACGCCCACGGGCACAGCGGGTCGAACCAGAAGTCGGCGACGCCGGCGGCGTCGGTCCCGGTCGTGGCGGCGGCGGCGGTCTCGGACGGGGCGGCGAGGGTCACGGGTCGGGTCTCCGTTCGTCGGGGCTGGTCGTGCGGCGGTCCCCTGGTCCGACGCCCGGGGACCCGTGGATTATTCCCGCCGGCGGCGCCGGGGCGCGTGGGATGATCGGCGTGGCCCACCAGGCTCCCACCGAGACCGAGGAGATGCAGTGCCCGGAGAGAACCTCACCCGCGCCGAGGCGATCGAGCGCGCGGGGACCGTCGACGTCCAGTCCTACGAGGTCGCGCTCGACCTGACGACCGGGGCGACCACGTTCGGCTCGACGACCGTGGTGCGGTTCACCGCGGCCGAGGGCGCGTCGACGTTCGTCGACCTGGTCGCCCCGACCGTGCACGAGGTCGTGCTCAACGGGCGCGCGCTCGACCCGTCGCAGGTGTTCGCCGACTCGCGCATCGCCCTCGAGGGCCTGGCCGCGCAGAACGAGCTGCGCGTGGTCGCCGACTGCGCGTACACGAACACGGGCGAGGGCTTGCACCGCTTCGTCGACCCGGTCGACGGCGAGGTGTACCTCTACACCCAGTTCGAGGTGCCCGACGCGCGGCGCGTGTTCACGGTCTTCGAGCAGCCCGACCTCAAGGCGACGTTCGCGTTCACGGTCACCGCACCGGCGGCGTGGCAGGTCGTGAGCAACCAGCCGACGCCCGAGCCGCAGGCGCTCGGCACCGTCACCGACCCGACGGGGACCGGTGCGGGCGACGTCGAAGTCGCCCGCTGGGTCTTCGAGCCCACGCCCCGCATGTCGTCCTACATCACCGCGCTCGTCGCCGGGCCCTACGTCGTCGAGCGCAGCGAGCTCACGTCCTCCGACGGCCGCACGATCCCGCTCGGGGTCTTCGCCCGCGCGTCGCTCGCCGAGCACCTCGACGCGGGGTACGTCTTCGACAAGACGCGCGAGGGCTTCGCGTTCTTCGAGTCCGCGTTCGAGCACCCGTACCCGTTCGACAAGTACGACCAGCTCTTCGTGCCCGAGTACAACATGGGCGCGATGGAGAACGCGGGCTGCGTGACGTTCACCGAGACGTACGTCTTCCGCTCCAAGGTCACCGACGCCGTCCGGGAGCGTCGCGTCGTGACGATCCTGCACGAGCTCGCGCACATGTGGTTCGGCGACCTCGTCACCATGAAGTGGTGGAACGACCTGTGGCTCAACGAGTCGTTCGCCGAGTACGCCTCGACGCTCGCGACCGCGGAGGCACCGAGTGGACGCAGGCGTGGACCACCTTCGCCGCGATGGAGAAGTCGTGGGCCTACCGCCAGGACCAGCTGCCCTCGACGCACCCGATCGTCGCGTCGATCAACGACCTCGAGGACGTCTTCGTCAACTTCGACGGCATCACCTACGCCAAGGGCGCGTCGGTGCTCAAGCAGCTCGTCGCGTGGGTCGGCCAGGAGCAGTTCCTCGCCGGCGTCGCGGCGTACTTCCGCAAGCACGCGTGGGGCAACACCGAGCTGCGCGACCTCCTCGTCGAGCTCGAGGCCACGAGCGGCCGGGACCTCACCGACTGGTCGGCGAAGTGGCTCGAGACGGCAGGCGTCAACACGCTGCGTCCCGAGATCGAGCTCGACGCGCACGGCCGCGTGGTGTCGTTCGCGGTCCTGCAGTCGGCACCCGCCGAGCACCCGACCCTGCGCCCGCACCGCCTCGGCGTCGGCTTCTACGACCTGCGCGACGGCGCCCTCGTGCGCACCCACCGCGTCGAGGTCGACGTCGACGGCGAGCGCACCGAGGTGCCCGGGCTGCTGGGGCTGGACCGCCCGCAGCTCGTGCTGCTCAACGACGACGACCTCGCGTACGCCAAGATCCGCCTCGACCCGACGTCCCTGGAGGTCGCGACCGCGCACCTCGCGGACATCACCGACCCGCTCGCCCGGTCGCTCGTGTGGGGCGCGGCCTGGGACGCCACGCGCGACGGCGAGACCCCGGCGAGCGACTACGTCCGCCTCGTGCTCGGCAACGTCGCACGCGAGACCGAGTCGACCACGATCCGCACGACGCTCAACCAGCTCGCGCTCGCCGCGAAGACCTACGTGGCCCCCGAGCGCCGCGAGGACACCCTCGTCGAGGTGGGCGACACGCTGTGGCGGCTCGCGCGCGAGGCGGAGGCCGGCTCGGACCTGCAGTTCCAGCTCGTGAAGTTCTTCGCCCACCTCGCCTCGACGCCCGCGCACGGCGACGCCCTGCGCTCGCTCGTCGACGGCTCGGCGGGGCTCGACGGGCTGGAGATCGACACGGACCTGCGCTGGGAGATCCTCGAGGGCCTCGTGCTCCTCGACCTCGCGGACGACGCGGAGATCGAGGAGACGCTCGCGGCCGACTCGACGGCGACGGGCCAGCAGTCCGCGGCGCGCGCCCGGGCCACGGTCCCCACGACCGACGCCAAGCGCGCCGCGTTCGACCGCCTCGTCGGCTCCGACGACGCGCCGAACGCGATCGTGCGCGCCACCACGCAGGGCTTCCAGCACGTCAACGACCCGGCGACGCTCGCCCCGGTGGTCGGCGCCTACTTCGACGCGCTGCTGCCGCTGTGGGACCAGCGGTCGTACCACATCGCCGAGGCGCTCGTCACGGGCCTGTACCCGGCGCCCCTCGCGAGCGGCGCGCTGCGCGACGCGACGCGGGACTGGCTCGACGCGAACGCGGACGCGGCGCCGGCGCTGCGACGCCTCGTCGTCGAGAACCTCGCCGGCGTCGAGCGCGCGCTGACCGCGCAGGCGGCCGACGAGCGCGCCTGACGCCCGCCGCCCGGGGTCGAGGGTTCTCGCCGAGGTAGGGGGTTCTCGCCGAGGTAGAGGGAGATCTCCCTCGACCTCGGGGAGAACCCTCTACCTCGGCGTCCCGGCGCGTCCGGAACCCAGGCTCGGACGCCGGGTCAGAGCGGTTCGTTCATCGCCGCCGCGAGCGAGCGCAGGCGCGCGCTGTCGAACAGGTCCTCGAGCAGCACCACGTTCCCGGACGCGTCGCCCAGCGGCACCTTCCAGTTCGGGTACTCGGTGTCCGTGCCGGGCTGGTTCTGCGAGCGCCGCTCCCCCACCGCGTCGGCGAGCGAGACGCCGAGGAGCGCGGCCGGCGTCCGGCGGATCACGCGGTGCAGGGCCTCGACGAGCTCGCGCTCGGACGGGTCGTCGCCGACGAGGCCGCGCCCGGCGAGGAAGGCGACCATCGCGTCGCGCTCGGCGCGGGCCTTGCGGCGCACCTCGGCGACCGGCTCGCCGAGCACCCCGAGGCGGTCGCGCAGCTCGACGTGCTCGCCGGCGAGGTAGCCCGCGGTGGGCGGCAGGTCGTGCGTCGTGACGGTCGCGAGCGTGAGCGGCCGGTAGTCCTCGGGCGGCAGCGGGTCCCCGTCCTCGGTCCGTTCGAACCACAGCACGGACGTGCCGAGGACGCCGCGCTCCGCGAGGTAGTCCCGCACCCACGGCTCGAAGGTCCCGAGGTCCTCCCCGATGACGACGGCGCCCGCGCGGTGCGCCTCGAGGCACAGGATGCCGACGAGGGCCTCGTGGTCGTAGCGCACGTACGCCCCCGCGTCGGCCCGCGCCCCGCCCGGGATCCACCACAGGCGGAACAGCCCGATGATGTGGTCGATCCGGATCGCGCCCGCGTGGCGCAGGACCGTGCGGAGCATGTCGCGGTAGGGCGCGTAGCCAGCGCGCGCCAGCTCCTTCGGGTGCCACGGCGGCTGGGACCAGTTCTGCCCCTGCTGGTTGTACATGTCCGGGGGCGCCCCGACGGACACCCCGGTGGCGAGCACCGTCCGGTTCGCCCAGACGTCGGCGCCCTCGGGGTGCACGCCGACGGCCAGGTCGTGCATGATCCCGACGGCCATGCCGGCCTCGCACGCGGTGCGCTGGGCGACGCGCAGCTGCTCGTCGGCGACCCACTGGAGCCAGCAGTAGAAGTCGACGCGGTCCGACAGCTCCTCGCGCAGCGCGGCGACCACCGGGCTCGTCGGGTCGAGCGCGCCGGGCGGCCAGTCCCGATCGCCGTAGTGGTCGACGAGGGCGCACCACGTCGCGAAGTCCTCGAGGCCCTGGCCCTGCTCGGCGCGGAACGCGTCCAGCGACGCCTGGCGCGCCGTCGAGCGCGGCGCGGTGAAGACGACCTCCAGCGCGGCCTTCTTGGCCTCCCACGCGGCGTCGCGGTCGATCGGGCCGGGATCGGCGCTCTGCGCGCGCACGGGGTCGAACGCCCACTCGACGAGGGACCGGTCGGCCGCGGACAGGTACGCGGTCTCGCGGACGTCCTCGACCCGGACGTAGAGCGGGTTGACGAACCGCCGGCTCGTGGGCAGGTACGGCGACGGCGTCATCGGCGTGCGCGGCTCGGCCGCGTGCAAGGGGTTGACGAGCACGAAGTCCGCGCCCGTCTCGTGCGCGGCCAGCCACGCGAGGTCCGCGAGGTCCGCGAGGTCGCCCACGCCCCACGACGCGCGCGAGCGCACGGAGTACAGCTGCGCCATGAACCCCCACGTCGTGCGCTCGGCGACGGCCTCGGGCAGCTCGAGCCGCTGCGGCGTCACGACGAGCGTCGCGCGGGCCTGGGTGCCGTCGCCGGCGGCGTGCAGGTCGTGCCACCCGAGCGGCAGGTCGGCCGGGATCTCGAAGGTCGCGCGGCCCACCAGCCGGCCGTCCACGGTCCGGGGCTCGACGGGCTGGTCGAGCTGTCGCAGAGGGCGCGTCGGTCGTGCCGCACGACGGGCGTGACGGCCGGCGCGACCGGACGGCTCCGCCTCGAGCTCGACCCAGACCTCCACCTCCGTGCCGTGGTTCACGTGGACGGGCACGGGCACGGCGTCGCCCTGGCGGACGACGAGGGTCGGCGGCAGCACCTGGCGCCACGCGTCGTCGCGCACGTGCTCCAGGCTCACGTCGACGCGCTCCGGGGACGACGCCGGGACCCCGAGGGCCTCGAGGACGGCGACGAGGGTCGACGCCCGCACCTCGCGCCGCGTGCCGTCGAAGCCCCAGAAGTCGGGCACCACCCCGTGGGCGTCCGCGAGCCGGACCAAGGGTTCGGGCAGGTCGGACTTCGCGGGATCGCTCACGCACCGCATCCTGCCAGAACGTCCACATCCGGGCCCGTCCGCACGCACGGCGCGCCCGAGCACGACGGGTAGCCTGCCGGGATGCTCTCCTCGCTTCCCGGTGCCACGGACACCGGTCCGGAACCGTTCGACCCGAGCGACCCCGACGCGTGGCTGGAGTGGTTCGTGGGCGTGCCCCTGCGGGTCATCCTCGTCGTCGTGGTCGGCGCCGTCGCGCTCGCGGTCGTGCGCCGCCTGATCCGCAAGGTGACCGAGCACATCGCCGAGGGCACGCCGACGCTGCGCACCACGCGCCTGCGCGGCCTCGGGCGGTCCGAGGTCGGCGGCGCGCTCCTGCGGGCGAACCCCCTCGCCAACGCGCGGCGGGCGGCGCGCGCCCGGACCATCGGCTCGGTGCTGCGCTCGGCCGCGAACATCCTCATCGGCAGCACCGTCGTGCTCATGGTGCTCGCCGAGCTGGGGCTCAACATCGGCCCGTTCCTCGCCTCGGCGGGCATCGCCGGCGTCGCGCTGGGCTTCGGCGCGCAGAGCCTCGTGAAGGACTTCCTGTCGGGCACGTTCATGCTGCTCGAGGACCAGTACGGCGTCGGCGACGTCGTCGACTTCGGCGAGGTCGTCGGCACCGTCGAGGAGGTCGCGCTGCGCGTGACGAAGGTGCGCTCCATCGACGGCACGCTCTGGTACGTGCGCAACGGCGAGATCCTGCGCACGGGCAACCTCACGCAGGAGTGGAGCCGCGCGGCGGTCGAGGTCCGCGTCGCGTACCACGCGGACGTCGAGCAGGTGCGCTCCGTGCTGCTCCAGGCGGCCGAGCAGGTGCGCGCGGACCCCGTCCTCGGCCAGCACGTCGTCGAGGCGCCCGAGGTCCTCGGCATCGAGGAGCTGACCGCCGAGGCGCTCCAGCTCAAGGTCCAGGTCAAGACGCAGGCCGCGATGCAGTGGGAGGTGGGCCGCGCGCTGCGCGCGGCCGTGCGCGAGGCGCTGTCCGACGCGCGGATCCCGCTCGCCGGCGCCCAGCAGGTGGTCGTGCTCGACCAGTCCCCGGCCGCGGGGACGGGTCGTCCCGACGAGGACGGCGACGGGACCGACCGCGCGTCGACGTCCGCGGCGCGCGGGGCCGCCGCCGGCGCGGCGGTCGCTCAGGACCAGGCCAGCAAGGGCTCCCCAGCCTGAACCACGTCCCCGGGGCGCACGAGGACCTCGACCGCCCCGGGGTCGGCCTGCAGCGCGACGACGGGGCACACGGTCGCGAGGCCGGCCGCGGCGACGTCGCGCGGCGACCAGGTGACGACCGCGTCACCCGCCCGCACGTCCGCGCCGGCGCCGACGTGCACGGCGAAACCCTCGCCGGCGAGCCGGACGGTGTCGATGCCGAGGTGCACGAGCACCGTCCGGCCCGACGCGCACTCCAGCGCGAACGCGTGCGGGAAGGCCGTGGCCACGCGGCCGTCGGCCGGCGCGATCACGTGCGACGGCTCACCCGTGGCCGGCTCGCCCGGACCGTGCTCACCCGGACCGTGCTCGGCGGTGGCCGGCTCGATCGCGACGCCCGGCCCGACCATCGCCTGGGCGAACACCGCGTCCGGCACGTCCTCGAGCGCGACCACGGTGCCTGCGAGCGGGGCGCGGACGACGAACCGGCCCGCCGGGTCCTCGCTCAGCGCAGGCCGTCGAGCTCGGCCGCGAGGTTGTCGGCCTCGGGGCCGACGATCACCTGCACGACGCGCCCGGACCGCACGACGCCGAAGGCGCCGGTCGCCTTGAGCTGCGCCTCGTCGACGAGCTCGGGGTCGGTGACCTCCACGCGCAGGCGCGTGATGCAGGGCTCCAGGTCCACGACGTTGGCCTGCCCCCCGAGCGCGGAGAGGATCTGCTGGGCCTTGGTGTCTGCGGGGGTGCTCATCGAACTGGTCTCCTGAGGCGAGTGCGGGAGGCCCCGGGCGGATCGGCCCGGGGTGTCGGGGTGCCGTTCACCCGAGGAACAGCCTAGTCTCCTGGCACGGTTGTCACCGGATCGACGCCGGGGCGACACGGGACCGCAACGAACGCGTGCTCCACGGGACGCGTCGGCGGCGACCGACCGCCCCGCCGGGCTCCGGTGCGGCGCACGCGTGCGGCACCGCCGCACCCGACGCGGACAGGAGCTGAGGGACGTGGGAACCCAGGACGAGTCCCGGCACGTGATCACGGGCATCGGGGTGTGCCCGGGCACGGTCGCGGGACCGGTCGTGATCATGCCGGAGCCGATCGCCGAGCCGCCGGCGGGTCGGCGCCTGCCGCCGCGCGCCGACCACGAGGCCGAGGCGCGTCGCGTCGACGACGCGGCGCGCGACGTCGCGGCCGACCTCGAGCGCGCCGCGTCCGCGGCGGACGGCGACGCGCGCGACGTGCTCGACGCCACCGCCGCGATGGCGGCCGACCCGACGCTCGCCGCCGACGCGCGCCGTCGCGTCCTCGACGAGCACCTCGTGCCCGAGCGCGCGGTGTGGGAGGCCGCCGACGACGTCGCGCGGCAGTTCACCGAGCTCGGCGGCCACTTCGCGGAGCGCGCCCGCGACGTCGTCGACGTGCGCGACCGCCTCGTGGCGGCGCTCACCGGTCGCCCCGCCCCGGGCGTCCCGGAGCACGCCGACCCGTTCGTGCTCGTCGCTCCCGACCTCGCGCCGTCCGCGACCGCGGCGCTCGACCCCGCGCGCGTCCTCGCGATCGTCACCGACGGCGCCGGCCCGACGTCGCACACCGCGATCGTGGCGAACGCCATGGGCATCCCGGCGGTCGTCGCCGCGACGGGCGCGAGCGCCGCCCTGTCCCCCGAGGACCTCGTCCTCGTCGACGGCTCGGCGGGGACCGTCGTCGTGCACCCCTCGCCCGCGCAGGTCGAGGCCGCGCGCGCGCGGGAGGCAGGCGCGGACCTTCGACGGCACCGGACGCACCCGGGACGGCCACCGGGTCGAGCTGCTCGCGAACGTCGGCGACCCGGCGGGTGCCGCGCCCGCCGCGGCCGCGGGTGCCGAGGGCGTGGGCCTGTTCCGGTCGGAGTTCTGCTTCCTGGACCGCCAGGACCCGCCGAGCGTCGAGGAGCAGGTGCGCGCCTACCGGACCGTGCTGCGGGCGTTCCCGGGCCGCAAGGTCGTCGTGCGCACCCTCGACTCGGGCGCGGACAAGCCGCTGCACTTCCTCACCGCGCCCGAGGAGGAGAACCCCGCCCTCGGGGTCCGCGGTCTGCGCACCGCCGGGCGCTGGCCCCAGCTCCTGGAGGACCAGCTCGACGCGATCGCGCAGGCCGCCGCCGCGGAGCAGGCGCACGTCTGGGTCATGGCGCCGATGGTCTCGACCGTCGGGGAGACGCAGTGGTTCGTCGAGCGCTGCCACGCGCACGGGCTCGACGTCGCCGGCGTCATGGTGGAGGTGCCGAGCGCCGCGCTGCTCGCGGACCCGATCCTGGCCAGGGCCGCGTTCGCCTCGATCGGCACGAACGACCTCACGCAGTACACGATGGCGGCCGACCGCCTCCTGGGCTCCCTCGCGGAGCTGTCCGACCCCTGGCAGCCGGCGGTGCTCCGGCTCGTGGCCGCCACGTGCGACGGAGGCGCGCAGCAGGGCCGACCGGTCGGCGTGTGCGGCGAGGCGGCGTCCCACCCGGCGCTCGCGTGGTGCTCGTCGGGCTCGGGGTGACGTCGCTGTCCATGACGTCCCGCGCGATCGCCGACGTCGCCGCGCTCCTGCGCGAGGTCGACCTCGACGAGTGCCGGCGCCTGGCCCGCCTCGCGCTCGACGCCGAGAGCGCCGCCGACGCACGCGCCGTCGTGCGGGAGAACCTGCCGCAGCTCGCCGGGCTCGGGCTGTGACGCTCGTCGCCGGCCGGCCTCGCGGCAGGGGTCGGCAGGCCCACGGTGCGAGGATGGGGGCGTGACGACCGAGCCCACCCCGCGCCCGACGCTCCCCGTCGCCGGCATGACGAACGGTGCCTCCCCGGCGACGCCCGCCACCGCCTCCCCGACGCGACCCAGCCGATCGTTCTACGACGAGGTCGGCGGCCACGAGACGTTCGTGCGGCTCGTCGACGCGTTCTACGAGGGGGTCGCGTCCGACCCGGTGCTGCGCCCCATGTACCCCGAGGAGGACCTCGCCCCGGCCCGCTGGCGGCTCACGGCGTTCCTCGAGCAGTACTGGGGCGGCCCGACGACGTACAGCGAGCAGCGCGGCCACCCGCGCCTGCGCATGCGTCACGGCGGGTTCAAGGTCAACCCCGACGCGCGCGACCGCTGGCTCGCCCACATGCGCACCGCCGTCGGCACGCTCGGCCTGGCCCCGATCCACGAGGCGACGCTGTGGGACTATCTGGAGCGCGCCGCGCACTCGCTCCTCAACACCTTCGAGGACTGACCGTCGAGGACCGCGGCCCGCCGGCCAGCACGACCGCGTCACCCGCCACCGCCCCGCCACCGCCCCGCCCGAGTCGAGCGAAGGACCCCGCACCCGTGACCTCCGAGCAGCCCGCGCCCTCCCCCGGCCCGACGTCCGACGCCGCCCCCGCCACCCAGGTCCCCAACCCGCTCGGGCACCTGCTCGAGGTGCTGCAGCTCGAGCGGATCGGCGACGGGGACGGGTCCGCGGCCGACCCGGAGCACTTCCGCGCGGTGAGCGTGCACCAGCCGACGGGGCGCGTCTACGGCGGCCAGGTGCTGGCGCAGGCGCTGCTCGCCGCCGGGCGGACCGTCCCGGACGGTCGCCTGCCGCACTCCCTGCACGGGTACTTCCTGCGCCCCGGCGGGCTCGACGTGCCGATCGACCTCGCGGTCGAGAGCCTGCGCGACGGCCGGTCGTTCAGCGCCCGGCGCACGCACGCCATCCAGCACGGCAAGCCGATCCTGTCCATGATCGCGTCCTTCCAGGAGGAGCAGGGCGGCGTCGAGCACTCCTCGGCGATGCCCGACGCGCCGGACCCCGAGACCGTGCCGTCCGCGCTCGACGTCCTCGGCGGGATCGACCACCCCATCGCCCGCTTCTGGTCCCACCACTCGGCGTTCGAGCTGCGCCACGTCGGCGGCTCGCTCTACCTCGGCCCCGACCACCGCCCCACGGACCACCAGATGGTGTGGATGCGGGCACGCGGCGACGTCGGCGACGACCAGCTCCTGCACCGTGCGCTCATGGCGTACGCGTGCGACCAGGTGATGCTCGAGCCCGTCCTGCGCCAGGCCGGCGCGAGCTGGGTCACGCCCGACATCTCGATCGCGAGCCTCGACCACGCGATGTGGTGGCACCGCGACGCGCGCGTCGACGAGTGGCTCCTGTACGTCCAGAGCGCGTCGAGCGCCCAGGGCGGTCGCGGCCTCGGCGCCGCCCGGGTGTTCGCCCAGGACGGGACGCTCGTCGCGTCGATCGCGCAGGAGGGCATGGTCCGCCTCCCGGCGATGTAGCGGCCGCGGGCTCCCGGGCTGCGGCGTCGCCCCGGGCACCTCAGACTGACCGGGTGCGACTGCGCCGCGTGTCCGTCACCTCACCCGGGTACTCCCGACGCCCCAAGGGCGACGGGTGGGTCTTCCTGGACGTCGAGGGTCTGCCGCTGACCGACGAGGACGAGCTCGCGCGCTGCACGCACCTGGCGATCCCGCCCGCCTGGCAGGACGTGTGGATCTGCCGGTACCCGAACGGGCACATCCAGGCCTTCGGCCGCGACGCCGCGGGCCGCGGCCAGTACCTGTACCACGAGCAGTGGCAGGTGCGCCGCGCGCGGCGCAAGCACGACCACGTGCTGGAGGTGGGACGGCGGCTGCCCGCCGCGCGGCGTCGGGTCGCGGAGGACCTGGCGCTGCCCGGCATGCCGCGCGAGAAGGTGCTCGCGCTCGCGTTCCGCCTGCTCGACCTGGCGTACTTCCGCGCGGGCGGCGAGATCTACGCGAAGCGCAACAACAGCTACGGGCTCGCCACGATCCGCAAGGAGCACGCGCGGGTGCGGCGCGACGGCAGCGTGCACTTCCACTACCCGGCGAAGTCGGGCCAGGTGCGCGACACCGTCGTCGACGACCCCGTGGTCGCGGAGCTCGTCACGACGCTCAAGCGCCGTCGCGGCGGCGTCGAGCTGCTCGCCTGGCGCGAGGCCGCGGCCGGCGGTCGCGCCGGTGCCACCGTCTGGCGGGACGTGACGAGCGCGGACGTGCAGGCCGACATCAAGGACCGGCTCGGGCCCGACGCGACCCCCAAGGACTTCCGCACGTGGCACGCCACCGTGCTCGCGGCGCGCGCGCTCGCGGACGCCGGCGCGCCGCCGCGCGCGGAACGGGCCCGCAAGCGCGTGGTGACGGGCATCGTCAAGGACGTCGCCGAGGAGCTGGGCAACACCCCCGCCGTGGCGCGCTCGTCGTACATCGACCCCCGCCTGTTCGACCTGTGGGAGCGCGGCGAGACCATCGGCGGGACGACCTCGCAGACGCGGGCCGAACGAGAGGTGCTGGAGATGCTCGGATGAAGATCGCGGTCACGGGAGTCACGGGCTACGTCGGGGGCCGGCTCGTGCCGGAGCTGCTCGGTGCGGGGCACGACGTGCGCGCGCTGGCGCGCAACCCGGCGCGCCTCGCGGGGCGCGAGTGGGTCGACCGGGTCGAGGTCGTCGAGGCCGACGCGAGCGACCTCGACGACATCCGCGCCGCGCTCGAGGGGTGCGACGTCGCGTACTACCTCATCCACTCCCTCGGCACGGGCCCGACGTTCGAGGCGCGCGACCGCCGCACCGCGCTGACGTTCGCGCGCGCGGCCCGGGAGGCCGGCGTGCGGCGCGTCGTCTACCTCGGCGGCATGTACCCCGACGTGCCGGAGGGGGAGCTCTCGCCGCACCTCGCGTCGCGCAAGGAGGTCGGCGACATCCTGCTCGCGTCGGGCGTGCCGACGGCGGTGCTGCAGGCGGCGGTCATCCTGGGCTCGGGGTCCGCGAGCTTCGAGATGATGCGCTACCTCACCGAGCGGCTCCCGGCGATGACGACGCCGCGGTGGGTGGACAACCGCATCCAGCCCATCGCCGTGCGCGACGTGCTGCGCTACCTCGTGGGGGCGGCGACCCTGCCCGACGACGTGTCGCGCGCCTTCGACATCGGCGGGCCGGACGTGCTCACCTACCGCGACATGATGCAGCGGTACGCGCGCGTCGCCGGCCTGCCACGACGCCGCATCGTCAGCGTGCCGGTGCTCACGCCGAAGCTGTCGTCGCACTGGGTGGGGCTCGTCACCCCCGTGCCCAGCGGCATCGCGCGGCCCCTCGTCGAGTCGCTCCAGCACGAGGTCGTGTGCCAGGAGGACGACATCACGCAGTTCGTGCCGGACCCTCCGGAGGGCCTCGTCGGGTTCGACCGCGCGGTCGAGCTCGCGCTCCAGCGCGTCCACGACGGCGAGGTGACCACGCGGTGGTCGTCGGCGTCGGTCCCCGGCGCGCCGTCGGACCCGTTGCCGACCGACCCCGACTGGGCGGGCGGCTCGCTGTACGTCGACGAGCGGCGCACGGTCGTCGACGCGCCGCGCGACGTGCTGTGGCGCGTGATCGAGGAGATCGGCGGTCAGGGCGGCTGGTACTCGTGGTCGCTCGCGTGGCGCGCGCGGGGGCTGCTCGACCGCCTGGTCGGCGGCCCGGGGCTGCGGCGGGGACGCCGCGACGAGCACCGCCTGCGGGTCGACGACGAGCTGGACTTCTGGCGCGTCGAGGACATCGAGCCGGGCAGCCGGCTCCTCCTGCGCGCCGAGATGCGGCTGCCCGGCCTGGCGTGGCTCGAGCTGCGCGTCGACGAGTCCGCGGCCGAGCTGCCCGACGCGACGGACTCGTCGGCCCCGGGCCCCACGCCCGACGAGGCGAGCGGCCCGGACCGCACCTACTTCGCCCAGCGCGCCCTGTTCTACCCGCACGGGCTGGCCGGCCAGCTCTACTGGTGGTGGGTCAAGCCGTTCCACGGCGTCGTGTTCGGCGGGATGCAGCGCAACGTCGCCGAGGCGGCCGTGGCGGCGGCCCGCGAGAACCGCGAGGGCGCGGCCGGGACCACCTGACCTCCGCGGGCCTGACCCCCGCGAGGGCGTGAGGTGTCAGCCGCGACGGCGGAACGTCAGCGGCTCCTCGACGAACGGCTCCCACGCGGCGCGCTCGACGTCGCTAATGCGGCGCGGGCGCCCCGTGGCGGCGTCGACGACGACGATCGTCGTCGCGGCCTTCGCGTACGGCGCCCCGCCCGACGTCGGGCCGGTCCGCGCGAACCCGCCGGGCGCGCCGTCGTGCACCTCGTAGCAGACCTCGAGGCTCGCCCCGCCGAGCCGGCCCACCCACAGCTCCACCCGCACGGGCGTGCGCGTGAACGACAGCGGGCGCAGGTACTCGATCTCCTGGCGCGCGACGAGGGTGTGGCTCGTCGCGTGCGGCCCCGTCTCGAGCACCGCCGTCGGCCACGCCGACTCCCCCGCCTCCGGGTGGGTCCAGAACGCGGTGATGCGCGCGTCCTCGAGCAGGCGGAACATCTCGACGTTGTTGACGTGCGCGTAGGCGTCGAGGTCCGACCACCGCAGGGCGACGGGGACGTGCAGGCGGGTCATGGAGGTCCTTCCTCACGGGCGGGGGTGCGCGCCCATTCTGCCCCCGGGGACCGCCCGGTCAGGGCGACGCCGCGACGAGCGCACCGGCCCGGCACCGCGCGAGCGCCGCCAGCTCCTCCCCGACCGGCAGGCGCACGAGACGGTCCGCGACCTGACCGACCGCCGTGCGCAGGCGCCGTCGTGCCCGCGCGGCGCGGCGCCGCGCCCCGACCGCGGCGACGGCGCGGGACAGCAGCGCCAGCAGCACGCCCGCGAGGACCGCGCCGAGGGCGAGGAGCGTCGGCCACGCCGGCTCCGGACCCTGCGGTCCCCCGAGCGTGAGCACGGGCGTCGGGGGCTCGGGCAGGCGCAGGTACGCGAGGACCCAGAGCACGGCGAGCCACAGCAGCCCGGCGGCGAGCGCCGCGAGCAGCAGCCACTGGAGCGCGCCGACGACGCGCCACCACACCGGGCGCCGCGACGCCTCGAGCTCGGTGCCCGCGACGGCCTGGTCGAGCGCGTCGGCGAGGTCGGCCGCCCCCTCCGCGGCGCGGCGCCGGGCGGTGAGCGCCCAGGCGTCCGGGACGCCGCGCGTCGCCGCGTCGACGTAGTCGCGCACCGCGGTCTGCGCGCTCGCGCGCAGCGCCGCCGGGACGGCCGGCAGCGACGTCCGCGCGAGCTCCGCGAGGCGGCTCGCCCCGGCTCCGGCCGGTCCGCCCCCGGGGGCGGGACGCCGGTCCGCCTCGCAGGCCGATCCTGCGCAGCGGGTCCGCGCGGAACCGCCCCAGCCACCGCGTGACCGGCCACCCCGTGGCCGCGCGCGCGTCCCGGAGCGCCGAGCCGCGCACCGCCGCCACGACGGTCGGCACGCCCGCCGCGTGCTCGCGCGTGCTCGAGCGCGTCGAGCAGCCCGTCGCGCGCGTCCTGCGCGGCCCGTGCGCGCGGCGGTCGCCGCACGCTGCGGCGAGGCGC